>CATQHX010000020.1 GCA_958296065.1 Vicinamibacterales bacterium | reverse complement strand
GGCCGGGCCCCACCGGGTGTCGGCCGTCTTCGTTCCGCAGTTCGACGGTCCGGTGCAGGACCTGATCTCGCCGCACGACTGGTCGCTGGCGAGCACCAGCATCGCCAACGCCTACGGCTTCACCAGCCTGCCGCATCTGCGCGACCTCGCGATTCGGGGACCGGAGGCGGTGACCGGCGTTTCCGACACCCCCAGCCGCGACCGCATCTTCACGTGCCGCCCTGCCGCGCCGGAGGAGGCGCGCGACTGTGCGACCCGCATCATCGGCCGGCTCGGAACGGCGGCCTACCGGCGTCCGCTCACCGCGTCGAACCACGCGGCGCTGATGGCGCTCTACGACGCCGGGGCAGAGGACGGCGGCTTCGAGGCCGGCGTACGGATGGCCATCGAGGGGATGTTGGCCAGCCCCCACTTCGTGTTCCGTTTCGAGGAGCCGCCGGTGGACGTGCCGGCTACCGCCAGCTTCCCGATCTCGGACCACGACCTGGCGTCGCGCCTGTCGTTCTTCCTCTGGTCGTCCACGCCGGACGCCGAGCTCCTGGCGCTGGCGACCGAGCAGCGGCTGTCCGACCCGGACGTGCTGGACCGGCAGGTGCGGCGGATGCTGGCCGATCCCCGGGCGGAGGCGCTCGCCACGCGCTTCGCGGCCCAATGGTTGCGGTTGCCCGACCTGGAGGCGCTGCAGCCCGACGTGCGGGTGTATCCGGACTTCGACGAGCAGCTCAAGTGGGCGCTGCGGCGCGAGACCGAGCTCTTCTTCCTGCACCTGCTCCGTGAGGATCGGAGCGTGCTGGAGATGCTCGATGCCGACTACACGTTCGTCAACGAGCGGCTTGCCCGGCACTACGGCATTCCCGGCGTCGTCGGGCCCGGGTTCCGCCGCGTGACGTACCCGGACGGTGATCCGCGGCGGGGCGTGCTGGGCCACGGGAGCGTGCTGGCCCTGACCTCCTACGCCGACCGCACGTCGCCGGTGCTGCGCGGCAAGTGGGCGATGGAGGTGCTGCTGGGGAGTCCCCCCCCGCCGCCGCCGCCCGACGTGCCGGATCTGGAGGACACGGTGGTCGCCGAGGACGGCCGGCTGCTCTCGGTGCGCGAGCGGTTGGAACGGCACCGCGCGAGCCCGGCGTGCGCCTCGTGCCACCGCATGATGGATCCGATCGGGCTGGCCCTGGAGCGCTACGACGTCACCGGGGCCCGCCGCATGTGGGACAACGGCTCGCGGATAGACGCGACGGGCGAGCTCTACGACGGCACACCCATCGGCAGCGGCGCCGATCTGCGCGAGGCCCTGCTGCGGCGCCCCGAGCCCATCGTGAGGACCTTCGTCGAGAACCTGATGGCCTACGCGTTGGGCCGGCGTGTGGAGCACTACGACATGCCCGCCGTGCGCGAGGTCGCCCGCGCCGCCGAGGCCGCCGACAACCGCCTTTCCGCCTTCATCCTCGGCGTCGTGCGCACGCCGGCGTTCCGGATGAAGGGCGGCCTGACGGAGGAGAGCATTCCATGACCCTGATCACCGGCAAGCATCTTCCCCGGCGCACGTTCCTGCGCGGCGTGGGCGTGAGCGTGGCGCTGCCGTTCCTGGACGCGTTCGTGCCGGCCGGCCTGAGCCGCTCACGCGCCGCGGCCGCGCGGTCCGCCGCCGATCCGACGCGGCTGGTCTGCATCGAGAACGTGCACGGGGCCGCCGGCAGCACCGCCTACGGCGCGTCGCGGCACCTGTGGTCTCCCGCCGCGGTGGGGCGGGAGTTCGACCTGACACCGAGCGCGCTGAGCCCGCTGGAGCCGTTCCGCGACATGCTGACCATAGTCAGCGACACCGACGTGGCGCCGGCCGAAGCCGTGACCCCGCCGGAGATCGGCGGCGACCACTTCCGGTCGAGCGCCACGTTTCTGACGCAGTCGCATCCGAAGCAGACCGAGAGCTCGGACGTGCGAGCCGGGATCTCGCTGGACCAGCTCTACGCGGGGCGCTTCGGCCAGGACACGCCGATTCCGTCGATGCAGCTCTGCATCGAGAACGTCGACCAGGCCGGCGGCTGCGCCTACGGCTACTCCTGCGTTTACACCGACACGATCAGTTGGGCGTCGCCGACCGAGCCGCTGCCGATGATCCGCGATCCGCGGCTGGCGTTCGACCTGCTGTTCGGGGCCGGCGGCACCGCGGAGCAACGCACCGCCCGGCGGCGGGAGCGGCGCAGCGTGCTCGACTTCATCACCGCCGAGGTGGCCACTCTCAAGCGTGACCTCGACCCCGCCGACCGGGGACGAATGGAACGCTATCTCGACGACGTGCGCGAGATCGAGCGGCGCATCCAGCGGGTGGAGGAGCGCAACACCGGCGGTGAGGCGCTGCTGCTGCCGGGGGCACCGGCGGGGGTGCCCGACTCGTTCGACGAGCACGTAAAGCTGATGTTCGACCTGCAGGCCCTGGCCTTCGAGGCGGACATGACGCGCGTCTTCTCGTTCAAGCTGTCGCGCGACGCCACCGGCCGCGTTTATCCCGAAAGCGGCATCGACCGCGGGTTCCACCCCGCCTCGCACCACGGCGAGCAGGAGGCCCGCATCGAGGAGTTCGCGCGGCTCAACCGCTACCACGTGAGCCTGATCCCCTACTTCCTCGAGAAGCTACGAAGCATCGAGGAGGGCAACGCCACCCTGCTCGACAAGTCGCTGGTCATCTACGGCTCGCCGATGGGCAATCCGAACGTGCACAACCACAAGCGCTGCCCGCTCTTCGTGGCCGGCGGCGCCAACGGGAAGCTGCCCGGCAATCTGCACCGGCGGGCCGCGCCGGGTACGCCGATGGCGAACGTCATGCTCGACCTGCTGCACCGGCTCGGCGTCGACGATCTGGAGCGTTTCGGCGACAGCACCGGGACGTTCTCGCTGTCCGTGTGAACCAGGTGGCGAGCGTTCCCGTAGCGTGAGTCCCGGCAGCAGGCCCGGGGAGACAGCGGAGCCAACGATGCATCCGATCCGAATGGCGGCGCAGGCCGCAAGCAGCTTCACGTCCGAAGACGCCAACTGGAAGTCCGCGAGCCGACCTCGAGTCCGTGCCCTGGCCGGCAGCGTGGGTCTGGCGGTGCTGTTGGCGCTGGCCTCGGCGCCGATCTCCGCCGCGGTCGACGCCCCGGTCGCCGATGCCGCGGTGCGTCAGGACGTCGATGCGGTCCGTGGGCTGATCGCCCGGGGAGCGGATCCCGACGCCGCCCATGGCGATGGCATGACCGCGTTGCACTGGGCGGTGCAGCACGGTGCCGTCGAGATTGTCAGGCTGCTGCTCGACGCGGGGGCCGATACCGAGGTCCGGACCCGGTTGGGCGGCCACACGCCGTTGCACGTTGCGAGCCGGAGCGCACAGACCGGGGCCGTGCGGGCGCTGCTCGCGGCAGGCGCCGACGTGAGCGCGCTCACGACCACCGGCGCTGCCGCTCTGCACTACGCGGCAGCCTCGGGCGCCGCTGGTGCGGTGGTCGCCCTGCTGGATCACGGCGCGTCCGTCGACGTCCGCGAGCCGGTGTGGGGACAGACGCCGCTCATGTTCGCTGCCGCCGCGGCGCGGACCGGGGCCGTCTCCGTGCTGCTTGCCCGGGGCGCCGATCCGGAGCTGGCCGGCACGGTGGTGGACATCGCGGCCCGCAACGAGGTGGATCGCGAGGAGAGCCGCGGTCGGCGGGAGCGCATCGCGGCCCTGCGCTCGGCGCTCGCGTCGGGACAGTCCGCGGAGCGGCCGAACGCGACGGCGGCTCCTTTTGCAGCCGGTGCGCCGAGGACAGGTTCCGCGACGCCCACCTCCCCGCCTTCCGCCGCGGCCGGTGCCGCGGGTCCGGCCGCATGGACCTCGTCCCGACCGCTCTCTTCCGAGGCCCGCGCGGCCGCCGCGGCGGCTGAGGCCGCGGCCATCGAGGCGGACTTGCTGGAGGAGCCGGAACCGCTCGGCTTCGCCGACCTGGTTGGGACGCACGGCGGGCTGACGGCGCTGCTGCTCGCGGCCCGTGAAGGTTACACGGACGCTGCGGTGGCCTTGCTGGACGGGGGCGCCGATGTCAACCGGGTCAGCGCCGCGGACGGGACGAGCGCGTTGCTAATCGCGTCCATCAATGGGCACTTCGACCTCGCGATGCGCCTGTTGGAGCTGGGTGCCGATCCCACGCTCGCGAGCGCCGCCGGCGCCACGCCGCTCTACGGAGCCTTGAACATGCACTGGGCGCCGAAGGCCCGGCATCCGCAGCCGACCGATTACCTGCAGCAGTCCACGTCGTACCTGGAACTCATGCAGGCCCTGATCGCCGCCGGGGCCGACGTCAACGCACGCCTGACCCGCTCGCTGTGGTACACCACCTACAACCGCGATCTGCTCGGCGTCGACCGCGCCGGCGCCACGCCATTCTGGCGGGCCGCCTATGCGCTCGATCTCGGCGCCATGCGCCTGCTGCTGGCCCACGGCGCCGATCCCCACCTGCCGACGATCAAGGTCCCCTCGCGCCGACGCCCTCTCGACCCCGATCCGTCGGGCCTGCCGCCGACGCCCTACGGCGGTCCGGGCGTGCAGCCGCTGCTGGCCGCCTCCGGCGTGGGCTACGGCCAGGGCTTCGCGGGCAACTCCCACCGTCACGCCCCGGACGGCTGGCTGCCCGCCGTGCGTTTCCTGGTGGAGGAGGTCGGCGCCGACGTGCACGCCCGCGACCACAACGGCTACAACGCCGTTCACCACGCCGCGGCACGCGGGGACAACGGCCTGATCCGCTATCTGGTCGCGCGGGGCGTCGACGTCACCGAGGTCAGCCGGATGGGGCAGACTACCGTCGACATGGCCAACGGGCCGGTCCAGCGCATTCAGCCGTTCCCGGAGACGATCGCGCTGCTCGAGAGCCTGGGCGCGGTGAACAACCACCGCTGCTTGAGCTGCTGACGGTCGCCGGGACCCCAGGCTGTCCGTATCAGATGCCGAGGCGACGGATTCCGGGAATATCGTCGAAGCCGCGGTCGAACGAGAGGATCTCCTGTATGTCGTGTTGGCGCATGACCGCGACATGCAGCGCGTCACGGGCCGAGAGCGTCGGGGAGCCGAGCACGATATCGCGCGCGCCGTGCAACGTCTCTACCGTAATCGGGAGCACCTGGTCGACGACGCCGAGGAGAGCGTCGAACGCCGGCTGAATCGCGTCGCGCCGCTCGATTGCGACGTAGCGATGCAGGATCTCCTGTAGCACCTCCACGTCGCTGACCAGCCGTCGATTGTCGATCGCGAGGCGTTCGAGGAGCCGTTGCGCGTCGGCCTTGTGCGGATGCGCGGCGCCCACGAGGTACATCGGGACGTTCGAATCGATCAGAATCATCCGCGGTAGCCCGACTCGATCTCACGCAGCATCCGATCGATGTCCGCGGTCGGGAAATCGTGGCGCGCGGCCGCGCGGATCGCGGCAAGCTTCCGGTCGATGCTACCCGAAGCTTCATTGCGTTCGGCGCGGCGCAGCTTCTGGCGAACCCACTCCGACAGGGTGAGCCCGTCGCGCCTGGCGAGGCGGCGGTACTCGCCGATTTCCGTTTCGTCCATGACGACCTGCAATCGGATACTCATGCCGGTAGTATACAATGAGGCTCGAATGAGTATTCGCGATCGTGGGCGCGTGCGAACGCCGGCGCACACCCATCCGCCAAAGCCAGGCGCGCGACTCTGCCTGCCGTGCGCGATGGTCCAGCTAAAGCCTTTAGAATCTATGAGTTCAGGCCAAATGACCGCTGAAACTTCCGTTTAGGGCGGGTGCTGGGCAGAGGTGCCGTCCATCCCCGGATGTGCGACCCAGGGAGAGACGTTCGAAGCCATCGAAGGGTGTCTCGCCGTGGACGTCCAGGTTGTTCCCGTTTCGGAGGGGGAGGGCGGCGGGGACGGCTCGCTGACCGGCGGCGTGGTCCTCAGCGTATTGCTGGGCGTGATTTCCACTCGTATTCGCGCCAGTGTTCCGGCCGATCCAGTCTGAAGTAGCGGCCGCCTGCGTCCCCAGAAATGGAACGGGGCGCCCGCCTCGTTCGGCGGACGCCCCGTGTCAGGCTCCTGGGCGACCGCGCGGCCACCCCCTGTGAATCAACCCGCTACGCGATGATCTGCGGGATCGGCACCCCGTGGACATCGGTCAGCCGCATGTCGCGGCCGTTGTAGCGGTACGTCAGCCTCTCGTGGTCGATGCCCAGCAGGTGCAGGATGGTCGCGTGCAGGTCGTGCGGCGACACGCGCTGCTCGGCCGCCTTGTAGCCGAACTCGTCGCTGGCGCCGATGACCTGGCCGCCCTGGATGCCGGCCCCGGCCATCCAGCCGGTCATCGTGCCCGGGTTGTGGTCGCGGCCGACGCCGCGCTGCGAGATCGGCATCCGGCCGAACTCGGCGTGCCACACCAGCAGCGTCTCGTCGAGCATGCCGCGGGCCTTCAGATCGGTCATCAGGCCGGCGATCGGCAGGTCGGTCTCGGCCGCGTGCAGCGTGTGGTTCTCGATGAGATTGCTGTGCGCGTCCCACGTATCGGTGTTCTGCTGGCCGATGCCGCCGTGGAAGAGCTGCACGAAGCGGACGCCGCGCTCCACCAGGCGCCGAGCCATCAGGCACTGCCGGCCGAAGGGCTCGGTGATCGGGTTGTCCAGGCCGTAGAGCTTCTTGGTCGCCTCCGACTCGACCGACACGTCGACCGCCTCGGGGGCGCAGCCCTGCATCCGATAGGCCAGCTCGTAGGACGAGATGCGGGCGGCCAGCTCGGAGTTGCCGGGGTTGTTCGACAGGTCGATGTCGTTCAGCTTGGCCAGCGTGTCGAGGCGGGCGCGCTGCTGCGCCTCGGTCATTCCCTCGGGCGGCGCCAGATCGACGATCGGATCGCCGACGGCGCGGAACAGCGTCCCCTGGTAGGTGGCCGGCATGAACCCGGCGCTCCAGTCGTTGGGGCCGCCGAGCGGGCCGCCGCGGTGGTCGTTCATCACGACGTAGGCGGGCAGGCTGGCCGCCTCGGAGCCGAGGCCGTAGGTGACCCACGACCCGACGCTGGGGAAGCCCATGCGGATCTGGCCCGACTGCATCTCATAGGTGGCCTGGATGTGGTCGTTCGACCGGCCGTACAGCGACCGGATGAACGCCATCTCGTCGACCTTGCCGCCCAGGTGCGGAAAGATCTCCGAGACCTCGATGCCGCTCTCGCCGTGCCGTTGGAACTCGAACGGGCTCGGCATGAGCGGTCCGGGGTGCCCCTGGCGGACGACGACCGACTCGGCCATCGGCTGGCCGGCGTACTTCGTCAGCGCCGGCTTCGGGTCGAAGGTGTCGACCTGGCTGACGCCGCCGCTCATGAAGAGCGAGATGACCGCCTTGGCGCGCGGCTCGAAGTGCGGCTGCCTGGGCGCGAACGGGTTGCCCGGAATGGGCAGCTCGCAGGTGTCGGACTGCGCCGCCTCCGCGGCCAGCAGGCCCTGCCGGTCGAGCATGTCGGCCAGGGCCAGCCCCGCGATGCCGCCGCCCGACTGGAACAGGAAGTCGCGCCGCGACCAGAACGTCTTCTTCCGGCAGTGGTGGTGGTGATCGTCGTGCATCGTCGTGTCCCCTGTGTCTCGGTCTGCTGCTGTCCGTCTGCGATTCCGTGCTTGTTCCGTTACCTCAGGTACAGGAACTCGTTCAGGTTCATCATCACGTGCGTGAAGTCGACCAGCGACTGCTCCATGGCCAGGCCGCGGGCGACTTCGCGCTCCATGTCGGTCGGCTTGCGGGTCAGCGCGATCAGGTAGGCCAGATCGATCTGGGCGTCCAGATCGCCCGGAGCCTCGCGCTCGAGCCGCTCGGCGAACAGCTCGGCCTGGTTCAGCACGAACGGGTTGTTCATCAGCGTCAGCGCCTGCGTCGAGACGGTGGAGACGTTGCGCGCCGCCGCCGTCTGGTTCTGATCCGGCAGGTCGAACGTGTCGAAGAACGGGAAGCCGAGCGAGCGGCGCCGGAAGACGTAGACGCTGCGGCGCCACACCTCCGGACGGTCCGGCTCCTCGCACCAGATGCCGGTGGACGGCGCCGTGATCCGCCGTCCCGGCGGCGGGCTGCCGCACCAGAATCCCTTGCCGTCCGACTGGAACAGGATGTCCGACGGAATGTGCGGGAAGATCGCGGGCCCGCCCACTCTCAGGTCGATGCCGCCGCTGACCGTCATGATGGCGTCGCGCAGGATCTCGGCCTCGAGCCGCTGCCCGCGGTAGTGCCAGAGCAGGTTGTTCTCCGGGTCGGCGTCCGCGCTCGCCTCGTGCGGGAACGATGACGCCATGCGGTAGGCCTCGGAGGTCATCAGCAGCCGGTGCATCTCCTTGATGCTCCAGCCGCGATCCATGAACTCCACCGCCAGCCAGTCCAGCAGCTCGGGATGCGACGGCGCGTCGCCCATCCGGCCCAAGTTGTCCAGCGTGCGGACGATTCCCCGCCCGAAGTGGTGGTGCCAGATCCGGTTTGCCATGACCCGCGCCGTCAGCGGGTTGTCGCGCGACGCGATCCACTCGGCCAGGGCCAGGCGGCGGCCGGACGTGCGCCCGTCGGGGCGCGGGATCTCGGTCGGCGGATCGCCGTAGGTGGCGGCGGTCAGGAAGCCGGGCGACATCGGTGATCCGGGGCTGAACGGGTCGCCGCGGATCAGGAAGTAATTGGGCGGCGCCTTGTAGGCGGGTCCCCCTTCCTCGTACAGGTAGGTGCCGTCGACCTCGGGCGGCGTCCGGCATTCCGGACAGCCGATCACCTGGTCGCCCGGGCCGTCCGGGGCGAAGCGGTAGTCGCCGTCGGTGACGATGTGGGCCATCGCCGGGGTGGGCGGCCGCTCGTCCTCCAGTGCCGCGATCTCCGCGTTCAGCTCGACCACCCGCGCCTTGTCCTCGGGGCTGAGCGCGGCGGCGACCTGCGCACGCGGCGGGTTGATGGTGAGCACCTGCGTGGCGAGGAGCTGCTCGCCGGGGGTCCGCTCGGCTTCCGGCTTGAAGGCCGCCGCCTGCACGTTCGCCGGGAACCGCTCCCGGATCATCTGCGCGCGGAGCTCCTCGCGGTACGGCGTCTCGATCTCGTCCACCTCGTCGCGCAGCGGCTGCTGCCGATCGTCGACGTCCCGCATCGCGGCGAAGTAGGCGTCCGCCTCGTCCTGGTCGAGCAGCGGGTAGTCGATCTCCACGTAGCCATAGATCGACGCCTGCATGCTGTAGTAGTCCTTCTGCAGGATCGGGTCGAACTTGTGGTCGTGGCAGCGGGCGCAGTGGACGGTCATGCCGAGGACGCCGCGGCCGACCGTCGCCAGCATGTCGTCCAGGTAGTCGTGCCGGCGCTCCGGGTTGTCCTTCTCGCGGAAGTTCACGCGCGGGCCGGACCGCAGGAAGCCGGTGGCGATGCGTGTCTTGTCCGTCACGTAATCCAGCTCGTCGCCCGCGATCTGCTCGCGCAGGAACTGGTTGTACGGCTTGTCGTCGTTGAACGCGTCGATGACGTAGTCGCGGTAGCGCCACATGTTCAGGCGGACGTAGTCCTGCTCGAACCCGTCGGTGTCCGCATAGCGCGCTACGTCCAGCCAGTGGCGGCCCCAGCGCTCGCCGTAGTGGGGCGAATCGAGCAACTTGTCGATGAGCCGTTCCCAGGCGCCGCGCTCGGTGTCGGCCAGGAACTCCTCCACCTGCTCCGGCGTCGGCGGCAGGCCGATCAGGTCCAGGTAGGCGCGCCGCAGCAGCGTCAGGCGGTCGGCCCGCGGCGCGGCGGTCAGGCCGGCGTCCTTGCGCGATGCCTCCAGGAACCGGTCGACCGGGTGGTCGAACTCCCGCGAGGCCGGCACCGGCGCCTGCTGTGGATGCCGGAACGCCCAGTAGTCGCGGGCGCCCGGCGGCAACTCGTCGTTCTCGAGCGCGGCCAGCGCGTCGGCGGCGGCCGTCACCTCGCCGGTGTCCCAGTGCGCGCCGTCGTCGATCCAGGTGCGGACCGCGGCGAGCTCCGCGTCGGACAGCGCATCGCCGCTCATCGGCATGAACGGCTGGTCGAGGCCGGCCACCATCCGGAACATGCGGCTGTCCTCGGCCCGTCCGGGCACGATGGCCGGACCCTTCGTGCCGCCCTCGAGCGCGCCCTCGCGCGAGCTCAGATCCAGGTCGGAGAGCTGGGCCGCCTCGCCGTGGCAGTTCCAGCAGGCCCGCTCCATGATCGGGCGGATGTGGTCGGTGAAGTTGATCGGCTCGTTCTGGGCGCCGGCGGTCGCCGCCAGGCCCAGGACGGCTGCGAGTGTCACGCCGAACAGGACGGATGGTCTTGCGCTGCGCATCGTGTCGTCGCTCCGTTGGTTCCGCCGCGGCCCGTCAGTTCTGCCCGGGCGCCGGCAGCTTGTCCGCGTAATCGGGATCTTCCTCGTACCGCGCGTTGTGCAGGATGTTCCGCAGCCCGAGGTTGCCCTCGTGGCAGGCGTACTCGTAGAGCACCTGGTCGGGGTCGGTCTTCGTCATCGGGACCAGCGCGGTCCACGCGCTCGTCCAGGTGGCCGGATCCGACATCGTGACCTCGTAGTGGGTCGTGTCCGGGCCGACGCGGGTGAACCGTTCCACCAGCCGCAACTTCTCGGTGGAGCCCCGGAAGGCGCTCTTCGGCGAGAAGTTGACGGTCTCCACCACCAGGGTGTCGCCCTCGTAGTACCCGCGCGAGTCGCCGTGCCACTGCGGCAGGTCCGCCGACAGATGCGGCCGGCCGTCCAGCGGGACGATGCGCGCGTCGTGGATCATCTCAGAGACGATTGCCACGTGGGTCGGCGTCTGCAGGATTTGAAAGTTGTTGTTGTAGGCGCCCGGGAGTCGCGGCATGCCGAACGTGATGCAGCGCTCGGTCAGCCCGCGGTACTCCACCGCGTCCCCACCGTACAGGCGGCGCCGCTCGGACCGCGCCGCGGCACGCTCCCGCGCGTCCTCGGTCACCGCGGGGAGCCGGCCGTCGGGCGGATCCACGATCAGCGCCGTCCGGCGGTCCCCGGTCAGCGCGCGCCCGTAGTCGAGCCACCACTTGGCGTGCACGCTGGGGGAGCGGTCGTAGTCGTCCAGCCGCTCGTTCTCCCGCTGCTCGTACGCCGCCGCTTCCTCGGCGGTCAGCGTCTCCTTGCCGGCGAGCTCTCGGGGGCGCTGCAGCGGGGTCATCGTCCGGTAGTCCCAGACGCCCTGCAGGTCGGGCGCGCCCCACGGGGTGCGGGGAACGTCCCAGTCAGCCGCCGCGGTCTCCGGGTTCTCCGCGGCCGCGGATTGCGCCGCCGCTGCCGCCGGCAACCCCGGAATCAGCGCCACGCCGAGCGCCAGCGCCACTGCCGTCATCGAGCACGCCCGCCGCATGCGATCCCTCCTGATGGAGTGTCCTCAGACAAACCGTAACGATAGCACCATGCGGCGCCGGATCGACAGCTATTTCCGGCGAGCCCGCTTCCGAACCTCGCGGGGTGCCACGGGAGCGTGGACGATCGCGGGGCCCTCGCCCCTGGCATGGGCGAGAACTTCGCTGAGGGACTGGATCAAGTCGTTGCCGAGCGTGCTCATCTCGTCTCCAAGGTTGGCTCGGGTTGACCGGGCTCCCCGCGCGAGAGCTGCCGCTCAGAACATCGCGATGGGGTTGACCGGGCTTCCCGTGCCGCGCGCCACCCGCAGCGGCAGCGCCTGGAACATGAACTCCCAGCGGCCCTCGTCGGCGCACGCCGCGGCCACCGGCTCGAGCAGCGCGTTGTCGAGCAGCGCCACGCCGAAGTGGAACAGCACGCCGTGCACCGGCCACGGCAGGTCGCTCGAAGCGCGTGCGTCCATCAGGTCCCAGCCGAGCAGCGCCACGTCGTGGTCGCGGATGAACTCCGCGCAGCTCGGATGCAGCCCCGGCCGTCCGCGGCTGCCGTCGTCGCCGCTCGCCATGTAGGCGCCCCAGCCGCTGTGGACCAGCAGCGCGTCTCCCGGCTCGATGGTGGCGCCCTGGTCGCGGGCGATCGCCTCGATCTCTTCGCCCCGCACCGGCTCGTCGATGCCGACGTGCGGCGCGCCGCGGTGGCGCGGGACGTCGATCAGCACGCCCTTGGTGATGATGCCGCCGCTCCAGTGCGTGATGTCGCCGAACTGCGCGCCCTGGGTCGTGATCTCGATGTCCGGATCGTGTCCCTGCCACATGCCGGCGTCGTCCCAGATGTGGCACAGGGCGTCGACATGGGTCACCGTGGACCCGTGATAGATGAAGCCGAGATAGTCCATGACGTAGCCGCCGCCGGGGCCGAGCGAGCTCTTCTGGATGAAGTGCTGCGGCGGCTCGAAGACGCGGCTCAGAGAAACCGTCCTGCCGGTGCGCACCAGGCCTGCTGCGGCGGCGCGCTTCTCGGGGGTGATGAGGTTGATGGCGCCCACCTGGTCGCGGTCGCCCCAGCGGCCCCAGTTGCGCCGGTCGCGGTACATGGCCGCGTAGTCGGTCCCGCCGCTCGACTGCGCCGCGGTCACCGTTGGCTCCGCCGCCGGGTTGGCCGCCGTCGCCGCCGCGGCTCTCCGGGCGCGGGCCGCCTGACGGGCGAGCAGCTCCGGAGGAGAGAACGTCTCGGGCGTGGCGCCGGTTCCGGCTACCGCCGGTTCGCCGGCCGCGGCCCAGGTCCGGCCGGGTTGCGCCAGGGCAGTACCGCCCATCGCCGCCGCGTGCATCAGGAACCGCCGTCGTGAAGAAGCCATTTCGATCCTCCCGTTCCGTTCATGTCGCGCGCCGGCATTCGGCCCGATGCGCGCTGCATTCACCCTCGTGGGGCTGCATCACTGAAACATCGCTCTACGGCAGCGCCAGCGCGATCAGCTCGGGCACGTCCCCTCCGATGGTCAGCGCGATGTACTGCTTCCCTTCGTACAGGTAGGTCATCGGTGTGCCGATGGCGCCGGACGGCAGATCGACCGAGCCCAGGATCTCGCCGGTCATCTTGTCGCGCGCCACCAGCCGCGGGCCGCCGTCCGAGCCCCCGGCCGACAGGGCGCTGATGAGGAGCGTCTTCGTCAGTACCGGGCCGCCGTGCCCCTCTCCGCCGAGCGGCGGCAGGTCGAGGTCGCGCAACCGCGGGTGGTTGCGGTAGCGGTCGCCGTCGCCGTTCGGCTGCATCCAGGCGTGGTCGCCGGCGTTGAGGTCGATGGCGGTCATGCGCGAATAGGGCGGCTTGAGCAGCGGCAGGCCCTGCGGCATGGTCGGCTGGGTCCCGCTGTCGAAGTCCGCCTGCGTGTAGCGCAGGTTGCCGCCCTCGTCCGGGTCCGGCGTGTAGTACTTGATGACCGAGAAGCGGTTCTCGGACGGTACATATAGAAGACCGGTCTCGGGATCGGCGGCCGCGCCGCTCCAGCTCGCCCCGCCCGCGATGTGCGGGCGCTGGATCGTTCCCTGCAGGCCACCGTCCACGCTCAGCATCGGCGGCGTGAAGAGAGGCCCGAGCCGGAAGTTCCGCACAGCCTCGACCGCCATCGCGCGGATCTCGGGGGTGAAGTCGACCAGGTCGTCGATGCCGAGCCCCTGGTACTCGAACGGGGGCGGCTTCGTGGGGAAGGGCTGGGTCGGCGACAACACCTCGCCTTCGAGGTCGGTGTCGGTCTCCACCTCGCGCTCCTCTATGGGCCACACCGGCTCGCCGGTGGCGCGGTCGAAGACGTAGGTGAAGCCCTGCTTGCTGACCTGCGCCAGCGCCTTGATCGGTCGGCCGTCGACCTCGATGTCGATGAGAGTCGGTGCAGCGGGGAAGTCGTAGTCCCAGACCCCGTGGTGGACGGCCTGGAAGTGCCAGACCCGCTGGCCGGTCTCGGCGTCCACGGCGACGATGCTCTCGGCGAAGAGGTTGTCGCCGAGGCGGTGGCCGCCGTAGTAGTCGCTGGTCGGGGTGCCGGTCGGCAGATATACGTAGCCGAGCTCGTCGTCGGCGCTCAGCGGCGGCCAGATGTTGGCGTTGCCCGAGTAGCGCCACGACTCGTTCAGCCAGGTGTCGGCGCCGAAGTCGTCCGCCTGCGGGATGGTGCGGAACGTCCACCGCACGTCGCCGGTCCGCGCGTCGACGCCCTTGACCCAACCGGGGGGCGCCTCCCGGCGGATGACGAAGTCCGAGATGATGGTCGGCGTGACCACGACGTCGCGGGTGATGACCGGCGGCGAGGCTACGCCCACCAGGTTGCGGCCCTGGTAGTTGGTGCTGCCGCGCTCGGCCCGCGGCAACCCCTCCACCAGGTCGACGCGGCCGTTGTCGCCGAAGTCGGCGACCGGCTCCCCGGTGCGCGCGTCGACCGCGATCAGGTACGCCTCGCTCGTGCCCCAGAAAACGCGCGCGTCGTCGCCGTCGCTCCAGTACGCGAGGCCGCGCGAGCGATAGGCGTGCGTCGGGTCGCCGCCCTGGTAGGCCTCCGGGTCGTGCACCCAGAGGGTCTCGCCGGTGCCGGCGTCGATCGCCGCCGCCTGGTAGAGCGCGGTGGTCAGGTAGAGCACCCCGTCGATCATCAGGGGCGTCGCCTGCAGGCCGCGGATGGAGACCGGCCGGCCGTCCTCGCGCCGGGGCAACGACTCCAGGTCCACATTGCCGTCCACGGACCGCCAGCGCCAGACGATGCGCAGGTCGCCGAAGTTGCCCGCGTCGATCTGATCCAGCGGGGAGTACTTGGTGCTGCCGTTGTCGCCGGCGTAGCTGCGCCACTCGCCGTCGACGGTGCCGTACTGCGCCGCGACGGGCCCTGTCGAAAGGACGAGTCCGGCGGCGACGGCGAGACCCACGAGACCTGCGTGTCGAGCGGACATGGGATCCTCCAATGAAGAACCGCGCCGGTCGCGCCGGTCGCCGCGGCAACTCCAGCGGCGAGACCGGTACCCGAAAGCCCTACGCTGCATGCGGCTATCGTATATTGCCGGGATGGACGAGACGAGACGAATACCGATCGCGGCTCGGGCAGTTGCGGCACGGGCGGTCGTGGGGCGCACCGTTGCCGGGTGGGTCGGCGGGGAACCGGCCGCCGCGGCGCGTTTCGATGTTCGACGAGCCGTTGCGGCCTGCACCGTCGGGGCGTGGATCGTCGGACTGCAGGCGGTGCCCGCGCAGGCCCAGGAGCCGGTCGACCTGCTGCTGCACAACGGCAAGGTGTTCACCGCCGACCAGCTTCTGTCCACCTACTCGGCGGTGGCGGTGCGCGACGGCCGCATCGTGGCGCTCGGCTGGGACGAGCTGACCGACCGCTTCCGCGCGGCGCGCACTATCGACCTGGCCGGGCGGCTGGTGCTGCCCGGTTTCATCGACACGCACATCCATATCCGCGGCAACCCCGCGCGCTGGGTCGACCTGGCCGGGTTGGAGAGCCTGTCCGAGCTGAAGGCGAGGGTCACCCGCAAGGCCGAGCGGCTCGGGGCGGGCGAGTGGATCACCGGCTACGGGTGGTCGGAGGACGAGCTGACCGAGCAGCGGCGGCCCTTCCGTTGGGATCTGGACGATGCGGCGCCGGCCAATCCCGTGATACTGACCCGCGCCGGCGGGCACAGCTCGGTGGCAAGCTCGCTGGCGCTGGAAGCGGCGGCACTCGCGCCGGACACCGAGACGCCGCCAGGCGGCATCATCGAGCTGGACGGCCGCGGCCGGATGAACGGCATCCTCCGGGAGGGTGCGCAGGGGCTGGTCAGCCGGCTGGTGCCGGACCCGACCCCCGACGAGCTGCGGGCGAGCTTCGCCGACAACCTCCGCGGCCTGCTCCGGTTGGGGATCACCAGCATCATCCACGCCGGGGTCGACATCGCCGGGTATGCCCAGTGGGAGTCGGTCTACGCTGAGCACGCTGGCGAGCTGCCGCGCGCGGCGTTGCAACTGCGGGTGCCGCCGGACCCGGCGCGGGCCATCGACATGCTGGACCGCTTCGGCCGCCGGACCGGCGACGGCAACGAGTGGCTGCGGGTCGGACCCATGAAGTTCTTCGTCGACGGCGGCTACACGGGCGCCGCGGCGTGGACTCTCGAGCCGTACAAGGGACAGCCGGACTACTACGGCAGCGGTCCGCTGATCGACGAGGCGGGACTGCTGGAAATCTCCCGCGCGGCGCACGAGCGGGGCTGGCAGATGGGGTTCCACACCATAGGCGACGCGGCGATAGCGATGACCGTCGACGCCTGGGCGCGCATGCTGCAGGACTCGCCCCGCGCCGACCACCGCCACTACCTGAACCACTTCACCGTCCGGCCGCCGGCCGAGACGATGCGGAAGATGGCCACCTGGAACATCCATGTCGCGCAGCAGCCCAACTTCACCTACACCCTCGAGGGCCGCTACGCCGAGCACCTCGACGGCGAGCGCTACGCGACCAACAACCCGCTGCGGTCGCCGATGCGCCACGGGGTCTTCGTGGCCCTGGGCAGCGACATCCTGCCGATCGGGCCGATGGTGGGACTGCAGGCCGCCGTCACCCGCCGCGGGATGAGCGGCGCGGTGGTCGGTCCGGGCGAGGCGCTGACCGTGCCCGAGGCGATTGTCGGCTACACGCGGCTGGCGGCGCACCTGACCTTCGAAGAGGACGAGAAGGGCAGCCTGGAGGTCGGGAAGCTGGCCGACCTGGTGGTCCTGTCGCAGGACCTGCTGGCCATCGACCCGGCGCGGACCATGGACACCGAGGTCGACCTGACGGTGCTCGGCGGCCGGATCGTCTACGAGCGGTAGCGGCCATGGAGGAACCCCGCGCCGTGCCGGACCTCCGGAGACGCCTGCCCGCCCGAGGGCGGTTGTTGAGCATTCCTTCCGGCGCGGGCCCGGCACGGCGACGGGCCGGACGCTCGGCCGCAGGCGGGAAGCGAAATCGACTCGGTGGCGGCCGCCGCCATGCCTGATCCGCCGGTCCAGCTCCGCAAGCTGCTCGGCCGCGGCGACGTGCTGGCCATCGCGTTCGGCGCGATGGTGGGCTGGAGCTGGGTGGTCCTGGCCGGTGAGATGATCGTCCGGGCCGGCGCGGTCGGATCGATCCTGGCGTTCGGCGCGGGCGCGGTGATGGTCTGGCTCGTCGGGCTCACCTACGCCGAGCTGTCGTCCGCACTTTCGCGTGCCGGTGGAGAAATCAGCTTCACCTTCGTTGCCATGGGGCCGGGCGGCGCGTTCGTCTGCGGATGGACGCTGGTGCTCGCCTACGTCGCCGTCTGCGCCTTCGAGGCGGTGGCCCTGCCCACCGTCGTCAGCTACCTCGCACCGGGCTTCGAGGTCGGCCCTTCGTATACGGTGGCCGGCTGGGAGGTGCACGCAAGCTGGGTGCTGGCCGGCGTGGCCGGCGCCGTCGTCATCGGGTTCGTCAACTATCGCGGCATCCGTTTCGCCGCCTTCGCGCAGCGCCTCGCCGTGGGAAGCCTCCTTCTCGTGGGGCTGGCCTTCTTCCTGCCCGGGACCGTGACCGGCGACACCGGCAACCTGATCCCCTGGATCACGAGCTGGGAGGGCGTGCTGCGGGTCGTCATCATGACGCCGTTCCTGTACGTGGGGTTCGACGTCATCCCGCAGCTCGCCGAGGAGATCGACGTCCCGTTCCGGACCATCGGCCGCATCATCGTGCTCTCCATCCTGATGGCGCTCGGCTGGTACGGTCTCGTGCAGTGGACGGTCGGTCTGTCGCTGGACCCCGCGACGCTGGCCGGGCGGGCGCTGCCGACCGCCGACGCGATGAGCGCCGTCTACGGCAGCCCGTGGGCGGGCCGTGTGCTTGTCATCGGCGGCGCGTTCGGCATCCTCACGAGCTGGAACGCGTTCTTCCTCGGAGCCTCCCGGCTGCTGTTCGCGATGGCCCGCGGCGGAATGCTGCCGGCGGTGTTCGCCCGCCTGCACCCGCGCTACGGCTCGCCGGTGGCGGTGGTCGTCGTACTGACCGGGATCACCGTCGTCGCTCCGTTCTTCGGCCGTCCGGCCCTGGTGTGGCTGGTCGATGCCGGCTCGCTGGCCACGGTGGTCGCGTACCTGCTGGTCGCGGCGGCGTTTCTCATCATTCGGCGCCGGCATCCGGACCTGCCGCGCCCCTACCGGATCGCGGCCCCCGCGCTGGTCGGGTGGCTTGCGGTGGCGGCCACGGTGTTCTTCATCCTGCTCTATCTGCCGGGCAGCCCGTCGGCGCTGCTCTGGCCGCAGGAGTGGGCGATCGTCCTGCTGTGGGCGGGGCTGGGCGCCGCACTGGCCGTGGGGATGGCGCGGCGGGCGCCGGTGCCGGACGCCGGGCGGCAGGCGAGGCTGATTCTCGGGGAGCATGCGAGCCTGCTCGCAGGGGGGCGCGCGGACAGCGCCTGACCTCGCCGGTTCAGCCTTTCTCCAACGTGCGTCGAGCAGGGGAGTCGGGGCGCATCGAGGATCTGACCTCCAGATACTCGACGGCTGCGCGCATCTCTCCTGCGTTCCAGGACGCCCAGTCAGCGCGCTCCGGCAAGCCGGGCACGCCGCTCCTCCGGCCCAGCGCAATCGCCCCGACGGTTGCGCGCTCCGAACCGAAGAGGTCGCACAAGGCCAGGAATTTCGTAGTCAGCTCGACGGACGGAAGCTCGTCGTCCACTTGACTGTGCCCTCACTTCGTTAGGACGTCGAGCGAAGGTGTGTAGTCGGTCGCACCGGGCGCAAGCTGCTGGAGCGAGGGAATGGGCCGAAACGTCGAGTCAGCGAGGCGTTCGGGGCGCTACCTGGCGGGCTGCTACACTCGAACCATGAAGCCTGTCGCGTCGGCTCTGCGTGTGCGCGACGCAGCGTTCGCCCGGGAGATGGAGCCGGTCGAGCGGCTGGATCTCGCGTTCCGGCTGGGTGAGGAAGATCTCGAATCGTTCCGGGCCACGCAGGGTCTCGATCGGCGGACCGCGATTCGACTGCTGGAGCGGCGGCGACAGGCGACCCGCCAGCCGAGCGCATGCCTCGAACGGCTCATCGGGTGAGTCTGGTCGCGCGTGTCGCCGCGATTCTCGATCGGGCCGACGCTCCCTACGCGGTGATCGGTGCGGCAGCGATGGCGGCCCGCGGCGTCGGCCGGTCGACGCGCGACCTGGACCTGCTGACGTTGTCGACAGCCTGGCTGGATGCAACCTGGTGGGCGCCGTTGACCGCTGCGGGAACAGAGGTGTCGGTCTCGCGCGGCGACGCTGACGATCCGCTCGCCGGTGTCGTACGCTTCCATGAGGAGGGCGAGCGACCGGTCGATCTCGTTGTCGGGCGCTATCGGTGGCAGCAGCGCATCCTCGAGCGCGCCGAGCCGGCGATCGTCGGCGGAACGAGCCTGCCGACTGTCCTGGGGTCGGACCTCGTCCTGCTGAAGCTCTACGCAGGCGGATCGCAGGACGCCTGGGACATCGAGCAGTTGCTGGCCGGCCCGAATCGCGAGTCGGTCATCGCCGCCGTCACGGCCGAGCTCGATGAACTGCCGGCTCGTTGTCGGAGGCTCTGGAAGCGGATCCTGAACCCGGACCCGTAACGCTGCGCCGGTTTCGTGCATCGACGAGCACCTGGCCGCAGGGCTGTTTCCTTCCCACAGGGCCGCGTCATCCTCTTTGGCGGCGCGTGGGAGTGTGAGAGACCTGCGCCGCAGGTGGTACTATCAAGGGTTGCGGTGGGCGCAGCGAGTGCACGGGCTCGTCCTGAGGGGTTTCGCGCCATGGGAGATTTCGACATGCAGATGCGGTTTCGCACGGCGGCGCTGGCCGGGGTGGTTCTGATGGCGTTCACGGCGGCGGCGGCCGGGCAGACCGGGTTCCGGACGCCGGACGGTCAGCCGGACCTGCAGGGGGTCTGGGACTTCCGGACCATGACGCCGCTGCAGCGGCCGGATGACCAGGAGCGGGCCTTTCTCACCGAGGAGGAAGCGGCCGCGGCCGAGGCGGCCGCCAGCGCGCGGCGCGCGGTGCTGCTCGAGCCGAGCGAAGTGCGGACCGAGCTGCTGCCCGCGGGCGGAACCGGAGCCGAGCGCGGCCGGCGGGTGGGCGGCTACAACGACTTCTGGCTCGACTACGGCACGAACATCATCGAGGATCGCCGGACCTCGCTCATCATCGATCCGCCCGACGGCCGGCTGCCGGCGCTGACGCCGGAGGGTGAGCGCCTGCGCCAGATCGGATCGCTTGCCGAGGATCTTCCGATCCCGCAACCGGTGCGCGTCCGGAGCGCCGGCACGGGCGCCGATCACCCCGAGGACCGCGGTCTGGCCGAGCGCTGCCTCCTCGGTTTCAACAGCGGCCCTCCGATGATGCCGAGCGGCTACAACAACAACATGCAGCTCTTCCAGACCCCGAACCACGTCGTCATCCTCAACGAGATGGTGCATGACGCGCGGATCATTCCGCTCGACGGCCGGCCCCACCTGCCCGAGAGCGTGCGGCAGTGGATGGGCGATTCCCGGGGACGCTGGGAGGGCGACACGCTGGTCGTCGAGACCGCGAACCTGAGCGAGCTCACCGGCAGCTTCGACCCGTCGGCCATGCAGGCCATCGGCACCGGGTTGACGGTCAGACTGACCGAGCGCTTCACCCGCGTCGACGCCGATACCTTGCTCTACGAGTACACGGTCGACGATCCGACGATCTTCACGCGGCCGTTCACCGTGGCGGTCCCGATGCGGCGCAACGACGAGCCGGTGTTCGAGTACGCCTGCCACGAGGGGAACTACGGCCTGCTGAACATCCTGAGCGGGGCCCGCGCCGAGGAGGCCGCGCAGCAGTAGCGCGTCGAATCGTCGCCTGCGGCTCCACTGCCCGCCCAACCAGTCCTCGCCGGGGGTCTGCACCGCTCATGGCGCAGACTCCTGGCGCCGATCAGACCGTCAGCGCGAGGCGCCGGGCGCGCTCGGTGACGCGCTCGGCGCAGCGCTCCAGAGCGCTGTCGTCGAGGCCAGGGCCGGCCAGATCACCGGCGACCGCCGCGGACCGGACGAGTGCGAGGTCGGCGAGCTCTCGCACCCGCCGTCGGACGAAGGGCGCCCCGAGACCGGCGCTGTCGGCGAAGCGATCCCAATCGCCCCGTCGCAGCTCGGCGAGGGTGGCGCGGCGCGCGATGCGCATCGCGAAGTTGGGGGGCAGGTCGGGCCAGGCCACAGTCGAGAGCAGGTCGTACAGCGGCGCGAGCTCGACACCTCCCTCCCGATGCAGCAGGCTGTAATTTTTGCCGTGCGCGTCGGCATTCCCGAGCAGCACCTGGATGATGGCCGCGTCGAGCAGCTTGAGTACCGCGACGGCCGGCTGCGTGCAAGCCCGCCGCACCAGCTCGAAGCACTGCCGGAAACCGGGGCCGCCGTCCGTGGCGTACTTCCGATCGGCCACGATGCCGAGCGCCTGGCAGAAGTCCTCCTGGTGCAGGCGTCGGACCGCGCCGGTCGGTCCGTGCTCGCGGTCGTAACGGGTCACCAGCAGACAGGCTCGGCCGGCTGCGCCATACGGGTCGACGGATGCGACGTCGAGGCCGAGTCCTGCGGCGAGGCGCATGGCGAACGCCTCGTTCTCGGTCGTCGCGTCAAAGCGGGCGATCGGCGGCTTGAGGATGTGCGTGGTCGGCTGGCCGGGCGCCGGCAGTCCAATGCGCCCGTCGATCAGGACCACCGGCAACTTCGATTGCGCCCCCGCGAGCGACAGGCGCAGGCCCCGCGTGCCCGCCAGGAAGGGCCGCGTTTCCAGACGTGGCAGGAGTGCGGAGAGCTCGGAGTCGGTGAGCGCGACGGCTGGCTCCTGCGTCTCGAAGCGAGGCGGGGTCTCACCCTCCGGATACAACGCGAGCGCGCCCGCCACCTCGCCGCCCAGCCGTTCGAGCAGCCTGAACTCGTTGGCCCGCGAGACGCCCAGGGCGGACGCGACTGCGTCGCGTTGCGCGCCCTCCGGCAACAGCCCCTCGAAGAATGGACGGCACTGCCGGGGAGGAAAGGGCTCCGGGCGCTTGGGTAGCGAGACCGACAGGGCCGGAGCGGCCTGGTCCGCAAGCCAGTTCCCGTCGTAGGCGAACCGCATCGCGCCATGCCGGTCCGCGCTCAGCGAGCCGGCGATGGCGCCCTCCCACCACACGGTGAGCGCCTGCGTCATCGTCGCGACTCGTGGCCGGCCGCACCCGTCGTAGGCGCGGTCCGCGGCGGCTCGATCCGCAAGTGGCAACCGAGCGCGGCGAGCACCGCGAGCACCTTGCCGATCCGGGCGGTCGCTTTCCCCGCCTCCAACTCCACCAGGAACCGGATGCCCACGCCGGCGGCGCCTGCCAACTGGTCTTGCCGCAGGCCCTGGGCCCGCCGCGTCTCCCGAACGATCCGTCCGATTTCGACAGGTGTCACCATGCGGTTTCCCGTACGGGAAATATAGATGCAAGGTGACCGCTTGACAAGCGATGATGTCCCGAACGGGAAAATTCTGCTCGGATTTGCTCTCCTGGCTGCCGGATATCCCGAACGGGAAGTCGGCGTCCGACAGCCGCCAGAGCCGCCCAGGCGTAGGGCGCGTGCGATACTGGCGCAGTGCCGCGCTTCTTCAACACGGCCGGCCCCGTCGCCGCCGCGAAGCACTACTGCATTCCGCCCCTGGAGCGTCTGGACCTGCGCGACGTCCTCGATCTGATCCGCACCGAGCGCTACTTCGTGCTCCACGCGCCGCGGCAGACGGGCAAGACGTCCGCCCTGCTGGCCCTGCGAGACCTGCTCAACGGCGGAGGGGAGGGTGACTACCGGTGCGTCTACGTGAATGTCGAGCCCGCGCAGGCGATGCCTTCAACCACGCCGGCATACCGCGGCTCATCAACAGCGCCACCCCGTAGCCCTGGCGAGCGAACGCGACATCGGTGGCGGCGTCCTGCCGCACGACCTCGTACTGCCGACACACCTGATCGGAATCGAGGCCCGACGTTGTGAGGGGGTCGTCTACGGGTGCGGTTTTTTTTTGCGCCGCGCCACCGCCCGGTTGAGCGAGCGGGCGTGGATCGAAACGCCGAACCGCCGCGCCACGGCCGCCGTCAACGACTCGTCCGGTTGCACGTCTTCGCCCGCGCGCCAGCGCTCGACGTAGTCGACAACCGCCTCGGTGCACTTGTGGGCTCCCTTCGGTCCGGGACGCTTGGGCACCAACCCGGGGATCCCGTGCGTCTCGAACGCGGCCGCGGTCTGGTAGAACGTCTGGCGGCTGACCCCGAAACGGGCGGCAACCTCGGTTACCGGCCGTCCATCGACCTGGTGGCGGCGCACCATCTCGTACTTGACCTGGACGCGGTCGCGCGGGTCGAAGAACGGATGGCTCCGAAAGACATCGTCGCGGACGGCCTCGGGGTGCGGATGCAAGGCACCTGCCTCGCGCAGGGCCTGCGTCTTGGCGTCCGGCGGCAGCTTTGGAGGACGGCGCATCGCGTATGTCCAATAAATTATGACTACGCCTCCGGGTAGCGTCAAGGACAATACGACCTGGCACCCAAACAAAACTCCGTATTATTTGCGGAGTCTTGCCGCACGCTCCCGCCGGTGGCGTCTTGTTGCTCACTCCTAATGGATGAAATCCGCGTGACAGCGTGGACGAAATCTCCGTGACGCCCCCGCCGCTCATGTCCGGACCCTCTCGCGCACCATCTCGGCGAGCCGCAACAGGTCCTCGAGTCGAAATGGCGCACGCCCGCGCCCCGCCATCACCGCGGGGTCCGGTGGCGCAAAGTCCGTCCAGCCAACGGGAATTGACCAGACCGTGCCGTCCGGCCGTTGCACCGTTACCCGGTCTTCGCCCCAGAGGGACTTGGTCACCACGAACGGGAAGCGGGCGCCCCGGAGCGGATGGAACGGGTGGGTGATCCGAATCTGTGGTGCTTCAACAGCACCAGGAGCATTCTGCAGCTCTGACGAAGGGCAAGGTCGAAGCCAGCGTCGGCCACGCCCAGAAAACGCCGCTACGCGGCCTCCGCTTCGAGCGCCTCGACGACGGCCAGGCATACCTGGACCGCTGGGAGCAGCAGGGTAGCAGTGCAGTCACGGCGGCATCCCGCGTACGACGCACCGTCACCAAGGGAACCTCATCGGCACTCGGCTTCGACGCTCCCGGCCCATTCCATGCCCGTGTTTGTTGACGAATCACTCTACCGTAGCCTACGTCTGCGGCGCTTCGATCCAGGCACAGCCGGACGAGGGCTGTCCGTGGCGGGGAATCGAGTTCCTGAACACGTCACGCCGCGATCAACCCGGTCCGGACGGCCGACTCAGAACCGAAGACCAACGCCGAACCGAAACTCAGGCGCTGCCGGGAGCAAGAAGCGAAATGCGCCGTGCAGGACGGCCGGCCCGACGAGATAGTCCACCGTCAGGCCGGCGCCGAAGCCCCACGACTCGTCCGTGGGCTCGATGGGCGCGGCGTAGCGCCCCGCCCTGGAACCGCGTAATGAACCGCGGTGCCTGCCAGGACCGCAACGTCCAGAGCGCCGTCAGGACATGACCGTCCACCGTCTCGGGCGTCGTGGCTTCAGGGATATCCCACTCGGCCGCCAGCTTCTGCCACTTGCTGTCCCAGGCGACGACGTGCTCGACGTGCAGCCGGCCAACCGACAGCCACGCGCCGGCGGCCGAACAGCACGCGCTCTCGTCGTGCATCGACAAGCTCGGCGTGTAGATGAAGCCGAAACTGTTCTCCTGCGCCGCGGCGAACGGCGGGGCGCTGCACAGGAGCGCCCCGGCCACCATGCACCCGGCCAGCGTCCGGATCATTGCTGACGGAACCTCACCGCCCGGTCGTCAGCGCGATTCCCGCAATTCCGATCCACGCTCCAGCCTTGATCCTTCCCGCGCAGCGCCACGCTGGCTGGAGGATTCCCGGGCATGATATCTCCGACGAGTCACACGCCAAACGATTCCTTGGATGGGTGCTGTTTGTGGGAAAAGGCATAAGTTGATCGCTGAATCGAACATAACCTGCTTCGCGGCCGCTTGATGCTGTAGCGAGCCTTCCAGGTGTCCTCCTGCCTGCAAACTGTGGCCCTGCTGGGGTTTGAGCGTGCTAGTGCATCGTCGGTCCGTCCACCCGCGATCCGCTTGCTCTTCGCGGTCTTCTCGTCGGATCCGACCATAACCTGCGGCAGCACCGGCGATTCGAACATAATGTGCGGCAGCACATCAGATGGATGCCAAGAAACGTTCGGCCGACCGGCTGTCGAATCCGCGGGACGAGTTCGCTATCGCTGGCTGTCTGATCCGGATGCGGCGTCCAGCCAGTCGCCTACCTCCTGGATCGTGACCCCGCGCAGCGAGCTGGTCACGCGGTTGGCATGGTCGAACGGCCAGTCCCACGTGACGCGGTTCGGGACGGCAACCGTATGGATGCCGGCCGCCCTGGCCGCTTGCACGCCGTTCGGGGAGTCCTCGAAGGCTACGGCTTCCGACGCGCATACCTTCAGGCTGTCAAGCGCGGCCAGATAGACGTCCGGCGCCGGCTTGGTCTGTCGCACGTCGTCGCGGCAGCGGATGGCGTGGAACGCCTGCAGTGCGCCGATGCGCGCCAGATGATCCTCGACCCAGCGCCGCGACGACGAAGAGGCCACCGCCAGCCGCAACCCCACCGCGACGGCCTCGGCGACCAGCTCCACGACCCCGGGACGCGGTCCTAGCCGTGCGGCGTCGGCCCGGTGGCGAACCTCCATCTCCTCGCGCACCGTGGTGAGGTCGACGTGCGGGCCGACGAGCCGTTGCAGATGGTCATACGGATCGACGGTGGTGCCCACGCACTGCCGCCACTGTTCGGACCGGAGGTCGTGGCCGTGGCGGCGATACGCCTCCTGCACCGCCGACAGAGAGGAGGACTCGGTGTCGACGATCAGCCCGTCGAAGTCGAAGATCAGCGCGCGCAGCATTCTCCATGCCTCCTGGCGTGGTGAACCGTATCAGACCATCTGTATGCCTGACGTCGAACGCGCGCTAGCACCCGGCGCACCCGTTCGAGCCTGACGGCTGCATCTCCTGTGGATACCGTCGGGCGACGCTGCGCACCGCGCCGGCCGGGTCGCTCTCGGGAACGGTGCGGTCATCGCGGAGGATGATGCTCAGAGTGTCCGTCGTCGGGTCGTAGGAGACCTTCATCGATCGTGCCGAAGGCGCCGAAGGCGCACCCTCGACGCTGACGTTGCAGTGCTGGTCCCCCCCGTCCAGCGCCATCCGTAGCGCATTGCTCGATGCCCCATGCCTGAACTGCGTCAATCCGGCGTACGGCGTCGGGATCTTGAGCTGCTGCGGGGTCAGCACGTCGGGGGCATCATGAGTGCGGGGCCGTTAGCCAGCACGATCCCACGTACTGCCGGCGAAAAACCATAAGTTGGTGGCAGCACAGAAAAAAACATAACCTGCTCGATTTCAGCACTTTATGCTTTTTCGCACACTGTTCCGCCCCGTTCTCGTGTGGTGACCGGGCCTGGAACTAGGCGGCCCGTTTTCCGGTGATCGCTTCCCGCAACCCTTCCAGGAGCCCTTCGAGCTTCGCCATTCGTTCGCGGAGCTGTCCGAGCTGCTCGTTGTTCTCCTTGCCCTGGGAGTCGATCCGCTCCCGGAGCTGTCCGAGCTGCTCGTTGTTCTCCTTGCCCTGGGAATCGATCCGCTCCCGGAGCTGTCCGAGCTGCTCGTTGTTCTCTTTGCTCTGGGAGTCGATCCGGTCTTGAAGCTGTCGGACCTGCGCGTCTATCCTGTCGCGCAGGCGGCTGTCGTAACGCGCCGCGATTCCCCACACACCGAGCAGTACTGCTGCGACCACGCCCATGGCGGTCAGCACGATCGGGATGATTCCAATGCTCTCCATGTGTCTCTCGGTACGCTAGTTGTCGTTGGTGCTGGTGTCAACGCATGGCTTTGCCAAGCCGTTACCGATCCCGGCCGTTTGACGGGTGATGCCGCTCCGTCTCAATGCGCTCTCGTCACGTGAACGATCGTCCTGCCCACTTGACCTCGCCTACGACCTTGGCCTCGCGCGGCCACGGCCGCGTCGGCCACGCCGTCTTGTTCGGGTTGTCGCTGACGAGCTGCCAGCCTGCGGCGGGGTCTTTGGCGGCTCGCTTGACGATCAGTTCGTCGTCGATCCGCATGACGAATATCCGGTTGTCGCGGCGCCAGCGGCTGGTCCGGTTGACGAGGATCGCGCAACCGTCGGCCAACGTCGGTTCCATCGACTCGCCGGCCACTCGGATGATCCGGCACTCGGGTGCGCGCAGGCCGTGCCGGTTCAGCCAGGTGCGGGGGAACTTCATTCGCCCGGTGACGCGTTCGGTGTCGATAGTCGCGCCGGTCCCGGCGGCTGTGGTGACTTCGGAGACGGCCACGTAGTCGGCGTCGTCCTGATCCAACTCACGGCCGCCGGATCGGGTGTTGCCGTGTGGCGGCCCCCGTCCCGGCCCCGCCCGAGTCCCAGGTCCGATCTGTTCCGTGCGGCCTCGTGCTCCTGACTCCATCCGGTCCGATCGCTGATACGTCCTGGCCCGCGTTGCGGAGCGCACGACGACCCCTATAGGATGGGGCGCGCTGACGTGTCGGCCCGATGTGGGAGGCTTGTGGATGAGCCCTCTCCCGCATCCCGAATCAGACAGCCATGGACGTCGCCATCGCCCTGCGAGATGTCGCCTCGATCGCCTTGGCGTTCTTGCTGGGCCTCTTGTCCCGGTCTGTCGGGTTGCCGCGGCTGGTCGGCTTTCTGGCCGCGGGCTTCCTGCTCAACCTGCATGGAACCGCCAGCGGGGAGATGCTGCAGAAGCTGTCGGACATCGGCATCACCCTGCTGTTGTTCCTCGTGGGCCTGAAGCTCGACTTGAGGACCCTCGCGCGTCCGCAGGTCTGGGCCGTTGCCGGCTTGCACATGTCGATGGTCGTTCTGGTGCTCGGAACGGCCATCCACATGCTGGCCCTGCTGGGTGTCTCGTTCCTCACCGGCATCGATTTCTCGCGGGCTCTGCTGATCGCCTTTGCGCTGAGCTTCTCCAGCACCGTCTTCGTCGTCAAGGTGCTCGAAGAAAGAGGCGAGACGGCTCGGTACGGCGAGACGGTCGTCGGGGTGGACATCGATCCGAGAACGGTAGGGAACCATCGGTCGGCGGGGCTCAAGGTGCTGCTCGGCGACCCGAGCGACGCGGACTTCTGGGACCGCCTTCGGGGCACGAACGCCATCGAGCTGGTCATGTTGACGCTGCCGAACCTGACCGCAAGCCTCGCCGTCCTCGACCAGCTCAGGGCTGCTTCGTTCAGGGGGCGGGTCGCCGCCACGGCCAGGTTCCCCGATGAGATCGAGCCGCTCGAGCGGGCGGGCGCGGCGGTCGTTTTCAACGTCTACGAGAAGGCCGGCGCCGGGTTCGCCGCGCAGGTGGCCGCGCAAGACACCACTCCGCTGATCCTGCCACGAGGAATCGGTTGATTCTGTGCTCTGGGCGTGCGGCCGCTACGGGCTGGTTGAACGGCATCGCGCGGTACACGCAGTCCCTGGGATTGCGCGGCGTTCCACGGACTGGCTCGGAGTTCTACGGACACTAGTCTCGTTCTGGAAGCGCGAACGCCACCAGCTCCGGCACCTCGCCGCCGACGGTCAGCGCGATGAACTGCCGCCCCTCATGCATATACGTCATCGGCGTCCCGATGGCGCCGCCGGGCAGGTCCACCGAGCCGACGATCTCGCCGGTCGCCTTGTCGCGGGCCACCAGTCGCGGACCGTCATCATTGTCGGTCCCGCCCGCGGTCAGGGCGCTCACGAGCAGCGTCTTCGTCAGCACCGGCCCGCCGCGGCCGTCGCCGCCGACCGGCGGCAGATTCAGGTCGCGCAGGCGCGGGTGGTTGCGGAAGCGGTTGCCGTCGCCGTTGGGCTGCATCCAGGCGTGGTCGCCGGTGTTGAGGTCGATGGCGGTGATGCGCGAGTAGGGCGGCTTGAACAGCGGCAGGCCCTGCGGCATCAGGGACGGCGTGGCGAAGCCTCCCTGGGTGAGCTCGAGGTTGGCGCCCTCGGCGTCCGGGGTGATGTACTTCATGATGGAGTAGGCGTTCTCCGACGGGACGTAGAGGATGCCGGTCTCCGGATCCACCGCGGCCCCCATCCAGTTGGCACCGCCGCCGATGGCCGGGCGCTGGATCGTTCCCTGCAGGCCGCCTTCGACTGACAGCATCGGCGGCGAGAACAGCCCGCCGAGCCGGTGGTTGCGCACCGCCTCGACCGCCAGGGCGCGGATCTCCGGCATGAAGTCGACGAGCTGCTCGATGGACGATCCCAGATCCTCGAAGGGCAGCGGCTTCGTCGGGAACGGCTGGGTCGGCGACAGCACTTCGCCGGGCAGGTCGGTGTCGGTCTCCACCGCGCGCTCCTCGATGGGCCACACCGGCTCGCCGGTGACGCGGTCGAAGACGTAGGCGTAGCCCTGCTTGCTGACCTGCGCCAGCGCCTTGATCTCGCGGCCGTCGACGGTGACGTCGACCAGGTTCGGGTGGGTGGGGAAGTCGTAGTCCCAGACGCCGTGGTGCACGGTCTGGAAGTGCCAGATGCGTTCGCCGGTCCGGATGTCGAGGGCCACGAGGCTCTCGGCGAAGAGGTTGTCGCCGAGGCGGTGCCCGCCGTAGTAGTCGTTGGTCGGGGTGCCCGTCGGCAGGTAGATGTAGCCCAGCTCGTCGTCGACGCTGAAGGCCGACCAGACGTTGGTGCCGCCGGTGTAGCGCCACGAGTCGTTCAGCCAGGTGTCGACCCCCAAGTCGTCGGCCTGCGGGACGGTGCGGAACGTCCACCGCGTGTCGCCGGTGCGGGCGTCGATGCCCTTGACCCAGCCCGGCGCCTGCTCGCGCGCGATCGGCTGATCGGAGATGGACATCGGGGTCACGACCACGTCGTGCGCGACGATGGGGGGCGAGTTGAGGCTGATCCAGGGATGGCCCTGGTTGTCGACCGTGCCCCGGCCGTTGCGCGGGATCCCGTCGGCGATGTCGATGCGCCCGTTGTCGCCGAAGCCGCGCGCCGGCTCGCCGGTCTCCGCGTCGACGGCCAGCAGGTACCCGTCCGGTGTGCCGTAGAAGAGGCGCGCCTCGTCGCCGTCTGTCCAGTAGGCCAGACCGCGTGTGCTGTAGCCGCTGGTGTTGATCGCGAACCGCGTGCCGCGGACCACGTCCGGGTCGTGGATCCACTCGACGGCGCCGGTCCCGGCGTCGAGCGCGACGGCGAGCCTGAGGGGCGTCACGATGTAGACCGTCCCGCCGACCATCAGCGGGGTGACCTTCATGTTGACAATGCTCAGATCCTCGTGAATCTCGCGCAGGGCGTCGAGGTCGAGCGACTCGTCCGCCGACCGCCAGCGCCAGGCGATCTCCAGCTCGTTGAAGTTGCTCGCATCGATCTGATCGAGGCCCGAGTACTTGGTGCCGCCGAGGTCTCCGCCGTAGGATGGCCACTCGCCGTTCGGGGCTCCGTGCTGCGCGAGGGCGGGGGCGGCCACGGCGGAGACCATCGCGCACGCGGCGACGATGCCGAGGATCGATGACCGCCGGAATCGGGTGTCGGAGCGACGCGGCGCGAGTCCACGAGCGTAACCTGTCACTGCAATCCTCCTGGTGTTCATCCGGTGCCCGTGGCGCGTATCCGGCACGGGTTCACCGGCGTGCGTTCGATTGGCGTGCATTCGAGAAGCCGGCGTCAATCGCCTCTGTCGACGGCATGCGAGGTCCACAAGGAAGGGAGCCGGGCGGTACGGTGACCGCGCGGCTCCTTCGAGATCGTTCGCCGACCGAAGAAGTGCCGAACGGCGGCACGGCCGGGGTAGACGGCGAGACAGTCGCGGACGTCGAGTGGGCTTGCGCCGCAGCGGTTTTCGTCAGCGAAGCTCCCGACGCGACCCATCAGGGTGCGCCGCCACCCTCAGGGTGCGCTATTGCGGCTGCCACTCCTCGGTCGCCCTGGTCTATTGGTTTCCCTTGCCGGCGCGGAGGTCGCGCAGCGCTTGCGCCGAGTTGCCGCTCGGATAGCGGGTGATGTCGGGGCGCTCGAGGCGCCGCGCCTCGGCGCGCTCGGCCAGCGTCAGGGCCGTCGTCCCGCTGCCGTTCTTCATGTCGAGGTCGGCGCCGTTGGCGGCGAGCAGCTCGACGATCGTGGCGTAGTTGCGCTGCGCGGCGCTGTGCAGCGGCGCGGTGCCGGCGCGGTCGACCCGGTTGACGTCCGCCCCGTGCTCGATGGCTGCCTTCGCTGCTTCGTACGCGGCCCGCTCCTCGCGGTCGGGGTTCCGCAGCGAGCTGTTGAAGGTCCGCCCCCGATTGTACGCACCGCTGACCGCGGCCAGCAGCGGCGTCTGGAAGCCGCCCGCAATGTGCGGCGGCCCGACCCCGCCGGCCCGCTCGAAGACGTACGCCCAGCGCTCGAGCGTGGTCAGTGACGGGCCCGCGCCCCAGGATGCCAGCGCGCGCATGAGATCCGCTTCCTGATAGTAGGCGGCCAGCCAGTAGGGCGTGGCACTGACGAGCTGCGGCGCGATGGCCCAGTCCTGGCCCGCGCGGCGGAGCGGCGTCCCGCTCTCGAGGCGCTGGTTCGGGTCCGCGCCGGCCGCCAGCAGAGCGGTCGCCAGCTTCGAGTCGCCCCGCAGGATCGCGGCGTGCAGCGCCGTATATCCGGCCCCGATGTCGTTGGGATCGGCACCCGCGCCGAGCGCGAACCGCGCGAAGTCGAGATGGCCGCCGTGCGCCGCCACGACCAGCGCGCTGGCGCCGGTGGGCGCCGCGTCATCGATGTCGGCGCCGGCGCCGGCGAGCCGCCGTCCCGCCTCGACGTCACCATGGCGGGCCGCGAACAGCAGCGGCGTGTAGCCGCCCCGGTTCCAGACGAGGCCCTGGTCGTACTGCGACCCGTTGGTGGAATCGGCGTGCATCATGCGGGGGCGGACACGGGAGCGGGCGTGGACGTCCGCCCCGTGCGCCAGCAGCACGTCGATGATCTCGTGGTGGCCCTGGGCCACGGCCCACATCAGGGCGGTCTGCCCGCGCGAGCGTTCCTTTACGTTGACGTCCGCGCCGCCGGCCGCGAGCAACCGCACGGCGTCCGCGTTCCCGGTGCGCGAAGCGGTCATGACCGGCGTCTCGCCGTTGTGCAGCGCGATGTCCGGGTCGGCCCCCGCCGCGAGCAGCCGCTCGACCATCGCGGCGCTGCCGTTGTCGGCCGCCAACCAGACCGGCGTCGCGCCGAGCTCGTTGGTGGCGTCGACGTCCGCGCCGGCGTCGAGCAGGAGTGCGGCGATTTCCGGGTCGTTGCGGTAGGCGGCCCAGTGCAGGGCGGTGGCGCCGTCGGGCTGGGCGGTATCGACGTCGACCCCCTCGGCGAGGAGAGTCCGGACGGTGTCGGCGCCCTGTGCGCGCGCCGCCTCGACGATCGCGGGTGCATCGATGCCGCCGGCCGCCGCTTCCGAGTCCCCGGCCAGGAGCGCCGCGATTACTGCCGCGAGCAGCACGCGGAGCCTCCAGTCGTTCGCGATACGCGTCGCCTTCATGTCCACTTCGCCTCCTGCGCGCCCGGGGCGCGGTGCCTGCCGCCGGGTCCGTCCGTGGTACGTATGCGTGAGCGAAATCGTGCCCGGTGGAGCCGATCCGCGGCCCATGCTACCGCAGCAGGAGACGATTGACAATGCACGCCGGATGCGTTCAAACTAGCGGATCTCGTTACCGCTCCATACGATCCGAAAGGGGCCATCGGTGCGCAAGAGCTGGTTCGCCGCGGGTGTCGCCGCCGTCCTCATGCTGCCGGTCGCGGCGGTCGAGACGGCGTTCGCGCAGGCCGAGGAGCCCGGGGCCGCGGCCGTGTCCGCGCAACGGGCGCTGCTCGACCGGTACTGCGTCACCTGCCACAACGAACGCGTGGTCGCCGGCAACGGCACCGGCATGATGGCCGAGCAGTTGCGCCTCGTCGGTCTGGCCCTCGACGCCGCGGATGTCGACGATGTGGCTCAGGACCCCGAGTTGTGGGAGAAAGTGGTCCGCAAGCTGCGCGTCGGAGCGATGCCCCCGCAGCCCCGCTCCCGCCCCGACAAGGAGACCTACGACGGCTTCCGCCGCTGGCTCGAGGACGAGTTGGACCGCGTTGCGGAGGCGCGTCCGAATCCCGGCCGGACCCAGGCCTTCCATCGCCTGAACCAGTCGGAGTACCGCAACGTCGTCCGCGACCTGCTCGACCTGGAGATCGACGTCGCCGCGCTCATTCCGGCCGACGCGCCGGATCGGAACGGCTTTGACAACATCGCCACCTCGCTCTCGCTGTCGCCGGCCCTGTTCGAGCGCTACGTCTCGGCCGCCAAGAAGATCGGCCGCCTGGCCATCGGCGAAGAGCCGACGGGCGGCGCCGAGATCGCGACCTACGACGTTCCGCTGAACCTGATCCAGAACGATCAGCAGAGCGAGGATCTGCCGTTCGGGTCGCGCGGCGGGGCCGCGATCCGCCACCACTTTCCGGTGGACGGCGAATACCGCATCAAGGTGCGCCTGCAGACCAACTACGTCGGCTACGTGCGGGGCATCGACGCGGTGCACGAGATCGAGTTCCGGCTTGACGGCCGCCGCATCGAGCAGTTCCGGTTCGGCGGCGAGGCGCCGGGGATGCCCGCCCCGATCAGCTTCGCCGGCAACATCCGCGGGACGGACGACTGGGAGCACTACGTGCTGCACGCCGACGATCCGCTGGAGGTGACCGTCTCGGTCGCGGCGGGCCCGCACACCGTCGGCGTCTCCTTCCCGCGCGAAACGTGGGAAGAGGAGGGCGTGCTGCAGCCTCGGCAGACCGGTTTCGCCCTGGCCATCAACGAGATGCCGGACGGCAATCCGGCCCTGTCCAGCGTGCAGATCACCGGGCCGCTCAGCGTGGACGGGCCGGGCGACACGCCCACCCGGCGCCGCATCTTCACCTGCCTGCCGGAGGCCGCGGCTCCCGGGGCGGAGCAGGAAGCCTGCGCCCGGCAGATTCTCGGCACCCTCGCCCGGCGCGCGTACCGCCGGCCGGTGAATGAGACGGACGTGGCGACGCTGCTGGAGTTCTACGAGTGGGGCCGGGCCGACGGCGGCTTCGAGAAGGGCATTCAGTTCGCGCTCGAGCGGCTGCTGGCCGATCCCGACTTCCTCTACCGCGTCGAGCGGGATCCGGTGGACATCGCCAGCGGCGCCAGCTATCCGGTCACCGACACCGAGCTCGCCTCCCGCCTGTCGTTCTTCCTGTGGAGCAGCATTCCGGACGACGAGCTGCTCGCCGCGGCGGAGAGCGGGACCCTGAGCGACCCGGCGGTTCTGGAGTCGCAGGTCCGCCGGATGATGGCCGACCCGCGCTCGCAGGCGATGGTCGACAACTTTGCCGGCCAGTGGCTCTACCTGCGCAACATGGGCGGCGTCTATCCCGACCCCAACATCTTCCCGGAGTTCGACGAGAACCTGCGCGAGGCGTTCACGCGCGAGACCGAGCTGTTCATCGGCAACCAGTTGCGATCCGACGCCAGCGTTCTGGAGCTGCTGTCGGCCGACTACACCTACGTCAACCAGCGGCTCGCCGAGCACTACGGAATCCCGAACATCTACGGGAACCGGTTCCGGCGCGTGAAGCTCGCCGGCACGCGGCGCGGCGGCCTCCTGGGCCACGGCAGCGTCATGACCGTCACCTCCTACCCGAACCGCACGTCGCCGGTGCTGCGCGGCAAGTGGGTGCTCGAGAACCTGCTCGGGGCGCCGCCGCCGGAGCCGCCGCCTGACATCCCGGCTCTCGAGGAGCAGAACGAGGACGGCGAGCCGGTGTCGATGCGCGAGGCGATGGTGCAGCACCGCGAGAATCCGGCCTGTTCGGTGTGCCACGCGCCGATGGACCCGATCGGCTTCTCACTGCAGAACTACGACGCCATCGGCGGCTGGCGCGATGACAACGAGGGGGGCACGCCCGTCGACGCCTCCGGCGTGCTGCCGGACGGCGTGCGGTTCGAGGGCCGCGCCGGGTTGCGCGACCTGCTCCTCGATCGCCCGGACGACTTCGTCGGCACCGTGACCGAGAAGCTGCTGATGTACGCGCTCGGGCGCGGCGTCGAGTACTACGACGCCCCGACCGTGCGCAGGATCGTGCGGGACGCCGCTGGCGAGGACTACCGGTGGTCGTCTATCATTCTCGGCATCGTCAACAGCACCCCGTTCCAGATGCGGAGGTCAGACTCATGATCGTCACCCAGAAATCCATCCCCCGCCGCACCGTCCTGCGCGGCATCGGCGCGTCGCTCGCGCTGCCGCTGCTCGACGGCATGGTGCCGGCGTTCGCCGCCATTCGCAACTCGGCGGCCCGTCCGGTGCGGCGCTTCGGCGTCGTCTACGTGCCGAACGGCATGGCGATGAAGCACTTCACGCCGGAGACCGACGGGGACGGGTTCGCGACCACCCGCATCCTGAAGCCCATCGAGGCGTTCAAGGATCAGATGCACGTGCTGACCGGCCTGAACGCCGTGCCCAGCAACGCGGGAGTGCACGCCAGCGCCGCCACCCGGTTCCTGACCGGCGTGACCCCGGCGCGGACCGAGTCCAACCTGCAGGCGGGCGTGTCGGTCGACCAGCTCGTCGCGCGCAGCTTCGAGCAGCACACGCAGCTCGCGTCGCTCGAGATCGCTCTCGACAGCCGCGACGTGTCGGGGTCGTGCGACGTCGGCTTCAGTTGCACCTACACGAACACCATCGCGTGGCGCAGCGAGACGACGCCGCTCTCCGGCGAGAACAACCCGCGCGCGGTCTTCGAGCGCCTCTTCGGGGACGCCGGAACGACCGACTCGGCGGCGCGCATGGCCCGGATCCGGAAGGATCGGAGCATCCTCGACTCGGTGACCGAGAAGGTCGACGCGCTGCAGCGCGGCCTCGGTCCCAATGATCGTGTCCGCGTCAACGAGTACCTGGAGGCGGTGCGCGACATCGAGCGGCGCATCCAGCGGGCGGAGGAGCAGAGCGACCGCGAGCTGCCCGAGGTCGACCAGCCGGCCGGCATTCCGGCGACCTACGCCGAGCACGCCAGGCTGATGTTCGATCTGATGCTTCTCGCTTACCAGACCGACCTGACCCGCGTCAGCACCTACATGATGGCGCGCGAGATCAGCGGCCGGACGTATCCCGAGATTGGCGTGCCCGACTCGCACCATCCGACGTCGCATCACCGCAACGACCCGACCCTCTACGAGAAGATCGCGAAGATCAACGAGTTCCACATCTCGCTCTTCGGGTACTTCCTCGAGAAGGCGCGGGCCACGCCGGACGGCGACGGCAACCTGCTCGACCACATGATGCTGCTCTACGGCGCCGGGATGTCGGACAGCAACCTGCACGACAACAAGGGGCTGCCGATCGTCGTCGTGGGCGGCGCGTCGGGTCAACTCAGGCCGGGCGGGCGTCACCTCGTGTACAAGGAGAAGACGCCGGCCACCAACCTGCACCTGACCATCCTCGACAAGATGGGCGTGCCGGTCGAGCGCATCGCCGACAGCACCGGTCCGCTGGATCTTCTGACCGTCAGCTAGCAGAAGGCGGAGCGCGGCGGAACTTTGAGGCCCGGCAGCAATGCCGGGCCTTTCCTTGTGGCGGCGAACATGGTGAAGGGCAACGACGGGAACTACCTGCAACATGGCATCGAGATTGAAGTCCGCAAGTAGCGTGGCCGCATCCTTGCAGGCGTAGGGCCGTACGGTTGCCCACGCTGCCTTCAGTCCGTGAAGAACGCCCGACGCAGATTGACGGACGGCACCAGGCGAGACGCCTGTCGATAGATGGCGTGCAGGGTGCCGGTTGCCAGGTGCCTGTGGATGGGGACGATCAGGACCTGCCGCTCCCCGCTGGGAGAGACACGCACCAGCTTGGCATGGCTGCCCCGTTGTCCGGCGACCTCGAAACCCATACGGTGGAAGATACGCAGCACGTCGCTGGACGAGAGGCGTCGCAGACGCGGCATCAGTCGGTGGCGAGTCGTGCTTCGTAGCTCACGAACAGCCGGGGCGAGGACCCCAGGCCGAGCCATGCGGGATCCTCGCCGTCCATGTGCAGCGCCAGCGCCTCGCGGAGGTTCGCGAGCAGATCGTCGAACGACCTCGCCTGCGTGACGACGGCGAACTCCAGGCATTCCGCGACGTACCATCCCTCGCTCTCGGTTACGACCGCATGGACCGTGTCTCGGGTGTCGGTGCGCTCTTCGCCGTACCCCGGCGCGGTCTCCGCAACGCGCTGGCCGGTGTGACGTCGTGCGGGAGCGTATCCGGTGGTGCCGGACGCAGGCGGACGCTGCCGGAAGGCTGGTTCGATCCGATAGCGCCCGCGGTCGACGCGGCGAAAGTACGGCCAGCGCCGCGCGTGATGAGCCGGCGCGTTCACGCAGCACCGGCCGGTGACTTCCGTTCGTACCGTCGCCTCGTTCACCTCGGGCAGCGATCGCACCACCTCGGCGGGCGTGAACGTCCAGTCGTCCCTGGTGTCGCAGAGACGCTGCGCCGCGGCGAGCACCAGCTTCTGGACCGACTCTTTCTCCTTCATTGCTCCCCCGGCTCTATTTTCAAGTGGCAATAATTTATCGTCAAGTGCAAATGTAGATGTTCGCTCCCGGGGGATGTCCATCTACTTCGGAGGGCAGTACCCGCACGGGCGGGGTAGACCCCGTAGCGCCGGGGCTCGCCCACGACGGGGGGATCGGGTCGGGCGGACGTTGCGAGGGAATCCCGTCGTGCAAACCCGCGGCCCGCGACGCCGGGGTTCGCCCACGACAGGGACCGGGTGCTACCCTTGTCAGTCTTCCGGAGGTAACCGATGGCCCGAGTCTCGATCACCGTCAACGGCAAGCGGCGCACGGCCGACGTGGAGCCCCGCCTGCTGCTGGTCCATTTCCTGCGCGAGCACCTGAACCTGACCGGCGCGCACGTCGGCTGCGACACGAGCCAGTGCGGCGCCTGCACGGTGCTGGTCGACGGGCGGAGCGCCAAGTCGTGCACGATTTTCGCGGTCCAGGCCGACGGGTCCGAGGTGACCACCATCGAGGGGCTGGCCGACGGCGACCGGCTGCATCCGCTGCAGGAGGGGTTCTGGGAGGAGCACGGGCTGCAATGTGGTTACTGCACGCCCGGGATGATCCTGTCGGCCGTGAACCTGCTGGAAGACAACCCGGCGCCAACCGAGCAGGAGATCCGCGAAGGCCTCGACGGCAACCTCTGCCGCTGCACCGGCTACCAGCACATCGTCAACGCCATTCAGCACGCGGCCGAGCGGATGGGGCAATCGGACGCCGCCGCGTCGCCGCGTCGATGACCCCGGCGTTTCCCCCGGCGTCGGCCGAGCTGCTGTGCCGGGAGCGGCGCTTCGCCGCGCATCGCGCCGGGCGTTATCTCGTTGCAGAATTGCTGGCGCCGCACCGCGTGCTGAGCAACTCCGCCCACGTGGGCGGGCAGCGCGGCGACCTGCGCTATCTCGTCAACCACCAGAGCTGCGAAGCGACGGGTGACCGGGAGCGGCACGACCTGATCGCCGCCGCGGGGCAGGTGGCCTATCACCACCGGGTGTGCGCCGAGCTGGGGCTGAGCCCGGACGAGACCGCGGTCCTGGGTACCGCGGCCAACATGGTCTATGCCGCCCACCGCACGGCGGCCTTCGACGGCCTGCGGGTGGATGCTTTCACGACGGCCGGCGTGGCCGGCAACGCCGCGCGGGCCGGGGATCCGGCAGCCTGGACGGAGACCGACGAGGGCTGGCGCCGCGCGTCGCCCCCGCCCGGCACCATCAACACGATCCTGCTGATCGATTGCCCCGTCACGCCCGCCGCCCAGGCCAGGGCCGTGGTGACGATGACCGAGGCGAAGTCGGCCGCGCTCGCCGATCTGGCGGTTCCCAGCCGCTATTCCCCGACCATCGCCACCGGGACCGGCACCGATCAGTTCTGCCTCGCTGCACCGCTCGAGCCCGAACGACGGCCGAAGGAGTCGACGAGCCCGCACGTGAAGCTGGGCGAGATCATCGGCGTCGCGGTGAAGGAATCCGTCGTCGAAGCGTTGCGCTGGCAGAACGGCCTGGAGGCCTCCTACACGCGTGGCCTGTTCCACGCCCTGGGCCGCTTCGGCCTCACCGAGGCGCGGGCCATGGAGCGCCTCGCGGAGCTGCTGCCCGCGTCGCGTTTCGAGCTGCTCGACAAGAACCGGAAGGCCGTCTTCTTCGAGCCCGGCGTCGGCGCGGCGGCCTACGCGCTGGCGGCGGTCCTGGACAGGGTGGCGTGTGGCACGATTCCCGATGGGTTGGTGCAAGAGGCGCTGCGTTGTCAGGCCGCCTGCGTCGCTTGCGCCCTGGCCGGCAAGCCGGACCGCTGGCCGGCGTTCCGCACCGAGCTGATGGAGGCGTCCGGCGATTCCATCGAGCTGGTCCTGCGGGCGATCGCGGCCGGGTGGCAGGCGAAGTGGGCCTGAACTCCGTCGAGCCGGCCCTTGTGGACGACCACTGCGGCCCGTTCGCGGGAGGCTGGCGCAGCGACGAGCGGCCCGTCTTCGGCGGCTCGACGACAGGTTGCGCAGCCGTGACCAGCGGGTGGCCGAAGTGGACATGAGCACCCTGGCACCCCGCGCGGACCTGCTGGCCGCGGCGGTGGCGCTGGATCTCCTCTTCGGGGACCCCGTGTACCGCTGGCACCCGATCCGCCTGATTGGCAGTTCCCTGACCTGGATCGAGGCGCAGTTGCGCGCGGCAGGAGCCGACGGCCGCGGCGGCGGGTGCGTGCTCTTCGTGGCGCTGGCGCTCATCTGGTGCGGGGGCGCCGCGGCGCTGGTGGCCGGTGCGGCGGGATTGCATCCCACGGCGGCAGCCGCCGTCCACCTGTTCGTGCTCTACAGCCTAATCGCGCTCGGCGACCTGCTGGCGCACGCCGCCGCCGTGGACGCGGCCGTCTCCGCGGGTGACCTCCCAGCCGCAAGGGTGGCGGCAGCGCGCCTCGTCGGTCGCGATACCGAGCCGATGGACGGGCCCGCCTGCCGCCGGAGCGCCATCGAGAGCTTGGGCGAAAGCCTGGTGGACGGTGTGGTCTCGCCGATATTCTGTTATGCGCTGGCGGGCGTCCCGGGCATCGTGTTGTTCAAGGCGGTTAGCACGATGGACTCGATGGTCGGCTACAAGACCGAGCGGTACCGCGACTTTGGCTGGTGCGGCGCGCGTCTCGACGATCTGCTGAACCTGGTTCCGGCGCGGGTGACCTGGTTGCTCATCGCCGCCGCCGCGGCGGTGATTCCGGGAGCCTCCGGCCGGGAGGCCCTGCGCTGGGGCTGGCGGCAGCACGCGGTGGTGCCGGGGCCGAATGCCGGCTGGAGCGAAACCGCTCTGGCCGGAGCGATCCGGCGCCGCCTGGCGGGCCCGATCCGGTTGCAGGGCCGGCTTGTGACCGACGTCTGGATCGGCGACCCGGCGACCGCCGCCGGCGGTTCGGCCGAGGACTACCGGCGGGCGCGCGGGACGGTGTTGCTGGCCGCGGCTCTTGCTGTCGGGAGCGTCGCGGGACTGCTGGTCTGGGCGCGAAGCCCGTGGTGAGATCCCGCTCGGCGCGAGGCTCCCGCAAGCTGTCTGGCCGTCGACAAGCGCTGCCGGCGGACCCGGTGCGCCCCGTGCGGGATGATTTTGCGCGGTGATTCGCCCGGCGGCGGATTACAATCGCGGTACGGGCATCCGCCCTGAAACGGAGGGAACGCACGATGGAAGGCATGCAATTCATCTTTCGATGGCTCCACGTGTTCGTGGGGATCATCTGGATCGGGCACCTTTACTTCTTCAACTTCGTGAACGCCCCGCTGGCCGCGAAGCTCGACGGGCCGACGAAGCAGAAGGTGGTTCCGGAGCTCATGCCGCGGGCTCTGTTCTGGTTCCGGTGGGGTGCCGCCTGGACCTGGATCACCGGGGTCCTGCTGCTACTGCTCGTCTTCTACCACGGCGGGCTGGCGATAGAGACCGACGCAAGCTGGGGGGCGGCCGCCATCGCGATGATCGCGGTGACCTTCCTGGCGGTCTTCGCCTACGACGCGCTCTGGAGCAGCGGCCTCAAGTCCAACGTCCGCGCCGCGACGATCGTCTCGTTCGTGCTGCTGGCCGTCGTCGTCTGGATGTTCGTGGAGGTCGGCGGATTCCCGCCGCGGTCGGTGCTGATTCACACCGGCGCCATGTTCGGAACGATCATGGCGTTCAACGTGTGGTTCCGGATCTGGCCGGCGCAGCAGCGGATCATCGCCGCGGTGAAGGCCGGCAAGGCCCCGGAGGCCGGCGACCCGGCCCTGGCCGGGCTGCGCTCGAAGCACAACACCTACATGTCGCTCCCGCTGCTGTGGGCGATGGCCAACCAGCACGCGACGCCCTTCTTCGGCGGCAACTTCGGGATCCCGAGCGACCTCTACTGGTTGGTCTGGCTCGCGGCCGTGGTCCTGGGGTGGCACATCATCTTCCACTGCTACCGCATCGCCGGCCGCGTCTCGGGGATGTAGAGTCGGGCTCCGGGGCCGGCGCGCGCCGGCCCCGGGCGTTGTCGCGGGCATCCGCGACCCGCCCCCTCACCGTCATGGAACACGACCCGCTTACCCCTGTGATCGGCTTCCGGCGGCGTTCGCAGGCTCACGGGAGAGTCCGGGCGCTGCTTCGCCGCGTCGTCCGTGCCGCGACATCCGTCTCGCTGGTGCCCCTCCTGGCGGGCGGCATGGTCGCGGCCTGCGGCCCGGTATCCTCGGCGGATCGACCGGAGGGGCCTGCCCGCCGCATCGTCAGCCTCGACTACTGCGCGGACCAGTTCGTCCTGGGGCTCGCTGATCGCGAGCGCATCCTGGCGCTGTCACCCGACGCGGGCGAGGACTTCTCCTATCTCCGGGCCGAGGCGGCGGGACTGCCGACGGTCCGGCCGCGGTCCGAGGACGTCCTGGCGCTGCAGCCGGATTTGGTGGTGCGCAACTACGGGGGCGGGCCGCGCGCCCCCGCCTTCTTCGAGCGTGCCGGCGTGCCGGTGCTGCAGATCGACTTCGCTCCCGATATCGAAGCGGTTCGCGACCGTATCCGGCAGGCCGCAGCAGCGCTGGAGGTACCTGACCGGGGCGCAGCGTTGATCGCGGAGATGGATGCCCGGCTCGCACGCGCGCGCGCCGCCGCTCCGGACGCGGAAGCGTTGTACCTCGCCCAGGCGGGCGTTGCCGCCGGTTCCGGCACGTTCGTGGATCACCTGATCGCCGCCGCCGGGCTGGCCAACTTCAGCGACGACAGCGGCTGGCGCTCGATTCCGCTCGAACGGCTGGTGTACGAGACGCCGGACGTGTATGCCGTGCCCGTGTTCGAGCGCACCAACCACAACATGGTCTGGACGCCATTCCGGCATCCGGTGGCGGCGCGCCGGGTGCAGGCCGGTCCGACGCTGTCCGTCGACGGGGCCACCACCTCGTGCGGCGCCTGGTTCCTCGCCGACGCGGTCGAGTCGCTGGCGGCCGGCGCCGCCGAGAGCAGGAGCGGACCGTCTTTCTGATTGGTCCGCTCAGAACTCCAGGCCGGGCTGCGCGCCGATCCCCTGCTCCTTGTAGGGGTGCTTCACCTCGCGCATCTCGGTGACGAGGTCCGCGAATTCCACCAGTGCCTCGGGCGCGTTGCGGCCGGTAATGACGACGTGCAGCATGTGCGGCTTGTCCCGCAGAACCGCGAGCACGTCCTCCACGGGGATCCAGCCGTAGTGGAGGGGATACGTGAACTCGTCCAGGACGATCACGTCGTGCTCGTCGTCCCGGATCGCCGCCTGCACGTGCTCCCACTGCTCGCGCGCGAGCGCCGCGGTGCGCTCCAGGTCCTTCGACAGCCACGTGAAGCCGTCGCCGAGCGCCGACCAGGGGATGCCCAGCTTCTCGGCCGCCCGGCTCTCGCCGAAGCGCGACCCGGTGTGCTTGAGGAACTGGAACACCCGCACGCGCATGCCCCGGCCCCAGGCGCGGAACACGACGCCGAGCGCCGCCGTCGTCTTGCCCTTGCCGTTGCCGGTGTTGACGACTACCAAGCCTTTTTTCTTCTTCGCCACTCCTCGATTCTAGGAGTTTGCGCGGTAGAACGTACCGCGTGAGTGCTGAGGCGCAACTGCGAGCACTCCTCGACGGTCTGCTATGATCCCCCCTTCACGTCCGTGGTCAGGTGCTCGGGAAGTTCGGTGCGATGCCGACGCTGCCCTCGCAACTGTGAGCAGGTACGAAATCCGCACGACAGCCACTGTCCGTTGAGGGCGGGAAGGCGCGGAGAGTAGGCGCAACCCTGCGAGCCAGGAGACCGGCTTGGCCACGCCTCACCCCGCTTCCGATGGGGAAGCAAAGGAGGTTCTGTGGCCGCTTGCGCCCCCGCGTTCGTCAATCGTCCTCTCAGCGTCTCGTTTCCGCGCTTTTTCCTGTTCCTGTTCTTCCTGAGTACCGCGGCTGTCGCGCCGGCCGTTGCCCAGGAGCCGGCCGTCGTGACCGGCCTCGTGACCGATCCGTCGGGCGGGGTGCTGCCCGGCGCCACCGTCGAGGCCGTGCGCGGCCTGCGCGTGCTGGCCGCCGCCACGACCGGGGTGGACGGGCGCTACCGCCTGGATCTTCCCCCGGGGGGCGGCCAGCGGGTGGCGGTCCGGCTTTCCGGGTTTGCCCCGGCCGGCGCCCCGGTGACGGCCGGGGCTGTCGATGCCGGCACCGTGACCCTCGACTTCCGACTCGATCTCGCGCCGCTGCGCGACACGGTCGTCGTCACCGCGTCGCGCACGCCCGAGCGCCGGGCGTCGGTCACCGAGTCGCATGCCGTCTTCGCCGCCGAGGACGTCCAGCGTCTCGGCAGCCATTCGGTAGCGGACGTGCTGCGGCAGGTGCCCGGCTTCAGCGTGCAGTCGACCGGCCGGGAGGGCGCCATTGCCTCGGTCTTCGCGCGGGGCGGCGAGTCCGACTACAACCAGGTGCTGATCGACGGTGTGCGGATGAGCGCCGACGGGGGTGCCTACGATTTCAGTCGAATTGCTGCCGGGGAGATCGACCGCGTCGAGGTGGTGCGCGGCGCGCAGTCGGCCCTCTACGGGTCGGATGCGATCGGCTCGGTCATCCAGATTTTCACGAAGCGCGGATCGCCCGATCGCGGTCCGCGGTTGACCGGGTCCATCGAGGGCGGCTCGTTCGGAACCTCGCGGGGCGACCTGCGGCTCCTCGGCGGCGCCCGCCGGCGGTTCGACTACCAGCTCGGCGTCGCGCACCGCTCCACCGACGGCGCGTTCCAGGATCGCCTTCCGGAGCCGGACCGCTTCGACCAGCAGGTGATCGACGGCAGCGCCGGAGCGGTTCTGGGCGACCACACGCGGCTGCGGTCCGGCTTTCGCTACAGCAGCGCCCGGGCCAACTCGGTGGGGCCGATCACCTACGTGCCCGGCGACACCGGCACCGGCTACGACACGGACGCGCTGACCTGGCATCTCGATCTGGATCAGCGCCTCGGGTCGCGCGTCGATCACGAATTCACGACGAGCTGGTTCCGCGCCGGCCGCCGGTCGGACGACGCCGTGGCCGATCCGCGGCATGTCGTGCGGGCGGTCCTCGAGGGGCGGCCCGGGGCGCTCTATCCGGCCGGCCCGCGCCTCGTGCGGCTGCTCGACCAGGCCGCGTTCGATCGGCTTGCGGCCGACCCCGGCGGGCTCGCGGCGGGGCAGTTTCTGGCGCTGAGCGGTCCCTACAGCGGTTACGACTACCCGTTCACCTTCGAGACGCAACTCCGGCGGCCCGCGGCGCGCTACCAGATCAACGCCACCTGGATGGACCGGCAGGTGCTCAGTGCCGGCTACGACTACTACCGCGAGACGAACGCCCTCGACGAGGCGCAGCGGATCGCCAACCACTCCTGGTTCGCCCAGCAGCAGTTCGCGGTCGCCGACGCATGGTTCGTGACCGGCGGTGCGCGCGTGGACGACAACGCCCACTACGGGAGGACGGTCAACCCGAAGCTGTCCGCGGGCGGCTATCCGCTGCCGGTCCGCTCCGGGACGCTCTCGTCGGTCAAGGTGGCGGCGAATCTCGGGCGGGGTATCAAGAACCCCACGTTCTCGCAGTTGTACGGCTCGCAGTGGGTGGACGGCGACCTGTCGCTGCAACCTGAACAGGCGGTGACCGCCGACGTCGGAGCCGAGCTGACTTTCGCCGACCAGCGCTGGTTGGCGCGGGCCACCTGGTTCCGTAACGACTACACGGAGCAGATCGCCTACGCGCCATCGCTTGGGGGAGGCGGCGACGGCGTCGCCGACTACCTCAACATCGACGGCTCGCGGGCGACCGGGCTGGAGATAGAGCTCGGGCTGCGGCGGCCGATCGGAGGTCTGACCGCGAGTGCCGCCTACGCCCTGGTCGACACCGAGGTGGTGTCCAACGTCAGCACGAGCGAACAGTTCCAGTCGGGACAGCCCTTGCTGCGCCGTCCGCGTCACAGCGGCCACGTGCGCCTCGACTACACGCGAGGGCGCGCCGGCCTGCACCTGAACCTGCAGTTGGCCGGCGATCGGCACGACAGCGCGTTCCTCGGCCTGCAGCGGGCGGCGGACGGCAGGACCGTCGACATCACCGTCAATCCGGGCTACGCGCTGCTCACCCTCGGCGGGCAGGTGCGGGTGCACGACGACCTGACGCTGTTCGCGCGGGTCGACAACGCGATGAACGCGGTCTACGACAGCGCGCTGGGATACCCGGGCCTGCCGCGCGCGGTCGTCGCGGGCGGGCGCTTCACGCTCGGCGACTGATCCGCCAGCGGGACTCACCGTGCGCAACGACGCATTGCTCATCGGGCTGCTGGCGGCGGCGGGTGTGGCCGCGGCCGCGGCCGCGTGTCTGCTCGGCTCGACGCCGCTCGGCGCGGGCCGAGTGCTCTCGGCGCTGGTTGGAGCCGCCTCCCCGGGCGACGTGATCGTGGTGTGGGAGATCCGCCTGCCGCGGGCGCTGGCTGCCTTCGCGACCGGCGCGGCGCTCGGCGTTTCCGGTGCGGCGCTGCAGGGGCTGCTGCGCAATCCACTGGCCGAGCCGGGAGTGCTCGGTGTTTCGGCCAGCGCGACGCTCGCCGCCACCTTCGTCATCTACTACGGGCTGATCGAGGTGGGGGCGTTCGCGCTGCCGGTCGCCGCGATCTCGGGCGCGCTGGCCGCCACCGCGCTGCTGACCGTCGCCGCCGTCCGCGTCGGATCGGTACTGACGCTGATTCTCGTGGGCATCGGCCTGTCGAGCCTGGCCGGCGCGGTGATGGCACTGCTGATGAACCTGGCGCCGAACCCCTTCTCGCTGGCCGACATGCTCAACTGGACCCTGGGCAGCGTGGCCAACCGGAGCTTCGACGATCTCTTGCTGGCGTTTCCCTTTCTCGCCACCGGGTTCGGATTGCTGCTGACGGCTCGCAGGGGCCTGTCGGCGTTGACGCTGGGCGAGGAGGCGGCGGCCGGCGTCGGCGTGGATCTTGGCCGCGCCCGGCGGCTGGTCGTGGTCGGGGCGGGGCTGGTCACCGGCGCCGCAGTCTCCATCGCCGGGGCGATCGGCTTCGTCGGTATCGTGGCGCCGCATCTTGTGCGACCGCTGGTCGACCATGACCCGGCGCGGACCCTGGTGCCGGCGGCGTTGCTGGCCGGGGTGATTCTCGTGTTGGCCGACATCGGGGTACGGCTGGCTCCTACGGATGCGGAACTCCGGCTCGGGGTGGTCGCGGCGCTCATCGGCGCGCCGGTCTTCATCTGGATAGCGGCGCGCAGGCGGGTGAACGGTGGCTGAGCTCGCGGTCGACGGACTGTCGGTGGCCCTGGGCGGGCGGGCCGTGGTGCGCGAGGCTTCCTGGCGGCTCGTCGGCGGCGAACTGGTGGCGTTGCTGGGGGCGAACGGCGCCGGCAAGACCACGGCACTGCGGGCGGTGCTGGGGCTGACCCCGCGCGTGGGTGGCGTCGTCCGTATCGAACGTGACGATCCGGCCCGGATGCCGCCGTCCACGCGCGCGCGGCGCATCGCCTACCTGCCGCAGATACGGCCTCTGGCCTGGCCCGTGCGGGTGCGCGACGTCGTGGCGCTGGGGCGGTTCGCCCACGGCGCGACCCTGAGCCGTCTGAACGGAGCAGACGCGGAAGCGGTGGCGCAGGCTGTCCAGGCGTGCGACCTGCAGTCCCTCTTGGAGCGATCCTGCTCGACGTTGTCCGGCGGCGAGCTGGCGCGCGTGCACGTGGCGCGGGCGCTTGCCGCCGAGGCGCCGCTCCTGCTGGCCGACGAGCCGACTGCGGCCCTCGACCCGCTCCATCAGTTCCAGGTGATGCAGCTCCTGCGGGCCGGCGCCGACGCCGGCCGCGGCGTCCTGGTGGTGATGCACGACGCGGCGCTCGCCGCGCGCACGGCCGACCGGCTCCTCTGGATGGCGGACGGCCGGATCGTGGCCGACGGTCCACCGGAAGCGACGCTGACGGCCGCCCGCCTGGCCGAGGTCTACGGAGTGCGTGCGGTCGTCCGCCGCAGCGAGCGAAACTGGCTGGTGTCGGTGACAGGTGCGGCGCCGGACCCTCGAAAGGCGGAGTCCCGCCCGGAGACGGCCGCGCCTGCCGCCGTCGACCCGGGCGGCCCGGCATGATGGCCGGCGGGCGGCTTGTCGCACCGGGGTCCGGCCGTTTACGCTACTGCGCGGTGCTCGCTCGTCACCCGGAGGACAGGATGTCTCACGTTCCGATGAACCCCCGCGCCGTCAACCGCGCGGCCTGGAGCTAATCATGGCTGTAGCGGCCGTTCTGCCGAAGCTCGTCGGCCAGCGCGTCAAGCGGCGCGAGGATCCGCGCCTCATTCAGGGGCGCGGCACCTACGTCGACGACGTGAAGATCGCCGGGATGCAGCACCTCGCCTTCAAGCGCAGCGACATCGCGCATGGACGGATCCGCTCCATCGACAAGAGCGCGGCCGAGGCGATGGAAGGCGTGGAGGCGGTTTTCACCGGTGCGCAGATCGCCGAGTTCCTGGATCCGATGCCTATCGGGACGCCGTTTCCGTCGCCCGAGCACCGCGCGGTGGCGGTCGATACCGTCCGCTTCGTCGGCGATCCGGTAGCGGTGGTCGTGGCGTGTGACCGCTATGCGGCGCGCGACGCGGCCGACGCCATCGAGGTCGACTACGAGCCCCTGCCCGCGGTGGTCGATCCCGAGGCGGCGATGACCGGGCAGTCCGCGGTGCTGCACGCCGACTTCCCGAACAACGTCGCCCTCGGCCCGCTGCCGAGCGGCACCGGCGTGGGCCGCAAGGGGGCGGTCGACGATACCGCGGTCGAAGCGGCCTTCGAGGCGGCGGACGTGGTGATCTCCCAGCGCATGGTGAACCAGCGGCTGGCGCCGAGCTCCATCGAGGCGCGCGGCGTGGTGGCGCACTACGAGCCGGGACGGGAGGCGCTGACCATCTGGTCGTCGAGCCAGAACCCCCACATTCTGCGGACCTTCGTGTCGCGGATGCTCGGCCTGGGAGAGGACCGCGTGCGGGCCATCGCCCCGGAGGTGGGCGGCGGCTTCGGGGCGAAGATCAACATCTACGGCGAGGAGTACGTCGCCGCGGCGCTGTCGAAGCGGCTCGGCCTGCCGATCAAGTGGATCGAGGACCGCTCCGAGGCGTTCCTCGCCACCGTGCACGGCCGCGACCTGATCGCCTACGTCGAGCTGGCGGCCAGGCGGGACGGCAGCGTTCTCGGGCTGCGGATGCGCATCATTGCCGATATCGGCGCCTACAACATGCTGCTGACCGCCGGCGTGCCGACCAACAGCATGACGATGGCCAACGCGACCTACGCATTCCCCGCCATCCGCGCCACACTGACCGAGGTCTTCACCAACAAGACCCCGACCGATGCCTACAGGGGTGCGGGGCGGCCCGAGGCGGCCTACTTCGTCGAGCGGGCGATGGACATGCTGGCTCGCGAGCTGGCGATGGATCCGGCCGAGCTCCGGCGGAAGAACTTCATCCAGCCGGATCAGTTCCCCTACAAGACCCATATGGGGGCGATCTACGACTCGGGCGACTACGAGAAGGCGCTCGATCGCGCCCTGCACGTTTCCGGCTGGGAAGCGCTCAAGGCCGAGCGGGACGCGGCGCGCGCCGACGGCCGGCTCGTCGGTCTCGGACTGTCGATGTACGTCGAGATCTGCGGCATGGGCCCGTCCTCCACGCTGCCGCCGGGCGGCTGGGAGCACTCGCAGGTCACCGTCGAGCGGGATGGGCGGATCAGCGCGACGACCGGGGTGTCGCCGCACGGACAGGGCAACGAGACCACCTTCGCGCAGATGCTGGCCGACCAGTTCGGCGTGCCGCTCGATCACGTGACGATCCATCATGGGGACACTGCGGTGGTCAAGCAGGGCATCGGCACCTTCGGCAGCCGCTCGCAGGCGGTCGGCGGGGCGGCCCTGCACGACGCGGGCACGAAGGTGAAGGCCAAGATGGCGAAGTTCGCCGCGGCCCTGCTCGAGGCCCACGAGAGCGACCTGGTTTTCGAGAACGGGACCATCGCCGTCAAGGGTGCGCCGGCCTCGGCCAAGCCTTTCGCCGAGGTCGCCGCTTACGCCTACCGGCCGATCAGGCTGCCCGAGGGGCTGACCCCCGGGTTGAGCGACGAGGCGTTCTTCGAGCCGAAGAACAACACCTACCCCTTCGGCTGCCACATCGCGATGATGGAGATCGACCGCGAGACCGGCGAGCCGCGGCTCTCGAAGATGGTGGCGGTCGACGACGCAGGCCACCTGATCAATCCGCTTATCGTCGAGGGGCAGATCCACGGCGGCCTGGCGCAGGGCATCGGGCAGGCGATGATCGAGGAGGTGGCCTACGGCGCCGACGGGCAACCGCTTACCGCATCTTTCATGGACTATGCGCTGCCGCGGGCGAGCGACTTCCCGCGCTTCGAGCTCGACAACACCGTCACGCCCACTCCGGTCAATCCGCTCGGGGCCAAGGGGGTCGGCGAGGCGGGGACCATCGGCTCGACCCCCTGCATCGTCGCCGCGGCCGTGGATGCCCTGAGCGTCTTCGGGGTGCGGCATCTCGACATGATGCTGCGGCCCGAGAAGCTGTGGCGCATCATTCAGGACCACGAATCGGCCAGGAGCTTCGACGCATGATCTCGACCGCTTTCGAGTACGAACGCGCCACCTCGCTCGACGACGCGCTCGCGAAGCTTGCCGCGGCCGGCGGTGCGGGCAAGCTGATCGCGGGCGGCCACAGCCTGGTGCCCTTGATGAAGCTGCGCCTGAGCGAGCCGACCGTGCTGATCGACATCGCGAACATCCCCGACTTCGCGGGCATCCGCGAGGCCGACGGCCGGATCGAGATCGGCGCGGGGACCACGCATCACGACGTGGCGATCTCGGCCCTGCTGCGCGCGCGCTGTCCGGTGATGGCGGAGGCCGCCGCGGCGATCGGCGATCAGCAGGTTCGCAACCGGGGCACGCTGGGCGGTAGCCTCGCGCACGCCGACCCGGCCGCCGACTATCCCGCCGTAATGCTGGCGCTGGACGCCGACTTTCACCTGAAGGGGACGAACGGCTGGCGGGTGGTCAAGGCCGGCGATTTCTTCCAGGGCATGCTGACCGTCGATCTGGCGCCGGACGAGATTCTCGCGAAGGTGACGTTCGCGCCGGTCCGGGCCGCGGCGTACGCCAAGCTGCACCAGCGGGCGTCGCGCTTCGCCATCGTCGGCGTGGCGGCGGCGCTGGCGGTGAGCGACGGTACGATTTCCTCGGTCCGCATCGGCTTGACCGGGGCGTCGTCGTCGCCGTCCCGGCTGGAGAACGTGGAAGCGGCACTGACCGGGCGGGACGCCACTGCCGGCGCCTTCTCCGCCGCGGCCGGGATCGCCGGGGACGGCGTCGAGGACCTCAACGAAGACATCCATGCCAGCGCGGACTACCGCCGCGCCATGATCCGTGTTTTCACGCGGCGGGCGCTCGACGGCGCGCTGGCGCGGATTGCAGGCTGAACCGCAACCGGCGGACCTGCCCTTCCATCCTGACGTCCGGCGCCCGGCCAAATGCCGCCGGACGTGCGTCTTAACCTCCACGACCGGCGGGCAATGGCGCCCGCGCCGGTACAGCACGGAGGCAGCTCATGCGGAGAACGTCGATGGCGAAGGGGTGGTGTGTCGGGATTCCTGTGGTCGCGGCTCTCTTGGCAGGTCCGGCCCTTGCCGGAGCCGCGGGAGGGGCACCGACGCAAGGCGCTGGGGAGGCGCGCGAGAGAGCGCGTGCGGAGGTGCGGGCGCTCTTCGATTCCCGCGCGGACGGCAGTTACATCGGCGTACAGGCGAGCGACGTCGAAGCTGGTGACGGGGTCGCTGCCGCGACCGAAGGGGCGATCGTCACGGAGGTGGTCGAAGGCGATCCGGCGGCTGCGGCGGGCATCGAGGCGGGCGACGTTCTCGTGGAGTTCGACGGCGAGCGCATTCGCGGCGTCCGGCAGTTGACGCGGGTGGTTCGCGAGACGCCGGCGGGTCGGACCGTGGCGGCGACCGTGCTGCGCGATGGGGCGCGGCTCACGGTGAACGTGACCCCGAGCGAGCGGTCGCGCCCGGGCTGGCGGGAGAGCCTGCGCCGGATCGAGATCCCGGAACGGGCCGAGGCCTTCGTCTGGCGGGGGGACTCGGCCTTGCTCGAGGGGTTGCCGGACATCGTCGACGGCGCCTTCGCCTCCCTTGCCGGGCGGGCCCGCCTGGGGATTCGCGGCGAATCGGTCGACGGCCAGCTCGCCGAGTATTTCGGCGTGTCCGCGGGCGTTCTCGTGCGGCACGTCGAGGAAGACACCGTTGCGGCGGCCGCAGGCCTGCGGGCCGGCGACGTCATCACCGCGATCGACGACGAGCAGGTCGAGGATCTCGGCGTGCTCCGGCGGCGGCTCTCCGCCCTCGATTCGGGCGCGTCCTTCGCGATCGGCGTCATGCGCGACGGCGCCGCGATGTCGCTGGCGGCCGAGTTGGCCGAGGAAGCGGAGCGGCGGCCTCGCGGTCTGCGCCGGGAGGCGGGGATCTGATCGATCGGCCGCTCGCATCCCGCCCGGCCGCTGGCGGGGTGCGAGCGCGCCGCCAGCGTCACACCGCGGGGGATGGCGGCATCACCGTCTCCGGCGTGAGGACTGTCGCCCCGTCGACCCGGTCTGCGGCGCCGCGCTTCGACCAGAGCGCGTAGTGCACCGGGCGCCCATGCCGGAACGGAATGCGCCTCGCCTTGTGAACCAGCCCGGCGAGCGTGCCTGCCAGGTCGGCGCGATCCGACCACTTCACTTCGCCCAGAAGCAGGCGGCGCCGGTCGTAGGACTCGGCCACCACGTCGATCTCCAGCGGGTCGCCGTCGGCATCCCGGCCCCACCAGCGCGACGCGGGATTCCAGTGCAGGCCATCGATCTTCATGCGCGGCACCGAACGCCGCGCCAGCAACTCCCAGATCTCCGCCACGTGACCGGCGAGCCGGGCGAGCGTCCGTATTCCCCGCGTATACTGGCGCCATGTCCAAGATCATCCGGGTTTTCGGTCCGTGGGCGGTCTGTCTGGCGGCAGTGGCGACGGCGGCGGCGCAGACCGGTGCGGCCGGCGGCGAATGGCGCACCTACGGCGGCGATCTGGGCCACACCCGCTACGCGCCCCTGGAGCAGATCGACGCCGGCAACTTCGGCGATCTCGAAGTGGCGTGGCGGTTCAAGACCGACAACCTGGGTCCGGTGCCGGAGTTCCGGTTCCAGTCGACGCCGCTGGTCGTCGACGGGGTGATGTACACGACCGCCGGGTCGCGCAAGGCGGTCGTGTCGCTCGACGCGGCGACCGGCGAGATGCGCTGGATGTACAGCCTCGACGAGGGAGCTCGCGGCGCCGCCGCGCCGCGGCAGTTGTCCGGCCGCGGGCTGGCCTACTGGGAGGCCGAAGGCGAGCCCGCGCGGGTCGTCTATGTCACCCCCGGCTACCGGCTCATCGCGCTCGACGCCGCCACCGGCCGGCCGGTGCCCGATTTCGGGTCCGACGGCATGGTCGATCTGAAGCAGGAGGCCGACCAGCGCATCGATCCGGTGACGGGCGAAATAGGCCTGCACGCGACGCCGATCGTGGCCGGGGACGTCATCATCGTGGGCGCCGCCCACCGGACTGGCGGCAACCCGCGCAGCCGCGCCAACGTGAAGGGCTACGTCCGCGGCTACGACGCCCGCACCGGCGAGCGGCTCTGGATCTTCCACACCATTCCGCGTCCCGGTCAGTTCGGGCGCGAGACGTGGCTGGGCGACTCGGCCGTCTATACCGGCAACACCGGGGTATGGGGCCAGATCTCGGTGGACGTGGATCTCGGCATGGTCTATCTGCCGGTCGAGGCGTCCACCGGCGACTACTACGGCGGCTATCGCCCGGGGGACAACCTGTTCGCCGAGAGTCTGGTGGCGGTGGACCTCTACACCGGCGAGCGGCGGTGGCATTTCCAGCTCGTGCATCACGGCATCTGGGACCACGACATCCCCTGCGCGCCGATCCTGCTCGACCTGACGATCGACGGCGAGCTGGTGAAGGCGGTGGCCCAGCCCACCAAGCAGGCGTTCCTGTACGTCTTCAATCGCGAGACGGGCGAGCCGATCTGGCCGATCGAGGAGCGGCCGGTCGAGGCGGGCGACGTTCCCGGCGAGTGGTACTCGCCCACGCAGCCGTTTCCGACGAAGCCGCCCGGCTACGACCGTCAGGGGGTCACGCTGGACGATCTGATCGACTTCACGCCGGAGTTGCGCGCCGCGGCGGTCGAGCGGGCCTCCTTCTTCAAGCTCGGGCCAATCTTCACGCCGCCGGTGGTGAGTCAACTCGACGGACCCCTCGGCACCCTGATGGCCCCGGCCCAGGGCGGCGGCACCAACTGGCCCGGAGGCTCCTACGATCCGGAGACCCGTATTCTCTACGTGTCGTCCAACAGCTCGCTCGGCCTGCTGAGCATCGTGCCGCCGCATCCGGGGCAGTCCGACATGGCCTACATCCAGGGCAACGCGGTGGCCGGACCGCGGACCTCCGGCGGGGCGGGATCGAGCGCCGGCGGCGGGCGCACCGAGTTCGAGGTGCCGCCACGCCCGCGGCTGACCGCCGACGAGCGCCAGCGCGCCCGGCTCAGCATCCAAGGGCTGCCGCTGCTCAAGCCGCCGTACGGCATCATCGCGGCCATCGACATGGACCGCGGAGACATTCTGTGGCGGATTCCGCACGGCGAGACGCCCGACAACGTCCGCAACCACCCGGCGTTGCAGGGCCTCGACATCCCCCGCACCGGCCAGCGCGGCAGCGTCGGCACCCTGGTGACCCGCACGCTGCTGATCGCGGGCGATCCGGGGACCCACACCCTGCCGTCGGGCGAGCGCGCCGCGATGCTCCGCGCCTACGACAAGGCGACCGGGGACGAGGTGGGCACGGTGTTCCTGCCGGCGCAGCAGTCAGGGTCGCCGATGACCTACCTGCTCGACGGCGTGCAGTACCTGGTGGTCGCCGTCAGCGGCGCCGGCTACTCGGGGGAGCTCATCGCGTTCCGGCTGCCGGCGTAGCGCGTGGATCGTGAACCGGCGTGGGCGTTATTCCGCGCGCTCGACCACGATCTCCGCGCCGTACGGGGCCTGCGCAAGCACGGTCGGGTCGCCGTCCATCGTACCCAGGACGTTGACCGGGCTGGCCGGCCGGATCTCGTCGCCGCGGCTCATCGGTGTCGGCCCCCAGAAGAGGCAGAGGGCGCTGCCCGGCGGCCAGTACGCCACCGCACCCTTGTCGACGGTGGCCTGCGCGTTGTCCGCCTCCGCCGCCTCTACAGGAATCGAGAAGTAGATCTCGTCGCCCCATGTCTGGACCTGCCCGGTGATCGGCAGCGCGTCCCACACCGCGTCCGCTGTCGGCGAGTCGTCGAGCGTCGCCGTCACGGTCACCGCGCCGGCCCGAATGCGAATTCGTCTGTCGCTCATGTTGCTCCTGAGTGAAACACCGTCCATAGTAATGCCGAGCGAATCATGACGACTGCCAGAGCCGAGGAGTTCGAGTTGGTCACGTGGGGCCGGGGCGGCCGGTTCACGCGGTGCGACATCGACAGGATTTCCGCCTTCGTTGAAGCTGAGGACGTGGAGCGGTACGCACAACGAGTCCGACCGCACGGCGGAGTCGGAGACGCCGAAACCGCCGCCGCGACAGCCCCGACTGTGAGACGATGAGCCGATGCGCGCCACCGTGAAGGTCGCCGTCACCATCGCGATCCTCGCTGCGGCTTCGTGGCCGCTGCGCGCCGCCGACTGGCCGGAGTGGCGTGGGGCCGGCCGGCTGGGGGTCTGGACGGAGACGGGCATCCTGGAGACGTTCCCGGAGGATGGTCTGACCGCCTCCTGGCGGACACCGGTCCGCGGCGGCTACGCGGGACCGGCGGTGGCCGACGGCCGTGTGTTCGTCACCGACGCGCGGCGCCCCGACCTGAACAGCACCGCGGCCGTCGAGCGCATCCTCGCCCTGGACGAAGCCACCGGCGCGGTCCTCTGGAGCCACGAGTGGGAGACCAACTACGCCGGGCTCCAGCTCGCCTACGCCATCGGGCCACGGGCGACGCCTACCGTCGACGGCGACCGGGTCTACGCGCTCGGGGCGATGGGCAACCTGCTGGCCCTCGACGTCGCCGACGGCCGGGTCCTGTGGCAGAAGGACTACGTTCAGGACTTCTACGCCTCGGTTCCGTCGTGGGGCATCAGCGGGGCGCCCCTGGTCGACGGCGACAGGCTCATCTGCCTGGTGGGGGGCGAGCCGGACGCCAAGGTGATCGCCTTCGACAAGCACACCGGCGAGGTGCTCTGGGAGGCGCTGTCGTCCGATTGGGAGCCGGGCTACTCGGCCCCGTTCCTGATCGACGCGGCCGGGGTGCCGCAGCTCATCATCTGGCATCCGCGCGCGATCAGCGCCCTGAATCCGGAGACCGGCGCCGTCTACTGGGAGGTGCCCCACATCGTCGACATGGGCATGAGCGTGCCGACGCCGGTGCACGCCGATCCGTACCTGTTCGTCACCTCGCAATGGGGCGGTGCGCGCATGCTGCGGCTGGCCGAGAGTCATCCGGACGCCACGCTGATCTGGCAGGGCGTGGGCGAGAGCGATCCGGAGTACGGCCGCGACCTGAACACGCTCGACTCGGTGATCAGCACGCCGGTGATCCAGGGCGACTACGTCTACGGGGTCGACGGTGAGGGGCACCTGCGCTGTCTGGAGCTGCGCACCGGCCGGCGGGTTTGGGAGACCGCCGAGCTGATCCGCGACCCGGCGCGCTGGGCCACGGCGTTCTTCGTCCGCCACGGCGACCGCTACTTCATCAACACCGACGGCGGCGACCTGGTGATCGCCCGGTTCTCGCCGGAGGGCTACGAGGAGATCAGCCGCACGCGCCTGATCGAGCCGACCAGTCCGTACGTGCGGCGCCGGGCGCAGGGGCCGTACGTGAACTGGTCGCATCCGGCCTACGCGAATCGGCACGTGATTGCACGCAACGATGAGGAAATCGTCCGCTTCTCGCTCGCCGCGGCGCCGTAGCGGCTCGGCGCACCACGCCTCGCCGGCGTTGCCGGCCCTGTTCCCCGCGGGGATGGCACTGGCGGTCTGCACGGCGGTGGCGCTCGCCTGCGTGGCGGTGACGGCGCCGCTCTGGTGGTCGGCGGCGGCGCCTGCGGTGATCCTGGCGGCAGGGCAGGGAAACGGTTCGCCCAGACTTGTCGTGGTCATCGCCGACCTGCACATGGGTCTCGGCCGCGACGAGACGGGGGAGTGGCGTGTCGAGGAGGACTTTCGCTGGGGCGGTGAATTCGCGCTCTTTCTGGCGGCGCTCGACGCGCAGGGCGGAGGAGCGACCGATCTCGTCCTGAACGGCGACACGTTCGAGCTCGACCGGCTCGCTGACGGCGCGTGCGCGGCGGACGATCCTGCGCTCGGCTGCAGCGAGTCCGAGGCGCTCGCCCGGGTCGAGCGCGTGCTCGCGGCGCACGCGGACACGGTGGACGCCCTCGCCGCGTTCGCCACTTCGGGATCGAACCGGGTCTTCTTCGTGCCGGGCGAGCACGACGCGGCGTTGCTCTTTCCTTCCGTGGCGCAGCGTGTGCAGCAGGCGCTCGGGGCGCCCGGAAGCCGGGTTGCGGTGGTGGCCGCCGGATCCTGGCGCTCGGAAGACGGGCAGATATACGTCGAGCATGGCCACCAGATCGGTTGGCGGGTCGATCGCTTCGAGTCGTGGCCCGAACCGTTCGTCGAGCAGGACGGCCGCCTGCACCTGACACGACCGCCGCGGGCACGTGCCGTCGACGCGTTCTTCGACAATCACGAGGGGCGCTATCCGGTCATCGACAACTTCGCCGACGAGGGCGCCGGGCTGACGCACGGACTGGCCGCCGAGGGGACCGCCGATCTCGGCGAGGCTGCGCCGGAGCTGCTGCGCTACGTCCTCTTCCGGATGCCGTGGCAGCAGTTCCGGGTGGACCTCGACGCCGGCGACGTGCAGCCTCCGGCCTGGGACCTGGACGCGGTACGAGCGCAGGGGCCGGCCTTTCTGGTGGATTCGCTTCCGAACGACGACCGCTTCAAGCCGCTCGCGCAACGGGCGCACGAGGCAGGCCTGCTGGCGGCGACGATGGAGGACCTGGGTGACGACGAACTCGTCGCCCTCTGCGACTACCGCGCGGCGGCGCGGCGGGCCCGCCGGCGCTTCGAACGGCCGCTCACGCAGTTCGACCCGCAGGGGCCGCCGGTGCGCGAATGCCCGCGCCTGCCCGACAGCCGCGGCGGGCTGTTCGACTACTTCTGGCGGACGCGCGACTTGGTCTACGGGGAGCGTCTGGAGGCGGCTCAGGTCGCCGCCCCGGACACCGCGCGCCCCATCGCCGTGTTCGTGCACAACCACACGCACCTGGTCGACTGGCGGCAAAGCGTCCTGGAGCTGACCCGCCTGGGTCGTACCGTCATCGTCGACGGCTTCTCTCCCGTACGTGGCGCCCTCTCGCCGGTGATCGTCAACGGCGGCCCCTGGCAGCGGACCATGACACCGGTGCAGTTCGGGCGCCTGCAGGCCGAGCACGGTCTTTCGGATGCAGATCTGCTGAACAGGCTGCGGCCCGAGAACCTCGCGCCGTGCTACGGCTTCGTGCGGATCGATCCGTACGACGACGCGCCGGCGCTCCCGGCGATCCGCTACTGGCGGCATGCCGAGAGCGGAGACTGGGAGCTGGCGGCCCGCTGCGGCCGGCAGCCCGAGCTGTAGCTCGTCATCGCCCGTCGACCAGCATTTCCGGCCGGATTGGGCCGTAGCCGTGCACGAGCCCCAATCGGGTTACAGTATTCGCAAGTGGCAGGAGTGCCCGCATCCTCGCTGATCCGGCGTGGTGTCGCGGTCTGCGGGCCAGGGTTGGGGGCGGCCCGGCGCCCGTCGGGGAACGAGGTTCGGAGGGGTTTTCGTTGACCGCACGGTCGAGCATCTTCGGGCAGTGTGATCCGCGCGATGATCCTGCCTACACGGTGGCCGAGGCCGCGCGATACCTGCGGATTCCAGGCCAGACGCTCCGAACCTGGGTCGTTGGGCGTTCGCCGTTCCGACCCCTCATCGAAGCGCCGGTCGATAACCCTACCCGCCTTTCGTTCAACAACGTGGTCGAGGCGTACGCCCTGCGCGCCCTCCGGACTCGGCACGGCGTGTCCATCGGAAACGCGCGTGAAGCGATTGAGTTTGCGGGGCGGAAGTGTCAAGTTGAGAGGATTCTCCTCAGCGGTGAATTGCGCACGGCGGCCGGAGACCTGTTTCTGAGCAAGTACGGCGAGCTCATCAATCTGAACAGGTCGGGTCAGTTGGCCATGGCGAGACTGCTCAAGGATTGTCTCCGGCGGATCACCTACGACGAGCTGAACCTCCCGATTCGGTTGTCCGTTTCGAAGACGGACCACGACGCCATCGTCATGGATCCGTGGATAGCCTTCGGTCGTCCCGTTATCTTCGGTCGCGGCATCTCGACCGCGGCGATCGTAGATCGCGTGGATGCCGGGGAGACGATTGACGACATAGCACAGGACTACGAGCTCTCCACCGAACAGGTCGAGGCCGCGATAGTGTACGACCAAGCGGCCTGACCGTGGTTTTCTTCACCGACCGCGACCTGGGCGCGCTGTTTCCTCGAGTCCTGTCGGAAGCCGGCCTCTCGATCGAAACGCACGGCGCGCATTTTCCACACGACACCAAGGACGTCGAGTGGTTGCCCGCCGTTGGGCGCAACGGTTGGTTCGTCCTGTCGAAGGACAAGCGCATCGCTACCGACCGAACGAGCAGGCCGCGGTGATGCGGGCCGGGATCGGTCTTTTTCTTGTGGGTGGTTGGAACGGTTTCCCACGGGATGCTGGCGCGCAACTTTGTCAACAGTGTCGCCAGGGTGGAACGATTCGCGAAGCAACAGGCGCGCCCGTTCATCGCCAAAGTGTACCGCCCACAACCGCGCCATTGGGAGCGGAAAGCCGGGCGAGTCGAGCTCTGGCTGTCATACGAACAGTGGCGAGACCGGCCACTCGGCGAGACTCATCGGTGAGTTGGTCGCTCACACCCGGTCCCGCCAGGCTCGGACGTCGACGCCGCTCCGGACGTAGCTCTCGGCGCCGCCATCAGGTGCCTTCGAGCACACTGGAGCGATTTTGGACCCGACCCGCGTATCCTCATATCTCGACCGGATGCGGGCCTTTCCGGCGTGTCGACGATCCTCCAGGGCGAGCGGTCACGCGAACCGACGCCACGGGCAGGGGGCCGGAGGCGACGAGGCGTTTTCGGCGCGCGTCGACCAGGGCGGCGAATCCCTCGATCGTGCGCGCACCGAGCAGGCGCAGATCGCCCGGTCGCGCGAACACCACCTCGTCGACGGTCTCGAAGCCGCTGCTGCGCAAGTACGCGTAGCCGACGTCACGCGTGATCCGGGTGCCGTTCGCCATGACGAACGCGAGGTCCCTCTTGCTGACCCCGACTCCCGCCTGTGCCAGCAGTCTCTCCGGCAGCCAGGTGTATTCGGAGCCGGTGTCCACCATCACGTCGGCGATGCTCACCGGCGGCTGCTTCCCGGTGAGCTCCTGCAACTCGCAGTCGACCTTGAACGCACCCATGACGATGCAGCGTAGCCTACGCCAGCCGGGCCAGGATGTCGTCCGCCGTGCGGCAGGTCAGCGCGAGCATGGTGAGGGTGGGGTTCTGCGTGCCGACGCTGGGCATGGATCCGCAGCCGGCGAGATACAGGTTGGGGTGGTCCCAGGTCCGCTGTGAGGCGTCGACGACCGAGTTCGACGGCGCCGGGCCCATGATGTGCGTGCCGCACATGTGTCCTGCACCGCGGTAGTTGTAGTCCTGGCCGTCGTGGCGGAACGCCGTGGGAGCCTCGGCGCTGGTCACGGTGTGCTCCGTCGCGCCGAGCAGCTCCACGATCCGTTCCGTCGCGGCGCGCGCCGAGGCGAAGCCGGCCCGCACGTAGTCCGAGAGGCCATAGTGGATGCGCGGGCGCGGGATGCCCAGGTTGTCCGTCCAGGTGTCGGACAGCTCGACCCGGTTGGACGGGTCCGCTTCCTGCTCGACGAGGAACGCGAGGCGGAACTGACGCGTGAGAAGGGCGTTGACGGTCGAAATGTAGTCTCGGTGCGCGAGGATGCGCCGCTCCGGATTCAAGCCGCTGTCGTTGCGGCCATACACGAAGTCGGCACCGGTCACGTACGGATCCCCGATCGGCCAGGTCCAGCCGCCGTTCCCGATCTCGATGCGCCAGGCGGCCCGCCGGCGACGGAACGAACCATTCCGGAACGTCTCGATCCCGGAAGTCGACTGCGGCCCACGGTAGCCGTAGAAGGGGCTCGCGGCCGGCATCAGACCCCAGGCGAGATAGACCGGATGGTCCATCAGGTGCCGCCCGACCAGGCCCGAGGAGTTGGCGACGCGCCGGCCGGTAGCCCGCTCGGTGTTCAACAGGATGCGCGCGTTCTCGATGGCGTGTGCGGCCAGCACGTAGACGCCGCCGGTGGCGACCCCCTCTCCGGTTCGCCCGCTGGCGGCCGGGACGGAGACGTCGTCATAGGTCAGGTAGTGGAGGCCGGTCACCGCGCCGCCCTCGTCGACGTGAACCGCATCGACCACCGCCTTCGCCCGTAGCTCGACGCGGCCGGTGTCGAGCGCCATCCGCAGCGCTTCCCGCGGGTCGTACTTGGCCCGAACCGGACAGATCGGCGTGCAGCTCGTGCTGCCGCGGCAGGGGCTCCGGTTCATGAACGGCCCGGAATTGCGGCCCGCCGGCGTAGACGTGGTGCGGGCGGCGGCCGGCGAGTCGGCCGTGATCGCCGCACCGTCCACGTGCGCACGGAAGATCCGATCTCCGTGGGAGGGCGGGATCGGCCCCTGCGGGTAGTCGTAGCCCGCCCCGTAGGGGATGTCGTTGACCTCCTCCTGTTCGGCCCGGTCGCCGGCGACGCCGAGGAGCTGTTCGGCCTGCCCGTAGTACGGTTCGAGGTCGTCGTAGCCGAGCGGCCAGTCGAGGCCGTGCCCGTAGGCGGATTGCAATGAGAAGTCGGCGCCGTCCATGCGGATTGCGGTGCCCATCCAGTGGTTCCCGGTCCCGCCGGCGAGGCGCTCGGAGGTGCTCCCGAACGGCAGAGACCCGGGCGCGTACTCCAGGTACGACCGGGCAGGGTCGTTCCATGCGAACAGCAGCGCCTCGGTGGTCGGCCGCGGTGCGTTGGTGCGGCTCGGATCGAGAGCGCCGGCGTCCGGCGGATAGGGAGCCGTCGGCGTCTTGATCGTGGCCAGCAGATAGCGCTCGAGCAGATCGCCGTGCGAGGTGTCGAGACCCGGTCCGGCTTCGAGGATCAGCACGCGCTTCCCGGCCCGGGCGAGCAGCCAGGCGATGTTGGCGCCGGCGAAGCCGGAGCCGACGATGACCGCGTCGTAGCGTTCTTGTCGTGTCGTGCGCATGGGGAAAGTGGGGCGGCGTGTGCTTCGGCCGGGGCGTCAGGCCTCGCGCAGGAACTCCGCGAGATCGCGGGGCCGCTCCGACCAGTTGCCGGGCGCGCCGGCGACCCCGGCGGGGCTCGTCTGCGCGAAGCGCCAGATCCAGGCGTTCCGGTAGGCGTGGACGGAGACGACGACGTCGGTTCGGTGATCGGGAACCAGCAAGGCGGCCGAGCCCGGCATGCGGGTCGTCTCCATCCCGCCGTACCAGATGCCGTAGAGCCACATCAGCATCGTCAGGCGAGCCAGCGCGCCCACGCCGTCGGACCGCGGGCTCCCTTCGTTCTCCAGCAGCCGTTGCGCGGCCTGCGGCGGAGCGGTGCCGGCGGCCGCGGCCCGGCCGTACTCGGCCAGCAACGCAACGAGTGCGTCGGGGGCGGCCTCGTCGCATAGCGCATGAAACGTGTCGGCGAGCGGCGCCATGCCGGGCCGGGGCGCCGGCTCCAGGACGGCCGGCTCGACGCCGAGCAGCGCGGACGACAGGTTTACGTAGTCGCGCGGCGCCGGCGGCATGTCCGGTTGCTCCGCCCCGGCCCACATCGGGAGTCGCCCGGCGAGCAGCAGCGAGCCCGCCGCACCGGCGCCCTTGATCACCGATCGTCGTGTCAGCGCCATGTTCGGTACGAGCGTATCACCGGACAAGTTCGGAGCTGATCCCCACCGCGACCCATGGGCCGCGTTCCTTGCGCCGGTCCAACGGTCAGCGGAGGAGATCGAGGAATTCCTCCCGCGTCAGGCCGGCGTCGCGAATCAACGCCCTGAGGAGGCCTCGACCCAGTTCGCGGTGCCTCGGGACGGAGAGCCGTCGGCCTGTCCGGCCGGATCTGGTAGTCATTGACAGTCCGGCAGCCAACCAATAGCATGCGAGGTTCGAGAACCCAGCGGGTGAGGTGCGCCTTCGTGACAAAGACCAGTGTCGGGTTGCTATTGTCGGTGGTCGCGCTTGCGGTCGGCGGGGTGATTTCCACGGCGTTGGCTGCGCAGGAGCCGTCGGCCGAGGCCGGCGCCGAGTCCGCGGCACCGGCGGGGCCGGAGCCGGGGGAGGCCGCCACCTCGCGATCTGACGACAGCGCCGCCCACCGTGCGCTGCTCGACCGCTACTGCGCTACCTGCCACAACGAGCAGATGGTGAGCGGCCGGGGCCGCGCCGCCTCGCCGCTGGTTGGCCAGCTCCGCGCGGTCGGCCTCACCCTCGACACGCTCGATCTGTCCGAGGTGGGCAGCCACGCCGAGTCGTGGGAGAAGGTGGTCCGCAAGTTGCGCGGTGGGGTCATGCCGCCGGCCGGCCGGCCGCGACCCCCGGCGGACGAGCTCGAGGCGTTCCTGACCTGGCTCGAAGGCGAGCTCGACGGGGCCTGGGAGGCCACGCGCGATCCGGGCCGAACGGCGACCTTCCACCGCCTGAACCGCACCGAGTACACCAACGCCATTCGCGACCTGCTGGCGGTGGAGATCGACGCGGACGATTTCCTGCCGGCCGACGACGCGAGCTTCGGCTTCGACAACATCGGCGGCCTCCTGAGGATGTCGCAGTCGCTGATGGAGCGCTACCTCGCCGCGGCGCGGACCATCAGCCGGCTGGCCGTCGGCAGCCCGCCGCCCGCGATGTCGGCCGACACCTACGAGGCGGCGCAGGATCTGCCGCAGCACGGACGTGTCGAAGCGCTGCCGTTCGGCACCCGCGGCGGCCTCCACATCGGGCACCTGTTCCCACGGGACGCCGAGTACGACGTGCGGATCGAGCTGAACGGCACGCGGGGACTGCGCGAGAACCACGACCTGGAGGTGACGCTGGACGGCGAGCCGGTGAAGCTGATTACCCTGGGCCCGCAACGGGACGGCGCGCCGGCCAGCATGTACGCGCAGGCGTCCACGGTGGACTTCCGGATGCCCGTCGCGGCCGGGCCGCGCGAGGTGGGCGTCACCTTCTTCAAGAAACCGTCCGCGCTGGTCGAGCGGGTGCGCGAGCCGTTCCCGAACCCGCGGGTGGCCGGCAACGCCGGCGGCCTGGCCGGGCAGCAGCCCTTCGTGCGCAGCGTGACGATCACCGGCCCCTACGGCGGCTCCGGCGTGACCGAGACCCCGTCGCGTGAGCGGATCTTCACCTGCGGTCCGGCGGATGCCGCGGCCGAGGCGTCGTGCGCCCACGAGATCCTGGCGAGCTTGGCGCGCCGCGCCTATCGCCGCCCTGTCACCGCCGCCGAAATGCAGGTGCTGCTGGACTTCTACGCGCAGGGGCGCCGCGACGGGAGCTTCGAGGACGGCGTCGAGCTGGCCATCCGCCGTCTGCTCGTGAGCCCCGAGTTCCTCTACCGCATCGAGTCCGACCCGGTCCGCGCGGCGCCGGGCAAGCCGTACCGCGTCCCGGATCTGGAACTCGCCTCGCGGCTGTCGTTCTTCCTGTGGAGCAGCATCCCGGACGACGAGTTGCTCGAGGCGGCCGAGCAGGGCCGCCTGAGCGACCCGGACGAGCTGGAGCGGCAGGTGCGCCGGATGGTGGCCGACCGGCGCTCGGAGACGCTGACCACCAACTTCGCGGCGCAGTGGCTGCAGCTCCGCAACCTGGAGACGACCGTGCGGCCCGGCGATCCGTTCTCGGTCGCCTTCGACGAGTCGCTGCGCCAGAGCATGCTGCGCGAGACCGAGCTCTTCGTCGACCGCATCGTGCGCGACGACCGCGGCATGGTCGAGCTGCTGACCGCCGACTACACGTTCCTGAACGAGCGGCTGGCCGAGCACTACGGGATGCCGGGGGTGACCGGCAGCCACTTCCGGCGCGTCGATCTGCCCGCCGATGGCAACCGGCGCGGCATCCTGGGCCACGGCAGCATCCTGACCCTGACGTCGCACGCCATCCGCACGTCGCCGGTGCTGCGCGGCAAGTGGATTCTGGACAACCTGCTGGGCACGCCGCCGCCGGACCCGCCGCCGAACATCCCGGCCCTGAACGATCAGAGGACCCAGGCGCGGCGGCCGACGGTGCGCGCGCGCATGGAGGCGCACCGCAACAATCCGGCCTGCTCGGCCTGCCACTCGATGATCGACCCGACCGGATTCGCGCTGGAGAACTTCGACGCGATCGGCCGCTGGCGCGAGGTCGACGAGTCGTTCAACACGATCGATCCGTCCGGTGTGCTGCCCGACGGCCGGGCCTTCGGCGATGTCGCCCAGATGCGGCAGGCGCTGGCCGACAACGCCGAGCAGTTCGTCACTACCGTGACCGAGAAGCTGATGACCTACGCCCTCGGCCGCGGGCTCGAGGCCTACGACATGCCGACGCTGCGCCGCATCGTGCGGGAGGCGGCGGCCGACGACTACCGATTCCAGACCGTCATTCTCGGCATCGTCAAGAGTGACCCGTTCCTGATGAGGAGAGCGCAGTCATGATCGTCACCCAGAAATCGCTGTCTCGCCGGACCGTGCTGCGTGGCCTCGGCGCCACCGTCGCCCTGCCGTTGCTCGACGCCATGGTCCCGGCGCTTTCGGCTGCCGCCCGGTCGGTGACGGCGCCCGTGCCGCGTCTGGCGTTCTTCTACGTACCGAACGGCATGCTGCCGCACAACTTCCATCCGCAGGGGAACGGCGGGTCCGACTTCGATCTGACTCCGGTGCTGGGCCCGCTCGCCTCCTACCGCGATCGCATGACGGTGGTGACCGGCCTGAGCAACTCCGGCGTCGTGAGTCCCAACGAGGGCGGCGGCGTCCACACCCGGGCGCACGGCGGCTGGCTCAACGGCATCCTGCCGAAGCGCACCGAGGGAGCCGATATCCGGGCCGGCAAGACCATCGACCAGTACGCCGCCGACAAGCTGGGCGCGGACACCGCGCTGCGCTCGCTGGAGCTGACCACCGAGTCGAACTACCAGGTCGGCAACTGCGAGAACGGTTACAGTTGCGCCTACCGCAACTCCACGTCGTGGCTCACCCCGACGACCCCGCTGCCTCACGAGCGTGACCCGCGCGTCGTCTTCCAGCGCCTGTTCGGCGACGGCGGCAGCGTCGAGGCGCGCCTCGCGCAGATGAAGACCGACCGCAGCATCCTCGACTCGGTGACCGACAGCATCCACCGCCTGGAGCGCAAGGTTGGCGTGCACGACCGCGCCACCGTCGACGAGTACCTGCAGTCGATCCGCGCCATCGAGCGGCGCATCCAGCACACCGAGGAGACCAACACCACGACGCCGCTGCCGGCGGTCGATCAGCCGGCCGGCGTCCCCGACGACTACGAGGAGCACGTCGGGCTGCTGCAGGACATGCTGGTGCTCGCCTTCCAGGCCGACATCACCCGCGTGAGCTGCATGCAGATGGCGCGCGAGACGAGCGGACGGACCTATCCGAACATCGGCGTCCCGGAGGCGCACCACACGGTGTCGCACCACCAGCAGGACCCGCACAACATCGCGCAGTACACGAAGATCAGCCAGTACCAGATGGGCCTCTTCGCCAAGTTGGTCGAGAAGATGCGCAACACGCCGGACGGCGACGGCACGCTGCTCGATCAGGCCATCCTGCTGCACGGGGCCGGCATGGGCGACGGCGACCAGCACACGCCCTACAACCTGCCGATCACGCTGATGGGCGGCGGCTGCGGCCAGCTCTCCGGCAACCGGCACCTGGTCTACGACATGCACACGCCGTTCATGAACCTCGGGCTGACCCTGCTCGAGAAGGTCGGCGTGAAGGTCGACAGCATCTCCGACAGCACCGGACCGCTGACGGGGGTGTAGCGACAGTTCTTGCGGGGTCTCGGGTCGTGCGTCCCCGGCTCTTTCCCGGCGGCGCGCGGCGTGGCAGGGTGCGATTGGGCAAGCGGCGTTTCGGGAGTCGAGAGGCTGCGGTCATGACCATGATCAGGAAGACATTGCACGCGCTGACAGTATTGGTGGCGGTTGGGGTGCTATTCACGGTGCTGGGCCCCGCTGTCACGGCGGAAGCCGCCGCGCGGCGGGACGCGCCGCTCATGGCGGCGGTCAAGGCGGCCGACGTCGAGACCGTGCGGTCCCTGGTCGAGCGGGGCGCCGACGTAAACGAGGCGGCGCCGGACGGCGCCACCGCGCTGCACTGGGCGGTGCACAGGAACGATGCCGGGTTGGTAGGCCTGCTGCTCGAGGCCGGGGCCGACGTCTCGGCTGTCAACCGCTACGGTGTGCAGCCCATTTCGCTGGCGGCCGAGAACGGCAACCCGGAGATCCTCGAGGCGCTGCTCGAGGCCGGGGCCCATCCGAACGCCGCGCTGCCCGAGGGCGAGACCGTCCTGATGACCGCCGCGCGCACGGGCAACGCGGGGGCCATTCGGGTGCTGCTCGTGCGCGGCGCCGACCCGAACCTGCGCGACGGCTTCCGGGGCCAGACCGCGCTGATGTGGGCCGCCGCCCGCAACAACGCCGACGCCGTGCACGCGCTGGCCGAGCTGGGCGCCGACGTCCACGCGAAGACCGAGACGGTCGAGCGGCCGCCGAACGGCAACCGCCTGTTCTACGCGCCCCCGCCCACCGGTTTCACGGCCCTGCTGTTCGCGGTCCGCAGCGGGCACATCGACGCGGTGCAGGTATTGCTGGCCGCCGGCGCCGACGTCAACGACATCCTGTCCGACGGGCAGAGCGCGCTGGTCGTCGCGGTGGCCAACGCCAACTGGGAGCTGGCCGACTACCTGCTCGACCGCGGCGCCGATCCGAACCTGGCCGGGGCCGGCTGGAATGCGCTGCACCAGCTCGTGCGCACGCGCCGGATGAACACCGGCTTCGGGTTCCCGGGGCCCATCCCCAGCGGCCGCATCGACAGCATCGACGTGCTGAAGAAGATGATCGACGTCGGCGGCGACGTCAACGCGAGAATGACCGTCAACGGCATGAAGGACGGTCAGCGCAACCGCCTCAACCGGCTGGGCGCGACCCCCTTCTTCCTGGCCGCCAAGGTGACCGACACCGAGGCGATGCGGGTGCTGCTCGACGCGGGCGCCGACGCCACGATTCCGAGCGCCGACGGCACGACGCCGCTGATGGTCGCTTCCGGGGTCGCCATCTGGAACCCGGGCGAGGACGGCGGGTCGCTGCCGGGCCAGGAGGACGAGGTTCTGGAGGCCGTCAAGCTGTGCCTCGAGCACGGCAACGACATCAACGCCGCCAACTACCGCGGCATGACCGCCCTGCACGGCGCCGCCTTCCGCGGCGCGAACAACGTCGCCGAGTACCTCGTGGAGCAGGGCGCCGACCTGGACGCGCGCACCGATCTCGGCTACTCGCCGCTCGCCATCGCCGACGGCTTCAGCTACTCCGACTTCTACAAGGCGCAGAAGCACACCGCGGCGCTGCTCCGCACGATCATGGAGGCGCGCGGCATCTCCACCGGCGGCGAGGGCCACGCCATCCCCGGCACCCTCTGCTTCGACTGCCTGCAGACCCGCCGCGACCAGATCGAGGAGCGGGTCGCGTGGGAGGCCGCGCTCGAGGCGGAGTTCAGGGCGCAGCTCGGCGTGACGAAGTAGCAGGGGACGGGTACGGGTGTCATCCGGAGCCGCGCTCGTCCCTTAGCGCCTCGAGCTCAGCGATTGCTTCGAAGTCCTTGACGCGGCCGGCGGACCGCTTGAGATGGATCAGGCGATCGAGCGTCACGCATCGGCACGTGACGCCGAATGCAGTCACCTCATCGGTATCCGGGAGGAGTCGTTCGTAGGTGCCGGCGCCGGCGATTTCTCCGAGCAGGTCGATGGCGCCGACCGTCGTCGTCAGCGTGAAGTTGAGCCCGCGGGCGAGCGTCTCGGCATTCCACTGGAAGGGGAGGCCGGCGGGGGCGCCGCGCAGACCTGGCGCGTAGGGAGCCAGCGCGTTCACGAGCTGCGCCAGGTTGTCGGGCGTCCGCTGGTAGACGACATCGATATCCAAGGTCAGCCGGGCCGACCCGTGCACGGTGGCGGCGGCTCCGCCGACGAGTATGTACGCGACATCCTGATCGGCGAGAACGCGGAGCAGGGTCGCGAAATCGGTCACGATGCGTGCCGCGCCGCACGTCCGGCGCGCTGCAGCTCTTCGGCGAACCGCTGCAGCTCCATCAACTGGCGCAGCCGATCCTCCACACTGAGCCTCAGGTTCTCGCGCAGCAGGCTCCGATCGATGTCCTTCTTGTAGACCTCGATGACCGGATCGACGATAACCTGGGTGCCTTGCGCCACATGGAGAGTCTATATCTGTCGTCCGTTCCGAGCCTGGCGGGCCGGACGCCCTCCGGGAAGACACGACTGTGCTCGGAAGAACCGCGACCGGGCTTCAGGCCCAGAGCTGGGAGATGGGCAGCGCGAACAGGTTCCGCCCGAACGGGCGGCAGTCGCATGTCGACCGTGCACGCGACTGGGATACTATCCACTGCGTGGCTGAAAATCGCCCACTGCGTGGTTGATTTCCAGCCACGCAGTGGCGGATTACTGGCCGGCGTTCGTCTCCGCCGGGACGTTGCCGTGCGGCTTGAGCGCCGCCACGCCGGGTCCGGACGGCCCCCGCAGCGTGAACCAGAGCGTGCCCTCCGCGTCGCGGTCGAGCTTCGGTGTGTGCGCCCGCAGCTCCGGGAACGGGAAGTAGGTGAACTCGCTGGTCTTCTGGTCGAAGCGGACCAGCGAGTTGTAGATGCCGTTCTCGACCCACAGGTTGTCATCGTCGTCCGGCCAGACGTCGTAGGGGTTGCCGTCCTTGAGCGGCAGCGTGTACTCCGTGACGGTCGACGTGACCGGGTCGATCTTCGAGATGGCGTTGCCGAAGTAGTGCGCCGCCCAGATCTTGCCGTTGGCGTCGATGGCGGGGCGCCGCGCCGGGTTGGCCAGCGGGTACGACCGCCACGCGGCCGTCTCCTGGTTGTACATGTAGATGGCCGGCGTGTGCAGGCCGACCGCCCAGACGCGGTCCTGCCGGTCGACGACGATCCCGTAGCCGCTGAACCCGGACAGGGGCTCCCACTCGGTGAAGTCCTCGGCGGCGAGGTCGAAGCGGCCGATGCGGCCGGCCGAGGCGAAGTAGGTGTACCAGAAGCTGCCGCGGGAATCGACCCAGACGCTGTGCGGCCCGGCGCCCTTGGTCGGCAGCGGGTAGCGCTTCATCTCGCCGGTGGCCGGGTCCAGCTCGCCGAAGTGGTCGCCGGTCAGCTCGACCCAGTAGACGCGGCCGCGATACTCGACGATGCCGTGCGGCGTGACGTTGATGTTCTCCGGGTTCTCGATCCACAACTCGTCGGTGCGGGTCTCGAAGTCCGGATCCCGGCTGTCCATGCGGATGATGGAGTTCGAGCCGTTGCCCGACACCCAGATGACCCCCGGCTCGGCGCGGCTCGCGAAGACGCTGTGGATGCTGCCGCGGGGCGGCGCGCCGTTCGAGAGCAGCCGTTGCGGTCCGCGCTTCAGCTCGTACTCGATGTAGACCGCCTCGGAGAGCGCCTGCTCGTCGCGGACCAGCGGGTCGAGCTCGAGGTCGCGCGGCGCCGATCCCGGTCCGAAGTTGTCGGTCAGGTACTGGATGATCAGCTCCTTCTCCTCGACCGACACGAGGTCGTGCGTTATTTGCGGCACCCCGGGGGCCATGTTCGCCACGCGGCCGTCGACGTCGAACATCCGGTCGACCGCCCGGCGCCATCCCCGCTCGTTGCGCGGCCCCCGGCGGTGGAAGCCGGCCGGGCCGTGGCACCCGAAGCAGGAGCGCAGCATGACGTCGCGGGCCGGGTGGGGTGGGTAGAGGCTATCGAAGTCGACGATCTCAACGGCCCGATCGTCCGCCGCTCCGCCGCCGTAGTTGCGCTGGGCCGAAGCGCCGCGCGCCGCGGCGCCCTGCTCCGGTCCGGCGCCGAGCGCCGTCAGCGCGATGTCGACCGTCGTCGTCGCGTCCGCGCTCACCTCGACCGTCGCGGTCGGCGATTCGAACGCCTCCTCGACGACGCTGACGTCGTAGGTGCTCGGCGGCAGGTTGAGGATCCGGTAGCGGCCGTTCTGCGTGTAGACGGTGTAGGCGATGCGATGGGCGGTGTCGTGCGCCTTGACGCGCAGGGCGCGCACCTCCCCGCGGTCGGCCGTCACGCTGCCGGCGATCACGCCGGTGGATTCCGTGTCCTGGGCGAGTGCGAGGCTGCCGGGCAAGGCACCCGCGCCGACGAGCAGGGCCGCCGCCATCGTCAGCGCCGCCAGACCGGTTCGATGCCGAGCCGTCACCTCGATGCGCATGGGAACCTCCCCCTGTTGGGCTGCGTGTCAGTGATGGGCAGCGTAGTGCACTTCGACTCGATGCTCAAGCGGCATCCGCCGTGGGCAACCTGCACCGCCGCCAGGCCCGCGCGGTTGCTCGGTACCTGACTGCCCGGCCCGCACGGTACCTCGGTACTCAAGGCCAGAGCATCCGCCAAGCGGTGAAGTACTCGGCCTCGCCCCAGGTAATACGGAGCATCCCGGAGGGAGCGGCTCCTTCTTCCGCCGGCAGGTCCGGTTCCAGCGTGACCGCCAGGCTGCGGACCGTCCCTTCCAGCGGTCGCCGATCGATGGGCGTCCTTCCGAAGTCGAAGGAAGGGTCGTAGTCCGTGCCCCACTGCCGGGTCTGGCGGCTGACGATCAGCTCGCCGCCGTGCTCGCGCGGGAGCATGAAGAGCGTGTACTCGCCGCGCGGCACGTCGAGCTCACCGAAGCGGACGTCGAAGTCGAGCGTCAGCCGCGTGGCCCAGTTCGCTCCCAGGCGCCACACCTCGCCGTACGGGACCAGCCCGCCGAAGATCTCGCGGCCCCGCGCGTGCGGCTGTCCGTAGTCGATGGTGATGCGTGAGGGACCCGAGTGGGACGGAGTATAGGTGAACCACCCGCCGTCGGGCAGCACGCGCCCGTCGAACGTCACGCTCGTCGTCACCCGGCCGCTGGGAGCCACCTGGGGGACGGGCTGCGCACCGCGACCCTGGGCGGCGAGCGATGCGGCGAGCGGGAGGATGGTGAGCAGCACGATGGTCAGCGCGGCGGCGCTGTTGCGGCGGCGATGGATGTGCATATCGATGTCATTCTACGGCCGGCCCGCACGGGCTGCGCACCGGCTTCGGGGGCGGTGCCGCAACGAGTTCCGTCGTCACCATTGCTGTCCGAACTCCCCGTAGTACGTGTCATCGTGGTCGGCATCGATACCGTCGGCGTTTCCGGAGCGGGGTGTAAGATGGCGGTCATGAGGCGGTCGGCCGCAGTCTGCCTGATCACGGCTCTCGCGAGTGCCGGGTTCTTGAACGTCCATGCCGAGGAGACGTACCCCGAGGCCGGGGCCGAAGGAGCCCATGGGGGCGCGGCCCAGCCGGGACTCGCGGTGGCCACCGGGTCTGGTGCGTCGGCGCGCGGGCAGTCGACATCTGCCGCGGCGACCCAACGTGCGCTGGTCGATCGCTACTGCGTGACCTGCCACAACGAACGGCTGCGGACCGGCGGACTCGCGCTCGACTCGTTCGACGTCTCCCGCGTCGGCGACGCGCCGGCGATATGGGAGCAGGTCGTCCTGAAGCTGCGCGGCGGCATGATGCCCCCGGCCGGCCGGCCGCGCCCGGACCGCGAGGCTTACGACGGCCTTCGCGAGTGGCTGGAGGGCGAGCTGGACCGCGCCGCCGCGGCCAGCATCGAGCCGGGACGGGTGCCTACGCACCGCCTGAACCGGGCCGAGTACGCGAACGCCGTGCGCGACCTCCTGGCCCTCGAGGTCGACGCCGCCGCGCTGCTGCCGGCCGACGACACCGGCCACGGGTTCGACAACCTCGCGGGCACTCTGGCGCTCTCTCCCGTGCTGATGGAGCGCTACCTGTCGGCGGCGCGGCGCATCAGCCGCCTCGCGGTCGGCGACCCGACGATCGGGCCCGGCTTCACGTCGCAGGTCTACGGCATCCCGATCACGATGGCCCAGAACGACCGGATGAGCGAGGACCTGCCGTTCGGGTCGCGCGCCGGCCTCGCGGTCCGCCACCGCTTTCCCCTCGACGGCGAGTACCTGGTCACGATCCGGCTGAAGCGCAGCGTCTACGAGTACATCGTGAACCTCGACGAGGTCCACGAACTCGACCTGCGGATCGACGGCCGGCGCGTCGCGCGCTTCGCGGTCGGCGGCGCGGCGCCGGGGAAGCCGGCTCCCGTCACTTTCTCCGGGACGTTCGTCGCCGCCGGCGCGTCGGAGTTTCCGAGCCAGGACTGGGACGACTACCGCACCGGGGCCGACGCGGATCTGGCCGTCCGCGTGCCGGTGCGCGCCGGCACGCGGATCGTCGGGGTGTCGTTCGTCGGCAAGTCGTGGGAGCAGGAAGGCGTGCTGCAGCCGCCGTTGCGGGAGTACGGCGCCACGGTCACCGAGACCACCGACACGTCGCCGCGGCCGGAAGGACCGGGCGTGGAGAGCGTCGCCATCGACGGGCCGTACGCCGCCAGCGGGCCGGGAGAGACGGCGAGCCGGGCCCGCATCTTCGTCTGCCGTCCCGGCGGCGGCTCCGGCCCCGGCGCGGTTCCCGGCCCCGGTCGCGGAGGGGCGGCGGACCTCGCGGGAGGGACGAGTCCCGACGGCCGGGCGATTCTCGCGGGTGGAACGAGCGCAGCCGGCAGGACGGCGGGCCCCGCACCCGGGGCGCGGCGCGGCGGTCAGGGCGCTCGCGCCGCGCAGGAAGCCTGCGCGCGAACGATCCTGGCCACCCTGGCCCGCCGGGCCTGGCGCCGTCCGGTCGACGATGGCGACATCGCCCCGCTGCTTGCGTTCTACCGCACGGGCCGGCAGGCGGAAGGCTTCGAGGCCGGCATCCGCATGGCGCTCGAGCGACTGCTTGTCGACCCGGAGTTCCTGTTCC
>CATQHX010000019.1 GCA_958296065.1 Vicinamibacterales bacterium | reverse complement strand
GTCCTCGGACCCGCCCAGCAGGTCCCGCAGGCGCCACGCGATCACCTCCCCCTCGCGGTCGAGGTCGGTGGCCAGCCAGACAGTGCCGCCGCGGCCGATGCTGCGCAGCTCGCGAACGACCTTCGCCTTCGAGTCGATGATCTCCCCAGGTCGGCTTCCAGCCGCCCTCGATGTCCAGCCCCAGGGCTGTCTGCTGCCGCGGCTTGCCCGCCGAGCGCCCGTCGCGCTTCGGCTGCGGCAGGTCGCGCACGTGCCCGAGCGAGGCCCGCACCACGTAGCCACACCCGAGAATCTGGTTGATCTTGCGCGTCTTTCCGGCGATTCGATGATTACGAGGTCAGCCATAACGCTGGCGAGCGTAACCGTGCAAGGCCACGCCAACGAAGAACCGCCATCGCGTGCTCCCCGCTGAATGCGCTGCCCAGTCCCCAACGGGATACCCTGTTCCAGCGCGGTCCCGTCATGAGTCTGCGCGCGATTGACTCGCCGTCGCGCACCGGTCCCGGCGCAACAGTTGCGACCGCGATGGCGTGACAGCGCCAGCCTGAAACAGGCGCGAAAACTGGTGCCTGGAGGAGGCGAAAATGCATGCACGTTATCCACGTGCAAATGCTATATGTTCGTCAAGCTTTCGCTTTTTCTACTTGCCGATCCAATTCCTTGGATTGACTCCATGGATTCAACCTGTAGACGGTCGTCAGGAACGTCCAGCCCACATCCATAGTGTGTCAATATATTGACGGTTGGCCGATGCACCAGATTTAGTGCAGTTTCTACTTGCTCTTTCGTTTCCAGAACATCGCCCAGAATTGGACACAGTCCAGAGTTTTCAGAGGCGAAAGTCAGGCGCCAAAACGCCCTCCGAAACCCCGGCGCAACGCGCCGATCCGTCAACCGGAAAACGTCCCGTGAACACCTGCGCGAACCACCGCCGCCAACGGCCCCGCGCCGGCAGCCCGGCCAGCTCGATCCGCGGCCGGATCCGCAGCGCCCCGAAACCATCCCACGCATCATCCTCGGCATCATGCAACCGAAAGCAGCCGGCTGCCCCATGGTACCCCGCAACGCCGAGCAGCCTGGGACGCTCGACTGCGCGAGGGCCGGCCGCCGCGCACCGAACGCCCCAGGAACGGGCATGAACCCGGCCGAGCGTCCCGCGTAGCGCACACTCGTCACCGCCGCCGACCGTGAAGACCTCGGACGGACCCGGCCGGAGACGTGATACCAATCCCTCTCGTCACGGACCCGCCGGCCCGAGCGGGGACACGGCCGGCGGCCATCCCGCAAGAAACACCGATGACACACGAACGCCACTTCCCCAACGAGGATCCCGCAACGACCCACGCGCGCCTGAGCGCCGCCGTCGTGGCGTCTCACGCCAACGCCTGCGCCGCCGCCGACGCCTTCCTGTCCGGTAGCGTGCCGCCAGACCTCCGGCAGATGCCGCCCGAGCTGAAGCTGACCCGGAACGAAGCAGGACGCGTCGCCGTGATCGACACCGGCACCCCCGATGAGCGGGAGTTCACGAGCCACGAGGCGTTGCGCGCCTACGTCCGCAGATGCGTGGTCATGAGCCTGACCGTGCGCCGCGACGGCTGGACGCTGCCCGATCCGGAAGACGCCCGCATCGAGCCGGACTCGGGCCCGGCTGCTGCTGCGCCCCGGCAACCCCGTGGTCGACATCGTCGCCCGCATCGGCATGGACCGATCGCTCGACGCGGCGCACCTGCGCTACAAGGACAGCCGCGACCAGATGCAGCGCTTCGATCACCACGTCCACCAGCTCGAAGACCAGTATCGACGCGATGGTGATCGGCTCGGCGCTCCGCCATGTTCCACCATGTCTCGATCCGCATTCGGCGAGTTGAGAGAGCTGCCTGGAGGGCCATCGGGCCGGCGTGCGCCGGCCGAACGCAAAGCAAAAGTCCCCCAGGATCATCTTTTTGTCGACACTCACGACGAGGTCATCATTCAGGCGCAAGACGTCGCGTCGATGTCATGTTGCGCGAGTACGATGCCGGGGCACCTGCTGGAGGGAGTCGGGCCATGAGCACGACAGGATTGCAGGCGGTTCGGAGCGCGTTCGCGATTGGCGTTCTGTCGCTGTTCGCGCGGAGCACGCAAGTGCCAGTCTGGCACAGGCACACCAGGGCACGGGTCGGAGGCACGCTTCGAGAGACATCGGGATGGCCGCAACCAGCCCGCCAGCGACGTCGACAGTGCCCGAGTCCCGAGCCCCTTGGCTCCTGAGAGCCAAGGTGACGGCGCCCGAGTCTGCGGAGGGGTACTTCCATCGGCCGGCACTGTTGAGGCAACTCGATCCGGCAGCGTCCCGGCGAATCTCGGTACTGCGGGCACCGGGTGGGTTTGGCAAGACGACCACGCTCGCCGAGATCGTTCGGCGCGCAAGAAAGAAGGGTGTGCTCGTCGCCTGGCTCACGGTGGACGAGGACGATGCGCCAGGCCTGTTCGGAGCCCATCTTGCATACGCGTTCGAACACGCGGGCCTGGAGCTGGTGCGGACGAGCGAAGACGCTTGGGGCGCAACGCCGCTCACGCACCAGATCGGGATGCTCGTTCGCGCCATCGAGACGCATGCGAAGAGCTGCCTGCTCGTGCTGGACGAACTTGAACGGCTCCCGGCCCAATCCGTCGATCTGCTCGAACGCCTGCTGCGACGCGGCCCCCGCAATCTCCAGTTCGCGCTGTCGTTCCGCACGAATCCGGGACTGGACTTGGCAGGCGTCGTTCTCGAAGGCTCGGCGGTCTTCGTGACCACGGCACAGTTTCGCTTTACGAAATCCGAGATCGGCCGGTTCTTCGAGGGCAGTCTGTCGCGGCAGGAGTTGGCAGAGACCTTCGACCGCACTGCCGGATGGCCCGTGGCCCTTCGCATCGACCGGACGATACGGGAGACCGGCTCCGCCGAGAGCGTCGAGCTGGGCAAGGCGCTCACCCGAAACTTCCTCGACATGCGCCTGCTGCGCCGTCTCTCGGACCGGGATTGCACGTTGCTCCTCGATCTGTCGATTTTCGACTGGGTCGACACGAATCTGGTTGACGAGGTACTGGAAACCACCAACACCCGACTGCGCCTCGAAGGGCTCCTGGCGCTGGACGGGCTGCTGGCACCCGTGGATCCGGACGGCGCAGTGCGGCGTCTCCACCCGGTCGTCAAGCAGCACTGTCTCCGGCTGCTGGCCGGCCAGGATCCGGCTCGCGTGCAGCAGCTCCACCGCAGGATCTCGGAGGCCCTCACGCGACGTGACCAGTTGATTCCCGCGTGGCGCCACGCCGCCGAGACGGGCGACCGTGAGTTCCTTGGCGAGACGATGGAGCGCGTCGGCGTGTTCCGCATGTGGCTGCGCGAGGGGATGACGTGCCTGGCGGCGGCCGACCGGTTCCTGACCCCGGCGTTGCTGGAGGAATTCCCGCGTCTCGCCCTCATCCGTTGCGTGGCCCGGCGCCTGCGGCTCCAGTTCGACGAAGCGCGTGCGCTATATCAGACCACCAAGCCCAAGCTTGAGGACATGGCGCGGCGCCGCGGCGAGGGCTACCTCCCGGCGATGCTCATCGACCGTCTCTTCACGCAAGTCAGTTTGGTCGGAGCCCACTTCCGCTCGGACCGCGACGCCACCGGAATGCAGGAGACGGGTTCAGGAGGCGCAGAGTGCCAGCAACAGGCTGGCGGCGAACGACAGTGGACCAGCCATCAACGATGCGGGCAGTTGAGCGCATCGAGCGCGCGACCCGCGCCTCCAAGCTGGAACTCGTCACCCACGGTGGCCGCCGGGTACTGCGTGGCCCAGACCCGCAGATGGGGGGTGCGGGCCAATCGACGGGACCTCGTAGATCGGGATCTGCTTGACTGTCTCGCCGGTGCTGGCCCGGAAGATCCAAGTAGGCGCCCACGGCGTCTGCGCGAGTCGCTTCGATCACGAGCGACTCGAGTCCCGCGGTCCGCTCCACTCGGAGACCAGTGCTTCTCCGGCATGCATTGGGTATCGGCCGGTCGGCGGGCGGGCTGTAGGCCGTACCGTTGGCGGGACGGAAGTTGCTACGCCTCGGAATCGCCGTCGAACAGATCGGGACGTTCCCACCAGATCGACCGCTCGGGAACTGTCCGCGGCGACCATGATGCACGTCATCGAGGATCCGTGGCACGGTGTCGGCGTGTATCAACGCGATCCCTCTAGCTAGAAGCAAGCCATGACGATCATCAAAGTACTCGAACAAGCCGTTGGCGTGGCAGGGGGCGGGAAGCGGCGGCCAGCCCGGTTGCGGGTCGGCGTCGGTATCGTCGCGGTGGCGCTCTGCATTCTGGCATCGACGCCGGCAGCGGGCCAGCAGCTCTACGCGGCAGGGATCGCGGGAGTGATCGAGAATCTCCTACGTGGAGGGGTCGTCTACACCGTCAGCAGCGTGGCAGGAGACAACGACGCACGTTGCACAGTGGGCGAAGCTGGCCTCGCGGCCGACGCCGAACGCGCCCTGTTGCGCGGCGGCATCCCCGCGCAACCGTTGTCGGAGGCTGCCGGCGAGCAGGACATGGCGTTGCTGTTCGTCAAAGGCATCTCGATCCACGCCCGAGCGGGCAAGTGCGCGACGTTCCTCGATGTGCAGTTAACGCTGCGCGGCGATCTCGGCCTCGTGGTGTTGGTCGCCGAAGGCGGACATCTGACGACCTGGAGCGGACCCGACCAGGTCGCCCGCATGCGCACGTTCGTTGACGAGCAGGTGTCAGTGATCGCAGACGCCATTCGGCGGGCGCGCGACGAGATCGTCGCAGGCCAGCGTTGAACACCCGGCGTGCCGACGAGTTCTTTGGCAGCGGGAGGCCCCCATTGCGGGAGAAGGCAACGCCTCGAGGCGGGTCCCCCGCCGTCCGGCGGCGTCAGAGCCGCCAGCCCATCGAGGTGGCCCGGCGCACGGCGGCGCGCCTGTCGGTTGTGCCCGTCTTCCGGTAGATGTTCTTGAGGTGGTGGCGAACACCGTCCTCACTCACCCCGAGCCGATCCGCGATCTCGCGATTGCGGAGGCCTCTGCTCAACTCGGCGAGCACGGCCTGCTCGCGCGGGGAAAAGACCGGAGCGTTGGGCGGCGTCGGTCCTTCGAGGTGAGCGAGCGCCCCGCGGGCCGCGTCGTGAATCTCCGGGTCCGGGGCGCTGTCCAGCAACCGGGTCAGGAGGCTGCGGCTGACATCACGATGGCGGACCAGCGGCCGCAGGTAGTCCGTGCTCCGCGCCAGTCGCAGGAACTCGACGAGCGGCTCGACGGCCCGGTCCGTGTCCGCGTCAATCGTCATCGACAGCACCAACGCCCGCATCAGGGTACGCGTCAGGTCGCGCTCCGACGCGATCCTGCACAGATGATTCGCCAAGCCGCGAGCGGCGTCGCGGTCTCCGAGTTCGGTCAGCAGCCGGATGCGCGCGCACGACAACGCTTCCATCTCGCGCCACGACTGGCGGTCGAGATCGATCAGGTCCGAAGCGTCCCTCGGCAGCCGCTCGTCCCGCCACACCTGTTCGGCCCCGTCGGAACGTCCCGCTTCGACGAGGAAGGTGGAAGCACAGCGCCGAGGCGTAACGCACGATGGTCGCCAGGCCCATGGTCCGGACCCTCGCGATCTCGTCCGTCAGGAACTGGATCCCAAGCTCCGCGCCGTGCCGTGCGAAGGTCAACTCCGCGGCCACGGCGAGCGCCGCTGCATGAACGTCCAGCCATGCCCCGCGCAGTTCGGTCAGTCCGGTCAGGGTCCGCTGCTCGATGGCCTTCACGTGGTCGCGCTCGATGTCAAGCTCGATCACCAGTGCGTCGATGATCGTCGCAAGCGCAGCGTCGGCGGCGAAGTAGGTCTTCGTCGTACGCCGCGCGACGGCGTACCGACCGGCGGCTTCCTGCACGCGGCCCTGGGACATGGCGGCCATGCCGAGGTGCAGATTGACGAAGACCTCGCCGTGCCGGCAGCCGTCTTGCCCCATCTGCGAGAGGGCTGCCAGCCCGTGCTGGCGGCACGCTTCGAAGCGGGCTGTCTGGTAGTCGGAAACGCAACCGGAGATGTGCAGTCCGCACGCGATCAGCGCCGCTTCAGCCGGCGCGGAGCCGCGCATGACGGCCTCGATCTCCGCCTTGTTGGCGTCGCGGTCCGAGCGGAAGTGGGCTCCGACCAAACTGACTTCCGTGAAGAGACGGTCGATGAGCATCCCCGGGAGGTAGCCCTCGCCCCGGCGCCGCGCCATCTCGTCGAGCTTGGGTTTGGTGGTCTGATATAGCGCACGCGCTTCGTTGAACTGGAGCCGCAGGCGCCGGGCCACGCAACGGATGTGTGCATGCGGAGGTGCCGACGCTGCCTTCGAGCACAGGGATCGTGAAGGTGATCCGCGTCCCCTGGCCCACCCCGGCGCTGTCGGCGCGGATGCGGCCCCCGTGGGCCTCGACCAGCCCCTGGCAGATGGCCAGGCCCAGGCCGTAACCGCCGGCCCCGCGCTCCCGCCCGCCGCCGGCAAGTCCTGCTTGCTTGCGGAATCGCAACATGCACGCCATCGACCGTGGCCGAGATCCGGATGGGAGACGACGCGGGAGAGTGCCTCGCCGCATTGGACAAGAGGTTGTTCAGAACCTGCACGATGCGCTGCCGGTCGGCCAGCACCCGCGGCAACTCCGGCGGCAGGTCCATGCGCACGGCGTGACGGCCGCCGCCGCCGATGAACGTGTTCCGCGCCTGGTCCACCAGCGCGGTCACGTCCGTGGGCTCCGGGGCGACCGACAGCGTGCCGCTCTCGATGCGCCCCGCGTCCAGCAGGTCGCTGATCAGGCCATGCATCTGGTCCGCTTGCCCCTCGATGATCCGAAAGAACTCGCGCACCTCGGCCGCGTCCAGCCGCCGTGAGGCGCCCAGCGCCGTCGCGGCCGAGCCCTTGATCGCGGCCAGCGGCGCCCGCAGCTCGTGGCTCACCATGCTCAGGAATTCGGCCCGCATCCGCTCGAGATCCTCCAGCGGCGCCAAGTCCTGCATCGTGACCACTACGGACTCGACCTCGCCGTCCGCGGAACGGATGGGCGTGGCGTTGACCAGCGTCTTCACGCGCCGACCGTCGGGAACCGAGAGCACGATCTCCTCGGCCCGCACCGTCTCGGCGCTGACCAACTGCTGCGCCAGGGGGAAATCGGCGAGGGATACCTCGTGTCCATCGGCACGTTGGCAGGTGACCACCTCCAGTAACTCCTCCGGAGAGCGGCCCGGCATGCGGAGGCCGTCGACAATCCGCCGGGCCTCCTGATTGATCGAGACTGCCGCACCGCTCCTCGCCTCGAAGACCACGACGCCCACCGGCGAGGTATCGATCAGCGCCTCCAAGTCCGCGCGGGCCCGCTGCTCGTCGCGGTAGGTGCGTGCGTTGGCGATCGCCGTCGCCGCCTGCGCCGCGAACAACATCAGAACCTCTTCGTCCTCGCTGGTGAACTCCTCGCCACCCTCCTTGTCGCCGAGGAAGAAGTTCCCGACGTGGGTGCCCCGGTGGCGCATCGGCGTCCCTGCATGCTCTTCGGCAGGATCAGGTCGGAGGAGAAGCCGAGTGAACGGACATAGGCACGCGCATCGCGCAGTCTCAGCGGCACCGGCAGCTCCCGGAGGTGCTCGAAGAGCCTCGGCCCGTCGGGCCACTCGGCAAGCTGGCGGTGCTCCTCGGAGGTCAGGCCGGAGGAGACGAACTCGCGGGCCTGCCCGCGGGCGTCGATGGTCGTGATCGTGCCGTAGCGGGCGCCGGTCAGCGCGCGGGCGCTGTCGACGACCTCCTGCAGGACGGTGTTCAGGTCGAGGCTGGCGCTGACGCGCAGGACGGCCGCGCTCAGCCGGGAGAGACGGTCCCGCAGCACCTCGTTCTCTCGCCGCAGTTCATCGGGATTCTTCAAGGGCGCCACCTCTTGCCGGACGGCTTCGCGCTTCGCCGGATGGGGAAGCCTTCCCCGGTGTGCAAGTTCTTTGGCAATCGTCATGAGAATACCCTCTGCACGGAACCAGAAGTCACGTGAATATCATGTCAAGCCGGTACCATGCCGGGACTTGGTGCATGAGTTTGGCTCCGGGGGTGCGAGACGCCGAACGGCACGGCTGCAGCGGGAGTGTCCTCGGCCATAAACCCGTATGAATGACGCATGCCGGGGACGTGATTATGGATCACGTGCTCGGCTCGGACACGAACGCCGGCGCCGCGTGCGACTACTGCGGCGAGCCGATAACGGGAAACCAAACAACCGACCGGCCGGCGTTGATGCGGCTTGCTAGAGTGGAGAAGTAAGTCATGAACGATGCAACTATAAAACTCGGACGTGTGGCGTTGCTGTCCATGCTTGTCGGCGCAGCATGTGAGAGTACGCCGACTGCCCCCACTGCTCCGGTTGTTCCGACGTGCAATGGCGTCAGACTGTGGAGAAGTCCTAGCGGCACGCATGAGTTTCACTGGCCATTCGGGCACCATAATGTGACCGTACAGCAAACGTGCAGCGGTCCAGAAAGGTTCGCAACCTATTATGTCATAGTGATCGAGTTTGAAAACGGGAAGTTGGGCAGCTGCTACGGAAACCGCATCACTCCTATCGATGGAGAGGTTGACAGTGGCGTCTCGCGCTGGCGAGAGCCAGGCAAGGGGCCGTGCAACATCCCTCACGATCTGAATCCGCCGGCCAGTTACCCCTATCCGCTGCCGGAGCGGGAATGGAGAGTGGAGTATGACCGCTGCTATTGGGACGGTCAAAAATGGGCAGGTGAGTGCGAATTCAGGCACGGATTTGCCCATGAAACCTGCGCGGCGGACGGCGATCCATGTTGGCCGGCTTACCCCGAGGAACTGACCACGGAGCATTCGAAGCTTGAATGAATGTCCTCGGTCCGCCGGCGGGCGCCGCACTCCACCCCCGGAAATCTGACTGCGTCACGCGGCCCCCGATCGGGTCGCCAGCGGGCGCCCCGGGTCCCGCAAGTGCCTGTGCTGCAGTCACTTACGGACCCCGGATTTAAAGCTAGTGGTGTGTCCCAGGAAGGACTTTACACTTGCTGCGCGCGGCCGACGGCTCGCAAGAACGCCCGATTTCCGCGGCGATTTTGGGCGGAAGTGAACGCAAACGCCACGGGAGTTGAACTGTAAACTTGTTCTAGTGACACACCACTAGCGGTGACGCCCGAACACCTGGACGAGGCGGTCGCCGAAGAGATGTTCCTCGACCAGAGCGCAACTGCGGCCGCCGACCGGGCCGGCTTCGAAGGCGCACTGGATCAACTCGACCAGTTTCTCGCCGACAAGACGCTCGTGCGACGCCGTACCCGCGACGAGCGCGCCAAGCGCCTCGCCATCGCCGAACGTGACCGCGACCAGTCGCTCGGCGCCGACAAGCGGCCGAAGGCCGTGGCGCGCGTGGGCGCGCTCGAGGCCGACATCGCGGACCTCGACGCGCGGCTCGCGCAACTGCCCGCCCGCGAGTTTGACACCCTATCGACGGTGGCACGAAGACGCGCACCACCGCCGCTTCCAGCGCCCGGCGATCGGGATGGGCCTGTCATCGATGCATGTGTCGCGCCCGGACCGACGGGACCGGTTGCTGTTGCTCAGCGCGTTGGCGATTGCCGTACTGTCGTTGCTGGGTGCGGCCGGGGAGCGGATCGGGTATGACCATTGGTTGAAGGCGAACACGGTGAAACGGCGGACGCATTCGTTGTTTCGGCAGGGGTTGATGCTGTACCACCATCTTTCCAACTGGCCCGAGGATCGGATTCGTCCGTTGATGGAGACATTCGGGAGCATGCTGATGGAACAGCGGGTGTATCGGGAGGTCTTCGGCGTGATCTGACGCCTTGCAGAATGAGGGGATGCATGAGCGACGCCACACCGACACGGCGGCCGCGCGCCTTCGTATCGCTGGAATCTACGGCGTGGTCGGCGCTGCTGGTTTCGTCCTGTCGCTTGGGCCGGAGCCGAGCGCAGGCGGCATGGAGTTGATGAGTAGCGGACCGTACGACTGGCTGCTGCGCATCGTCCCTGGTCTCGATGGCCTCCGTGTTCCCGCGCGAGCCGCCATCCTCGTCTTCCTCTCTTTGACGGTGCTTGCGGCTCTTGGCGTCCAATGGCTCACCGACCGGCTGTCGCGTACCGGCGCCAGGGCGTGGGCGTTCTGCCTCGCGAGTACCTGCGTTCTGGTCGCCGAAGGTTACCACCCGGTGTCGATGGTTGCCTTCGAGTCGTCGCCGGATGCCCGCGCGGTATATCGGTGGTTGGGAGAACGCTTGCCGGGAGCCGTGCTCGAGCTGCCGTTCTACGGCCATGGCCGGGGGGCGTCGGAAGAACAGGCGATGCGCTTTGTGCACGGCACGCTGGAGCACGGGAACCCGCTGGTAAACGGGTACAGCGGGTACCGCACCCCACTACACTATCTGCTGGCAGGCCATGCGCTGCAAGACTACGAATCCTATGGCCTTCTGCTCCGCAGGCTGCGCGCCATCGACGTGCTATACGTCGTGGTGCACGAGGAGAGATTTGCCGATCCTGGGTTCGCGCGGACGATACTGAGCACGATGCTTCGTGAAACGGATCAGATCCTGAACTGGCGCGGTTTCGGGAGGACGGTGGTAGTCGAGCTGCTGCCGTGGAATGGAGAACGGGATGAACTCACGGAATCCCCGGAATCCCCACCGGACACGGCTCCGCTCACTTTGTCGCGCCTCGAGATTACGGCGACTCATGCTCCTGAGCGGCTCGAGGCCGCGCTCGACTCCGACCCCCATTCGCGTTGGCTGAGCGGTCGACCGCAATCGGGCGAGGAGTGGGTTCAGATTCAGCTCGAGCAACCGACCGACGTAGCGCACGTCCGGCTCTGGATGGGGCCGGTCAGCTTCCATGACTACCCGCGGAACCTAGTCATCGAGGGTAGTAGCGATGGACAAGTCTTTCGTGAGCTGTATCGGGGTCGTGGCTTTCCGCGACTGCTGCTCGGCGTCTTCGGAGGTGAACCGTTCGCGCCGATGGATTTCGCCCTTCCGCAGAACGCGTCACCCGTCATACGACTACGCCAGACTGGCAGAGACCCAGTCTTCTACTGGTCGATTCACGAAATGGAAATCTGGCGACGATGATGGACGTAGGGCTTCGTGGGCGATGAACCGGCCGAAGCCGCTCGTCGTGCTGCGGGGTCGCTCGTGGTCCTGGACGGATTGCTCAGGCTGGTGAGCGCCGGCGCAGGCAGCTTACGTGTATGCCCGTTGCGCCGTGGCCGGCGAGCACCCGCAGAAACCAGCTTGGGTGCGGCTCTTCTTCGTTGGCGGCCCAATCAGTCTCTCCGGCGGCGGCGAGGTAGGAGGCAATCGGATCCGCCAGGGCGTGGTGAGGAGCGGCGGAGGGTCCGGTGGCCGACGGTACTTCTGTCGTCAGCGACCGATGGGGAACCTCGGCTGGTCCTCGCGCGCTTCGTGAGAGGGCTCAGTACGCATCAAGGCTTCGGCTGCCCACGGCGGCTGAGAACCGCCGCAACTGCCGCCAAGTGTCACCATGCTCCGGCCGACTCCCATCGGGTCGCGGACCAAATGCCGACAGGCCCTTCGATGAGCCGGCGACGAGCACCGCACGCCGCGGCGCCGCTGCCACGTGGATGATGTCGAGTACCACTGAGGCTTCCAGGGCGTACGCGGCGGTGCCCGCGAGGCGGTCGCGATGCTCACGCGGCGGCGCATCTCGACCAGGTAGCGCTCCGGTAGCAGGTTCAGCGCGGCATCGAGCCGATGCATGCCGTCCTGACCGCGCCGCGCGCAGCCCAGATCCACAACCTGCATCGTGCCGGCGGTCGTTTCGGCGTGGCTCTCGTGCTCGCGCGGCTCCGAGCACTCGACACCGCTGGTGTCCTCGGCCGGACCAGCAGCCTCATTCGGGCTGCGTTGGTCTCGATGTCCTTGCAGGAGCTTGCGTACCAACTCCTGGCCCCGCCGGTGCAGCTCCCGTTCGAGTTCGCTCTGGCTCATCTGTGGGGCTTCGGTCCTCGGTGGACACCCAAAACCGGGTCGTATGACCAGCTGGTCATACTCCGCGTTTTTACGTGACCGACAACACAGGATGCTCTCGGCGACATCCTGGAGCGTGCCCAAGGCATTGCGGTGTTTGCCGGCACGACGCGCGCCGGGTTCGGCTTCGGTGGCATGCGCGGCCGGGGCGTGCTGAGCGTGCGCAGTGGCGACAGCTGGTCGGCCCCGGCCTTCCTCACCCTCACCGGCGGGAGCTTCGGGTTGCAGATCGGTGTCCAGCGCAGCGACATCATCCTGGTCATCATGGTGCCGGAGGGGCTCGACAACCTTGTCAGCAACCAGTTCTCGATCGGCGTCGACGCCGGATTGGCCGCCGGCCCGGTGGGCCGCAACGCCGCCGCGGCGACCGACATCGAGTTGAGCGCCCAAATCCTCAGCTACTCGCGAGCGCGGGGCGTGTTTGCCGGTGTCACGATCAACGGCAGCACCATCCGCCAGGACCTGGACGCGAACGAGCGTTTCTACGGCTCGCGCCTCGAGACACGTCGGATTGCCTTCGAGGACGCCGGCGGCGCCCGCGAGCCCGTAGGGCTCTGGCGTCAGACACTGGCCCGCTGCGGTGCGGCGCTTCGAGCGCCCCTGTCCGAGCACTTCACCCCACCCGGTACCGACGACTTCGTCGAGCCGGTCGCCCGTGTGCGACTGTGAGAACGACTCAGGCGGGCGCCCGGTGGGCGTGCTTACCCCCTCGCTCGTGCTTCCTGCCGTGCACGCTCCTCGTACGGCTCGTTCAGGCCGGAGCCGGCTCCGATGCGCCTCCCGAGGACGGAAGCCCGGCCCCGCGCGGGTCCCATCGCGCGCGCCGCCCAGCTGTTGCGCAGCCGCCCGCGCGACCTCTTGCAGCAGGTTGGCCTTGCGTAGCATCTCCAGCCAGTGCGCCTTGTTGCTGATCGCCGTGCGCGCCTGGTAGTCGACCTGCGGGTCACGGTACGGTTGGCCGTCGCCCAGCATCGCGGACGCGATGCGCAGGATCTTGTGCGCCGTCGCCACGACCGCCCGGCGCGTGCCGCGCCGGATCGCCAGCCCTTGCTTGTGGGGCCCGAACTGCACGCCGCGCGTTCGTGCCGCCGCGTGTGCGACCTCGCACAGGAGCGGCCACCGGCGGCGGGACGCTGTGGCAGGAGCAGGTCTACCGGCGCTACCACCTGCCGGAGGCGATGGGCGACCAGTGGGCGTTGGACGCGCGGGGCGAGTACGGCATGCGGCTCTTGAGCGGCGGGCTGCTGACGTGGTTCGGATCGTTCAGCCAGTCGGCCTACGATCGGCAGCTGATGGTCGGTGGCCTGTTCGGCATGCTCTCGTCCGGTTGGTAGCGCCAGCGGTCCGGTGCACGTTCCTGTGCTTCCGACAAGGCAGTGTCTCACTGGACTCACGGCGGGACCTGCTCGCGGCGGCGGACGTCGTATCGCCGCCGGCTCCTGTCGCTCAGACGGCGGCGGTGCACGAAAGGGTCGACGCCGTGTAGCGGCGTCCATCCCGTGGCTGAAGCGATGCGCCGCCTCGACCGCCGCTCGTCTGCTCCACGAACACTTCGCGTCGCCGGGCTCGTTGGATTCACCGTCACGCTCGCGCTCGTCGTACAGGCACTCGTCGCCCTCCATGCCCTGCTCGGCGTGGAGGCCGGCACGCTCGGCCAGCACGCGCGCCAACTGCGCCTTCCCCTGGGCGACAATCGCCGACGACTACTGAAGCTGCGACATCGAGTACGGGGTCGGCTCGAGACCCATGACGCCGACACCGGCCTCCGATCGGATCTCAACGCCCGTTCGGCCGACGAGCGTCGGTCCGTCCGTGAGGACAGCGCCAGGAACGCCAGACCAGAACCCGCGCCTGGTCCGGATCGTTGCCGGCCGGAGCGATCCGCAAGCGGCCATGGCCGGAAACGCGCAAGGGCTGAACTCGACGCAGGGCCTCGGCGTTACGGTTGCCTCTCCGGCAGGCCGGCTTCCTCTTACCGGGTCACGAACTCTGCCCACCCATCCATGAGGCCGCGCCGCTTCTCGAACAGGTCCGAGCGGGCATAGGACCGCTCTACGGCGCTGCCCACCTGATGCGCCAGCGCCGCCTCGGCTACCGCATGCGGCACGCTGGTCTGCTCGCTCGCCCAGTCGCGGAACGACGAGCGGAAGCCGTGCACCGTGCAGCGGCCACCATAGAGCGTCCGCACCACCTGCGCCAGCGTCGACGCGTGCATCTGCTTGCCCGCCCGCGCCGGCGCCGGGAAGCACCAGCCGGCAGGACTGTGCAGCCCACGGGCGCGCTCCAGCGTGTCCATCGCTGCAGCCGACAACGGCACTCTATGCTCGATGCCGACCTTCATGCGCTCCTCCGGTATGCGCCACTCCGCCCCGGGCACGTCGATCTCGCTCCACATGGCGCCGCGTGCCTCACCCGACCGAACCGCCGTCAGGACGATGAACCGAAGACACAGCTTCACCGCCTCGCTCGCCGTGCACGCCGTGATGGCTGCCAATGCCGCCCCCACCTCCGAGTAGGGCAGCGCCGGGTGGTGCTTCTTCGCCTTGCGAGCTGAGGGCAGCGCCGCACCGATGCCGTCAGCGACGTTGAACTCGATGTGCTCGCGCGCCACACCCCACGCCAGCGCCCCGCGGATCCACCCGTGCAGCTTCGAGCCCGTGGCCCGCTTCTCCGCCATCACCGGCGCCAGGATGGCGATCACGTCGGCACGACGGATCTGGTCGATGCCCCGGTCCATGATCGAGCCGCAGTACCGCTCCAGAGCCCGCCGCCGATTCTCCGCCCCCATGCCCTTCCACGTTGCGCCGGCCTCCACCCGTTCGCACGCCGTGCGGAACGTCGGGGCCCTCGACTGCCGCAGGACCGCCGTCGGGTCCCCGCCGCGGCGCGCCAGTTGACGGTTGGCGAACGCGGCGGCGCGCGCTTCGGCGAGCCCGACGTACGGGTAACCGCCCAGACCGAGGTCGCGGCGCTTGCCGTGGACGGTCAACCGCTGCACCCAGTGGCGACTCCGGCCGCCGGGCTCGACGACGAGAAAGAGCGTGCCGCCGTCGCCGTGCCGTCCCGGTCGCAACGCTCCGATCTGCTTGGCTCTGAGTCGTCCGCCCATCCCGATCTCCCCGCCATCAGAATACCACGTGTATCCCACGTTAGGGCTCGGAAACGGGGACACGGGAACGGAAGCCCACGGAAGACAGATCCCGTGATTGGCTCAATAATACTGGGTATGCACGGCGTTTTACGGACTGGCTCGGAGTTCTATGGGACCTTAGTCGCGTTCTGGCAACGCGAGCGCGACGTACTCGCTCGGCATGTCCTCCCAACCGACGGTGACCAGGATGTACTGCCGGCCGTCGACCATGTAGGTCATCGGCGCCGCCGTCGTGCCGCCGGGCAGCTCCATCTCCCAGACCACGTCCCCCGTCAGCTTGTCGTAGGCGCGGAACATCTTGCCCCCGGCGCCGCCCCAGATCGGCTGCAGCACTACGACGCCGGTGTTGCCGCCCTCGCCGAGGAAGACGAACGACTTCGTCACCAGTGGCGATACCCGGCCCGGCTGGCCGAGTGGCGGCAGATCCAGGTCCTTCAGCAGCGGGTGATCGCGTGGTCCGTCGCCGTTGGCCTTCGACCACAGGATCTCCCCCTTCTTCAGGTCGATGGCGACCAGCCGGCCGTACGGCGGCTTGAAGATCGGCAGTTCGTTGGGCCCTTCCAGCAGCGCCAGCGTCTGCACGACGAGGCGCATGTCCGAGCGGGGATGCTCGGACGGCACGATGCCGATGACCGACTCGCTGTGGACCGACGGCACGTACAGGATTCCGGTCTCGGGATCGACGGCCGACCCGCCCCAGTCGGCCCCGCCGACCACGCCCGGCATCTGCAACGTCCCCCCCGTGCCGCCGGGAGAGTCATCGACCATCGACGGCGCGGTGAAGAGCGGACCGGTCACGTACTGCTCGAAGACCTCCAGCGCGTCCCGGCGCAGTTCCGGCGTGAAGTCGATCAGGTCTTCTACCGTGGTCCCCTGCTGGTCGAACGCCGGCGGACGCGTCGGGAAAGGCTGGGTCGGCGCGTACCACTCGCCCGGCACGTCGCCGGGCGGCACCGGCCGCTCCTCGATCGGCCACACCGGCTCGCCCGTCACGCGGTCGAAGACATAGGTGAACGCCTGCTTGCTGACCGCCGCGACCGCCTTGACCGGCTCCGAGCGGCCTTCCACCTGCAGGTCGATGACGTTCGGGGCGGCCGCAAAGTCGTAGTCCCAGATGCCGTGGTGAACGGCCTGAAAGTGCCAGACCCGCTCGCCGGTGCGGGCATCGAGACAGACGATGCTCTCGGCGAACAGGTTGTCACCGGGGCGGTAGCCGCCGTAGTAGTCGTTCGTCGGCGTCGACAGCGGGACGTACACCAGGCCGAGCTCCTCGTCCGCGCTCGGCCACGCCCACATGTTGGTGTTGCCGCTGTACTCCCACGATGCCCGGTCCTCGGTGAGCGCGGTGAGCCACGTCTCGTTGCCCGGCTCCCCCTCCCGCGGGATGGTGTGGAAGATCCAGACCTGCCGGCCGGTCCGCACGTCGAAGCCGCGCACGTCGCCGGGCGGCATCTCCTTCATCGCCGGCATGTTCGGGTTGGTGACGTCGCTCATGGCCGAACCGATGACCACGATGTCGCCGACTACGAGCGGCGGCGACCCCCAACTGAACGTCTCCACCGGACGGTCGAAACCCTGCGTCAGGTCCACCTCCCCACCGTCGCCGAAGTCGGGATAGCGCTCGCCGGTGCGGGCGTTCAGCGCCACGAGATACGAGCCGACCACGGCGAGCACCCGTGCGTCGTCGCTCTGCGGGTCGTCCCAATAGGCGACGCCGCGGGTCTGGCGCACCCTCGTGAACGGCTCGCCGTCGCGGTCGGGCGGCGTGTCGAACCAGAGCACCTCACCCGTCGCAGCATCGAGGGCCGCCACCGTGCCGAGGGCCGAGCTGATGTAGAGCCGGCCGTCCGCCATCAGCGGCGTGTTCTGCGAGGCGACAGGGGGAGTGAAGTCCTCCCGTCCCTCCCGCATGACCTCCGGCAGGACGGACTGCCGCCAGGCGATCTGCAGGTCGTCGATCGTTTCCCGGTTGATCTGATCCAGCGGCGAGTACTTCGTGCCGGCCGCGTCCGACCCGTAGGACCGCCACTCCACGTCCTGGGCCTGCGCCGGCGGTACGGCCAGGGCCACGAGGATCGCTCCGCTCACGAACAGGGCCGGCGTGCCGGCAAGCAGGCTCCGCATGTCACATTTCGAGGATCGTGTTTCCATCGTCGTCCCGGCGCACCGTCAGTGTTGCGAAGTCGCGCTTCGCGCCGCATCCCGGGCAGGTCGTCGTCGACGCCTGCTCCAGGTAGTCCGCATCGAAATCATCGAGGGCCAAATCGATCGACGCGCGTTACCAGTCGCGGTGACGTGCCCGCAGTCCAGGCACGTCACCGTGATCTCCTCCACGGGAGACGTCATCCGCCGCCCCCGCTACCGCTCCGCCGCGACCTCGTCATAGAAGCCCGGAATGCTCCGGCGCATGAACAGGCCGTTCTCGGCCGTCGTCCAGCTCAGCTCCGCCGTCACAATCTCCGCCGACGCATCGTCCTTGGCGAGGCCGCCGTCGATCAGCTCCCGCATCCGGGTGCGGACGGCGACGAACTGATCCCGGAACGCCTGGACGTCGGCCCGCGTCATCAGGCCGCCGTGGCCGGGGATGGCGGTATCGAAGTCGAGCGCGAGGATGCCGTCGAGCACGCCCAGCCACTCCTGGCTGCTGCCCCCGTTCGCATAGTCGATGAACGGCGCGGTGCCGTGCAGCAGGTCGCCGCCGTGAACGGTCCGCAGGTCCGGGAAGTAGACGACCGAGTCGCCGTTGGTGTGGCCGCGACCCAGGTGGTGAGCCCGCACCTCGACCCCGCCGAGGTGCACGGCGGTCTGATCGGTGTAGACGATGCGCGGCGGGGCGTCCTGCTCGTTGCGGATCATGTTCTTCCGCGCGTTCTCGTGGGCGATGACGTCCGCCGAGTCGATGAACCCGACGTTGCCGCCGGCGTGATCGCCGTGGTGGTGGGTGTTGATGACGTAGCGGATCGGCTGGTCAGTGACCTCGGCCACCCGCGCCTTGATGCCGTCGACGTTGCGCGGAAACTTGTCGTCGATCAGGATGACGCCCTCGGACGTGACGCGCACGCCCACGTTCCCGCCGACCCCGTTGATGTAGTACAGCCCGTCCTTCACCGGCGTCACGCTCAGCGACTCCGGCTGCTGTCCGGCCACGACGATGACGGCCGCGGCCGCCGCGGCGAACGCCGCCACGATGCCCGATCTCGAAATCCCACGCATGTCGTCCCTCCCTCCCGACAATCACCCGACGAAGGCCCAGGCGCCATCATCCACACCCGCAGCCTTGCCGCGTCGGCCCGATTATAGGCGCATGCACACCGGGCCGGCGATGCGGACTCGCTGGAACCCGGCTTCCAGGTTGGCCGGCCGCCGCGCGATCGGACCGCCGTATACAATGCGAGGAAGGGAGAACGGCGATGACAGAGCGCGCTTCGAGCATCGGACGAACGGCCGCCTCGATCGTCGCGATAGTCTTCACCCTCTGGTACGCCGGCGCTATCGCCGACGCCGCCGATTGGCCACAGTTCCGGGGTCCGACCGGCCAGGGGCACGCCCCCGACGCGGCCGTCCCGCTGGAGTGGAGCGAGACGGAGAACGTCACCTGGAAGGTGCCGGTAGAAGGCCGCGGCTGGTCCTCACCGGTCATCGCCGACGGCCGGCTGTGGCTGACGACGGCTGTGACCGGTCCGCGTGCAGGAAGCTCACTCAGGTTGCTCGCCTACGATGTCGAGTCCGGCGCCAACACCCTGGACGTGGAGGTATTCGGCAGCGACGAGACGTACCTCCTCAATCCCAAGAACAGCTTCGCGTCGCCGACGCCGGTTCTCGATCCCGACGGCGAGCGCGTCTACGTCCACTTCGGGGCTACGGGAACGGCGGCCGTCAGCACGGACGGCGACCTTCTCTGGCGCACGCGCTTCCCCTACATCTCGCAGCACGGGAACGGCGGCTCGCCCATCCTGCACGACGGCCGGCTCGTGATCAGCATCGACGGCTACGACACCGCCTATCTGGTGGCGGTGGACGCACGCACCGGCGAGGAGCGCTGGCGCTCCACCCGACCGGATCCGGTATCGCAGGCCTATTCCACACCCCTGCTCATTCGCGTTGGCGATCGGGAACAGATCTTCAACGTCAGCGCGTTCCGCGCCAGCGGGCATGACCCGGAGACCGGACGCGAGATTTGGCGGGTCCGCTACCCGAACGGGTTCTCGAACGTCCCGCGCCCCATCTACGGCCACGGGCTCGTCTATCTGTCGACCGGCTTCCAGGCCCCGACCCTGCTCGCGGTGCGCGCCGACGGAGAGGGCGACGTCACGCGCTCGCACGTCGCCTGGAGGCTTCGCCGCGGAGCGCCGCTCACGCCCTCGCCGATCCTGGTCGGCGACGAGCTGTACGTCGTCACCGATTTCGGCATCGCCACCTGCGTCGACGCATTGACCGGCGACATCCACTGGCAGCAACGGTTGGGCGGGAACCACTCCGCCTCGCCGGTGTTCGTCGACGGGCGGATCTACTTCCAGAACGAAGAGGGCGTGACGACGGTGCTCGCACCCGGCCCCGAGTTCCGGGTACTGACCCGCAACCGGCTCGATGGATTGACGCTCGCCTCGATGGCGGTCGCCGACGGGGCGCTGTTCATCCGCAGCGACCGCCACCTCTACCGCATCGAAGAGCGACCGTAACGGCGGCGCGAGCGACCTTCGTGATCGGACGGCGGCACGAGACACGTCCGTTGCTGTATACTGCGCTGTATGTCAGCCACCCGAACCCAGATCTACCTGCGGTCGTCGCAGCGCCAGCGCCTCGACGAGATCGCCGGCGCGCGGGGCGCGAGTCTCGCAGCGGTCGTTCGCGAGGCGGTGGAGCTGTACATCGAACAAGCGCCGGTCGATCCGACGAGCGCCCTCGAGAGCACCTTCGGCGCCGCGCCGGAGGCACGGGCCCCGGCGCGCGACGACTGGGAGGCCCGATCCGACCGGCTGGGAGCCTCCGGGCGATCCGGTGGCTGACCTGCTGGTCGACACGGACGTCTTCATCGACCATCTGCGCGGGGCCAGGGCGCTGAAACCGGGCCGGAACCGGGTCCACTACTCGGTCATCACCCGCTGCGAGCTGCTCTCCGGCGCGGTCGGATCGGCGCTCGTTCAGCGACTCCTCGATCCCTTCCGGGAGCTGGCGGTAGGCCGCAGCGTAGCGGAGCGGGCCGGGCGCATTCGCCGGGAGACCGGCATCGCCACGCCCGACGCACTGATTGCCGCGACGGCCATCGAGTACGACCTGGCCCTCGTCACCCGCAACCGCAAGCACTTCGAGCCGGTGAAGCAGCTACGCGTCCGCGATCCGGCTCCGAGCGCGGCCGATGCACCGAGCGCGGCCGGCGCGCCTACTCCTCCGGCAGCCGGTAGGCGATCAGCTCGCCCGGGAACCCGCCGCCGCCGATCGCCGTGACGATGTACTGTCGCCCCTCGTGCAGGTAGGTCATCGGCGACCCGGTCACCCCGGCCGGCATGTAGACGGCGCCGAGCTCCTCGCCCGACATCTTGTCGTAGGCCCGCAGCATCGCCCCGACCTCGCCGGAGGGCGTCGTGAACGTGCCCGCCTCGCCGGCGATGACCATGGTCGGCGTGTTCAGCGTCCCGACCCGTCCGATGCGTCCGGTGCGGGGGATGTCGACGCCCTCCAGGAGCCGGTGGTTGCGGATGTTGTCCGGCGTCTCGCCGTGCGGTACCTGCCAGAGGATTTCCCCCTCCTTGAGGTCGATGGCGGTGATGCGCCCCCACGGCGGCTTGATGATCGGGATGCCCTCGATGACCAGCGACGCCTCCCGGGCCGAGATGCCCTCCCCGCGGCCGCGGATGAAGTTCATGTCCGAGAGGTCCGGATCGTTGACCAGGCCGAGCGACACCACCTGCGTGAACGTGTACAGATAGATGATGCCGGTCTCGGGATCGAGCGAGCCGCCCGGCCAGTTCGTGCCGCCCGCCTGCGACGGCAGCATCAGGGTGCCGTAGACCCCGTCCGCCTCCGAGACGGTGGGCGGCGTGAAGATCGGCCCCATCAGGTGCCGCGACGCGATCTCCCCGGCCCGCCGCCGGAGTTCCGGCGTGAGGTCTATCAGGTCGTCGAGATCGACCCCCTGCCGGTCGTATGCGGGCGGCTTCGTCACGTAGGGCTGGGTCGGCGCCAGCAGCTCGCCCGGTACGTTCGACGGCTCGACCTCGCGTTCCTCGATCGGCCAGATCGGCTCGCCGGTCACCCGGTCGAAGACGTACAACCACGACTGCTTGCTCGGCTGGGCCACGATCTTGCGCAACTCGCCGTCGATCATCACGTCGGCCAGGATCGGCGCGCACGGCAGATCCCAGTCCCAGACGTCGTGGTGAATGAATTGGAAGTGCCACAGCCGCTCACCGGTCTCGATGTCCACCGCCACCAGGCTGTCCGAGTAGAGGTTGTCGCCGTGCCGATGGCCGCCGTAGTAGTCGTTGGTCGGCATTTCGGTCGGCAGGTAGACGATGCCCTCTTCCAGGTCCGCGCTGATCTGCCCCCACACCCCGGTGTTGCCGGTGTAGCGCCACGAGTCGTTCAACCACGTGTCGTTGCCGAACTCGTCCGCCCCCGGGATGGTATGGAAGATCCACTTGCGCTCGCCCGTGTCCGCGTCGAAGCCGCGAATGTAGCCCTTGGTGTTGCGCATCGACCGCGGTCGGCCGCCAGGCACGTGCGCCGCTCCCACGACGACGGTGTCGCCGGCCACGAGCGGCGTGGCGTGCAGGCCGATCTCGCCCGACAGCGGGTCGATCTCCTGATCCATGTTCTGCATCAGGTCGACGATGCCGTCCTCGCCGAAGCCCGACAGCCGCTCGCCGGTCTTCGCGTTCAGACCGACGAGCCGGTACCCGGGCGTCACGTAGAAGATCTCCCCGTCCCCGCCGTTGTCGCGGTAGGCGAGGCCGCGGCCGGACCGGCGGCGCGGCGCCACCTCGGCCCGCTCGCCCTCGTCGAGACGGTGCATCCAAAGCAGCTCGCCGGTGCCCGCGTCGGCCGCGATCACGGCGCGTCGCAGGCCGGCGGTGGAGTACAGCACTCCGTCCACCATCAGCGGCGTCGCCTGGAAGTTGAACTCCGGTTCCGACCCGAAATTGGCGGTATTCAACCGCCAGGCGACCTCCAGGTCGTTGAAGTTCTCGGCCGTGATCTGGTCGAGCGGCGAGTAGCGCGTGTTGGCGATGTCGCCGCCGTAGCTCCGCCACTCGCCGTTGTCGGTCTGCGCCACCGCCGGCGCCCCGCCGGCCGCCAGCAACCCCGCGAGCACGGCGATCGACACGATGTGCATGCGCTGTATTGGCACGTTCAACTCCTTCATTCGTCGCGTCGCGAAGGATAGCAGGTTGCGGAACCGCAGGGGCGACGATATCTGGCTGGTAGTCTGCGCCGTAGAACGGCGTAGACTGCCGGATGGGCCCGGCGGGGCGGAAAGTGGAGCCGCACGCTGAGGCTTTCGGCCAGAAGTCTGCGCCGTAGAACGGTGCACACCTTCTGGTGAGGCCTGGTTGGGCGGAAAGCGGAGCCGCAGGCAACGATTTCGGGCTAGGATGGCGGCCGATGACGGCTTCCTCGCCGACAGGACCGGCGCAGAGCGACCTCGCCTACCAATCGGAGATCCTGCTGGGCGTCTCACGCACCTTCGCCCTCAACATCCCGCAACTCCCGGGCCCGCTGCGCGACGTCGTCGGCAACGTGTACGCGCTGTGCCGAATCGCGGACACCATAGAGGACGAACCGGCGCTGTCCCCCGCCCAGAAGCAGGCGTTCTCGGAACGTTTCATCGACGTGGTCGCCGGCCGCGCCGAGGTGGCGCCGTTCTCCCGCGAGCTCGGCGCCCTGCTGTCGTCATCGAGTACGGAGCGCGAGCAGGATCTGGTCGCCAACACCGCCCGGGTGGTTCGCGTCACCATGGGGTTCCGCGCCGTCCAGCGCCGCGCCATCGAACGTTGCGTGCGCGTGATGTCGCGCGGAATGGCGGAGTTCCAGCAGAGCGCGACGCCGGACGGACTCGAGGACATCCCGCACCTGAACCGCTACTGCTACCACGTCGCGGGCGTAGTCGGCGAAACGCTCACCGACCTCTTCTGCGACTACTCCGCCGACATCGGCCGGCGGCGCGACGAACTGTTCGCGCTGTCGATCTCGTTCGGCCAGGGGTTGCAGATGGTCAACATCCTGAAGGACATCTGGGAAGACCGCCGCCGCGGCGCGTGCTGGCTGCCGCGCGACGTGTTCCGGACGACCGGATTCGAGCTGCGCTCCCTGTCCGCCGGACAGCCCGCCCCCGGCTTCGCCGACGGCTTGTCGGAGCTGGTCGCAATCACCCGCCGCCACCTCGCCGACGCGTTGCGCTTCGTCCTGATGCTCCCCCCGGGGGAAACCGGAATCCGCCGCTTCTGCCTCTGGCCGCTGGGCATGGCCGTGCTCACGCTGCGGCGCATCCACGCCACGCCGGCCTTCAGGAGCGGACACGAGGTGAAGATCTCGCGCCGCAGCGTACGGGCGGTAATCGCGGTGACCAGCGCCCTGGTGCGTTCGAACGTGGGCTTGAGGCTGCTCTTCGGAGGACTGACCCGGGGGCTGCCGGCGCCCCGAGGACAGTCTGACACGCGGCGCTATTCCGGCAACCGGTAGGCGATCAACTCCCCGGGGAATCCGGCTCCGCCGATGGCGGTCACGATGTACTGCCGCCCGTCGTGCATGTACGTCATCGGTGAGCCCGATACCGACGCCGGCATATAGACGGCGCCCATCTCCTCGCCCGACGCCTTGTCGTAGGCGCGCAGCATCGCTCCCACCTCGCCCGACGGCGTGGTGAACGTGCCCGCCTCGCCCGCGATGACCAGCGTCTTGGTGATCAGCGTGCCCACACGTCCGATGCGACCGGTGCGCGGGATGTCCACACCCTGCAGCGCCGGGTGGTTGCGGACGTTGTCCGGCGTCTCGCCATGCGGGACCTGCCAGAGGAAGTCCCCCGTCGCGAGATCGATGGCGGTGATGCGCCCCCACGGCGGCTTGATGAGCGGCAGCCCCCGGATGTTCAACGCGCGCAGGCGCGCGGGCACCCCCGGAGGATTCCCCCGGATGAAGTTCATGTCGGACCGCTCCGGGTCGTTCACCAGCCCGAGCGAGGTGACCTGGGTGAAGGAGTACTGGTAGAAGATCCCGGTCTCCGGGTCGACGGAGCCGCCCGGCCAGTTGGTGCCTCCACCGGCCGACGGCAGCATCAGCGTGCCCCACGGCCCGTCCGTCTCGGCCACCACCGGCGGCGTGAAGATCGGCCCGATGCGGAAGTTCGAGACCAGCTCCTCCGCCGCGGCCCGCAGCTCCGGCGTGAAGTCGATCAGGTCGTCGATGCCGACCCCCTGCCGGTCGTAGGCGGGCGGATGGGTCGGGAACGGCTGCGTGAGCGACAGCAGCTCGCCCGGCACGTCGGACGGCGGCATCTCCCGCTCCTCGATCGGCCAGATCGGCTCTCCGGTCACCCGGTCGAGGACGTACAGCCACGACTGCTTGCTCGGCTGCGCGATGAGCTTGCGCATGACGCCGTCGATCTCCACGTCGACCAGCACCGGCGCGCAGGGGAAGTCCCAATCCCACACGTCGTGCTGGATGACCTGCAGGTGCCAGAGCCGCTCGCCGGTATCGATGTCCACCGCGACGATGCTGTCCGAGAAGAGATTGTCCCCGTGCCGGTGCCCGCCGTAGTAGTCGTTGGTCGGCATCTCGGTCGGCAGGTAGACGATACCGAGCTCGAGGTCCGCACTGATCTGCCCCCAGACGCCCGTGTTGCCCGTGTAGCGCCACGAGTCGTTCAGCCAACTGTCGTTGCCGAACTCGTCCGCGCCCGGGATGGTGTGGAAGATCCACTTGCGGACGCCGGTATTCGCGTCGAAGCCCCGGATGTAGCCCTTCGTGTTGCGCATCGACCGCGGCGCGCTGCCGGGCACGTGCGCCGCGCCGATGACGATGGTGTCGCCGGCCACCAGTGGCGTCGCGTGCAGGCCGATCTCGCCGGCCAGCGGGTCGATCTCCTGATCCATGTTCTGCATCAGGTCGATGATGCCGTCGTCACCGAAGCCGGACAGCCGCTCGCCGGTCTTCGCGTTCAGGCCGACCAGCCGGTAACCCGGGGTGACGTAGAAGACCTCCCCGCCTGCGCCGTTGTCGCGGTAGGCCAGCCCGCGGCCGGACCGGCGCCGCGGCGCCACCGCGGCCCGCTCGCCCTCGTCGAGGCGGTGCATCCAGAGCAACTCGCCGGTCCCTGCATCCGCCGCGATCGCTGCGCGGCGCAGGCCCGCCGTCGAGTAGATCACGCCGTCCACCATCAACGGCGTCGCCTGGAAGTTGAACTCGGGCTCCGACCCGAAGTTGGCGGTCTTCAGCCGCCAGGCGATCTCCAGGTTATTGAAGTTCCCGGCGTCGATCTGACCCAGCGGCGAGTAGCGTGTGTTTGCGATGTCGCCGCCGTAGCTCCGCCACTCGCCGTTGTCGGTCTGCGCCGTCGCCGGCGGCGCGCCGGCCGCGAGCAGTCCGCCGAGGACGACGACCGCCGCGATCCTGATTCTGCACGCTGGCATGTTCCTGTCTCCTCTGCCGATCCGATCCTGCTCGTTCGCGTTCGCGTTCGCGGCTGGCGGCAGCTACTGAGTGAGCGGGTTCACCCAGCCGGCCGGCAGCACCTTGTCCGGGTCCGGGCGGATGCTCAGGTAGGTGACGTGGTCCGGTATCGCGGTCCAGCCATGGAACACGCCGCCCGGGATCACCACGATGTCGCCTTCCGACACGTCGCGCTCGCGGCCTCCCTCGGCCGCGGCGCGGTAACTCTCGCCCACCAGCACCTGCACGATGTGGCTGTCCTCGGGAATGTCCCCGCGCTCGATGATCGTCCCGCCGGTCATCAACGTGCCGGCCCCCGACACGATGTAGTAGACCTCGGTCACCAGCGTGTGCACGATGCCGCGCGCCGGCCCGTCGCCCGGCTCGAGGGCGTCGCGATGCAGGATGCCTACCGCCACGTTCGACTTGCCGATGTCGACCACCTTGACCTGGCGGTCGACGCCCCCCTCCGGAGCGTTCCTGACCGCCATGTACTCCTCCTGCGACACGTCCGTCGCGGTGGTGATCTGGGCGACCGCCTGCGAGGGGACGAGCAGCGCGACGGCGGCGGCGAATCCAACCGTGAACCCGAGCAGCAACCTGGACATGTCGACTCCTTGTACTGACCGCATGCGGAGATCCCTACCCGCGGGCGGCGGACGTCTGCGGCTTCGGAAACTCGAACAGCTCGAATCCGTCGTCACGTCGCTCCATGGCCCCTCCGGCGGCCCATTGTATCGCCTCGGCCGGCTCACCAACTTCAGTCGACGCTTCGGACATGAACCGCAGGCCCACTGCGCTCGAGCGAGCGACCCTCTCGCAGCGGAACGGGTAGACACGAAAAGCATATATACTCCTTCGAAGTGCGTGGTTACACGTAATTCGCAACCTGATGGGGCGGCCGAGGCCGGAATTGCGATGGCGGCGCGGCAGCATGATGACGAACCCCATGGCGATCCGCTCGGCGCTCGAAGATCTCAGGTTTCAGGCGGAGATGCTGCAACGGGTCTCGCGCACCTTCGCCCTGACGATTCCCCAGCTTCCGAACCCGCTGAGCGACGTGGTGGGCAACGCCTATCTCCTGTGCCGTATCGCGGACACGGTAGAGGACGAGCCCGCCCTGTCGGTGGAGCAGAAGCAGGCGTTCTCGGAACGCTTCGTCGAGGTGGTGGCGGGCCGTGACGAAGCGGTGGCGTTCGCGCGGGATCTGGGTGCGTCGCTGTCCGCTTCGACACCGGAGGCCGAGCGCGATCTGGCGGCGGCCACTGCCCGCATCGTGCGCATCACCCACGGACTTCGCCCTCGCCAGCGGCGGGCCATCGAGCGCTGCATCGGGATCATGACGCGGGGCATGGTGGAGTTCCAGCAGCAGGCGTCTCCCGACGGCCTGCGGGACGTTTCTCAATTGGACCGCTACTGCTATTGCGTCGCCGGGGTGGTCGCCGAGATGCTGGCCGAGCTGTTCTGCGACTATTCCGCCGCGATCGACGAGGGGCGCGAGAAGTTGACGGCCCAATCGGTCTCCTACGGCCATGGCCTGCAGATGACCAATATTCTCAAGGACATCTGGGGCGACTTGCGCCGCGGGACCTGCTGGCTGCCGCGGAGCGTCTTCAACGCCGCCGGCTTCGACCTGCGCTCGCTCTCGACCGGACGGGCCCACCCCGGCTTCGCCAGAGGCCTGACCGAGCTCGTGGCGATCACGCGCCACCATCTCGCGGAAGGCCTGGGGTTCATCCTGATGATTCCCGCCCGCGAGACCGGTATCCGCCGGCATCTGCTGTGGACGCTGGGACTCTCCGTGCTGGCGTTGCGACGCCTCCACACGACGTCCTCGTTCCGCAGCGGTCAGGAGATGGAGCTGTCGCGGTCGAGCGTGCGCGCGGTCATTCTCCTCGCCAGCGTGCTGGCCAGGTTCGACTTCGCCTTGAGGCTCCTCTTCGAGGCGGCAACCCACGACCTCCCGCCGGCGGCGCCTCTACGGTCGTGAGCCGTCCTCGCGGGGGCCGGCCTGACATTCGCGCCCGCCGTCTCCACCAACCGCCTCCCGTCTCTGCGCAGCCCGCGGGCTACCACTCGAGCGAGTCTTCGTCATGAAGCGTAGTCGGCAGGCTGTACGAGAGCTCGAGCTTCTGGAGGTTCGACACCTTCAGCAGCAGATTGAAGGACTGCAGTCCGTGAACCTTGCTCCAGACCGGCAACACCTGGGCCCCGAACCGCTCCACGCGATGCTTCGCCCGCAGCAACGGGAGGAGCCTGAACCAGTAGGGCTTCGGGTATCGGAACGCGTCGGCCAACCGGTCGCCGATGAGCTCGCGGGACATCTGGTAGTAGTGGCTCGCCTCGCGGCGGCGGGTGTCGGACTCCGTAAATCCCAGCAGCACCGGAGCGCTGTTGATGATGCTGTTGGCCATGATGATGGCGTCGTCGTCCGGCGGCGGCTCGCACAACGACGCGATCTCGAAGGCACGCAGCGCCGACGCTTCGTCGTGAAACATCAGCTCGGAGGGAATCCCCATGGTCGACGCCGTGCAGCGCCATACGTGGACGTACGCGTCGCGCTCCTCGGCGCTGAAGTCGCCCCCGAGCGCCGCGACGTGCTGCATGAGACGCCCGGAGAACGCCGCGGCGCCCAGCGCCATGTGCGCGCCGCTCAGCGGCAGCCCGTAGATTGCCTCGTCCCATACTCGCGAGTTCCGGACCAGTCTTCTCGACTGCGCGTGGACCAGACGAATGCGCAGGCTCAGCCTCCACGCGTCGCCTCCCGGCTCGACCCCGCCCGGCAGGTACTGCTCCACCAGTTGCAGGAGATTCTGCCGCAGGCGGCGAACGCCGTTCAGCATGATCCTTCCGCGTATTCGGAAAGATTTGCTGATGAGCGTGGCGAACCCTTCCACAATCGCGCCGGTCGACAGTGCGGCCAGAACCACCTCGGCGTTACGGATGAAGGCCCGGGTGGCCAGCATCGCCAAGTCCCGATCGTACCAGTCCGGCGAGACGTCGGCTTCCGCGATCAGACGTCGAAGCGACTCGGGAGTGCCCTCCGGCGGGTCGTGGTAATTCTCGATCGCCCCGCCTATGATCCGGTGCCACCGTCCCTCCTGTCCGATCGCCGCGAGGTCCTCGACCACCGCGTCCGCGGCGGGGTCTCCCCGGGTGGTATGGCGGACATACGCTTCCGCCAGGTCCGGGTCTCGCCCGCGCGCCGCCTCGTACCCGGCGGCGTAGCATGCAGGAATCGTCATTGTCTACTCTCCTCCAGCTCGCGCTTGTGCTCCATCACCGGCGCTCCTTCACGGCGACCGGCGTACGACCCAGCACGGTGGCCCCGACGTTGCTGACCTCCGGAATCCGGTCGCTCTGCGGGTCCAGCCGCAAGCGCTGCGCGAGCGTCGCCACTCCATAGACGATCATCCTGGTGGCCAGTCCTCCCCCGATGCAGGTGTGCGGCCCGCTGCCGAATGGGACGTAGGAATGCGCCGGACACGGCGGACAACCCGCGCGTGGGTCATCCAGCCAACGCTCCGGCCTGAACTCGTCGGGCTTGTCCCAGTACTCGGCCCGGTGTCCCACAACCTTGGGGGCCGAGTGCATCAGCGTTCCCTTCGGAATGAAATACCCGCCCAGAACAACGTCTTCGGCGGTGACCTTCGGAAGCGAAACGTAGGTTGGCGGATCGATGCGCAGCAACTCTCTGCAGAAGGCCTGCGTGTAGGTGAGCCTGTCGAAGTCGGCGACGTCGATGGGCCGGCCGCCAACGACCTCGTCGACCTCCTGCTCGAGCCGGTCCCGAACCGCCGGGTTCATTCCCAGGTAGTAGACGGCGAGCGTCAGCGCGCCGATCGGCCCGTCGACGTAGCCGCACAGCACAAGGACCTCGTCGCGGATCGCCCGATCGTTCGCGAACGTCCAATCCACGATCCCCTGCTCGCCGGCCCTGACGAAGTGCGAGACCACGTCGTGGCCGTCGTGAGAGGGGTCTTCCCTCGCCCGGCGGATGGCCGCGTAGATCCTGTCGTCGAGAGCCTTCGAAGCCCGCTCTCCCTTCGTCAGCGTGGGCAGCGGCAGACTGGCCAGCAGCCTGGTTCCCGGAAGGAACTGCAGCATCATGTGCAACCTCAGATAGGCGACGACCCGCTTGCCGACGGAGTAGGGAAAATCGACGTCCCGTCCGAGGTAGCTTCCGATGATGCAGGCCCATGCGTAGTTCGCGAACTCGTCCTGAATGTCTACGACGGTATCCGGCCTGCACTTGTCCCGCAGGCGCAGAGCCTCCCGGAGCATGATCTCGGAGTAGGGAACCATCCGGTCTCCGGCGAACGCCGACTCCATGATCGGGTACCGGAGTCGATGCGATTCGCCGTTCTGGCTGGTGAGAGGCGCGAATTCCACCAGATCGCTCTGGGATGCGAAGTCTATGGTCGGGAACTCCGACTCCCGGGTTACGAGAACCTCCTCGATGAGCTCGGGGCTGTAGACGACGCAGAACCCGGCGCCGGGGAGCTCGAAATAGACGATGTCGCCGTCTCCTCGTGCAACCGGGTCAGGAGTCCGGAGTAGCCCCGTATGCGCCGGACCAGATTGCGGATGCGTCCCTTGGGTCCGGGCGGCAGCTCTGCGGTGGCTGGCCGCATCGGGGCCGGGCCTTCCTTGTCGGTTCGCGGACAGGAGGTGGTGTTGGTAGCCATCGCACGATTCCCTTCGTCATCCATGCCGGCCCGCGACCGCGCAGGTTTCGACCGCCGACTGCATCCGGCTGCCGCCGGCGCCTTCCCGCCTCTGCGCCCGCAGGGACACCGTGGCCAACGCGGGCACCAGAACCATCACTGTCGCAGTGGCGACGAGAATGCCGCCGCCGAGGGAAACGGCCAACGGGCTCAGGAACCGCGCCTGAGTGCTCTGGTCGAAGATGAGCGGAGCGAATCCCAGGAAGGTCGTCGCCGAAGTGAGAAAGATCGGACGGAAACGTCCCTTGGCGCCGTCCATGACGGCGACCTCCACGGGCGCGCCTTCCTTGAGCCTCTGGTCGATGAAGTCGAGCATGACGAGGGAGTCGTTGACGACGATCCCGCTGAGCCCGATCACCCCCAGGAACGACTCGGGGCTCATGCCGAGTCCCATGACCATGTGCCCCAGGATGGCGCCGACCACCCCGAACGGAATGACCGCCATCACGATCAACGGTCTGCCGTACGAGCCCAGGGGGATCGCCAGCAACCCGTACATCACCACCAGGGCGATGACGGAGCCGCGTCCCATGCTGCCGAACAGGTCTGCTTGCCGCTGCTGCCTGCCTCCAAAGGCATAGTCGAGCCCTGGCGTGCGCGCCTGCAGGCCCGGCAGGATCGTGTCCGTCAGGCCGGCGGCCACCTCGGCCGGCGTGACCACCGCAAGGTCCACGTCCGCGGTGACGGTCACGACGCGCTGGCCGTCCGTGCGCCGGATCGAGGAGGGCGCAGAGGCCGAGACCAAATCGGCCACGCGGCTCAGCGGCACCTCGCCGCCGCTCGGGGTCCGGATCAGGTAGGTCTCGAGGTCGGCGACGTTGTCCCGTTCGGCGGTGGGGAGACGCACGTACACTCGAACGTCCTCGCGGCCGCGCTGCACGCGCAGCGCCTCGCGGCCGAAGAACGCGGAGCGGACCTGCCCGGCCAGGCTCTCCAGGGTGAGACCGAGGGTCCGTGCGTCGCGCCGCAATCCAATCTGAATCTCCTGGAGGCCCGCGGTGTGGTCCGACTGGATGTCGAAGACACCCTGCAGCTCCCGAAGTCGCTCGGCGAGGGCATCGGCGGCCGGACCGATGCGCTCGGGATCCGCATGCGACAGCTCGACGTGAATGGGCTTTCCGAAGTCGAACACCGTCGAGGACAGGGTCAGGGCCTGCGCTTCCGGCACGTCGCTGACCTCGTCGAGCCACGCGTCTTGGATTTCACCCGCGCCGATGCCCTGCCGTTGCGCCTCCGCCACCAGCCTGAACTCCACGATGGCGATGTGCGACTGCGGATTCAGACCGGGTTCAGGGGCGAAGCTGCCCAGGTCGGCTCGCGGTTCCATGCCGACGAACAGGTTCACCCCGATCAGCAGCGGCGTCGCCGCCGCGGAGCGATCCCGCTCGAACCTCTCGACCGCGCGGCGCCCCGCGGCCTCGAGGTCCGCCGCCAGCTCGTGCGTCCTGCGCGCCGGCGTTCCCTTCGGCATTTCGAGACGCGCGGTTACCACGTCGCCTTCCACCCGTGGCGCATCCAGTACGTCGACGATTCCAGCCGGTATCAGCGCGACGACGAGAACGACCGCTCCCGCCGCCCCGGCAAGCACCATCGCCGGTTGACCGGTGGCCAATCTCAACCCCCGGTCCAGCGGGCCGTCCAGGAACCACCGCACCAGATCATCCACGCGGGCCTGGATCCCGAGAACGAGACGTTCCAGCGGATGCGAGGGCTTCCAATCCGGACCGGGCAGGTGCGACAGGTGGTTGGGGAGAATCAGCAGCGATTCCAGCAGAGAGAGGATGAGCACCGAGATCAATATGATCGGAACCGAGTTCAGAAGGGCTCCGACCGGCCCGGGAACGAACAGGAGAGGAACGACGGCCACCACCGTCGTGAAGACCGCGAAGATCAACGGTTTCCTTATGCGTCGGGTGCCGCGAATCGCCGCCAGATCGGCGCGCGTACCCTTCCGGCGTTCCAGGTGCACGCTCTCGGCAACCACCACCGCATCGTCGACCACGATGCCGACGGCCAGAATGAAGGCGAAGAGCGAAACCGTATTGACCGAGACGTCGAGGACCAGCATGGTCGCCGCCGTCCCGATGAAGGAGATCGCGATTCCCAGGGCCACCCATACGGCGAGGCGAATCTGCAGGAAGAGGGTCATGATCAAGAGGACGAGCACCAGTCCCTGCAAACCGTTGTCTACGAGGAGTCCAAGTCTCTCCTCATAGATTCGCGCATCGTCGTTCCAGATCGTGAGCGACAACCCGGGAGGGAGGGTGGGGACGATTCGCTCGTCCAGGTGTCGCTCCACCGCCCGCGCGACGTCCTGGATCTGTTCGCCCGCTACCCGGTAGACCTCCACGAACGCCGCCGGCTGGCCGTCGTGCCGCACTATCAGGCCCACGTTCTGGAAGCCGTCGCGCACCTCGGCAATGTCGCCCAGACGCACCATCGTGCCGTCGCTGCCGCTCAGCACGACGAGGTCTTCGAAGTCGTGCTGGGTATGGCTCTGGCCCACGGTCCGCACCAGGACCTCCGCATCCCGGGTCTCGACGCTCCCGCCGGACAGCTCGAGGGACCCGCCGCGTATCGCTGCGGCAACGTCGTCGAGCGTGAGTCCGAGGGCGCGCAAGCGGACGACGGGCACCTCGATCGAGATCTCGTAGTCGCGCACGCCGCTCGTCTCCACGTAGGAAACGAGGGGCAGCGAGGCAAGTTCGTCCTCGATGCGGTACGCCAGCTCCTTGAGCGCGCGTTCGGAAACGTCTCCATGGAGAACCGCGCGGATCACGCTCTGGCGGTGCGTCATCTCCCGTACCACGGGACGCTCCGCAGCAGCAGGGAGAGTCTGAATCCCGCCGACGGCGGCAGCGACGTCCTCCACCGCCCGGTCGACGTCCGCGCCCGATCTCAGCTCGGCGATGACCGACGCGATGCCCTGAGCCGCAACCGCCGTGACCCTGTCGACCGCATCGAGGGTCTCGAGCCGTTCCTCGATCTTGAGGACGATCGACTCCTCCACCTCCGCAGGGGTCGCCCCGGGGTACGGTACCGACACCTCGACGGCATCGAAGTTCAGTACCGGATAGGCCTCCCTGACCAGGCCGGTCAGCGACACCAACCCCACCACGACGATGAGGAACATCAGGAAGTTGGCGGCGACCCCATTCCTCACCATGTAGGCGATGGGTCCCCGCATTTCCTCTGCGGAGGCGTCGTCGGGGCTCACCGCTCCCCTCCGGCCGTCATCCGCACCGCCATGCCTTCGGTCGCAATCTCGATCCCGCCCATGACGACCGGCTGGCCCGCGTACAGAGCGCCGATCAGGTACACGTCGTCGTCCGAACGTTGCAGGACCCTCACCGGAACGATGGTCAACGCGTCGTCGCGCACCGCCCAGACCTCGTTGCCGGGCCGGAGCGCCCGGCGGCGCACCTTGAAGTACGGACCGGGAGTGAGGCCCTCGATCTCCACGTCCACGAACTTCCCCACCAGCAGCGGCGGGCTCTGCGACCCGTCAGCGCCCGTCCCCGTGTCGGCGACCGAATCGACGTGGCCTTCGACCCGCACTCCACCCAGGAAGGGATCCGGCACGCGCACGATCACGTCGAGCGTTCGGGTGGCTTCATCCAGGGCGGCCTCGACCCGGTCGACGTAGCCCTCCCAGGCATAGTCGGCCCTGCCGTAGTCGGCGACCACGCGGGCGGCGACCCGCCGGTCCGCATCGCCGGCACGCAGATCCCAGAGTCCGGGTATGAGCGCTGCGTCGGCGTCGGCGACCGGCACCACCACCTCCACCGCGTCGGCGGCATAGACCTGCCCCACCGTCTGGCCGGCGACCACGAACTGCCCCACGTCAATCGACTCGGTCCTCACGACGCCGGCGAACGGCGCATGCACTTGCGTGCGGGACAGGCCCAACTCGGCCTCGGCCAGCGCAACGCGGTCCCGGTCCACGGCGGCCCGCGCCGCCGCGACCTGGGGCTCCCACAGCGCCAGCGGGCCGGCGTCGACCGCCGGCGCCGCGTCCCCCCGGCGGCGCCTGAACCGCTCGTACTGGTCGCGCGCGAGGCGTGCCTCCTCCTCCACCTTGAGCAATTCGACCTCCTGCCCGACGATCACGGCGCGCGCCCGCTCCACGCGGTGGCGATGGTCGGCGTCGTCGAGGCGGAAGAGCAACTGCCCCGGGTGGACACGCCCCCCGGTCTGGAAGGCGGGGCTCACCCAGACGACGCGGCCGCTGATCTCGGCCGCCACCGCGATCTGCGCTCGCGGCCGGACGGTCCCGGCCCCGTAGACCGGGATGGCGCCGGCGCCGGGGGCCGCCGGCTCGGTGATCGCAAACGGGATGCGGGACGGAGGCTCGCGGCGGGCCGGCGCGGGCCGCAGGGAGATCATGAAGTAGGCGATCCCCACGGAGCCGAGCAGGATCGCGACGGCGAGCACGTAACCCGTCAGGCGACTCATCTGTTCCTCCCGCCCTCTTCCGGCAGGATCGCTGCGGCCAGCGACTCTCCGGCGACCCGGTCCGGGGCGGTCCAGGCGCCTCCCAGTGCGCGGTGCACGGCGAGCCGGGCCAGGGCCAGATTCCGCTCGCAGCCAGCGAGTGCGGACTCCACGTCGAGCAGCGTGCGCGACGCGTCCAGGAAGTCCGCGTAGCCACCGACTCCCGACCGGTAGCGTTGCGATCTCAGAGCCAGGGTCGCCTGAGCCTCCTCCCGCCGGGCTGAAAGGAACGCATGGCGCCGGCCCTGGTTCCGCAGTCCGGCCAGGGCCGCCTCCACCTCGTTGACCGCCGTCACAACCGTCCGCCCGTAGGCGGCGGCCAGTTCGTTGAAGCGGGTGTGGGCCAGCGCCACGTTGCCGGCCAACCGGCCGCCGTCGAAGACCGGCGCGAGCAGGCTCGAGAGCAGGTTGCCGAACCACTGCTGCACGTTGAAGATCCCGCCGATGTCGGTCGTCTGGAGTCCGATCGAGCCCGACAACGAGAGCGAGGGCCTCAGCTCCGCGCGGCGCGCCTCTATCTCGTGGCCCGCCGCCTCCAGGCGGTGTCCCGCCGCCAGCAGGTCCGGCCGCTGCAGCAGAAGATCGGCCGGAACTCCCACCGGCACCGGGTCAGCCACCGGCGGCTGACCCGGTGCATTCGGGAGCAACTCGTCCACGTCCTCCCGATAGCCGCCCATAAGCGCCGCCAGCCGCACCTCGGCCGCAGCCAGACGATCGTCGAGTTGGGGCAGGCCTGCCTGCGTGTTGCGGAGGTCCTGGCGCACCCGGTACAGGCCCAGCGAATCGGTCAGTCCGCGGCCGTAGCGGGCCTCCACCAGCCGCTCGCGCTCCTCCAGCACGTCCACCGTTTCGCGGGCGATCTCGATCTGCCGCCGGAGATCGACGATGTCGAAGTAGGCCGTGATTGCTTCGGCCACCACCCCGATGCGGGCGGCTTGGACGTCCGACTCGGAAGCCAGCAGCTCGGCTCCCGCCGCGAGCGACGAATGGCGAACACGGTCCCAGAAGTCGAGCTCGTACGCGAAGTCGGCGCTCAACGCGTACGTGGTCAAGCCGAGCCGCTCCGGCAGCGTGATGCCCCCGGCCGCGTCGCCCAGCAGGTCCTCCAGCCCCAGCTCCTGAAGCTGCGCGCCGATGCCGGCGTTGATGGGCACGTCGAAGCTGTCGGCGCCCGCCCGCGCGCGGACGCTCGGCAGGATCGCCGCCTCGGCGAGACGGGCCCTCACTCGCGCCTGCTGTACTCGCGCGACCGCCTCCGCGATGTCGAAGTTGGAGGCGAGCACCGTGTCGACCACCTCGTCGAGCACCGGATCGGCAAAGGCCCGCCACCATTCCAGCGGCTCGTGCGCGCCGGTCCGGGAACTCTCCGCGAAGCTGCCGGGCAACTCGGGAACCGGCTCGGGCGCCAGCTCCGGGAGCGCCGGCTCGGGCGCCAACGCGCAAGCGTGACAGAGGATGGTCGCCACGAACAGCAGATGCCGGCCGAATGCAGCCGCGAACCGGCTCCATCGCCGCGCGGACGACAATCGCAAACCGGAACCGAGGGCTCGGCCGATCGGACTTAGCGGGCGCAACTGACTGGCCCGAGGCCGACGCGCGGCGTTGTCTTGTTCTGCCACGGTGCTAGCAGGCTCGGCGTGCGAGAAGTCCGTCGAGCGCGAGCTTGAACCACGCGGTGAACGCCTCGGGGCCTGCGGCGAGCTGCGATTGGACCGCCGGAACGTGTTCCCACTTCCACTCGTCCACCTCGCGGGCGTCGGGAGCGGGAGTTCCCCGGAAACGTCCAACAAGAACGTGGTCGTACTCGTGCTCCACCAGCCCGGCGTCCAGCGCCGCCCTGTAGACGAACCCGAATACGGGCTGAAGCGAACAGTCGAAGCCCATCTCCTCGCCCAGCCGGCGGTGGGCGGCATCGAGCAGGGACTCGCCGGCGCGCGGGTGGCTGCAGCAGGTATTGGACCAGAGCCCGCCCGAGTGGTACTTGCCGGCCGCCCGTCGCTGCAGCAGCAGGCGGTCGACCTCGTCGAAGACGAAGATGGAGAACGCGCGGTGCAGGATCCCCTCCCGATGAGCCGTCATCTTGTCGACGACTCCCGCCTCACGGTCGTGCACATCGACCGCAATCAGGAGCGTGTCCGATTCCTGCATCTCCGTCAGACCTCGCCAGCCGGCGCCAGCCGCGGCGCGTTCCGATTTCAGCGATTAGCCAGTCCACGTATTGTGTATTCGTGCAACCGCTATAATAACAGGCGAGACCAGATCTGTTAACGTCAATGACCGAATCCGTTAAGGGCAACAACGACCCGGCGGGCGCCGCGCGCGCAAGTTCGGGACCCGGGGGCGTGTTCAGTAGCCCGTTCCGGCGGCAGGCACTGGCCAACAAGAACCAGCGGCAGCAACTCGATCATCTTCTGCGAGTGACGGCGCCGCACGAGCGCATCATCCTGACCGGAATCGGTCTGCTGCTGCTGACACTCGTGACCTGGATGTTCTTCGGCAGTGTCGTCCGCGACGTGACGATCGACGGCGTGCTCGTGGCGCCGGGCGCCCGCTACGACATCGTGGCGACCGAGACCGGGCATCTCGGGGAGTTCCTGGTGTCTCCCGGAGATCGCGTCGAGGCCGGGGATCCGATCGCCAGGCAGACCGTGCCTGAACTCGCACGCGAGACGGCGGCGCTGCGCGACCGGATAGAGCTGCTGGAGGCGGAGACCGGACCGGCAGCCGGCGGCAGCGACCTGCTCTCTCGACTGGCCGCTGCCCGCGTGGCGTTGCTGCAACTGGAGGCCCGGCGTTCCACGAGGGAACGCATCGTCAGCCAGATCGCGGGCGAGGTCACGGCCTTGCGATCTGCCCCCGGGGACTACCTGTCCGCCGGCTCCGCGGTCGCCCAGATCCGGGACTCACGGGAACGGGCGCCGCGGGCGGTTCTGCAGGTCGCCCCGCGCGTGGCGCGACGCATCCAACCCGGCATGCGTGCTTCGATCGACGTGGCGACACCGGACGGCGGGACGCGCCGCCTCCCGGGGAGGGTCGCCGCCGTCAGCCCGGGACCGCTGCCCGACTGGCTGGCGGAGTTGGGACCGGCGCTCGCGGAGCCCGGCCGGCGGGTCGATGTCGTGCTCCACGACGCGGCGGCGCTCTCCCTGCCCGACGGTACGCCGTCCCGGGTTCGCATCGTTCTCGGCCGCCAGTCGCCGGCCGAGCTTTTCGACATAGGACTGTCCTGAATGTCGTCGGCCTCCCCTACGCTATCGACCGGCTCGAGCGCTGCCCACGCGACTGCGCACGGAAAACGACGCGTGACCACGCCGCTGCAGATGCAGATGCACGCCACCGAGTGCGGCGCCGCGTGCCTCGCCAGCGTGCTCGCGTACTTCGGCCGCTGGGTCCCGCTCCCCGATCTGCGCGACAGGTGCGAAGTCGGCCGCGACGGCTCCACCGCTGCGGGTCTCTCGCGGGCCGCCAGGCACTACGGCCTCGAGTGCACCGGCCTGTACCTGGAAGTCCAGCAACTCGGCAAGCGGCCGCTTCCCCTCGTTCTGTTCTGGGAGTTCAATCACTTCCTCATCCTGGAAGGCTTCGACGACGAGCGGTTCTTTCTGAACGACCCGGCCATGGGCCGACGCGTGCTCTCCGCGAAAGAGTTCGGCAAGGGCTTCACGGGAATTGCGCTGCAATTCGAGTGCGGACCGAGGTTTCGCCCCGGAGGCGCCCGGACCCACATCCTGCAACGTATCCCGCTCTGGTTTCGGGGCGCCTGGGGAGCGCTGGCCTTCACGGTGGCGTGCGGGCTGATGCTGGCCGTCCTGGCCTTCGTGACGCCGGCAGTGGTGAGCACGTACGTGGATCGGGTCCTGGGCGAGAACGAACCGTGGGGTCCGTTCCTGATCGGCATGATGGTTGCCGCCGCCGGGCTGGTCTACGTGCTCAACTGGCTGAAGCAGCGGTGTCTGCGACGCCTGGCCATCCGGATCTCGGTTGTCGCCGCGAATCGTTGCCTGTCTCACCTGCTGCGGCTGCCGGTGACGTACTTCAGCCAGCGGCTGGCGGGCGAACTGGCCGCTCGCCTTCTGTCCATCGACAAGATTGCCAAGGGTCTGGCGGACCATGTTCTGGGGGTGCTTATCGAGGTCGCGATGAGCGCGGTGTTCCTGGCCGTCATGCTGGCATACGACCCGACGCTGGGCCTGGTCGTCCTGGGCCTGGCCGTGCTGAACGCAACGATCGCACGCGTCATCACGCGCCTCCGGACCGAAAAGAGCCATGCGTTGCGCGGCGAGCAGGGGTTGCTGGTCGGTATCGGCATGTTGATGTTGCACCACACGGACAACTTGCGGATAACGGCCGCGGACGACGGCTTCTTCTCCCGCTGGAGCGGCCATCAGGCCCGCGAGCTCGCCGCACGGCAGCGATTCTCGGAGCTCAGCCATGTCAACGCGGCGCTTCCGGAGCTCTTCATGATGCTGTGCAACGCGGCGGTACTGGCGGTCGGGGCGAACCAGGTGATGGCCGGCGAGTTGACCCTGGGCGAGCTGGCGGGGTTCTACATCGTGGCGGCCATGTTCCTGGCGCCGATCGGACGCTTCGTCGAGTTCGCCGACGAGCGCCAGGCAATCGATACCGACCTGCAGCGCCTGGAGGACATCACGGAGGCCGCGGAGGACCCGAACCTGGCGCGCCGGCGCCATGCATCGCCAGGTATCGCCACGATGAACGGGCGGCTGCGGCTGGCCGGCCAGGTGGAACTGCGCGGCGTGGCCTTCGGCTACAGCCGGGGCCGGCCACCGTTGATCGAGGACTTCAATCTGAAGATCGAGCCCGGCCAGCGAGTCGCGGTGGTTGGCCCGAGCGGATCCGGCAAATCGACACTGTCGGCCCTCGTCGCCGGCATCCGCCAACCCTGGTCCGGCGAAATCCTGATTGACGGCCGTCCACGGCAGGAAATTCCCGAGGAGGTGATGTCGCGCTCCCTGTCGCTGGTGGACCAGCACATCGTCCTCTTCTCCGCGACGGTGCGCGACAACATCACCCTGTGGAACAGCGCCGTCCCCGACGACGACGTGGTGGCCGCGGCCCGGGACGCCTGCATCCACGACGAGATCCTCGGTCGACCGCTCGGCTATCGGACGCAGGTCGACGAAGGCGGGGCGAACTTCAGCGGCGGTCAGCGGCAGCGCCTGGAAATCGCTCGGGCCCTGGTGAGCAATCCGACCGTGCTGATTCTGGACGAGGCGACGAGCGCTCTCGACGCCGCGACCGAAGAGCGTGTCGACGATGCGCTCAGGCGCCGGGGGGTCAGTTGCCTGATCGTCGCGCACCGGCTGAGTACGGTCCGCGACTGCGACCAGATCATCGTTCTCGAGAACGGGGTGGCGGTGCAGCGCGGCACCCACGACGAACTGATGGCGGACGAGGACGGCTCCTACTGCCGGCTCGTCCGCGCCGGCTAGTAGGAGACTGCGCCGTAGCGATGACGACTCCGGAACGACGCACGCTCGGCGAAATCGCCGCCGAATCGGGAACGGCCGTGCCCTGTGCCGGCAATCTGCCTGTGGACATGGGCGATCCGCAGACCGTCTGGCTCATCGAGCGGGGCGCGGTCGACCTGTTCCTGGCCGAGCACCGGAACGGGGCTGAGCAATCGGCGCGCCAACACCTGCTGCGCGCCCGGTCCGGTCGCCTTCTGCCGGGCGTGGCGCCGGAGCACGGCAAGACGACCCTCGGCCTGACCGCCAAGGGGTTGCCCGGCACTGTGCTGCGGCGTCTACCGGTCGCCTCGCTGGGCGCGATTGCGAACGGGGAGCTGGCGGAGCAGATCGACGCTTGGCTCATGGACATGTCCGCCGTGTTGTCTCGGGACGTCGCGCATCAGCCACGAACGGACGAACGCGTCGAACCCGCACGGACTCCGGCCGCGCGGCGGGGCACGCTGTCGGCGCGGCGCGGAGTAGTGTGGGTGGCGACGCCGCCGAGGGGGACGGGGCTGTTCATGGGCCTGGTCGACCCGGCGGAGGGACGCGCGGAAGAGACCGACATTGGCGCGATCGCACTCACGCCCGCGAGCTGGCTCATCCTGGTGGAGGAAGTGCGGCTCTCCGCCTGGTCCTCGGAGGACCTCGCCGAACAGAACCGCTTGCTGCCCGCCCTCGCGCACTTCCACGCGGTCGCGCTCACCCTGGAGCGACTCAACCGCGGCCTGACCGCGGTCGACCAGGCCAACATCGAGCGGGCGCGGGCCACCAGCCCTCGCACCGCCGAGGAGAGCGCCCGGCGGAGCCTGTTCAATCTGTACGGCCTGCTGGAGGCGAAAAGCGCGAACCGTGACGATCCGGCCCTGCTCACGGCGCTGCGAGTTGTCGGCCGGCACGAGGGAATCGACTTCAAATGGCCCACCGGGTCGGACGAGCCCGATGCCGGCATCGTCCTGGGTGACGTTCTGGATGCATCCGGCGTGCGCGGCCGGCGGGTACGGCTGACCGCGGAAGACCAGTGGTGGCTGGGCGACAGCGGCGCGCTGCTGGCGTTCAGGGCGAACGACGGCCGCCCCGTGGCGCTGTTGCCGGGCGCGCTCGGTGCCTATCGGGAAGTGGACCCGGGCCGGCAACGCAGCGCGAGAGTCACGGCCGAGCGCGCGGAATCGCTCCGTGCCGACGCCTGGTCCTTCTATCGGCCGCTGCCGTCCGCGGGTGCGGGGCCCCGGGACCTGGTCCGACTCGCCCGGAGCGGTCTGACGACGGACTTCCTGCGACTGGTGGTGACCGGATTGCTCGGCGGCCTGGTCATCCTGCTGCCTGCGGTGCTGCTGGGCTTCATCGCGGAAGAGGTCGTCCCGACCCGGGATCGCGGCCTGCTGCTTGTGTCGACTGCCGTGCTAGGCGCCTTCGCCGTGATCGGAGCACTGCTGAACATCCTGCGCGGAATGGCGCTGATGCGCCTCGAAGGGCGCGGCTTGTCCCGCATCGAGGCCGCGTTCTGGGACCGCTTGCTGCGGCTGCCTCCCCGTGTCCTGCACCGCTACCCGGCCGGCGAGCTCGGCATGCGGGGCATGGCGCTCCAGAATCTTCGGGACGCCGTGCACGGGGTGGTCGCCAACGCGGCGCTGTCGGTCATTTTCCTGTTGCCCGCGCTGCTTCTCATCGTCCTCTACGACGCGACTCTGGGCGGCGTGACCGCCGCGGTCGGCCTCCTGTCCCTGATCCTGACAGTGATGTTCAGCCTGCGGCAGATCTCCGCCCACGGCCGGGTAATCCGTGCCGTCCAGAGTGTGGCCGGCCGACTGTTTCAGCTCGTCAACGGCATCTCCAAGCTGCGGGTCGACGGTGCAGAGGGGTCGGCCTTTGCCGTCTGGGCGCGGGACTACCGTGAACAGAAGAATGCGGAGTCCTTGCTGGGCGCTCACGACGAGCACCTGCAGGCCTTCGGAGCCGCGCTGCCGTTCCTGGCCGGAGCCGCGCTGCTTTTGGCGGTGACTCTGCAGGACCGGGAGACGCTCTCGGTCGGGGGCTTCCTCGCGGTCTACACCCTGTTCATGGTGTTCCAGGCGGCGGTAGCCAGCCTCGACAGGTCAATCGGCGCCGTCGCCTCCATCCTGCCGGCACTCGAGCAGGTACAGCCCTTTCTCGCTGAGAGACCCGAAACAACCGACGCCGGAGAGCCTGTCGGGGAGCTGGGCGGCGATATCCTCTTCGACCACGTCACGTTCCGGTACGAGCCGGACGGTCCGCTGATCCTCGACGACGTATCGATTCGCGCCCGTCCGGGCGAGTTCGTCGCCATCGCAGGGGAGTCGGGGGCCGGCAAGAGCACGCTGTTCCGGCTTGCGCTGGGTCTGGAACACCCGTCCTCGGGCGCGGTCTATTACGACGGACGCGACCTGAGGCACCTCAACGTCAAGCAGGTGCGCAGGAAGATCGGCGCCGTTCCGCAAGACGTGCGGCTCCATCCGCAGGACGTCCGGGACAACATCGTCTCCGATCACGAAGAGGTGACCGAGGAGGACGCGTGGCAGGCGGCCCGGATCGCAGCCGTCGACCGTGCGATCGCGGCGATGCCGATGGGCATGCTGACGCCCGTCGGCACCGGTGGGGCCGTCACGTCGGGAGGCGAGAGCCAGCGCATCATGATCGCGCGGGCACTGCTTCGCAAGCCCAGCATCCTGCTGCTCGACGAGGCGACGAACTGGCTCGACAACGACAGCCAGTCCGACGTCATGGACAACCTTGCGCGCCTGACCTCGACGCGGCTCGTCATCGCCCACCGCCTTTCCACGTTGCGAAAGGCGGACCGAATCTACGTGATGGGATCCGGAAAGGTGGTCCAGGAAGGGTCCTTTGCAGAGTTGTCGGCGACCGAAGGCGCCTTTCGGGACCTGGTGCGCCGGCAAATGGCTTGAACAATGGCAACGACCAACGCATCTCCGTGGTGGCGAATCGGCTGGCGCAACCTGGGCCGGAATCGCAAGCGGACCACTCTTACCGCGCTCGGCCTCGCGATCGGCTACTTCGCCGTGGTGTTCATGATCGGTTGGGGCGAGGGCATGGTAGCCGACCTGATCGAGAATGCGACGTCGCTGGTCAGCGGACAGATCGAGCTCCACGACGCCGGCTACCGGCCCGAACGGAGCCTGTACGACACCATCGGCGGGCGTGAGGGAACCGACGTCGAGGCCTTGCTCCTCACGATCGTTGCCGAGCCATCCGTAGCGGCCGCAGCGCCGCGCGCGTACGCGAGCGGGCTCGTCAGCTCCGGCGCTGCCACGAGCGCTGGCGTGCTGATGGGAGTCGACCCGGGACGCGAGATCGCGCTCACCCGTTTCCTCGATCCGCTGGCCGCCGGCCGGCTGCCCGCCGCCGGCGAATACGAGCTGGTCGTCGGCGAGGAGATGTCCCGCCAACTCGCGGTCGGTGTGAACGATGAGGTCGTCGTCGTCGCTTCCGCCGCGGACGGGTCGATGGCCAACGATCTCTATACCGTTTCAGGCATCTTCCGCACCGGGCTGATCGAGTTCGACGCGGGCACCGCGGTGGTCCCGCTGGCCGATCTCCAGAACTTCGTGGCGCTCGACCCGGGCCGGATACACGAAGTCGCGATCGCGACCGCCGATCCGTCGGCCGCCGACGCGACCGCTGAATACCTCGCGACCGTACCCGACATCGCCGACCGGGGGATCGTGGTCGCGCCGTGGACCGAGCTCAACCCCGTGCTCAGCGGATATCTCGCACTGGCCGACTCCGTGTACTGGATATTCATCGTCATCATCTTCGGGGTCGCCTGCCTGGGCGTCGCCAACACGATGCTGATGGCGACGTTCGAACGCCGCCGGGAGTTCGCGGTCATGCTGGCGCTGGGCGCGAAACCCTGGTCGGTGGTGGGCTCCGTGCTGTACGAGGCGCTGGCGATCGGCACCCTCAGCCTCGCGGTCGGCGCGGCTTTCGCAGCGCCACCCATGCTGTGGTTCTACATGACGCCGGTCAGCCTGGACTGGCTCTTCGGAGACGTCACGCTGGAGGGTGCGCTGCTGACGCCCAGACTTCGCGTAGGCACCAACGTGCCTGCCTGGAGCTGGGCCACGATCGGACTCCTGGTCACCGCAGTGGTCGCCGCCTTCTATCCCGCTGTCCGCGCCGCGCGCGTGCCCCCGGCCGATACCCTGTCGGGACTCTAGGACCGAAGATGCATACCCGGGCTCTCGCCGTTCTGGCCCTGCGCAACCTGCGCCGCCACTCGCGCCGCACCGTGCTGACCGGTTCGGCCATGGTCGTGGGCGGGGCCGTGCTGGTCTTCTCGTTCACGCTGGACGACGGAAGCCATGAACAGTGGATCGACTCCGGGGTGCGTCTGGGCACCGGGCACGTGACGGTCGAGCGTCCCGAGTACCGCATGAGCCGTCGGATCGACGACCGCCTGACCGCCGACGTCCACCGCGCCGCCGAGCAGGCGCTGGAGTCTCCCGAGATCGCCTCACGCGTGGTCGCCACGTCGGCGAGACTGAGCATCAGCGGTCTGGCGAGCTCGGCGGAGGGGGCGCGGCCGACACGGATCGTTGCCGTCGATCCGATCGCGGAAGCGGACTTCGGCACGTTCGACGACCGGTTGGTCGAAGGGCGCTACCTGGAGCCGGGGGACGAGTTGGCCGCCTGCGTCGGCGACGGGTTGGCGGCCAGCCTGCAGTTGGACGTCGGATCGCGCTTCGTGGTCCAGGCGCAGGACACCGAGCGCGAGATCGCCGGGCAGTTGCTCCGGGTGGTCGGCATCTTCCGCAGCGGCGTCCCGGCGGTCGACGGGGCGATGATTCACATCCCGCTCGACACTGCCGCAGACTGGCTGGGCTCTGCCGCCGACGTCACCAATGTCGCTGTCGTGCTCGCTGACAGCGGCGCCACGGGCCGCGTTGCCGAACACCTGGAGCGCGCGCTGGCCGCCCCCATCACGACGGGGGATGCCCGGGTGATGGGGTGGCGCGAGTCGGATCCCGCGCTTGCCGCAGCGATCACGATAGACGCGTTCGGCAACTACGTGATTCACGGGTTCCTGTTCGTCATCATCGCCGTCGGCATCGTGAACACGGTGCTGATGTCCGTTATGCACCGCCACCGGGAGTTCGGCGTGCTCCAGGCGCTCGGGTTGACCCCGCGCCAGACCGCCGCCATCGTCCTGATCGAGGGGCTCACGTTGTGCACCGTGAGCGGCCTTGCGGGCGTGGGTCTGGGATTGGCAGGCATGTGGTACTTCTTCGGCGACGGCCTCGACATGTCTGCCGTGATGGGCGAAATGACCTTCTCGGGAGCCGTCGTCGATCCGGTCATCGTCCCCCTGTTCCTTCCGTGGCGCATCGGCCAGATCACGGGGTTCATTCTGTGCATCGGGATCGCGTCGTCCATCTATCCCGCATGGCGCGCGGCCCGCATCGATGTGACCGAGGCGATGAAGTTCGATCGATGAGAAAGCAGGAGGTCTCGATGGAGGACAGAGCGGGGTCGAGCGGGCCGGGCGCCGCGAACGCCGTGCGCGCGAGGGTGATCGAACCGTCCATCCGGAACGCCCTTCCGCACTTCATCCCTCTCGTCGTCTTTCCGCTGGTGGCCGGGGCGGCGGCATTCGGCGGCTGGTGGCTTGCAGGGCCCTTCGTCTTCTTCCTGCTCGCCGACCGCTTCGACAGCGTGTTCGGAATAGAAGAAAGAAACATGGATCCCGAGGCGACGCGGGAGAGCCGGTTGTTCCTCTACAAGCTCTCCCTGTGGTTGTGGGCGGCGCTCTGGCCGGCAACCCTCGTGTTCGGACTCTGGCGGATCCTCGCCGCCAGCGACATGTCCGCCTGGGAGGCCGGACTGCTGGCGTTCGTGCTGGCCGGCGTGGCCCAGACCGTATTCATCGTCGGGCACGAGCTGGTTCATCGCCGCGCCGCGTGGGAGCGCCGCCTCGGCGAACTCCTCCTGGCTTCCGTCTCCTATCCTCACTATGCGACGGAGCACGTCTATCTCCACCATCCCCTCGTCTGCACGCCCGGCGACCCCGGGTCCGCGCCCAAGGGCGTCAGCTTCTGGCGCTACCTGCCGCGCGAAGTGGCGAGCAACATCCTCGGGGCCTGGCGCTTCGAATGCAATCGCCTGGCGCGCCGCCACCTGCCCGCATGGCACTACACGAACGCTTTCTGGCGGTACATCGTCGAAACCGTCGGGTGGTACTGGCTCGTGTACTGGATGGGCGGTCCCCGGGCGATGCTGATCTATGCGGTCCTGTGCTCCGGCGTGATCTTCTCGATGAAGCTCAGCAACTACGTTCAGCACTACGGACTGCGGCGCATCCGCCTGCCCAACGGCCGATTCGAGAAGGTGCAGCCGCAACACGCATGGAGCGCCGACTACAAGTTCACCAACTGGCTCTATTACAACATGCAGCGTCACGCCGACCATCACGCGGCGACGAACCGGCGCTATCCGCTGCTGCAACATCACGGAGCCGCCGCGTCGCCGCAACTGCCGGGCAGCTACATCAAGATGAACGGGCTGGCCCTGTTTCCGCAACGCTGGTTCGCGACGATGGACCCGCTGCTCGAACGCCAGCGTGACTATTTCTATCCGCAGATCGAGGACTGGAGCGCCTACGACAGCCCGGCGTTCGCCGCGCGTCCAGACGCCTACGAGACGATCGCGGAGATCCACGGCGCCGCGCCACGTCTCGCCCGGTGGATAGACCGGTCCCCGAGGCTGCTCGACAGCCTCCGGAACACAGAGTTCACCGATCTCGATCTGCATCTTCCGGAGGGCTTCGGGCCGGATCCGGAATACGAGGCCATTGCCCGGCGCGGTCTGGCGCGCCTCTACTGGACGCGCGAACTCGGCGCGGCCGAGATGAAGGAACAGCTCTTCGACATTCCGGTGCAAGACGGCAGGGAGGCCGTCGAGGCGGCGCTGGAATGGTCCAACGGCAAGGTCTTCCAGATTGGCGTGCACACCCTGCGCGGCAGCCTGTCGCCAATCGAAGCATCCACGGCATTGTCCAATGTTGCCGAGGCCTCGATTGCCGGCGTGCTGACCGCCGTAGAAGAAGACTTCGCAGATCGGGGCGCCCCGCAGCCACCGGATGGCGGGGTGGCCGCGGTGGTTCTCGGCACTCTGGCCAGCGGGGAGGCAGTGCCCGGGAGCGAACTCGACGTCGTTTTCGTGTACGACGGCGGCGCCGCCGAATACTACGAGGCACTGTGCGGGCGCTTCCGTCACGCGCTCCGGGAACTGACCCGCGGCAACCTGCTGCTCGCGCCGGTCCCGCGCGGCTGGAAAGGGGGCGCCGTCCGTTCGCTCGGCGAGCTCGCGAAACAGCGAGGAAGCAGTGGCTCGACCGACGAGCTTCTGGCACTGACCCGGGCGCGGTGCGTGTTCACGTCCGGGGATACGGAGATTGGGACGCGGTTCGAAACGGCACGGCGCGCTATTCCGGGCCGAGGTCATGCACGCGAAGGGCTGATCGCCGAGTTGCGTGCGGCGACCGAGACCGCGGCCGAGCCCGGTCCACTCTCGATTGACCACATGCGCGGCGGCCTCCGGGACGTCGAACGCGCAGCCCTGCTCCTGGCCCTGACGCCTGCCGGTGATGCGCCCCACCCCATCGCTCCCGACGCGGTCTCCATCTTCCGCACCGCGGGCGGCCGGGGGTTGCTCGCCGAAAGTGCGGCGGAGCGACTGGCGGAGGCCGCGACGATGTGGCGGAACCTGCACGGTGCGGTCCGGCTGGTCGCCGACGAGGGCCTCGCGGTCGAGACGGCGGCCCCGAAGGTACAGGCCGTCATTGCACGCTGCTGTGGGCTGGCGGACTTCGATGCGCTCACCGCCGCAATCCGCGACACGGCCTCCCGGGCTGCCTCCGACATCGACGCACTGGCCGCGTGACGCCACCCCGGTGGGACATGACCTCGGCTCGGACGAAGACACATGAGGAGCGACACGTGAGAACGGACGCCGTGCCGTGGGACATGGCCGTCATCGGTGCGGGGCCCGCGGGAAGCGTCTGCGCCTGCAGCGCTCTGACGGCTGCCGACCGGATGCGCGTCGTGCTCGTCGACCGTGACGCATTCCCGCGGGACAAGGCATGCGGCGACGCCGTCCGAGCGGACGCCGCCTCGATTGTTCGCGGGCTGGGCCTGGGAGCCGTCTTCGACGGACGGCCGAAGGTCCTGCGCACGCGATTCACCAGCCCGCCCCGATTCGGATATCTGGAGAAGCTCCTGCAGAGCGACGACGATGCGGGTCCGGACGAGCGCAGCTACTACATCGTCGAACGCAGGGTGTTCGACCGGCACCTGTTCGAAGCGGCGATCGGGCGCGGCGCGGAAGACTATTCGGGGCACACCCTCACGCATGCGGAGTTCGATGCTTCCGCCGGGTTGTGGAAGCTCGTTCTCAGGACACGCTCCGCAACGACCACGGAGATCCGCTGCAGGCTGCTCGTAGGCGCGGATGGCGCGGGATCGCGTGTGCGGCGTCTGGCGGGACTCGAGTGCAACGCCGAGGGACACACCGCCGTGGCGATCCGGGCCTATGCGCAGGCCGCGGGTCTTCCCGATCGGACCATGCGCGTCGACTGGCTGGAGAGCCTGATGCCCGGATACGGATGGACGTTCCCGTTGGCGGAGGGCAGGGTCAACATCGGGATCATCATCGACCAACGCGACTTCAAGCGCTCCCGAAGACGCCTGGAGTCCTACCTGGAAGAATATGTTCGCTACCTGGACGACCACGGCGTCGCGATCAGGAATCCGGACTCCATCGGGACTCATCCGTTGCCCCTGGGCTCGCAGCCCCTGCCCCTCGCTCCAGCCGAGCGCCTGGCGCTGGTCGGAGACGCGGCCTCGATGATCAACCCCTTCACCGGCGAGGGCATCCACTACGGAGTCTGGGCGGGGCGGAAGTTGGGGCGCGCCGTCGGTGAGTGCGTGAACCGGTCCGGATCTCTGCAGTCTGCCTTGAAGAGCTACGAGAAGGCATACGCCGAACGGTTCGGAGAGACTATGAAGCGCTACCACGCGCTGCGCAACTGGGTGAGGTTTCAGAAGTACTTCGGATGACGCCATCCAGCAAGTCTCCGTCGCACGGGATACTGCACAAGACCACCAACGCGGACCACGGTCTCGTCGAGGTGCCGGTGCTTGCGCCGCACTTCGAGTTCCGCGCGATCGACGACGGGAAGGTACTTTTGGTGTCGGAGACGTTCAATACCCTGCTTCGCGGACGACTTCACTGCGACCTGCTGCCGCTTCTCGACGGCAGCAGGTCGCGGCGGGACATCGTCGCCGTCCTTGCCGGCGCGCACTCGGAATTCGATGTCGGGGCGGCGCTTGCCATGCTGGCGTCCAGGGGCTACATCGTCTCGGCCGACTACGCCATGGAACGACGCACGGCGGCGTTCTGGGCCGCCCTGGGCGCATCTCCCCGCTGGGCCGAGCAGCGCCTGAAAGCCGCGAGAGTAGCAATCACCGGCGACGACGACGGCCGACTCGCCCGACGGCTGGACGCCATGGGCGTGACCGTCGACGCCGAGCGTCCGGCCCTGTCCGTCATCGTCTGCGCCGACTACCTCGACGAACGCCACGCCGCGGTCAACCGGCGGCACGTCGCGTCCGGTGCGCCGTGGATGCTGGTCAGGCCGTCGGGCATGCAGCCCCTGTTCGGTCCTGTCTTCAGACCGGCGGAACAGGGGCCGTGCTGGGCCTGTCTCGCGTACCGCCTGCGCGGGCACCAGGAGGTGCACAACTTCCTGCGCAACCTCTCCGGTGACGATTCCGCCCTCACGCCGTCCGCGGCCGAGCCCGGCTGCCTGGACGCAGTATACGGGCTGGCTGCGATCGCGATCGCCAAGTGGCTCGTGCTCGAGGAGACGGCCCCAATCCATGACGGGGCGATCTCGCTCGACGTCGCTGGGCTGAAGAGCGACCACCATCCGACCATGCGCCGCCCGCAGTGCTGCGCATGCGGCGACGAGGCGCTGTATTGCACCGATCGCCCGGCAGTGCCGGTGCGCTTGCGGCCCAGCCCCAAGAACGTTCGTAACAGCGGCGGCGTGCGCTCGGTCTCACCGGAGGACACCATCGCCCGCTATCGTCACCTGATCAGTCCGATAAGCGGCGTGGTGACGTGGCTCAGGCGCACCACGGGCGACTCCGATCCCTGGTTGCACGTCTATTGGGCGGGGAACAACCTTGCGCTGAAGAGCCGGAAGCTGAGCTCGCTGCGGCGCAGCTTGCGGAGCAAGAGCGCGGGCAAGGGAAGCACGCGGCCGCAGTCGGAGGCGAGCGCCCTCTGCGAGGCGATCGAACGCTACTCCGGCGCGTTTCATGGCGACGAGATTCGTTGTCGAAGGCGCCTGGTCGACTTCGACGAGGCCGGGCAGCCGGAAGCGATCCACCCGAACGACGTGCAACTGTTCAGCGACCGGCAACTGGACGATGCGGACGAGGTCAACCGTCGCGGGCATCCATACAACGTCGTTCCGGCGCGCTTCGATCCGCAGGCGGAAACGGACTGGTCGCCGGTATGGTCGCTCACCGCAGAGCGGCACCGGTACCTGCCGACATCCCTGCTCTACGGTATTCCGGCCGAGCATCGAGCCCCCTGGAATCCCGCGGCGGACTCGAATGGCTGCGCAGCCGGCAACACGCTCGCGGAAGCGGTCCTGCAGGGGTTCTTCGAGCTGGTGGAACGCGATGCATTCGCCATCTGGTGGTACAACCGAATCCGCCTGCCGCAAGTGGACCTGGAGAGTTTCGGGGACGACTACCTGTCCTCCGCCCCGGACTACTATCGGTGCCGGCACCGCGAAATATGGGTGCTGGATGCCACCGGCGACCTCGGCATTCCCGTTTTCGTTGCCGTCTCGCGCCGGACCGACCAGGACGAAGAGCAGATACTCTACGGAGCCGGCGCCCACACGGACCCCCGCATTGCGGCCTTGCGCGCGGTGTGCGAATTGAACCAGGGCCTGACGTCGGTCGGGGAGGTCAATCGTGGTGGTTTTCGCCGTGACATGACCGACCCGCTCAGCCGCTGGTGGTGGAACAACGGCAAGGCCGCAGAGCACCTCTTCCTGAAGCCGGCGCCCGGCGTTGCTCCGCGCGGCGCACAGGACTACGAGGTCGCCGAGACCGCGGACGTCAGAGAGGACGTGGAGCGATGCCGCGGGCTGGTCGAAGCCAGAGGCATGGAGTTTCTGGTACTGGACCAGACCCGGCCCGACATCGGAATGCCGGTGGCACGCGTCATCGTACCCGGGTTGCGGCACTTCTGGGAGCGGTTTGCGCCGGGCCGCCTCTTCGACGTGCCCGTGGCAATGGGGTGGCGCGAGACTCCTCTGGCGGAACCCGACCTCAACCCCGCACCGGTCATTGCCTGAGCGCCTGCAATGAATATCGAGGACCATTGGGACGCAACCGAAGAAGACCTGCTGCGCGGGTCGGGTTCCCTGCGTGAACTGCTGCAACGCTTCCGGCACCGGATTCCTCCGCTGCTCGTCGGTGAGCACGGGTGGAAGCGGCTGCTGGAGCGGGCCGCCGGACTGCCCGCTACGCTGGGGGCTTTCCCCTTCGGACTCGAGCTGCCGCTGCACGAGACCTGGCCGAGTGCCGATCTGGGGGTCTCGCTACTCGGTGGGAGTCGGTCGGCGGCTTTCTTCACGGACCGGCCACGGTCCGCGAGCGCCGAGGCAACGGCGGTCCGAATCACCCGGCTGTTGGACCAGACCCGGCCGGAGGCGTCCTCTCTCAGGCGCGTGGCCGGCAGAAAGATGCTGCTCGAATACGACATTACCCCGACCGAGGACGACTTCCCGGAACCTGGGATCTTCCTCTATCCCGAGGAAGGGATGCTGGTCGGGGATGGTGCCGACCCGCTGCGACGGGATCTCGGTGTCGTGGTGGATGCGGTGGTTGCCGCGGCGGGATGGAACATCGATTCCGCCGAACGCCGAGAGATCGAGCAAGTGTATCTGGCGATGAAGCCGGAGACCGAGATTCGCGCAGCAGGAGCGTTTCCTTCGCGAAGCAGGGCGATTCGGCTGGCCGTTGCGGGCTTCAGGGGAGCGCGCGACGTCGCGGCGTTCCTGCAGCGCACGGGGTGGTCCGGGCGGCGCTCGATGATCGATTCCATCGTGTCGCCTCTCGAGGAACGCGGTGCGTTCCGCTACATGGTGGTTCATTTCGACGTCCAGGCCGACGGCCTGGGACCCTCGCTGGGTCTGAGCTTCTATGCGCGGAAGGGGCAATGGCTCAAGGAATTCGAGCCCTGGACGGCCCTCGTGGACGGTATCCGCGCAGCGGGTCTCGCCGTGCCGGACAAACTGCTGGCGCTGGCCGGCTCGTCATGCGGGGCCGACACGCTGTTCGGCAGGTCCGGCCTGCTCATGCTCCTGCGTGGCATTCACCACTTCAAGATCGTGCTGGCCGGAGACCGCGTCGAGCAGGTCAAGGCGTACACGTTCTTCTGGATGCGACGTCTGCGAACCCGGGAATGAACACCCGAGTCCTGCGCTTCAAGACGCCCGACCCGGCCTCGCTCCCGAGACCAGGTCGTAGGTGAACACGCCTTCCCGCAGTCCTTTCTCGAAGGCAACGGCCCCCTCCATGAACTCGTGATAGGCCCGTTCCGGACCCCGGGGAGGAGGGGAGAACAACGAGAACCAGGACCAGTACTTCCGGACTCTTTCCACGTACGGCTTCACGAGCGGTGTCAGGTCCTGCCGTTGTACTCGCTCGAACCCTGCCTCTTCCACAACGGCGAGCACTTCGCGCCACGGCGCCAGAGGCGGCATGCGCCAGCCCCATTGCGCTCGAGCGTGCGTCCCTTCGTCAACCTCGGACATTGCCGCACCGCTCAGCAGGCCCTCCAGGGCCTGCCAGCGTCCTCCAGGCTTGAGCACGCGATAGACGCCCCGAAGGTAGGCCGGCTTGTCCGCCGCGTAGCAGAACGATTCGTGGTTGAGCACGGCGTCGAAACAAGCCTCGGGGAAGGGCAGGTTCATGAAGTCGCCGTAACGGAAATCGACGAGGTGACCGACTTCGCGCCGACGCGCCTGTTCCGTCGCCACCGCGACATGGGGCTCGCAGTTCGTCAGTCCGGTTACGTGCACGCCGCAGGTCTCCGCCAACGCAATCGCGGTTCCGCCCACGCCGCAGCCGGCGTCCAGCACCCGCCGCCCCGGACCGAGGTCGCACCCCTCGACCAGGGCGTGGTTCGAGCGCCGCAAGGCGTCCGGCCCGGATTCGGCATCCGGTCCCCAAAGCCCGAAATGCCACGCCAGCAGCTCCCCCGCTCCGTGCTGCAGCATGAAGTCGGTCAGCGCCTCATAGTGGGCGGCGACCGACGTGACCACCTCGGGCATTCCCCGTTCACCACCCATGTCGGGAAGATCGGAGGGACGGGCGCCTGCGGCCGTCGCGGCCGGCCCTGGCCGCTTCAACGGGCCAGGGCCGGCCGAAGCAATCGAGACGCACTGGGAAGACTTGCGCGCGGGTGGTAAGGAAGGGGTCTCATCCGCAGCAACAGAGACCACCGGCAATCTGCTCGAGCTGTTCCTCGTCCAGCTCGGGACTGACCGGCAACGCCAGATGAAAGTTGTTCTTGGTGCTCTGATGGATGTGGATGTTGATAGCCTCCGGAATCTCGATCCCGAATTCCTGACCGATGACGCGCTTGGGATCGGCAAGCAGTTGCTGCCGAAAGGCTTCGTCCTCGGCGGCTCTCTCCGTCAGGCGACGACGCATCTCTTCCGCGGTCTGCAGGGCCGTTTCTGCGGGCGACGACATACTGTTTCCTCCTTGGCTTGCTGCGCATACGGGCGCACACGAATTCTGATTCCTGTGCTTGCCATATGTCAAGCGGGCGCTGTCGAAGGTGTGCGCAGCTACGTCCGCTCGAAGCGCTTCTCGAGCTCCTGCCGTGTCAGCCGCAGCAAGACCGGTCGACCATGTGGACAGACGGTCGAGTAGGCTGTGCGCCGCAGTTCCTGCAGTAGCCAGGTCATCTTCTCCATCGTCAGGCGGTCGTTTGCCTTGACGGCGGCGTGGCAGGCCGTGCTGGCGGCAATCCGCCCTATCGCGTCGCCGACGACCGCCCCCTGGTCGAGGCCCTCGAGGTCCTCGGCCATGGCGCGGACGGCGCTCTCGCACTCCGCGCGTCCCATCAGCGCCGGGACTGCCGCCACGCGGACGCTGTCGCCGCCGAACGGCTCGACCTCGAAACCGAGCCGGACCAGGTCCTCCGCATGCGCGGCCAGGGCGTCGCGAGCGCCGTCCGGCAGAGCGATCAGCAGAGGCTCCAGCAGGCGCTGCGATTCCAGCGATCCGCGCGTCAACCGGTCCGTGACCTGCTCGTACAGGATCCGCTCGTGCGCGACGTGCTGGTCGATGATCACCACCCCATCGTTGTCGACGGCAATGATGAACGTGTCGCGGAACTGGCCCAGGGGAATCAGCGGCGCCGGGCCGCCGCCCGTCGAGTCCGCTGCGCCCGGTGTCTCGCTCGAGTCGGGCACCGCGCCGGCGGCCCCCTCCGGCCGTACCAGATCCCAGGGGACGCCGGCCTCGGTAGACGGATGCGGAACCGACGCACCCTCAGCCCCTGCCGGCCGGTCGCGAACCGCGCCGCCCCGGCCGGTCTCGCCCTCCCGCCGCCGAAAGACCTCCGTCACCGGCCCCCAGCGGCTCGCCGCGCCCATTCCGGCCACGATGCCGGGAATCGCATGGACTCGCGGCTCTACCGGCGGCGCCCCTCGCGGCGCGGAGAGCGTTACCTCCGGCACCGCCTCCTGCCCCAGCGCATCGGCCAGCCCGCGCCGCACCACCTTGTGCACCAGCGACTGCTCCAGGAACCGGACCTCCGCCTTGGTGGGGTGCACGTTCACGTCGACCCGGTCGTGAGGCAGCTCCAGGAACAGGTGCACCTCGGGGCTGCGCGGCTTGATGGTGGCAGCGCTGTACGCCTCGTTCACCGCGTGCAGGATGGTGCGGTCCTTCACCGCGCGGCGGTTCACGAACAGGTGCTGCGGACCGCGGACCGGCCCGTCGGCGGCCAACGCGGCAGCGAGCCCGGACAGGCGCATCCCCGCCGCCTCTTTCCGCACCTCGACCAGCCCCGGCCGGTCCCCGTAAATCTGAAAGAACCGATCGGCGAAGGCCGCCACCGGGGGATAGTCGAAGAGCGTGCGCGGACCGCTGCGCACCCGGAAGCCCACCCCGGGGTAGGCAAGGGCGATCTGCGTCAGCGTGCGCGAGACGTGACCGGCCTCGGCCCCGTCCGACTTGAGGAACTTGCGCCGGGCCGGCACGTTGTAGAAGAGATCGCGCACCTCGACGGTGGTGCCCACCGGCAGCCCCGCCACGGTCGCCCGCGCCGGTTCCCCACCGTCGACCGCCACCTCCACGCCGCTCGACGCGCCGCGGATGCGTGTGCGCAGCCGCAGATGCGAGACCGAGGCGATGCTGGGCAGCGCCTCGCCCCGGAAGCCGAGGGTGGCGATCGCGGCGAGATCTTCCAGGTTTTCGATCTTGCTGGTCGCGTGACGCTCGACCGCCACCTCGGCATCGGCAGGGGTCATCCCCTCGCCGTCGTCCTCGACGCGGATCAGCCGCTTGCCGCCCAACTCCAGCGTCACTGCGACACGCACGGCGCCGGCATCGAGGGCGTTCTCGACGAGCTCCTTCACCGCCGCGGCGGGACGTTCCACGACCTCGCCGGCCGCGATCTGGTTGGCAAGCCCGGGCGGCAGCCGGTTGATCCTGGCCATGCCGCGCTGCTATCGGCGAGCGAGCGCGGCCTGCGCGGCGGCCAGCCGCGCGGTCGGCACGCGATACGGCGACGCGCTCACGTAGTCGAGACCGACGTCGTCGAAGAAGTCAATCGAGGCGGGGTCGCCGCCGTGCTCGCCGCATACGCCGAGCTTCAGCTTCGGCCGCGCGCCGCGGCCCCGCTCCACCCCGATGCGGATGAGCGCGCCGACCCCCACCGTGTCGATGGTCTCGAACGGGTCGCGGGTCAGGATGCCGCGGTCCTGGTAGTCCTTCAGGAACTTGCCGATGTCGTCGCGGGAGAATCCGAACGCCATCTGCGTCAGGTCGTTGGTGCCGAACGAGAAGAAGTCGGCGTCCGCGGCGATCTCGCCGGCGACGAGCACGCTGCGCGGAATCTCGATCATGGTCCCGACCAGGTACTTCACCTTGACCCCGGCGGTGGTCATCGTCTCGGCCGCCACCCGGTCGATGATCGCTTTCTGGTCGCGGAACTCGCCGACGTGGCCGACCAGCGGGATCATGATCTCGGGGATCACCTTCGTCCCTTCCTTGGCCAGCCGGCAGGCCGCCTCCAGAATGGCCCGCGCCTGCATCTCGGCGATCTCGGGATAGCTGATCGCCAGCCGCACGCCGCGGTGCCCCATCATCGGATTGAACTCGTGGAGCTGCTCGACGCGCCGCAGCAGCACCCGCCGCTCCTCCAGCTCCTTCCCGCCGCCGCCCTGCACCTCGGCGCGCGCGATCTCGACCATCAGCTCCTCGCGCTTCGGCAGGAACTCGTGCAGCGGCGGGTCAATCAGGCGGATGGTGACCGGCTGGCCCTTCATCGCCTGGAAGACCCCATAGAAATCCTCGCGTTGCAGCGGCAGCAGCTCGTCGAGCGAGGCCCGCCGGTCGGCCTCGGTCTCGGCCAGAATCATCCGCTGGACGATCGGCATCCGCTCCTCGCCGAAGAACATGTGCTCCGTGCGGCAGAGGCCGATGCCCCGCGCCCCGAACGCGTAGGCGGTGGCGGCCTGGTCCGGCTGGTCGGCGTTGGCGCGAATGCCGAGGCGGCGCACCTTGTCGGCCCATTTCAGCAGCTTCGAGAACCGGCCGTAGATGTCGGACTTGCGCTGGTTCAGCTCGCCCGCCAGCACCTGCAGGATCTCGCTCGGCCGGGTCGCCACGCGGCCAATCTTCACCTCGCCGGTCAGCCCGTCGAACGACACGTAGTCGCCCTGCTCGAAGCGCTGCCCGTTGACGGTCACCACCCGCCGCGATTCCGAGACCTGCAGCTCGCCGGCACCGACCACCGACGGCTTGCCCATCTGGCGGCCGACCACCGCCGCGTGCGACGTCATGCCGCCGGTCGCGGTCAAGACCCCCTGCGAGACGTGCATGCCGTGAATGTCGTCCGGCACCGTCTCCTTGCGCACGAGCAGCACGTCGCGGCCCTGGCCGGCCCAGCGCACCGCCTCGTCGGCGGTGAAGACCACCTCGCCGCACGCCGCCCCCGGCGACGCCGGGAGTCCGCGCGTCACCGCCGGCAGGGCCGCCCAGGCCTCCGGGTCGAAGACCGGCGCCAGCAACTGCGACAGCGCGTCCGGCTCGACCATGCGCACTGCGTCCTCCGGCTCGATCACCTTCTCGGCCACCAGATCGGTAGCGATGACCACCGCGGCGTAGCCGGTGCGCTTGCCGTTGCGGGTCTGCAGCATGTAGAGCTTCTCGTCCTCGATGGTGAACTCGAAGTCCTGCACGTCCTTGTAGTTCTGCTCCAGGCGCTTCGTGATGGTACGAAGCTCCTCGTAGGCACGCGGCATCACCTGCTCGAGTTCGCGGATCGGCTGCGGCGTGCGGATGCCCGCCACCACGTCCTCGCCCTGCGCGTTGATCAGGAACTCGCCGTAGAACTCGTTCTCCCCCGTCGCCGGGTTGCGGGTGAAGCCGACCCCCGTCCCCGAGCGGTCGCCGGTGTTGCCGAACACCATCGCCTGCACGTTGACGGCGGTGCCGATGGCGTCCGGGATGTCGTAGATGCGGCGGTACTCCTTTGCGCGCGGGTTCTGCCACGAGCGGAACACCGCATCGCGGGACATTCGGAGTTGCCGCCGCGGGTCGAGCGGAAACGGCTCGCCGCTCTCGCGGATCACCACCGCCTTGAAGCGGTCGACCACCTCGCGCAGCGCGATCTCGTCCAGCTCGGTGTCGAGATCGACGCCCCGGTGCGCCTTGACGCCATCGAACTCCTCCTCGAACGCCTCCTTGGGGATCTCCAGCACGACGTTGCCGAACATCTGGATGAAGCGGCGGTAGCTGTCGAACGCGAAACGGCCGTTGGCGGTGCGCGCCTTCAGCCCCTCGACGGCACGGTCGTTGAGGCCGAGATTCAGGATGGTGTCCATCATGCCGGGCATCGAGAATTTGGCGCCCGAGCGGACCGATACGAGCAGCGGCTGACTCGGCGATCCCAGCTTGGCGCCGGTCAGCTTCTCGAGCCGGGCCAGGTGCTTGTCCATCTCCTTGTCGATGGCCGCGGGCACCCGCCGGCGCTGCTCGTAGTAGGCGGTGCACGCCGCGGTCGAGACGGTGAACCCGGACGGCACCGGCAGCCCGGCGTTGGTCATCTCGGCCAGATTGGCGCCCTTGCCTCCCAGCAGGTCGCGCATCGTCCGGTCGCCCTCGGCGGAGCCGCCGCCGAAGAAGTAGACGTACTTCGCCTTGTCCGCGGACTGTTTCGCGGCCGACGTGGACCTGGCGGACTTGGTGGACTTGTTCTTCTTCTGCGAGGGCTTCTTGGACATGCGTATGGTCCGATTCTCCGTCGATACTCTTATGGAACAGGTGGATGCGGCGATCCGCGCGGCTATTCTAGCGTGTCTGTCGCGAGCATCCGTGCACGGTCCCGCCCCGTGGCGCTCCGCGCCGTGCGCCAGGGGGGTGGAGGCGGCTCATCGAACCACGCGGGACGATCGGACGTCTCAACATCAAGACATGGATCCCGCCATCCGGATGACCGCCGTCACGAAGACCTTCGGGCGGATGACCGCCGTCGACGACCTGCACCTGGAGGTCCCGCGCGGCGGGCTCTACGGCTTCATCGGACCGAACGGAGCCGGGAAGACGACCGCGATCCGGATGATCATGTCGATTCTGCTCCCGGACGCCGGCGAGATCTCGATCCTCGGCCATTCGTCCGCCTTGGAGGCGAAGGACCGCATCGGGTACCTGCCGGAGGAGCGGGGACTCTACAAGCGGATGAAGGTCCGGCCGTTCCTGCGCTACCTCGCGCGGCTGAAGGGAGCCGACGGCCCGGACCTCGACCGGCGGATCGCCGGGGCGCTGGAGCGGGTCGGACTGGGCGGCGTCGAGTCGAAGCGCTGCGACGAGCTGTCGAAGGGCATGTCGCAGAAGGTGCAGTTCGTCGCGGCCACGATCCACGCACCGGACCTGCTGATCCTCGACGAGCCGTTCAGCGGGCTCGACCCCGTCAGCATGCGCATGCTGCGCGACCTGATCCTGGCGGAACACCGCCGGGGCGCCACGGTTCTCTTCTCGACGCACGTGATGCCCCAGGCCGAGGAGATCTGCGAGCACGTCATCATGGTGCACGAGGGACGCAAGGTGCTCGACGCCGACCTCGACGACATCCGCGGCCGCTACGACCCACGCTCGATCCGGTTCGAGCCGCTCGATCCGGGGGCCGACACGACAGGGCTGGCTTCTGTACCGGGGGTCGAACGCATTCGGCCCGATGGCCAGGGTCTGGAAATCCTGCTGGCGGCGGGAACGGATCCGGCCTCGGCAATGCGCCGGATCATGGACGCGACCGCGGCCGCCCGCATCGAGCTTGCCCGCCCGCGGCTCGAAGACGTGTTCGTCGACCTCGTCGCCGGCGGCGGTGCGGCCGAGGCGGACCGTCTGCGCGTGGCGCTCCGCAACGCCGCCGAAGGGGAACCGGCGTGACGCGCATCCTGCACGTCGCGCTTCGCGACTTCCTCGCCACGGTGGCCACCAAGGGCTTCGTCTTCGGGCTGCTCGTCCTGCCGGTCGTTCTCGCCCTGCTGGCGATCGTCGGGCCCCGGATCTTCAACGACCAAGCCTACCGGATCGAAGGGGAGTACGCCGTCATCGACCCGACCGGCGTCGTGTTGCCGGAGTTGCGCGCGGAACTGGAACCGGAGGCCGTCGCCCGGCGGCGCCGGGAGGAGTTCGCCCGAACCGCCGGCTGGGCACGGGAAGTGCTCGGCGACATGGCGGACGCCGCCCTGCGGCAGTCGATGGACGAGGCGCTCGGCCCCGCTCCCGATATCCGCCTGACCGCGCTCCCGGCCGACGCGGACGTCGAGGCAGCGAAGAGCTGGCTGAACGAACAGACGGACGGCCTGCCCCACGCGGCGCTCATCGTAGTTCACGGGCACGCGGTGGAGCCGGCCGCCCCCGGCGGGGAGCTCGGCGCCTACGATCTCTACACGGCCCCCGGTCTGGACGACCGGGACCTGGCTTTCATCTACCGCAACGTCCGGGACGCCATCGTCGACGCGCGCGTCGGGGCCCGCTCCCTCGACCGGGCCGCGCTCGACGCCCTGCTCCGCGTGCCGCGGCAGCCCTCGACCACCGTCAGCCCCGACGGCGAACGCACGACGGTCCGCGGATTCAACCGCATCCTGCCCTTCGCCTTCATGGCGCTCCTGCTGATGGGCATCATGGCCGGCGGCCAGACCATGCTGACCTCGACCATCGAGGAGAAGTCGACGCGCGTGGTGGAAGTGCTGCTGTCGGCGGTGTCGCCGATGGAGCTGATGGCCGGCAAGCTCCTTGGTGCGGTCGCGATCAGCCTGCTCATGATCGGTCTCTATCTCGGGATCGGCCTCGTGGCCCTCTCGTCATTCTCGATGCTGGGACTGCTCGATCCCTGGCTCATCCTCTACCTGCTGATCTTCTTTCTGATCGGCTTCTTCGTCATCGGCTCGCTGATGCTCGCGGTGGGCGCCGCCGTCAACGACATGACCGAGGCGCAGTCGCTGCAGATGCCCCTGATGCTGGTCGTCATGCTGCCCTGGATCTTCTGGCCGGCGGTTTCGCGGAATCCCGACTCCGTGCTCGCCGTCACCGTGAGCCACCTGCCCCCTGTCAACACCTTCGGGATGCTTCTTCGGTTGGCGTCGAGCCAGCCCCCGCCATGGTGGGAGGTGTGGCTCTCGATCGGCACCGGCCTCGTCTCGGTGGTCGCCGCCGTGTGGGTCGCAGCCAAGGTTTTCCGGATCGGCCTGCTGATGTACGGCAAGCCGCCCGACTTCCGGACGCTGATTCGCTGGGTCCGGGCCGCGTAGGAGGAGTTGTACGCGGGGTCAGCCCGCCGGCGCGTGCGTTCGGAGTTTCACGCCGGCGCGACTCCCGACGCGAGGTCGAGGACCTCGAGCAGTGCTTCTCCCACCCTGGTCATCAGACGCGATCCCACGTGCACGAGCGGTCCCCGCACCAGGCGACGGTTGTCGATGGCCCGAAGTTGATCGATCAGGGCATCCGAGTCCCGTTCCAGGTTCTCCGCTGCCGCAATCCTGATTCGGAGCGGCTCGGCGTCCTCCACCAGGCGGGTCGTGAGCGGCGCCACGAGGGTCGACGGATGCCCGGCGTCCAGCAACGCCTGCGCCTGCACGATCAGAACCGGCCGGGTCTTCCCCGGTTCGGTCCCCCTGCGCGGATTGAGGTCCGCGACCCAGACCTCGCCGCGCTCAGGCATCGACATCCCGTTCGATGGCGTCGAACTCGGCATTGATGCGCATGCTCTCCTGTCGCACTCGACGGGAGGCGGCCCGCAGCCGATCTGCGCGCAGGCGGGCGCGCGTATCCCGGTTCATGCGCTCCACGGCCCGGCGGATGTACTCCGCGCGCGACAGTTGCAGGGCGGCGGCGCATTCGCCGGACACGGCGAGCAGATGCTCCGGTAGCTTCAGTGAGATGGCAGGCATGGATACTCCTACTAAGTATTCACATAGAATATCAAGACGCTACCCCCCTTGAACCAGGATCCGGTTCCTGGCCCCGGGCGAGCCCTTCGAGCGGCTCGGTGGAACGCATTTACCTTGCACATTTATGCATTGCAGTGCTATGTATTAAATTGAACCGCGCAACCGACACCCTGTACGCGCCGGCGCCCGACACGATGGACATCAGCAAGGACCTGGTCGCCGCCTCCGCCGCGCCGCTCGTTCTCGCCATCCTGGCGGAGGGAGACAGCTACGGCTACGCCATCATCAAGCGGGTCGGCGAGCTGTCGGACGGCCGCCTGCGGTGGACGGACGGGATGCTCTACCCCGTGCTGCACCGCCTGGAGCGCCTCGGCTACGTGGAGGCGAGTTGGGCGACCGCGGAAACCGGCCGGCGGCGCCGGTACTACCGCATCACGAAGGCGGGGCGGGCGCATCTGACGACCCAGAGAGAGCAATGGCAGGCGGTGGACGCCACGCTGCGCGGGATCTGGAGGGAGCTCACGCCGGCGCAAGCTCTCGGCTAGATGGCGGGCACGACGACGAGGACGGAAAGACATGGCGAAGCACGACGACACGCTCGAAGCACAGATCGCGCAGTGGCGGGCGTACCTCCGCCGCCGACCGGCGATCCGGACCGCCGACGTGGAGGAGCTGGAGGGCCACCTGCGCGACCAGGTCACGGCACTCGTCGATGCGGGCCTGGCCGCGGACGAGGCGTTCCTCGTCGCGGTGAAGCGGATGGGCAGCCTCGACGCCGTATCGCGCGAGTTCGCCCGCGAGCATTCCGAGCGGCTGTGGAAGCAGCTCGTGGCGGCGCCCGAGAGTGCAACCGATGCTGAACGAAAGGCGTCGTCCGTCGAAGTCCTCGTTGTCTTCGGCCTGGCGGCCGCCGCCGGGCTGGCGGTGAAACTCCCGGAGCTGGTGGGCTACGCGCCACTGGTCGACGTCGATGAGGAGCTGTCGCCCTTCTACATCCGCAACATGAGCTTCTTCGTGCTCCCGTTGCTCGCCGCCTACTTCGCCTGGAAGCGGCGGCTGGACCGGGCGGGATGCGTCCGTCTGGCGCTGGCGTTCTCGGTCGCCGCCCTCGTCATCAACGTCTTTCCGTTCACGCCTGACGGCCACACGACCGTGCTCGCCACGCTGCACTTGCCGATCGCGCTGTGGCTGGCGGTGGGCGTCGCCTACGCCGGGGGACGCTGGCGCGAAGGCGGCGGGCGCATGGACTTCGTGCGCTTCTCCGGAGAGCTGTTCATCTACTTCGTGCTGATGGCGCTGGGCGGCGGCGTGCTCACCGCGTTCACCATCGGCGCCTTCGCCGCCATCGGCGCGGACGTCGAGTGGTTCGCGCAGCAATGGCTGCTGCCGTGCGGCGCGATGGGCGCGATCATCGTGGGCGCCTGGCTGGTCGAAGCCAAGCAGAGCGTCGTCGAGAACATGGCGCCCGTGCTGACCCGCCTGTTCACCCCGCTGTTCGCCGCGGTGCTGCTCACCTTCCTCGGCACCATGATCTGGACCGGCAGCGGCATCAACGTGGAACGGGAGGTGCTGATCGGCTTCGATCTGCTTCTGGCCGTCGTCCTCGGCCTGCTGTTGTATGCCGTCTCGGCGCGCGACCCGCACGCGCCGCCGGACGCCTTCGACGCGCTGCAGCTTCTGCTCGTGGCCAGCGCCCTCGTCGTCGACGGCGTGGCCCTGGCCGCCATCGCCGGGCGCATCTCCGAGTTCGGCTTCAGCCCGAACCGGGTAGCGGCGCTGGGCGAGAACCTCGTTCTGCTGGTCAACCTGGCGTGGTCGGCGTGGCTGTACGCGCGCTTCCTGCGCGGGCGCGGCACATTCTCCGCCCTGGAGCGCTGGCAGACCGACTACCTGCCGGTCTACGCGGTCTGGGCCGCCTTCGTGGTGATCGTCTTTCCGCCGCTGTTCGGCTTCATGTGAGCGAGCTCTTGTGCAGAAGGCACGGAGTTGCCCGCTCAGTAGCGTCGGACCCGCGTCTCGCCCATTGCATTCGTCAGATGCAGTCTGACGAGCGGCGCCTCGGGGCCCGGGTCGCTCCCGGCCGGAGGCTGGCTCGTCGCACCCAGGACATTCGACGCGTTCGAGTCGGGCGCGATCCGAACGGTGTTCGGGACATCCAGGCGGAACTCGCCCATCGCGCCGTCCAGACTCACGTCGGCGACGGCGCCAAGCGGCCAGTCCCCGCCCAAATCGACGGTGAGGCTGCCCATGCGCCCCTCCACGTCCAGCTCCCGCGGACCCGCGTTTCCGAAGCGTTCGAGACGGATTTCGCCCATCCCGCCGGCCACGCGGATACGGTGCGGCCTGCCGGCGAGCGGCTCGCTGAAGTCGAGGCGATGCTCGCCCATGGAGAGCTCGGCATCGAGGTCGGTCAGGATCAACCCGCCGAGATCGGTCCGCGTTTCCCCGGTGCGCAGTCTCAGGCTCAATGCGATCGGGACATCTCTTGGAATGGTAACCGTCAGCGCATTGTGCGCTCCGTCATGCCCGCCGAGCGTACTGCCGAGGAGCCGCACGACGAACGACTGGGTGGGCCGCAGACGAATCACGGTGGCCGGTCCCCCCGGTTCGCCCGCCGGCGTGTGCCGCTCGGTCAGCTCGTAGTACGCCTTCGCATACGCGCCGACCACCTGGACCCCTGTACCCGGCGGGCCCGAACGCACCTCGAACTCGCCTTCCTCGAGCTCGATCTCCACCCGCAGCGGCTGCTCGAGGTTCGCGGCTGCCGCGGCGTGGGCCCCCGCGTCCCGGGTCGCGAGCGTCGAGGCGACCGGCTCGGGGGCCGGCTCGCCCAGCCGCTCGGCGGCGGAGGTGGCCCAGACGAGACCTGCGACCGCCGTCGCCACCAGCAGCAGGACGATCGCGGCCGCGATGCCTGCGCCTACAAGAACAATCCTCTTCCAACCCCAGGCGGTCTGTTGCGCCATCCGTCAACCCTCCTCCACTCGGTTGGACGGCGGGCGCACCGGCGTGGTTCCCTGCGGAGACCCTCCCGGCCCGACATCGCCCGGAAATTTCTCCGCACCGGCACAAGACTTCGCCGGCGCCCCGCGCGTCACAACAATCAAGCAGGACGTGAGGTTGCTGAACCTGCTCCCGCACACGCATGTGCCCGGGGTGCGATGGGAGTACGAGGCGGTGTATCCGGACGGCCGACGGGAGACGATTCTTGTCCGTGCCAGAATACGACGATGATATCCAGGATGGTCAGGACGACGTCTCCGGAACGATCTCCGAGACGTCCGCGAGTTGCAGGATTACCTGCTCGACCCGCTGCATGAGGCCCAGTCGGGCATTCCGCAGCTTCAGGTCGTCCGCCATCACGAACACGTCGTTGAAGAAGCGGTCGACGGCGGGGCCTATCCTCGCGGCCTCGGCGAACGCCGCACGGAATCCGGCGCCCGTTTCGACCGCAGCGTCTATCACCGACCGGCGGGTGGTCAGCTCGTCGCGCAGCGCGACCTCGGCCGGCTCGGTGAGTACGGTCTCGTTCCAGGAGCTCCCGTCCGGAAGCTCTCGCGCGATGTTCCTTACGCGCTTGAACAGCGTCGCAAGGGTCTGGAAGTCGGAGGTCTCGGTGAATTCCGGAAGCACCTCCAGCTTCCGCCGTGCGTCCAGCGGCCGGATCTCGTCGAGTGGTTGGTGGGTCACCGCGCGTACGTTGCGACGGTCGAATCCACGCTCTTCAAGGAGGTAGCGGAGCCGTTCGAGGAGAAAATCGACCGGCCTCGACTTGAGGGCGAAGCCTGTCCATCCGTCCTTCGCCTTGAACTGACGCACTTCCGATTGATGCTCGTCAAGCAGGTCTTCCACGCGTTGCGGGTTGATTCCGGTGTCCTCCTCGATACCGACTACGGATCGGCCGTCCTTCCACTTCCGATCCAGTGCCCAATACACCTTGGACCACTCGTCATCGTCCTTCGCATGCATATTGCGGGCGGGTCGGAGGAGCTGCCCGACCGACACCCGGGCTTCCATACCGGTCAACTCGGGAAGGTCCAAGAGGATCCGCAGCATCCCCTGCGCCTGCCGGCGGATGCCGAGGGGATCGCGCGAGCCGGTCGGCTTCTCGCCGGCGCCGAACAATCCTACGACGGTGTCCGCCTTGTCGGCGAGCGCCACCGCCGCCCAACTTGCCGCCGCCTCGCCGAGCGCGTCGCGCGACGGCGGATCGTCGGCGCCGACGCCGATCGGCAGATAGTGGTGGTAGATGGCCTTCCAAACCGCCTCCGGCTCGCCCTGTTCGCGCGCGTAGACGCCGCCCATGACGCCCTGCAGCTCCGGGAACTCCCCCACCATGTCCGTGGCCAGGTCGGCCTTGCAGAGTGCGGCCGCCCGCCGAGCCGCAGCGGCGACCGCAGTGGATTGGCCGAGCACGTCGCCAGCGATTCGTTCCGCCAGCTCCGCGACCCGCTCCGACTTGTCACGGTAGCTGCCGAGCCGCTTGTGGAACAGGAGGGTGTCGAGCCGGCCGAGCCGGTCATCGAGGCGCTGCGTCCGGTCGGCGTCCCAGAAGAAGCGCGCATCGCGCAGGCGGGCCACGAGCACCCGCTCGGAGTTGCCGGCGATACGCGCGCCGCGGGCCGGGTCGTCGCCCGGCGTGTTGGTCACCGCGAGAAAGTGCGCCGAGAGTCGGCCCTGCTCGTCGACTACCGGGAAGTAGTGCTGGTGGTGCACCATGGTGGTCGACAGCACTTCGTCGGGCAACGCGAGGAACTCACCGGGAAAGGTCCCGGTCACCACCGCGGGATGCTCGACCAGATCCGGCACCTCGGCGTGGAGCGCCGACTGCTGGTCGAGCGGCGCCAGCCGGCCGCTGACCTCATTGGCGCGGTCCTCCAACTCGCGAGTGACGCGAGCGCGGCGGTCTTCCCGATCTATCAGCACGCACGCTTTCTCAAGACGGTCGCGGTAATCAGCGAACGACGTCACCTCGATCGGCTCTCGCGGGTTCCCGTCACCGCCGAAGAACCGGTGCCCGTAGGTGACGCTGCCGGCCCGGACCGGCGCCACTCCGGATGCTTCCGCACCCTGGGTCCGGCCGATCTCGAACGGCACCACCCGCGAGCCGTACAGAAGTAGGAGCCAGCGTACGGGCCGGCCGAAGGGGAACTCGCCGCGGCCGTCTTCGAGAGTCGCGTCCCAGCGCATCGCCTTCGGAAACGCGAGATCGCGGAGAGTCGCGGCGAGGACGCCGCCCAGCACCGACCGCGTGTCTCCCCCGGCCTGCCGGCGGTGACAGGCAAGGTATTCTCCCTTCGGGGTCTGCACGCGCGCCAAGTCGGAGACGTCCACCCCCTGCTTGCGCGCGAAGCCGAGCGCGGCCCGCGTCGGCTCGCCGTTCGCATCGAACGCGGCCCGGACGGGCGGCCCGGTCACCGTCTCCTCCAGATCGGACTGCCGCTCGGCCAGCTCGGCCACCGTGGCAACGAGCCGGCGCGGAGCCACGAACGTCCGAACCGGCGTGCGATGCGCGATCCGCATCTCATTCAGACGCGCCGTCAACCGGTCTGCAAGCTGCGCCTCGATGCCCGGAATCCAGCTCGCGGGCATCTCCTCGCAACCGATCTCCAGGAGCAGCTCCCGGTACTCCATGCTCATGCGTACACCTGCCACCGGTTCAGTGGGAGAGGGTGTCGGTCTTCCTCAACAGCGCCAATCCGTTCGGGTTGAGATCGCCGACCTCAGCCATCGACCCCGCCTGTCGCCGCCGCGCCAGCCCCGCCGTCGGACAGTTGGCTCCGCTCCCACTCCGCATGCGCCTCGGCAATGGCGACGGCCAGCTTCCGGACGCGCAGGATGTAGGCGGCGCGCTCGGTCACCCCGATGCTGCCGCTGGCGTCGAGCAGGTTGAAGGTGTGCGAGCACTTCAGGCAGTGATCGAGCGCCGGCAGGGTCAGGCCCGACGCCAGCAATTGCTCCCCCAGCCTGTAGTAGCGGTCGAACAGATCGCGGTGCGTCCGCCCGAACTCACCCGCCGGCAGATCGACCTGGCCGAAAGCGTACTTCGACTGCTCGACTTCCTCACGGTGACGCACCTCCCGATAGGAGACGCCGGGCGCCCAGTCGAGGTCGTATACGTCGTCCACGCCCTGCAGGTGCATCGCGATGCGTTCCAGGCCGTAGGTCAGCTCCACCGAGATCGGCGCCAGGTCCATGCCGCCCGCCTGCTGGAAGTAGGTGAACTGCGTGATCTCGAGCCCGTCGAGCAGCACCTGCCAGCCGATGCCCCAAGCGCCAAGGGTCGGCGACTCCCAGTTGTCCTCCTCGAAGCGGACATCGTGGCGTGTCGGATCGATGCCGCACGCCTCCAGACTGTCGAGGTAGAGCCGCTGCGCCGCGTCCGGCGACGGCTTCAGGATCACCTGGAACTGGTGGTGCTTGAAGAGCCGGTTGGGGTTCTCGCCGAAGCGCCCGTCGGCCGGCCGCCGCGACGGCTGCACGTAGGCGACGTTCCAGTGCCGGGGGCCGATGACGCGGAGGAACGTCTCCGGGTGCATGGTCCCGGCGCCCACCTCGACGTCGAGCGGCTGCTGCAGCAGGCACCCCCGCTCCGACCAGAAACGGGAGAGCGTGAGGATCAGGTCCTGGAGGGCCATGATGGGACTAGCGCGCGTTCACCCAGACCGGACTCGACCAGGCCATGACGTCCCTGCCGCGTACCTGGCTGCGCTGGCGCAGGCGGAGGTAGTAGATGGCGTCGTCGCGAAAGCCGCCGTCGCGGCCGGTCCAGGTGAAGTCGAGCGCGTTCGGGCGCAGGTCGTGGATCACGCGAAAGCCGCCGTCCGGCTCCGAGTAGCGCAGGATCTCCACCGCCTCGATGACGTCGGTCCCGTGCGCGGTGACGTCGAACCGCGGCGCCAGGGCGGCAGTTGCCGCGGCGCGTTCGCCGCACTCGGGCGACGTGCCGGCGCACGGCTCCGGCAACGGCGCCGCAAGCGCGATCTCGCTCCCCATCGGCGCATCGTTGACCCGGAAGTCCAGCAGGATGCGCTGGCCGGTCGTCCCGTAGGTCCGGCGCGCGTGCAGCGCATCGAAGACGGCCTCGCGCGTCAGCTCCGGCGCCCGCACCGCAGCGAGCCCCCAGTGCGGCTTGCCGGGCTGCGAACGGTGATCGTCCGACGCGGCGATCGTGCTCAGGCGCAACCCCCGCATCCAGGCGTCCTGGGCCGAGACGCCGGTCCGTGCCGACGCAGATCGGTTGGTGAACGCGCTCTGCTCGAACGCGAGGGGATGGCTGGGGTCGTACGCCTCACTCAAACCGTGCGCCGAATAGATCTCGAAGTTGCGCCGCAGCTCCGGATCATCCGCCTCCCAGTCCAGCGGCTGCGGGAACTTGTTCGTATGGTGCGGAATCGTCAGCGCCTCGCCCGCGGTCAGCGCCGCCCACAGTTCCGGCAGCGTCACCTGGCTCGGCGAGAGCAACGGTCCTGGTGCGCCGCGGAAATAGACGTTGTGGTGGCCCCACGGCGCGGCAAACGAAGCCTCGTAGGCATGCAGCGTCACGAACTCGCCCGGCGCATGGTGCGCGTCGGTGGCAGCCGTGTACTCCTCCCAGACGTGGGGGCCCAGGCCCCGCGTGAAGCCCTCGCGCGCCGGACCGTTGCTGTGATCCGTCATGGCGTGAAAATCGAGCCCCGACACCCACCGCGCGTAGTCGAAGACGCCGCTCCCCACCCCGTCGAAGCTGTGCTCGGTGTGGGAGTGGAGGTCGCCCCACCAGATCTGCTCCGCCGGACGCTGGGCGAACACCTCCATCGGGTTGCTTCTCGCGCGGAGCAGGTCGGCGCGGGCCACCGCCTCCAGGCGCACGATGCCCTCGCTCCGGGGCGTGAACGGCACTGTGGTCCAGCCCTGCCCTGCGGGCAACTCCACTGTCCGCGGCAGGTCGACGTCTCCCTGCAACACCCGCAGGATTACCGTTTCGTGGAACGGAACTGCCGGGTTCGAATGCAGATCGACGGCCGCGAGGTGCAGCTCCGCCGGCTCCCCCGCCACCAGCGCGGAGGGGCCGGCGAGCAGCAGCTCGGTGGCGATGCCGCTGCGCGACGTCAGCGTCGCGCCGTGCTCCACCGGCTCGAATGTGCCGCCGCCGTCGCGGTCGACGCTGACCAGGATCGGCTCCGGCCCGGTCGCGACAATCGCCGCGCGCATCCCGCGGCTGCCCGCGGAAGTGTCGCCGTAGACGACGCTGACCGTCTCTCCCTCGCGCAGCGTTCCCGAGACGACGTTCGCCCGCACGACGAAGACGTAGCGCTCCGACCGCGTGTCGAGCCCCGGACGTGCGCGCTTCACCAGGAAGTCGGACGTCTCCGATTCCACCTCTGCCTCGACCCGAACGTCGGTGCCGGAGCCGTAGGCCGCGATGTAATGATCGTCGGTCGGATCGGAGGCCTGCAGGCGGTTGGCCGAGTTGCGCTCCCCCGCATGCCAGGTGTCCGGCAACTGCACGCGCAACGCGCCGCCCGGCGCGATGCCGCCAGGGCCGACCGTGTAGGCGACCGTCCAGGTACCGTAGTGCCCCGCGATCCCGAACGCGGGCGAAACCGTCACCGTCTCCCGCGGCTGCACCGCGCTCACCGCCAGCACGCCCGCCACGACGAACGTCGCCACTGCCAGTAGTGCTCTTGTCATGGTCGTCGGGCGGCCGCCCCGGGCCGTCAGTCCGGGTCTTCCAGGGAATCGTAGAACTTGATGATGTCGCCGCGGTCATCGGACTCGTTGAACGCCATCCCGGCGCGCGGATGTTGGTTCAACACCCCGGTCATCATGTAGGGGTAGTCGAAGCCCCACTTGAGGGCGGCTCGCATCGGCTCGATGTGGTGCTGGATGCAGTGCAGCACCGGCCGCAGCCGGAACTTGGGGTTGTGCAGGAAGCTGAGCAGCAGCTCCATCGGGCAGTTGCCTGCGCCCCGCCCGAGGCCCGCCATGCTGGCGTCCAGGCGGTTGGCGCCCTTGATGGTCGCCTGGACGGTGTTGGCGAACGCGAGCTGGCGGTTGTTGTGGGCGTGCATCCCCACTTCCTTGCCGGCCGGCGCCGCGTAGCCCCGGAAGGTGGTCATGTAGTCGTCGATCTGCTCGCTGTAGAGCGCGCCGAAGCTGTCGACGATGCAGACGACGTCCGCCTCGGACTGGGCGACCAGGGCCAGCGCCTCGTTCAGCTCCCGTTCGGGAACCGTCGACAGCGCCATCAGGTTGAGGCTGGTCTCGTAGCCCTTGTCGTGCGCGTCCTTGATCATGTCGAGGGCCAGCGGAATCTGGTGGATGTAGGTGGCCACCCGGATCAGGTCGAGCACGCTCTCCGACTTCGGCAGGATGTCTTCCTTGTAGTCGCTCTTGTCGGCATCGGCCATCGCAGACAGTTTCAGCGGCGTGTCGTTCTCGCCGACGATGCGCCGGACATCGCTCTCCACGCAGTGCTTCCAGGGCCCGAACTGCCCGGGCGGGAACTGCCTGCGCGAGTTGATGTAGCCGATCTCCATGTAGTCGATGCCGCCCTCGACGCAGGCCTGGTAGACCGCCTTGACCGTCTCGTCCGGGAACTGGTGGTCGTTCATCAGGCCGCCGTCCCGGATGGTGCAGTCCATCACCTTGATCTCGGGGCGGTACGAAATCCAGTGGCCCGCAGGGGTGTCCTGCGGCGCTCGCTCACTCATCGCACGATCTCCTTTGTCGCGTCTTGGCATCGTCGCTGCTGCATCGGCGAAGAATCGGTCGCTTGCGGGACGTCAACTCGACGGAGGCAGCCGGGCGTCCGCCGCGATTGTCACCCGATCCGATTGATTCTACAGGGATCCAAAGAAGCGCGTCGGCAGCGGGCGTCGTCAGCCCGGAATCCAGGCCCGCCCCTTCAGGAGCATGCCGCCGCCGATGGTGAGCCAGACCACGAAGAGGGTCCCGGTGACGATGTGCACGACCGTCGCGGCATCCAGCCAGACGAACTGGATCGCCACCCCGAGCAGCGCCGACGCCGGCGCGATCCGCCCGAGCGCTCCCCCGGCGCTCCGCTGGCGGCGGGCGATGACGATCAACGCGAGGCCGGCCAGGGCGAACCCGGCGGCGCCGGTGAACCATCGCAGCCACATCGCCGATTCCTGCCGACTCGCCAGCACCTCCAGACCTGCGGGATCCACTCCCTGTGTCTCGACGGCCGCGAGGGCAACCGCACTCCCGCCGGAGTACGCGGTGAACCCGCCCGACACGGCGAAAAGGAGCGGGATGACCGCCGCATGCCCTCGCCCGCCGTCACGCGGGATTCTGAACAGGAACCACCCGGCGCCGATCAGCGTGACTCCCGACGCGAACCGCCCGGCGCCGCCCAGGCCGTAGAGCCCCCGGCTCTCCGCGATCGCGGCGAGCGATGCAGCCAGGGTCTCGTGGTCGGCATCGGCGGAGACCCGCCCCACGACGGCGACGACCGTGGCGATGGCGGTGAGGACGAGCAGCAGTCCGGCGTTGCGCATCGATCCGTGGATCATAGCGGCTCGCAAGGCTCGGCGCCGGGCCCGTTGCCATCACCCGGAGCCCTGCAGGAGCATCGAAGCTGGCGGCGGCCCCTCGCAACGGGGCGCAACATGGAGATGGAGAGATGGGACACCCGCACGCTCGCACCTCGGTCGTCGCCCTGGCCACCGTCGCCCTGTGTCTTGCGGCGGTTCTGCCCGCCCTCGCCCAGCAACGAGCCCTCGACCGCGACGATGTGCTGCACTGGAACACGATCGAAGATTCGTCCCTGTCGCCGGACGGCGATTGGCTGGCCTTCGTCCTCGCGCCCATGGAGGGCGACCCGGCGCTCACCTTGAAGGCAGCCACCGGAGACGGTCCCACGCTGACAGTCCGCGGGACCGGCCCGACGGTCAGGTCGGACTCCCGCCACCTCAGTATCTGCACAACTCGCCGCTGTTCCACGCGGACAAGATTCGCACCCCGGTGCTCATGATGCACAACGACGACGCCGAAGCGATGCCGTGGTACCAGGACATCGAGATGTTCATCGCCCTGCGCCGCCTGCAGAAGCCGGCCTGGCTGCTCAACTACAACGGCGAGGGCCACGGCCTGCTGCGCGACGCCAACCGTAGGGACTGGGCCGTCCGCATGCAGCAGTTCTTCGACCACTACCTGCAGGACGCCCCCGCCCCGGTGTGGATGGAGGAGAGGTCCCGGCCGTCGACAAGGGCAGGACGCTGGGGACGGAGCTGGTGAAGCCGGACTCACGGTGACCGCTGCGACCCAGGAGTCCGTGGTCGAATCCCGGTGGCGTTCAGCGTACGTGTGGGCCAGCGTTGACGGCCGGCCGCTACAATATCGGGGTACGCCATTGGGCCGGGTGCGGACGACCGGCAAGCGGATAGGGCTGACGCGATGTACCTGAAGTCATTGCAGATCGAGCGGTTCCGGGCATTCAGGTACATGACTGTCTCCTTCCGCCACCCGGAAGCGGCTGCGTCCGGAAAGCTGAAGTACCCCAACATCAACCTGCTCCTGGGCAACAATGGGATGGGCAAGTCAGCCGCGCTCAAGGCAGCGGCACTTGCGCTGATGAGTCCCGTCTTGGCGTCGACCGGCTACCGGCCGTATTCGCTTGTGCGAAGGGAAGTGGACAAATCTCCTATGGACGCTGCCGTCAAGGCACACGTTGATCTCAGCGCACAGGATCGCGAGGGAGACGGCGGCCCCGTACCAGATGCACCAGTATTGATTGCACGAATCTCGCGCGTGCGTACCACAGAGAGATGGGATTTCGACCCCGAGCTGGCAGTCCCTGTCTGGGATCCAATGTACAACGAGGAGTCGGCAGCCTTCTTCGTCGTCGGCTACGGCGTCTCCCGCACCATCGAGAGCCCCGCCAAGGTCGATTCGAGCCTCCGTCGGCGCGTTCGTCACCTCCGTTACGAACGGGTCGCCGGCCTGTTCGAGGAACAGGCGACGCTAATGCCACTCGCGGCATGGCTGCCGTCGCTCCAGGTGACCAGCCGCGACCGGTACCAGGAAGTCGAAGCGTTCCTGAACTGCCTGCTCCCTGAAGGCACGGCCTTCCACAGCCGGATGTTGGATGGCGACTACGCGTTCCGTCACCGCGGGCTCGATGTTCCGTTCGGCGCATTGTCTGACGGATTCCGTGCCTACATCGGGTGGATTGGGGACCTCCTCTACCACATGTGCCAGTGTTGCCCGGACGGAACCGCCCTGGTCGATCTGCACGGGATCGTGATGATTGACGAGGTCGATCTGCACCTGCATCCGGAGTGGCAGCTCGTCGTGCTGCCGACCATTTCCCGAGCCCTCCCGCAACTCCAGTTTCTGTGCACGACGCACAGTCCGATCGTGGCGGGAACGGTGGAATCGGCCAACCTGTTCCTGGCCGTTCCCGACGGCGAAACCGCATCCGTACTTGTAGCACCCGAGTTGGAGGTCCACGGCCTGACCGCAGATCAGATTCTCACGAGCTCGCACTTCGGACTCGCGTCGACTCGCGCTCCAGACTTCTACGAGAAGCTTCAGAGAGTGTCTCGCGACGTGTCGCGCGGCAAGCCGGGCGCCGCGGCGCGGTTCATGGAAATGACGTCCTTGGGCGCGGGCGCGGCAAGGGTCGACGGCGAGTAGGCGCAGCGGGCGGAACCAGCGGCCATGATCGGTTATCGCGTCGACCCGAGAGCACTGCGGCGCCGGATACGGGAGCACAATCCCAACTGGCTTGCTCAAGCTGAGAACGGTGAAGAGCCCGAGTGGAGCCGCATCAAGGACATCTTCGTCGACTCGTGCAAGACGTGCAACCAGGACAACAAGAGGACCTACTTTCCTGTCAGCGGACCGCGTGGAACCGACGGTGAGGGCGTTCGTCGACTCAACCGGTCAGAACGACCGTTCCTCGTTAACCCCGTCGGCACGGACGACGTGCCGCCCGAGGAACTGATAGCCTTCCAAGGCTTCGTGGCGGAACCTCGCGGTTCCCGCGGCCACAGGCTCAGGCGCGGGACGGTCATCATCGACCTTTTCGGCCTCAATCTGCGCGATGAACTGATTCTCGAACGCTGCAACCTCATCACGGCAATGTGGCCGTATCTCGAACTACAGCGCCCGGGCGATCGGCAAGGACGTAACGAAGCCATCGAGGAGATCGGTCGGCTGACCTCATCGAGGTCACAGCATGCCAACTGCGCTCGGTGTTTCCAATCCCTATACGACACAGATCGCGCAGCTGCGAGGCGGTGGTACGAAGCAGCCCGGACGAGATCCGAGCACCTACTGGGGTGACTGCTGCAACAACCCAAAGTGAGTCGCGGATCGAGAATGCCTTGCGCTCACGGCAGCGCCAGTGCGATCAGCTCCGCATCGGCGCCGCCGCGGCCGACCGCGACGACGAGGTACTGCTTGCCGTCATGGAGGTACGTCATCGGGTTGCCGCCCGGGATGGCCGGCAGCGGCACCGCTCCGAGGTGCTCGCCCGACTCCTTGTCGTAGGCGCTGATGGTGCGGGTGCTGGCCGCCATCAGCAGCGCGGCGTCCGCGGTCGGGTCGCCGGTCGCCTCGACCAGCGGGTCGCCCGCCGCGGACTCGAAGCCGCGTCCCCCGTGGTTCATGATCAGCAGGGTCGGCGTCACCAGCGGACCCGAGCTGATCCCTCCGCCGCCGCCGAGGGGCGGCAGATCCAGGTCGCGCAGCGCCGGGTGATAGCGCGGGCCGTCGCCGTGCGGCGCCATCCAGCTCTGCTCTCCGGTATTCAGGTCCATCGCGGTGACCCGCTTGTAGGGCGGCTTGAACAGCGGCAGGCCCCGCGGCCCGGACAGGCCCACGCCCCAGGGATCGGTGAAGTACCCCACCGTGGCCGGCGGGTCGTAGGGCACCACCTCCACGACGATCAGCGTGCTCGACGACGACACGAAGAGCTGCCCCGTCTCCACGTCGACCGCCGCACCCTGCCAGTTCGCCCCGCCCCCGGCGCCCGGCACCTGGATGAACGGCACCTCGGCCCCGCGCACCACCGGCGGGGAGAAGATCGGCCCGAACCGCGCCCGGCTGGTGATGATCTCCAGCGCCTCGGCGCGCAGCTCCGGCGTGAAGTCGATGACGTCCTCGAGGGCGAAACCCTGTCGGTCGAACGGCGGCGGCTTCGTCGGGAACGGCTGGGTCGGCGAGTACCACTCGCCCGGCACGTTGCCCTGCGGCACCGGCCGCTCCTCGATCGGCCAGACGGGCTCGCCGGTGACCCGGTCGAAGACGTAGGTGAAGCCCTGCTTGCTCACCTGGGCGATGGCCTTGACCGGACGCCCGTCAACGGTGACGTCGAGCAGGTTCGGTCCGGTCGGGAAGTCCCAGTCCCACAGCCCGTGGTGGATGGCCTGAAAGTGCCAGACCCGCTCGCCGGTCTCGACGTCGACGGCGACGATGCTCTCGGCGAACAGGTTGTCGCCGGGCCGCATGCCGCCGTACCAGTCGTTCGACGGCGTGCCGGTCGGCAGGTAGACGATGCCCGCCTCCTCGTCGACCGCCATGTAGGACCAGACATTGGAGTGCCCGCTGTAGCGCCACGACTCGTTGCCCCACGTGTCGGCGCCGAAGTCGTCGCCCCGCGGGATGGTCCGGAAAATCCACTTCATCTCGCCGGTGCGCGCGTCGTAGGCCCGCACGTGGCCGGGAGATGCCTCGCGCAGCGTAATCCGCCCGTCCTGCACGATGCTGCCGACGATGACCGTGTCGCCGGCGATGGCGACCGGTGACGACCAGGTCATCCGCGAGGCGTCGATCTCGCGCTCGAATCCGGCGGTGAGGTCTATGTAGCCGCCGGTCCCGAAGTCGGGATAACGCCGGCCGGTACGCGCGTTGAGGGCAACCAGCCGCTTGTCGTGGCTGGCGATGAAGATGCGTGCGTCGTCGCCCTCCGAGTCCTTCCAGTAGGAGACGCCGCGGTGGTGCCAGCCCATGTTGGGCGGCCGGTCGAGGTAGGCGTAGATCTGCGGATCGTAGGTCCAGACCGGCTCGCCGGTGCCCGCGTCGAGCGCCGCCACCTGGCCGAGGGCGGTGCTGACGTACACCAGCCCGCCCGCCATCAGCGGCACCGACTTGAACTGGCTGGGACGGATCCGCTCGTTGGCCTCGGCCACGGCGGTGGACAGCGACGTCCAGCGCCAGGCTACCTCCAGGTCCGTGAAGTTGTCCGCGGTGATCTGGTCGAGCGGCGAGTACTTGGTGTTGGCCGCGTCGCGCCCGATGGCATGCCACTCGCCGTCGGGCACCGAGGTCTGCGCCCAGGCCGAACCGCAAATGGCCAAGACGGCCGCCGCGAGGGGAACGAGACGACGCTGCAGGCTCTGGGTCATCGGAACATCCCTTCCCGTCCGTTCGCCGGCTCTCCGCAAGTGTCGGAAGGCGTCCATCATAGCGCGGCGGGAATCGGGAACGGCGCCCTGCAACGTGTCGGCGACCGCTCCCGGCCCGCTGCTATATTGGCGATAGCGTGGGCAGCCTGACCGCGAGGAGAGACGCATGAAGACGCGCATCCTGGTACTGGCACTCTTGAACGTGCTCGCGGCGGTCGCCGTGGCCTCGGCAGGCGGACAGGCGCAGTGGGACGAGCGGGCGGTCCAGGGGGGAGTGGAGTATTGGCTTCTGAACGACGAAGGAACCGCCGTCGTCCTCCGGTGTGCCGACCAGGAAGTTCACGCGGCGTTCGTGTTTGCCGAGCCGATCGAGGCGGCGAGGGGCGCCCTGGTGATCGGCCGGTTGACCCGCGTTGAACCGGGCCACTTCTTCCCGCCAAGCAGGCGGCGCAACTTCCCGGTCGCTCGGGTCAACGACCGGACCGTGCAGATCGTCAGTGGTCCGGGACTCGACTTCACTTTGGCCATGCTGGGCGCCGCGGCGAACATCCACGTGCGCACTGCTGGTCGGCGCGCGTCTTTCGAGGTGGCGGGCAGCGACTCGATGCTCGCGCAGTGCCTGGGAGCGGAAGCGTTGGCCCGTGCTGGCCACGGAGTATCGGCCTTCGGCAGGTTCGCGGCGGCGATTCCCGCCTCTACATCGCAGGGTGCACCGAACCCAAACCGCAGCGTGCACAGTACCCGATCAGTTGACCGATGAAGACGTTCCGTCCGCCTCTACCGGTGACCGCGGTTCTTGCGGGGCTCTCCTACTACGCCCGCTCACGGTAGCGCCAGCGCGATCAGCTCCGCATCGGCGCCGCCGCGGCCGACCGCGACGACGAGGTACTGCTTGCCGTCATGGAGGTACGTCATCGGGTTGCCGCCCGGGATGGCCGGCAGCGGCACCGCTCCGAGGTGCTCGCCCGACTCCTTGTCGTAGGCGCTGATGGTGCGGGTGCTGGCCGCCATCAGCAGCGCGGCGTCCGCGGTCGGGTCGCCGGTCGCCTCGACCAGCGCGTCGCCCGCCGCGGACTCGAAGCCGCGTCCACCGTGGTTCATGATCAGCAGGGTCGGCGTCACCAGCAGACCCGAGCTGATCCCTCCGCCGCCGCCGAGGGGCGGCAGATCGAGGTCGCGCAGCGCCGGGTGATAGCGCGGGCCGTCGCCGTGCGGCGCCATCCAGCTCTGCTCACCGGTGTTCAGATCCATTGCGGTCACCCGCTTGTAGGGCGGCTTGAACAGCGGCAATCCCCGCGGCCCGGACAGGCCGACGCCCCAGGGGTCGGTGAAGTACCCCACCGTGGCCGGCGGGTCGTAGGGCACCACCTCCACGACGATCAGCGTGCTCGACGACGACACGAAGAGCTGCCCTGTCTCCACGTCGACCGCCGCACCCTGCCAGTTCGCCCCGCCCCCGGCGCCCGGCACCTGGATGAACGGCACCTCGGCCCCGCGCACCACCGGCGGGGAGAAGATCGGCCCGAACCGCGCCCGGCTGGTGATGATCTCCAGCGCCTCGGCGCGCAGCTCCGGCGTGAAGTCGATGACGTCCTCGAGGGCGAAACCCTGCCGGTCGAACGGCGGCGGCTTCGTCGGGAACGGCTGGGTCGGCGAGTACCACTCGCCCGGCACGTTGCCCTGCGGCACCGGCCGCTCCTCGATCGGCCAGACCGGCTCGCCGGTGACCCGGTCGAAGACGTAGGTGAAGCCCTGCTTGCTCACCTGGGCGATGGCCTTGACCGGACGCCCGTCAACGGTGACGTCGAGCAGGTTCGGTCCGGTCGGGAAGTCCCAGTCCCACAGCCCGTGGTGGATGGCCTGAAAGTGCCAGACCCGCTCGCCGGTCTCGACGTCGACGGCGACGATGCTCTCGGCGAACAGGTTGTCGCCGGGCCGCATGCCGCCGTACCAGTCGTTCGACGGCGTGCCGGTCGGCAGGTAGACGATGCCCGCCTCCTCGTCGACCGCCATGTAGGACCAGACGTTGGAGTGCCCGCTGTAGCGCCACGACTCGTTGCCCCACGTGTCGGCGCCGAAGTCGTCGCCCCGCGGGATGGTCCGGAAAATCCACTTCATCTCGCCGGTGCGTGCGTCGTAGGCCCGCACGTGGCCCGGTGATGCCTCGCGCAGCGTCAGCCGAGTGTCCTGCACGATGCTGCCGACGATGACCGTGTCGCCGGCGATGGCGACGGGTGACGACCACGTCATCCGCGACGCGTCGATCTCGCGCTCGAAGCCGGCCGTGAGGTCGACGTAGCCGCCGGTCCCGAAGTCGGGGTACCGCCGGCCGGTACGCGCATTCAGCGCGACCAGCCGCTTGTCGTGGCTGGCGATGAAGATGCGTGCGTCGTCGCCCTCCGAATCCTTCCAGAAGGAGACGCCGCGATGATGCCAGCCCATGTTCGGCGGCCGGTCGAGGTAGGCGTAGATCTGCGGGTCGTAGGTCCACTCCGGCTCGCCGGTGCCGGCGTCGAGCGCGGCGACCTGTCCGAGCGCAGTGCTGACGTAGACCAGCCCGCCCGCCATCAGCGGCACCGACTTGAACTGGCTGGGACGGATCCGCTCGTTGGCCTCGGCCACGGCGGTGGACAGCGACGTCCAGCGCCAGGCTACTTCCAGGTCCGTGAAGTTGTCCGCGGTGATCTGGTCGAGCGGCGAGTACTTGGTGTTGGCCGCGTCGCGCCCGATCGCGTGCCATTCCCCGTCCGGAACGGACGTCTGTCCCCAGGCGGCGGAGCCGGACACCACCAGCGCGGCGGCCAATGCGAACGGAACCAGACGATACTGCAGGCTCTGGGTCATCGGTGCATCCCCTCCCGGCCGTTCACCGGCACTGGCCGCAAGTTTTCGGAACTGGCCTCGAATCATAGCGCGGGCGGAAAGGGAACTCGCGGCGGGGCGCGCACCGGTGCAGTTCCCGGCACGGGGCCATGAGCTCGCGCCGCAGAAAGCAACGCAACGAAGGGAGTTCCGAGGCGCAGGGTCCCGGGGCGGCGGGGGCTGGGGCCGAACACGGAGCCTTGCGACGGGTTTGGCGGCGCTATACTGGGGTGCTCCCCCGACGAACGCCCGCTCTGCAGGAGTGGTGCATGACTCACGATCTTCGGACCGACGGCACGAACGTCACCCCGCACCCGATCGCCCCGTCGAATCCCGACGCGCCGGTGCGGATTGACGTCGCCATGCCGCGCGGCCTCTACGACCGCCTCACCGACCACGACGAGGCTCCCCGCAGCCGCTACGAGACAGCGACCGGACGCGCCGAGACGGCGGGCGAAGTCGCCTTCGTGCGGGCGGACCGCAGCCGGGTCTTGCCCGGCCTGGACCGGGAAGCGCTCGACCGCCTGCTGGCGAGCCGTACGCCGCCCGAAGCGTCACGGCGCGCACGGACCCTCGCACAGCAGGTGGCCCACGCGATGCCGGGTGCGGATCATCAGGACCCGATTGGGGAACGGTGAGGCGCGATGGAGCTCAATGCGTTCGACCTGCTGCTGCTCGTCCTCATCGGGCTGTTGGCGCTGGTGGGTCTGCTGAAGGGCCTGACACGGCTGCTGATCGGGATCGGGGCTCTGGTGGCTGCGTTCATCCTCGCCGCCCGGTTCCATGGACTGGCTGCCGCATTTGTGCTCGGGGTGATGGACTTGCCCGTGCCGGCCGCGAACCTCATCGGCTACCTGGCTATCTTCCTGGGCACGATGCTGGCCGGTGCGCTGGCCGGGCGCATTCTGCGCGGACTGCTCAAGGCGGCGATGCTCGGCTGGGCGGACCGGCTGGCCGGCGCCGCGGCCGGCTTCGTGGCCGCACTGCTCGCAGCCGCGTTGATCGTGTTGCCGGTGATCGCCTACGTGCCGACCGGCGAGCGGCTGCTGCGCAACTCGCTGCTTGCGCCTTATGTCACGCTGTTCTCGGACCTGGCGAACGCCATCGTTCCCGAGGAACTCGCCGACCAGTATCGGGAGCGGATGGATGCGCTGCGGGGGTCCTGGCGCCAGCGCTGGGATGCGGCGGGCGCAGACCCTGCCGCGGGCGAGGCGGGCGAGTCGGAATGAAGCAAGTCACAGCGCGCAATACAGGGGTCGGATCGCACCAAACAGGGGTCGAAGCGCACACAGGGTGGGAGACCTCGGACTTGCGTTTCCCGGCAAGACCGGGAACGCGATCGCAGTGGAGGATGTCAATGAACTGGCTGCGCAGCCTCGTCGTCATCGCCGGAGTTGCCGTGATCACGGCCGCCGTGGGCGTCACCGCCCAGCCTGAACCGGAGATCATCATCCGGGGCGGCGAGGTCTTCACGGACGGAGCGCTGCGGACGGCTGACGTCCGCGTGGTCGGCGCGACCATCGCCGAGATCGGCGCCGGCCTCGAGGCGCGCGACGAGGACACGACGGAGATCGACGCGAACGGGCTGCAGGTGCTGCCGGGTGGCATCGACCCGCACGTGCACCTGGGCGGCATCCGGATGGACGACTACACGTCGGGCTCGCGCGCGGCGCTGGCCGGCGGCATCACCACCATCTCCAACTTCGGCGGCGTCGCCGACGGAGAGACGCCCGCCGAGACGCTGGCGCGGGCCATGCCCGAGATACAGGCGCAGTCCATCGCCGACGTCATCTTCCATCCGATCGTCTCCGATCCGGCCAGCGCGACCGCGGACTCGCTGGCCGCGCTCGTAGACGCCGGACAGACGACCATCAAGGTCTTCATGGTGCGGCCGACCTTCGACCCCAACGCGGCCGGCTTCGTCACCACCATGCACGCGGCGCGCGAGAACGGCGTGCTGATGATGATGCACTGCGAGGACGCCGCCATCGTGCAGATCACGGCGGAACGGATGGTCGCCGAGGGACGCGGCTCGCTCGCCTACTTCGGCGACGCGCGGCCGGTGGCGGCCGAGGAAGCCGCGACGCAGCGCGCGGTGGCGATGGCGGAGGCGACCGGGACGCCGATCTACATCGTGCACCTGTCGTCGGAACGCGCCCTGCGCGTGGCCGAGGCGGCGCAGCAGCGCGGCCTGCCGGTCTACGTCGAGACCCGCCCGATCTATCTGCACCTGACCCGCGAGCGGTTCGACGGTCCTACTCCGGGGCTCTACATCGGCCAGCCGCCGTTGCGCGAGCAGAACGATCTGGACGCTCTCTGGGACGGCATCGCTCGCGGCACTGTCCACGTCGTCGCGACGGACCACGTCGCCTACACGCGCGAGCAGAAGCTCGACCCGGCGCAGAACGTGGCGCAGCACCGGGCCGGCATGAGCAACCTGCAGGTGATGCTGCCGATGCTCTACTCGGACGGCGTCGGCGAGGGACGCATCTCCCTGGAGCGGTTCGTGGAGGTCACCTCGTCCAACCCGGCCCGCCTGTTCGGGCTGTATCCGCGCAAGGGAACCATCGCGGTCGGCTCGGACGCCGATCTCGCGTTGTGGGATCCGAACGAGACACGGGCGATCCGCAACGAGGACATGTTCTCGGGCAGCGGCTACTCGATCCACGCCGGCCGCGAGGTGACCGGTTGGCCGCAGCTCACGATCCGGCGCGGGGAGATCGTGTATCGCGACGGCGAGGTGCTCGGGACGGCGGGCAGCGGCGAGCTGGTGCGGCGCGAGCCGTGGAGTGAGCCGCCGCTGTGAGTGCGCCCGGTTGGACGGGAATCGGACTGCACGCGACGTTCTTCGGGCTACGGAGGGCGGGCTCGTCCTCCGTCTACGCTCTGCTCATCGCCGCGTCGGGACTCGCGGGGTTGACGATCACCTGTCGCGTCCTCGGCACGACGACCAGGTCCATGTCCTCCATGGGAATGGCCCCCAGCAGAGGCTGCTTTCCCATGACCAGGGCACCCGTGAACCCGACCCGGTTCTCGAACCGCAGCTCGAGGGGGCCGACGTAGGGAACCCGCGCCACCCTGCCGTCGGCCAGGGTCACGGGTTTCATTTCCGACTCCTCGAGCTGCAGGCGCCGCTGCAGCCAGCGCGGAATGCACAGGTGCATCGATCCCGTGTCGGCCAGCGCATCGATCTCGACCGGCTCCAGATCGGGAAATCGCGGGTTCCGCAACCGAACCTTCGCCCCTGTCAGCCCCATGGAAGCAACTCCCTCTCGCGCATCTGTCGTGCGCCGATGATGCGCGCTCCGGACGACGGAGGGGGTTCAGTCCAGCCGTTCGACGCGCGTGACCTGCAGGGCAGTGCCCTCCCCGCAGCCGGGCGACTCGCTCAACGTCGCCGCGACCAGAACCTCATCTCCCACGGTAAGATCCTGCCCGCCACCTGTCAACACGTAGCGCTCCTGTCCCTCGCCGGTCTCGACCAGGGTCAGGCAACCTCCGGCTTCTTCCGCAATCCGACCCCGGCGCCGCAGCGTCCCGTCGGATCCCGTCACGTGGAAAGCGCCGGAAACCGCCAGCGGCCGGAAGTAGACGTCTACGAGCACGAAGTAGTGCGTGCGGTCCGTCGTGGCCCAGTCGGGCACCTCGACGACGGTGGACATTTCCCCCCGCTCGGTCGTGACGAGCTGGCGGAGAACCTCGAAGCTGGAACGGGTTGCGCCCATGCCGAGGTAGACGGGAGTGAGGGCAGGGAGATCGCGGGTCTCCACGGTGACCTCGACGCCAGCCGCGCCGCTGCGCGGAGAGAAGACGGGGGCGCGAGTATGGACCGGGTCGAGTGGCTGCGTCACACGCCCATCCTACGCCCCGCCGCAGACGGAATCCAACCGGTGAGGCAACCGCGAGCAACATGCACGAGAAACTCCGCCCATCTCTCCGGGCCTTCGCGGCCGGCGGCAGGGCGCCTTCGTCCAGCTCCCGTCATCGCTCATGCCGCGAGAACCGCCTCGAGATTGACGCGTTCCAGAAGCACGGCGTCGGCTGGCCGCTTCAGGAAGGGCGCGACGTCGCGAACCAGGATGCCGGTCTCCAGATCGGCGAGCCGCGTCCGAAGCAGCCGTCGCCAATCGGCGGCACGGCAGAAGGAAGTGCTCTGCGTCTGGTCCAGAGCGGACTGCAGAAGCCGCGGCCGGCTACGCATCCCGCGCACAAGTCTCGCGTTCCCGTCCAGTTTCCGCTAGCGCTTGCGCTCAGGACTGATACACTGTGCGGATTCGTGAATCCGGCCGTCGGCGCACGGTCGTTGTCGGCGCATGGCCGGGGCGATTTGCCATGAGAACACTTGCTGTGCCCGCCGCTCTGCTCGCCGTCCTCTGCGTGACCGCGGTTGCGTCTATCGACACCGCCGCCCTCACCCCGGCCCGGCAGGCCGTTCCTCCGCCCGCCCGGTCAGTGTCCGATCACGCGGAACTGACCGGGGTCGTGCAGCGCTACTGCCGGACCTGCCACAACGACCGCATGCTGACCGGCAACCTCTCGCTGGAGGATTTCGACGTCGGCAAGGCGGCGTCCAATCCGGAAGAGGCCGCGCGCACGGAGAAGATGATCCGCAAGCTGCGGGCCAACATGATGCCCCCGCCGGGCGTCCGCCGGCCCGCGGCCGGGACTCTCGCCGCGCTCGTCGAGACCCTGGAATCGGTGGTCGATGAAGCCGCTGCGGACAATCCGAATCCGGGCTACCGGACCTTCCAGCGCCTGAACCGGTACGAGTACGAGCGCGCCATCGACGATCTGCTGGGACTCCGCATAGACGCGGGCGACTACCTGCCGCTCGACACGATGAGCGCCAACTTCGACAACATCGCCGACGTCCAACTGCTGTCGGCGACGCTGCTCGACGGCTACCTGCGGGCCGCCACCGAGGTCGCCCAGCTCGCCGTCGGCAATCCGAACGCCGCCCCGAAGCAGGTCACCTACTCGAAGTCGCGGGCCTACTCGCAGTGGGACCGGGTGGAAGGCGCGCCGTACGGCTCGCGCGGCGGGTTCTCGGTGCTGCACAACTTCCCCGCCGACGGCGACTACCTCTTCACGATGGCGTTCCAGCACACGACCACCGGCGGTCTGTCCGGCTCGACCATCCGCAACGAGCAGATCGAGATCTCCATCGACGGCGAGCCGGTGGCGCTGCTGGCGATGGACCAGTGGCTGCGCACCTCCGACCCCAACGGCGTGTATCTGGAGGTCGAGGAACCCATCTTCGTCAGGGCAGGTCCCCGGCGCGTCTCCGCGGTGTTCGTGCGGCAGTTCGAAGGACCGGTGGAGGACGTGCTGGCCCCGCACGAGTGGTCTATCGTCGACACCGAGATCGGCGATCTGGGGTACGGCATCACCGCGCTGCCGCACATGCGCGATTTCATCGTCGACGGCCCCTACGACGTGACCGGGGTATCGGAGACGCCGAGCCGGCAGCACATCTTCACCTGCCGCCCGACATCGCCCGCTACCGAACGCCCGTGCGCGGAGGAGATCGTCACCCGCATCGCCACCCGGGCCTACCGCCGGCCGCTGACCGACACCGATGTCGGCGACCTGATGGGATTCTACGAAGCGGGCCTGCGGGACGGCGGCTGGGAGACGGGAATCCGGACCGCGCTGCAGGCCACCCTGGCGAGCCCCGACTTCGTGTTCCGGCTCGAGCGCCCCGCGAGCGGCGTCGAGCCGGGCAGGAACTACCGGGTCTCCGACGTGGCGCTGGCGTCACGCCTGGCTTTCTTCCTCTGGTCCGGCCCGCCCGACGAGGAGTTGCTCGCGCTGGCGGCCGACGACAGGCTCTCCGATCCGGAGGTGCTCGACGTGCAGGTCCGCCGGATGCTGGCCGACCCGCGGTCCGAGTCGCTGGCCAGCCGCTTCGCGGCGCTCTGGCTGCGGCTGCAGGACATGGACCAGGTGCAGCCGGACGCGTTCTGGTTCCCGAACTTCGACCGCCAGCTAGCCGACGCGATGCGCCGCGAGACGGAGCTGCTGTTCGACAGCCTGGTGCGTGAGGACCGCAGCTTCTTCGACCTGTTCACCGCCGACTACACGTTCGTGAACGAGCGCTTGGCCCGGCACTACGGCCTGCCAAACGTCGCGGGACCGGAGTTCCGGCGCGTCCGTCTTGCGGACGACCGGCGGCGGGGCCTGTTCGGCCACGGCTCCGTTCTCATGCTCACTTCCCTGGCCAACCGCACGTCGCCGGTGCTGCGGGGCAAGTGGGTGATGGAGGTGGTCCTCGGCGTGCCGCCGCCGCCGCCGCCGCCCGCCGTGCCCGACCTCGACGAGACGGCCACGGTCGTCGACGGCCGGTCGCTGACGACGCGCGAGCGGATGGAGATGCACCGAACGAATCCGACGTGCAACTCCTGCCACCGCTTCATGGACCCGCTGGGGCTGGCGCTGGACAACTTCGACGTCATCGGCAAGTGGCGGATCCGCGAGAACGGCATGCCGCTCGACACGCGCGGCGAGATGTGGGACGGGACGCAGGTATCGACGCCGCAGGATCTACGGGCGGCGCTGCTCGCCCTCCCGGACTCGCTGGCCCGCACGTTCGCCGAGAACCTGATGTCGTACGCCCTCGGCCGGCGCATGGAGCACTACGACATGCCGACCGTGCGGGCGATCATCGCCGCGGCGCGCGACAACGACTACCGCATGTCCTCGTTCATCCGTGGCGTCATCGACAGCCCGGCGTTCCGGATGCAGCGGGCGGAAGCCGACGACGTGACGACCGAGGCACCGTAACGGCAGGGAGACGAACCCGACAGGCACAGGTGGGAGACAGATTCATGTACATCACTGGCAAGCACATCCCTCGGCGTACGTTTCTCCGTGACGTCGGCGCCGCCTCGCTGGCCCTGCCCTTCCTGGATGCGATGCATCCGGCCGGCCGGATATCGGCGGCCACCCGGGCCGAACTCGATCCGACCCGTTTGGTCTGCATGGAGATGGTGCACGGCGCCGCCGGCTCCAACGCCTGGGGCGGCACGCAGCACCTGTGGGCTCCGGCCGCGGCGGGCCGCGACTTCGATCTGAGCAAGGGCGCGCTCGGCTCGCTGGAGCCTTACCGCGAGCACCTGACCATCATCAGCGACACCGACGTCGGAATGGCCGAGGCGTTCTCGCCGCCGGAGATCGGCGGCGACCACTTCCGGACCAGCTCCGTCTTCCTGACCCAGTCGCATCCGAAGCAGACCCAGGGCTCGGACGTCCGCGCGGGCACGTCGCTGGACCAGCTCCACGCGCAGCGCTTCGGGCAGGACACGCCGCTGCCGTCGATGCAGCTCTGCATCGAGAACGTCGACCAGGCAGGCGGCTGCGCCTACGGCTACACCTGCGTCTACACCGACTCGATCAGTTGGGCTTCGCCGACCGAGCCGCTCCCCGTCACCCGCTCGCCGCGGGTCGCCTTCGAGCAGCTCTTCGGGGTGGGCGGCACGGCCGAGGAGCGCGCCGCACGCCGCAAGACCGACGCCAGCATCCTCGACTGGATGACGTCGCGCGTCTCGCAGTTGACGCGCGAGCTGGGACCGACGGACCGGCGGCGGATGGAGCGCTACCTGGAGAACATCCGCGAGATCGAGCGGCGCATCCAGCGCGTCGAGGAACGCAACACGAGCGGCGAGCCGCGGGAGTTGCCCGAAGCCCCGGCCGGGGTGCCCGACTCGTTCGACGAGCACGTCAAGCTGATGTTCGACGTGCAGGCGCTCGCTTTCGAGAGCGACGTGACCCGGGTGTTCTCGTTCAAGATGGGCCGCGACGCCTCGGGCCGGGTCTACCCGCTCAGCGGGACGGACCGGCCGTTCCATTCGGCGTCGCACCACGGCGGCAACGAGGAAGCGATTCTCGAGTTCAACAAGATCAACCGCTACCACGTCAGCCTGCTGCCGTACTTCCTCGACAAGCTCAAGAGCACCGTCGAGGGCGACACGCACCTGCTCGACAAGAGTGTGATCCTCTACGGTTCCGGGATGGGCGATCCCAACCTGCACAACCACAAGCGCTGCCCGCTCCTCGTATTGGGCCACGCCAACGGCCGTCTGCCGGGCGGCCTGCACGTGCGGGCACAGGACGGAACGCCGATGGCGAACGGGATGCTCACCCTGCTGCACGCGCTCGGGCACGACGACCGGGCGAGCTTCGGCGACAGCACGGGCACGCTCACGCTCGACGTCTGAGCGCAGGATCGGGCAGGACCGGAGACACGAGGAGTTCGCGCGTAACTTCCGGGGTCCGACGGGGTCGGACCCCGGAGTTCTGGAGAAGAGTCATGAACCGAACGCTGCGTTGGGGAATCACGGCGGCATTGTGCGCGGCGCCGGCCCTGCTCGCCGTACTCGCGGCGGCCCCGGCGGACGCGCCGGTGGCGGACGCGGCGAGCCGCGGCGACGTCGAGGCGGTCCGGAGCCTGCTGCAGCGCGGCGTCGACGTGCAGACGGCGCAGGCCGACGGCATGACGGCTCTGCACTGGGCGGCGATGCGGAGCGACGTGGAACTGGCCGAGACGCTCGTCTACGCGGGCGCCCACCTGGAGGCGACCACCCGCATCGGGCAGCACACGCCGCTGCACGTCGCCAGCCGCACGGGGCAGCCCGGCGTTGTCCGCGGGCTGCTCGAAGCCGGTGCCGATCCGCACGCGACCACTACCAGCGGAGCGACCGCCCTGCACCTGGCCGCGCAGGCGGGCAGTGCCGAGGCGGTGGCCGCTCTCGTCGACCACGGCGCGGACATCGACGCGCGGGAGAGCACGTGGGGCCAGACGCCCCTGATGTTCGCGGCCGCTGCCAACCGCGTCGGTTCGGTCAACGTGCTGATGGAACGGGGCGCCGACCTGGAGATCGCGACCCGGGTGGTCGATCTCCCCGCTCTCGACGCGGAAGACCGCGCCGCGGCGTACCGGCGCCAGGAGGTGCTGGACGGCTTCCGGGCCGCCGCGCCGCCGCACGCACGGACGGGCTGGCAGCCGACGGCCGATCAGGTTCAGGCCGCGATCCGGGCCGCCCGGCAAGTACAGGCGTTCCCCGAGACCGCGAAGCAGGACAGCGACGGCCGGCGGCTGTCCCGCGGGACGCCGCGCGACTACACCGAGCGCGTCGGAAGGCAGGGCGGTCTTACCGCGCTGCTGCACGCCGCCCGACAGGGCTACACCGACGTGGCGCTGGCGCTGATCTACGCCGGGGCCGACATCGACCGCGTGAGCGGCGACCACACGAGCCCGCTGCAGATCGCCACGATGAACGGGCACTTCGATCTGGCGCTGCGCCTCATCGAACGGGGCGCCGACCCGAACATCGCCACCGACGGCGGGGCCACGCCGCTGTTCGCCGCGCTCAACCTGCAGTGGGCGCCGCGGGCGCGCTACCCGCAGCCCCGGGCTCACGACCAGCAGGTGGCCGGCTACCTCGACGTCATGGAGGCGCTGCTCGAGGCCGGGGCGAATCCGAACGTGCGGACCAACAACCACCTCTGGTACATGTCGTACAACCACTGCTGCTCGGAGAGCGTCGACGGCGCCACCCCGTTCTGGCGGGCCGCCTACGCCACCGACGTCGCCGCGATGCGGCTGCTGATGGCCCACGGCGCGGATCCGAACATTCCGACACGTGCGCCCGAACCACGGCGGCGGCGCGCCAGCAGCGAGCCGGATCCCTCCGGGCTGCCGCCGGCCGTCCCCGGCGGTCCCGGCGTCTGGCCGCTCCACGCCGCCTCCGGCGTCGGCTACGGCGAGGGCTTCGAGTCCAATGCTCACCGGCACGTGCCCGACGGCTGGCTCCCGTCGGTGCGGTACCTGATCGAGGAAGTGGGCGTCGACGTCAACGCCCGCGACCACGACGGCTACAACGTGCTCCACCACGCGGCGGCGCGCGGCGATACGGAGCTGGTGCGCTACCTGGTGGAACAGGGTGCCGACGTGATGGCGGTCAGCCGCCGCGGCCAGACGACGGCCGATATGGCGAACGGGCCGTATCAGCGAACGCTGCCGTTCCCCGAGACGCTGGCGTACCTGGAGGGCCTCGGTGCGGTGAACAACGACAACTGCGTGTCCTGCTGAGGAGAATTCCCGTTCCTCAGAGAGATGTCGACTCTGATCAGCATCTGACCCGAAGGGAATTTCACTCGTACGTAGGTTTGTTGACTTCGCGATTTCCGTGCGCGAGCGACGTGTAGTGCCGGCGAGGCGAGCCGGAAGGCGGAGCCTTGAATTGCCCAGAGAGTGTAACCGCCCCTGGAGTGAGGCGAGTTCGCCAGACGGCCGCCTGGTCGGCGTGGCAATCAGTATCGTCAGGCGCACTCCACCTCGAAAGCCGTCACGTTGCGCGTCTCCTTGCTGAATTCAACTCCGATCAGGTAGATGCGCTCGCAGGAAGCACGATACTTGTCCGCGTAGCCCCGCTCCTTGAGCTGCGCCAGTGCGGCGCCCTCGGTCGCCTGCTCCACCACCTTGAACTCGAACAGGTAGACGTTGCCTCCGAAGCGGACCGCCATGTCGGAGCGCCCGCGGTTGCTCGACTCCTCGACCGTGATGTCGAAGCCGGTCCCGGCGAAGTACGAGTAGAACACGCTCGCGTAGTAGCCCTCGTAGTCGGAGATGGCGTTGTTCGTGTACCACTCGTAGGGGATGCTGGCGAAGAACGCTTGGAACAGCACCTTCAGCCCATCGAAGTCGTTGGCCTCCAGCAGGTCGTACAGGCGGTCGCTGTTGGCGGTCTGCCGCGTCCCATCCTGCACGAGACGCCGCAGCAGGCTCTCGTTCAGGCTCTGCCGGACCTCCCGGTTCGGATAGCCCAGGCGGAAGCGGAGGACGCCGCCCCGGTCCCGCACGTCCCTGATCGTCAGGTAGCCGGTCTGGAACAGCAGCGCCTCGGTGGCGATGGCGCCCACGTCGAATGAGGACAGCAGCTCATCGCTGGTCAGCATCCCGTCCAGCGACAGCGAGCTGATCCGGCGCCGGAAGAGCGTCTCCACGAGGAAGGTCGGCGTTCCGGTCTCGAACCAGTAGCATCCGAACTCCCGCTTGTCGAACAGCAGCAGGATGTCGAACGGGTTGTACATCTTCTCCGCGCCACGCCAGTTGTAGCCGTTGTACCAGTCCCGGATCCGGTCCCGGTCCAACCCGGCCAACTCCGGCGCGAACACGGTATCGAGGTCCGTCTCGGTGTACCCGCAGATGGCCGAGTATCGCGGGTCGAGGGTGATGTCGGTGAGGTTGTTGAGGCCGGAGAACACGCTCACCTTGGAGAACTTGCTTACGCCGGTGAGAAGCGTGAAGCGGACGTGCGCGTCGCTGGACTTGATCGTCGAGTACAGGCCCCGCAGGTAGTCACGGTTGGCGCGCGCAAGATCGGGCGTGTCGAGAGCATCCAGAAGGGGCTTGTCGTATTCGTCCACCAGGACCACCACGCGCCGGCCGGTCTTCGCGTGCAGGGCACGCAGCAGGTCACGGAGCCGTTCGGGCGCCGTGTCGTGCTCCACCGCAACCCCGTTGTCCTGCCCGGCGGACGCCAGTTGCGCCATCGCATTGGTGTGCACGTACCCCGGCTCGCCGAAGTGTCCACCGCCGAAATCGAGTCGCACGACGGGATAACGCAGCGACCAGTCCCAGCGGTCGTGGATATGCAACCCTGCGAAAAGCGGCTCGTTCGCCTCGAACAGCTCCTTCAGCGTGTCCAGGAACAGGCTCTTGCCGAACCGCCGCGGGCGCGACAGGAAGTAGTGCTTGCCCTCGTCCAGCAATCGCGCGATGAAGCCGGTCTTGTCGACGTAGTAGCAGTCCTCCTCGCGCAGTTCGCGGAAGGTCTGCAGCCCGATCGGCAGGCGGCGTCTGGCCTTCGTGTCCACGGCTCAGGCTTCCTCCTCGAGTTCGAGCGCGTCCGCGTCGAGGCCGTACTGCTCCAGAACGGGACCGAAGAACCCCGCGAAGGTTCCCGCCACCGGCCCGGCGACAGTCAAGCGACGAACACCGCAACAGACGACGAGATCGTCCGACAGCACGCCCTTCCGGCGCAGGAAGCGCACGCTCTCCCGGCCATGGACCTCCGGTGCGGCGTCGTCCAGCGCCACGATTCCCTCGGGCGCGCGTCCTACGACGGCACGATCGGCGAAGAGGAGCACCCACCGCGGCGGGGCCTCGCCGGCCGCTTCGAAGACCGCCAGCGGCCGGGGTACCGACGGAGGCGTGACGACGATTCCCGGCGCGGGGAGCTCCTGACCGCCGCTCGCTCGCAGGATCGCCGGCGCCGCGGGCTTGGGCCAGGACGACGCCTGCGAATGCTTCAGCCGGGTGCGCAACCGCTTCGACACCGCCGCCAGGTACCTGCTCCAGCGCGCTTCCACCTGCTTCGGGGCGCCGAGCAGCACCGAGGCGTTGAGCAGCACCATGTGATCGTGCTCCGGCGGCCACGGGTCGAGCGTCGCTCCCGCCAGCAGGTCGATGATCGCGTCGACGAGCGGCGCCGCCAGCTCCTCTCCCACCAGGTCCCGCGGCGGTTCGATCAGGCGGCGTACAGGCGCTCCCCCGGCCCCTCCGGTGTCGACCGCCTCGTCGAAGGCCTCGTCCAGCGCTTTCTTCAGCAGTTTCCCGCCCCAGTCCTCCCCGCAGGCCTTGCGTGCGGCGCGGGCGAACGGGCCGTCCCGGATCGCCTTGCGCGCCTTCTCGCGGTCGAACCGGCACCAGTCGCAGGCCAGCACGGCCAACTGCACGAAGCCCTCCTCGACACGCACCGCGGCGCGGCTGCCGGAGCGCACCAGAGGAACCTGCAGGCCGTGCCCCAGGCGACTCTCCAGGTCCTCGATCGCCTGACTGGCCTCCGGCTCGTCGAGTCCGCGCATCTCCGGCAGGATCTCGCCGAGCCGCTCCGCGATCGCCTGACGCTTCGCCGGCGGCAGCGAACGCAGGTCGACCGGCGGCGCCTCGGCCCCATCGGGAACCCCGTCGTCGGCGAGCGCGCGCAGCAGCGCGAGCTTCGCGAACTCGTCCGGGATCCGCGCGCGCAGGATACGGTCCAGCAGCAGCCTGCGATTGTGGTCGACGCCGGGGATGCGGCGGTGCACGTCGAGCGCGGCGAACAACGCCGCGTAGTCGGCGCTCCGCCGCACCCGCCCCGGATCGTAGATGCGCGCCACGTGCTCGTAGACGAGCGCGACCGAGGATTCGAGGGCGTCCCTCAGCCAAGCGTCGACGTACTTCTTCGCAACGTGCGCGCCTGCGAGTCTCACGGCCTCGCCACCCACCAACCAGGCCGCCAACGTGACCGGGCTCATCCCCGAGGCGACCCGCGCCACCATACTCCCGGCGTCGATCACGCGCCTGTGGCGCGCGTAGAACCGGTAGGCCTTGCGCACCTGCTGGAGCTGCTCCAGCCTGGCCTTGACCATCACCAGGCTCTGCGCAGGAAGATCGACGACCGGCACGAAGCGCCCGATCTGCTGGAGCTGGGCCAGGAGCTCCCCGAGGACCGAGCGACTCATCAGCAGGATGTCGCCCAGTCGCGCCTCCATGACGGGATCGTCCCTGTCCTGGTGATACAACCCGGCGACCTCCCGGACGACGCCTTCGATCTCCTTCCCGATCGCACCGAGATCGGGGCCGACCGTCTTCCCGTCCACCTGCCGCCAGTACCGTTTCTCCTTGATGCCGTTCCAGACCCGGTCGCAGCGCTGCCGGATGAGGTCGGCGAGCCGCCGATCGATGTCGGTCGCGGACACGGCCGCGGCCGCCGGGTCTTCGTCCGTGGCGCCGGCCCGCTGCGCCAGCGCCCGCCAGCTCTGCTCGATTGGCGATACGCCGTCGGAGAGCCACTTCTCCTCCTGCGCCCGCCGTTGTTCCTCGCGCAGCTCGTCGAGTTGCCGGTCGATACGTTCCGTCAGCTCGGCATCGAGAACCGCCGACCGTGCCAACCCCACCAGGTAACCCAGCGCAGCGGCCCCGAGCAGGATGAGCGCCATGCCGAACTCGAACCACCAGAAACGGGCGAGTCCGAAACCGGCCACCATGACGCCGGCCCCGGCTGCCAGCCACCTGCCGTGCTCACGCAACCACATCTTCCACATGGCCCCGTCATCCCCACCGAATCATCCTTCTACATATCCCGTACGACGACCGTTCCGGACACCCGTGAGCGGACCAGTCCCCGCCATTCCCCCACGAATCGTTGACAGATTGTGACACCTGCGCGACGCTGGAAGTTTGCGCGGCAGGGTTCGCGCGAGCAGACTCCCAACGCGGACGTCGGGGCGCTAGCGCCCCGAAACGCCTCGCAGGCTCGGCGTTTCGGCCCATCCCCCCCCCCGCTCCACGACCTTGCGTCACAGAACTCCACTTCGTTGCGTTCTGCGGCGCAAGCTCCTAGACTGCCGATGGTCGAGTCACTGCCGGAAGGCGAGGAGGGGCACTATGCGAGACGCCGGAACCCTGGGACGTCTGGTCGGCGCGACGCGTTGCGCCCTGGCCTGCTGCATCCTTGCCGCATCTGCTGCTTCCGCGCAGACCATGGACATCTACTGGGTCGACGTCGAAGGCGGTGGCGCGACCCTGATCGTCTCCCCGACCGGCGAGTCGATGCTCGTCGACACCGGCTGGCCACGGCCGGAGGGCCGGGACGCCGAGCGCATCGTCGCGGCGATGCAGGAGGCCGGCCTCGAGAGGCTCGACTACATGCTGATCACGCACTTCCACACCGACCACGTCGGCAGCCTCCGGGAGCTGGCTGCGATGGTCCCGATCGAGCGCTTCCTCGATCACGGCGGCGAGACGGAGGAGCGCAACCAGCAGTGGCGCGACCTTTATCTGGAGGTCGCGGGCGACGCACGAATGGTCGCCAACACCGGCGACGTCCTGTCTCTGGGCGACGTCGAGGTGCGGATGATCTCTTCCAACATGGAGCTCATCTCCGAGACGCTCGCCGGCGGCGGACCCAACCCGCACTGCGAGGGAGCCGAGACCCGTCCGCCCGCGTCGGCGGAGAACCAGCGGACCTTGGGCGCACTGTTCAGCTACGGCGGCTTCTCGTTCCTGAACCTCGGCGATCTCGACTGGGACATGGAGATGAAGCTGTCGTGCCCGGTCAACCGGCTGGGGACGGTCACGCTGTACCAGACCAGCCGCCACGGCGCCTTCGACGGGGCCGGCGCGCCGGCGCACCTGCGGGCCATCGACCCGCAGGTGGTGGTGTTCAACAACGGCCCCCGCAAGGGGATCACCGCGCCGCACATGTACGACCGCGTCGCGGAAATGCCCCGGGTCGAAGGCATCTGGCAGGGGCACCTGGCCCTGACCGCCGAGGGCCACAACACGGCGGACGACATGATCGCCAACTTCGGCGAGTCGGAAGAGTGCGAGGGCCACTGGCTGAGAGCATCCGTGCAAGCCGACGGCACGTTCACGATGACGAACGGCCGCAACGGCTACAGCCGGACCTACACGGTCCGCTGACGTTCCGGGTCACCGGCCGTCGCTGACGGGTAGAAACTTCCGGCCGCTTCGAGCATCGGGGCGCGCCGTGAAGATCCATACGGGTCGGCGGACCAGGAGGAATGCCCGTATAATCCTCTGCAACCTTAGCTCGCCCGTTCGGTAGCAGCTCGCTCGTTCGGAAGCGCCGTCGGAGACGTCGAAGCCGGAACACGAGGGGGTAGCATGCGCATCGGAACCGGGGCCCCGACCGTCGGCCTGCTGGCATTCGTGCTGCTGGGGGGCACGGGATCGCTCGCCGAGTCCGCCGACCTGCAGCTCAAGGAGGCGGTCCGGGGCGGTGACCATGCCGCGGTCCGCGCCTTGGTCGACGACGGTGCCGACGTGAACGCGCCGGAGGCCGACGGCGCGACGGTACTCCACTGGGCCGTCCGCTGGGACGATCCCGAATCCGTCGACCTGCTGCTCGACGCCGGCGCGGACGCCGGGGCCGCCAACGCCTACGGGGTAACGCCCCTCGCGCTCGCCTGCATCAACCGCAGCACCCCGCTGGTCGTGCGACTCCTGGAAGCCGGGGCCGATCCGAACGCCGCCACCACGATGGGCGAGACGGCGCTGATGACCTGCGCCCGGACGGGCACGGCGGACGCGGTCGCCGCGCTGTTCGAGCACGGGGCGGGCAACGTCAACGCGCGGGAGTCCTCCCGCGGGCAGACGGCGCTGATGTGGGCGGTGGCCCAGGGCCACGCGGACGTGGTGCGCATCCTGATCGAGCACGGGGCCGACGTCCACGCACGGACCAAGAGCCGCTCGCTGCTCGTGAGCGTCGGCGGCCGGGGCGACGAGCGCGCCCGCGAGCTGCCGCTGGGCGGGTTCACGCCGCTGCTGTTCGCGGCCCGGCACGGCCACGTGGAAAGCGCCCGGCACCTGCTCGACGCCGGGGCGGACGTGAACGAGACGGGGCCCGACGGCGCTTCCTCCCTGGTGACCGCCAGCTTCAGCGGCCACGGCGAGCTGGCCGCGTTCCTGCTGGAGCGCGGGGCCGAGCCGAACGCGGCAGGCGCCGGCTACGCGGCCCTGCACACCGCCGTGCTGCGCGCCGACGCGACGCTGGTCAGGACGCTCTTCGCCCACGGCGCCGACCCCGACGTCCGGCTCAGCGGCGGCAGCCGCGTGCCGCGGGCGACCAACTGGTGGGTCCTGCCGGCATCGCTGGCCGGGGCCACCCCGTTCCTGCTGGCCGCGAAGTACGCCGACGCCGAGATCATGCGCGTCCTCGCGCAGTACGGCGCCGACCCGTTCCTGCCGCTGCGGGACGGGACGACGCCGCTGATGATGGCCGCCGGAGCGGACTGGAGCAACGGCGAGATCGACCGCCACTACCGGCGCGTGCCGCCGGAGGTCGCCGAGGCCCTCCATGCGGACGAGCGGCCGAACCTGGAGGCGACGCGCTTCGCCCTGAGCCTGGGCGCCGACGTCAACACCCGCAACGAGGCCGGCGACACCGCCCTGCACTCGGCCGTGTTCAAGGCGTGGCCGGGGGTCGTCGATCTGCTCGTCGAGCACGGCGGCGACATGCAGGCGATGAACGAGCGCGAGCGAACGCCGTTGTCGATGATGTGCTACGAGGGCGACAAGCTCGTGCGTTGCGCCGGCTAGGAGTCTGCGCCGTAGAAACGGCGCAGACCTTCTAGTCAGGCCCGGTTGGGCGGCAATCGGAGCCGCCAGGCGACGATTGTCGGGCTAGGGACTCTGTTCATAGAGGTAAGGCGATGTCACACGCGAGAGCGAGCCGGATCGTGACGGCGCGGCGCCGCGCCGCGGTGCGCCGGACAGGCGGCTGGCTAGGGGTCGCAGCCGCCGGATTGCTGTGGCTCCCCGCCGGGGCGGCGGCGGAGGGTCCTGCGGGCGGCAATCCGCAGGCCCCCGCGGTACGGACGGCAGCAGCGGAGACGACGCCTTCCATGGACGCCCCCCAAGTGCGCACGATGCTGAACCGCTACTGCGTCGGCTGCCACAGCGACCGGGGAGCCGCGGTGGGCAGCGTTCCCGTTTCCCTGCAGGGGCTCGACGCGGCCGACGTGGCCGCGCACCCCGCGGACTGGGAGATGGTGGCGCTGAAGCTCCGCGCCCGGATGATGCCCCCGGTGGGCCGGCCGCGTCCCGACGAGGCCACCTACGACGGCGTCGCGGACTGGCTGGAGGCCGAACTCGACCGCGTCGCGACCGACGACATGAACCCGGGGCGCACGACGGTGCATCGCCTCAACCGACTGGAGTACGGCAACGCCATCCGCGACCTGCTCGGCCTGGAGATCGATCCCGAGGCGTTGCTGCCGCCGGACGACGAGGACGAGGGTTTCGACAACATCGCCGACGTGCTGTCGGTTTCGCCGACGCTGATGGAGCGCTACCTGTACGCGGCCCGCCAGGTGAGCCAGCTCGCCATCGGCGATGCCGGGCTACGCGCCCGCTTCGACACGTACCGCGTGCCGGACCGCGAGATCCAGGACGACCACAACACCGACGACCTGCCGTTCGGCACCCGCGGCGGCATCGCGGTGCGGCACTACTTCCCGCTCGACGGGGAGTACAGCATCCGGGTCGGACTCCGCCGCAACTTCTACAACTACATCCGCGGCATCGGCAACACCCCGCACCAGCTCGACGTGCGGCTCGACGGCGCCCTGGTCGCCACGTTCATCGCCGGCGGGGGCCTGAGCGACGACGCCGAGCGCTGCATCGCCAGCTTCTGCGGCAGCTCCGGCATGGGCGGGGCCGAGTGGGAGTGGTACGCGAACCACGCCGACGACGACTTCGAGGTACGTGTCCAGGCGCAGGCGGGGCTGCGCACGGTGGGTGTCGCCTTCGTCCGCAACCCGGCCCTCGACGAGGGAGTCCTGCAGCCGCCGGTGGACATGTCGACGTTCGGCTACAGCACGGACGAGGAGATGGACGGCAACCCGGCGGTCGGGAACGTCGTCATCGGGGGACCGTTCGGGGGCATGACGCCGCAGCAGGTGACGAGCCGGGAGCGGCTCTTCGTCTGCAGCCCGGAGGTGGACGGCGCCGCCGAAGCCGACTGCGCGCGGGAGATCATCCGGGCGCTGGCCCGCCGCGCCTACCGGCGGCCAGTGTCCCAACCCGACGTCGAGCACCTCTACGGCTTCTTCGAATCGGGCCGGCAAGCGGGCAGTTTCGATGCGGGCATCCAGACGGTGCTGGAGCGGGTGCTCGTCGATCCGGAGTTCCTGTTCCGCGTCCCGCGCCCGCCGGCGGATCCGAATGTCACCGTCTACCGCATCGGCGACGTGGAGCTGGCGTCGCGGCTGTCATTCTTCCTCTGGAACAGCATCCCCGACGACGAGTTGCTCGCGCTGGCGGAACGGGGAACGCTCTCCCAGCCGGCCGTTCTGGAGCAACAGGTGCGCCGCATGCTCGCCGATCCGCGCTCGGACGGCCTGTCGCGCAACTTCTTCGACCGCTGGCTCGAGCTGCACAAGATCCGCAATGTGGCGCCGGACCCGACCATCTTCCCGGCGTTCGACGAGAACCTGCGCCAGGCGATGCAGCGCGAGACCGAGCTCTTCCTCGCCAGCCAGCTCCGCGAGGACCGTAGCGCCATCGAGTTGCTGCGGGCCGACTACACGTTCCTGAACGAGCGACTGGCCCGCCACTACGGGATCCCGGGCGTGTACGGGAATCACTTCCGGCGGGTGGCGCTGCCCGACGAGCAGCGGGCGGGGATCATCGGCAAGGGGAGCATACTGACGCTCACCTCCTACTCCACCCGCACGTCGGTGGTGAACCGCGGCAAGTGGCTGCTCGAGCGAGTGCTTGGGGCGCCGCCGCCGGCGCCGCCGGCCAACGTGCCGCCGCTGGAGGAGAACACGGATGCGGGGGCGGCGGCGAGGTCGCAGCGTGAGCGGATGGAGGCGCACCGCGCCAACCCGAGCTGCGCGGTCTGCCACCGCCTGATGGACCCGCTCGGCTTCGCGCTCGACAACTTCGACGCGATAGGCCGCTGGCGGACCACCGACGATCCGCGGTTCCCGGGCCAGCCCGGTCCGCCCATCGACGCCTCCGGGATCACCCCGGACGGCCAGCGCTTCGAAGGACCGGGCGGGTTGCGGCAGCTCCTGCTCGACCGGCGCCAGGAGTTCACCCGGACGGTGACCGAGAAGCTGCTCACCTACGGGCTCGGCCGGCGGCTGGAGCACTACGACCGGCCGGTGGTCCGGCAGATCGTGCGCGACGCGGCGGCCAGCGACTACCGCTGGTCCGCCCTGATCATGGGCATCATCGAGAGCACGCCGTTTCAGTTGAGGAGGGTTGGATCATGATCGTCACGAAGAAGGCCATCGCGCGCCGCACCGTGCTGCGGGGAATGGGCACGGCGCTGGCGTTGCCGCTCCTGGACAGCATGGTGCCGGCGTTCACCGCGCTGGCGAAGACCGCGGCGAACCCGACCAAGCGGCTCGGCGTCGTCTACGTGCCGAACGGGATCATCACGCAGGAGGGCGACTGGACGCCGACCACCGAGTCGGCCGGCTTCGAGCTGCCGCGGCTGTTGCGGTCGATGGAGCCGGTGCGCGAGCATCTCACCGTCCTGACCAACCTCGACAACCGCGCCGCCTTCGCCCGCCCCGGCGAGGCGCTCGGGTCGCACTCGCGTCCCGCCGCGGCGTTCCTGACCGGCCTGCACGCCGAGCAGACGCAGGGGTCGGAGCTCGATCTGGGGACCTCGATGGACCAGTTCGCGGCCCGGACACTGGGACGCGAGACGCGGCTGCCGTCGCTGGAGCTCTCGCTCGAAGGGGCCGACACGTTCAACGGCGTCAGCACCTGCGATACCGGCTACAGTTGCGCGTACCTCAACATCTCGTGGCACGACGAGACGACGCCGATGCCGCGGGAGACCAACCCGCGCATGGTGTTCGAGCGACTGTTCGGCGACGCCGGCAGCACTGACGCCGGCGTGCGGCGCTCCCGCGCGAAGCAGCAGCGCAGCATCCTCGACGCGGTCATGGACAAGATCGGCCGGCTGCAGGGCCGGCTGGACGGCGAGGACCAGCGCAAGCTGGACAACTACCTCGACGCGGTGCGCGAGATCGAGCGACGCATCCAGATCGCCGAGCGGCAGGCCGACCGCGAGCTGCCGCTGCTGGAATCGCCCGCCGGCATCCCGGTCTCGTTCGAGGACCACGCGCGACTGATGTACGACCTGCTCGTGCTCGCCTACCAGACCGACACGACGCGCGTCTTCACCTACATGATCGGCCGCGAGCAGAGCGGCACGACATATCCGCAGATCGGCGTCGCCGACCCGCACCACCCGCTGACGCATCACCGCGGGGACCGCGAGAAGATCGAGAAGGTGAAGAAGATCAACGAGTACCACGTGTCGCTGTTCAGCGAGTTCGTGGCCAAGCTGGCCGACACCCCCGACGGCGACGGCGCGCTGATCGACAACGTGATGCTGCTCTACGGCGCGCCGATTCGCGACGGCGACGCGCACCAGTACAACAACGTACCGCTCCTGCTGGCCGGACACGACGGCGGCGCCATCCGGGGCGACCGCCACCTCGTCTATCCCGCGGACACCACCCCGATGACCAACCTGCAGCTCACCATGCTGCACCGGCTCGGCGTCCGCGTGGAGAACTTCGGCGACAGCACCGGCAAGCTGAAGGAGCTGTCCGGCCTGTCGTAGCCCGACAATGCCTGGCCAGGAGTCTGCACCGCTCTACGGCGCAGACTCCTGGCGCCCCGCTTCCCGGCAAAGGGTGTTGCCCGTCACCCGACCGCCCGCACCGGTCCTGCGTTACCGAGATCTGAATCGATGCCGGTTTCCGGCGACACGGAGAGAGCGAGGATCACGCGGCCGGCAGCGCAGCCGAGTCCGGCGAACAGCCAGGCGATGGGCGCATTTCTCGACCTCCAGCGGATGCAGGTCAATGTCTACCGGAACGGTCTGCATGTACGATAGCTAAGATGCCGCGCCCTGGGAGGGATGACCTAATGCGGACGCCATGTCTTGCTTTCGCCGCCCTGCTGGCCGGCGCCCTGCTGGCCGGCGACGCCCGCGCACAGGATGCTCCGATCGACGCGCCCGATCTCGTGAATCGGGTGGACCGCGATACAGTGGATTACCAGGACGACCGCGTGCACGTCGTCGCGAAGCACTACTACTTTCAGGGCGCGCACGATCCCAGGTGGCTGCTCATCGATGTCGCCGTGGAGGTCACGTCAGGTGACGCGTTGACGATAGCGCGCGACGATATCTCCATCGTGCTGCCGGACGGCGTCGAGCTGCGGCTCACCTCGCAGCGGGAGTATCGGCGTGCCCGCGCGGAGCTGTTGCCGATGCGACTTGCTCTCCACATGCATCTGGACACGGTCAGAGACCATTTTCCGGCGGGCAGTTGCGGCGACCACAACTTCCGGTTCTTCGTCGACAGCGGCATCCGGCAAACCCTGGTCGACGCTTCTCCGGTGTTTGGAGAATGCCTGCGAGGAGACCTGTTCTTCGCCTCTCCCACGGGCGCATGGAACAGCGGCACCCACACGCTGGTGATCGGCGGGGACACGAACGTGCGCCTGCCGATCGAGATCCAATGACCCGCGATCCGACGCGGCTGAATTCCGCTACGATGGAGTGAGATGCCGCGCCTGCGTCGGGAGGTAACCGCATGCGTTCCCCGCTCATCGCAGTCGCCCTCGTGCTCGCCACCGTCCTGCTCGCCGCACCGCCGCTCACCGCCGAACGCCCGGCGCCGGGGGTGGCGGTCGACGAACCCCATGAAATAAAGCGTCCGGGACGAGATATCGTCGAGTACACCAGCGAACGCCTGCAGGTCGTCGCGGTGCACTACTACTTTCCGGAAGACAACGACCCCAAGTGGCTGCTCATCGACGTCGCGATGGACGTCAGGTCGGACGACCCGATCAGGGTGGCGCGCCGCGACTTCTCCATCGAGGGACCGGACGGCTCGACCGTGCCGCTGAGCACCCTGCCTGCCTTTCGGCGAGCCCACCGGCAGTTGAGGCCCCTGATGCTGCAGCTCCACACACGAGAGCGACCGATCGCGGGCTTCTTCCCGGTTCCCTGCGCAGACCACAACTTCCGGTTCTTCGTCCCCACCGGGGAGCTGCGACAAACCGAGGTCCACGCGAGCTGGCAGGGATCGTGCGTCCGGGGCGACCTGTTCTTCGAGGCGCCCGACGGCGCTTGGAACGGCGGCACTTACACGCTGGTCATCGGCGGCGACACGGACATACGCCTGCCGTTCGACATCGACTGAGGCGCAACCCATGCGTGCCCTGGGTATCGTTGCCGCTATCGCGTTCGTCGCTGTCATGCTCACCGGTGTCCTGTCCACCGGCGAGCTTCGCGCGCAGACCGACGCGGTCGTACGACCGGACGCAGCCAATCAAGTCGCACGCAACGTGGTGGAGTACGAAAGCGACCGCCTGCACATCGTCGCGGCGCAACACTACTCGTGGGGCGACCACCACCCCAGGTGGCTGCTCATCGACGTGGGGATACGAGTTCTGTCGGGTCGCCCCCTGACGGTCGCGCGACGCGACTTCTCCATCGTACGGCCGGACGGCGTGGAGGTGCCGCTGACCTCGCAACGGGACTACCGGCGGGCTCGTTCCGAGCTGCTTCCCTTGCATCTGCAGCTCCACACGCTCGCAGTGGATCCGGTCAGAGGTTACTTTCCCGGCGGCAGCTGCCCCGCCCATCGGTTCCGGTTCTTCGTCGACAGCGGCATCCGGCAATCGGTGGTCTACGCCAACCGGATCGGACCCTGCGTGCGGGGCGACCTGTTCTTCGCCTCGCCGACCGGGGCGTGGGAGAGCGGCACCTACACGCTGGTCATCGGCGGAGAGACGGACGTGCGCCTACCGATCGAGATCCAGTGACGCATCCTCCGGAGTCCGTGGTCGAGACCCCGGCCTCCGGCACCGGGTCCCGGGTCCCCGGAGCCAGCCCCGAGTGCTGCTTCCGGCTCCAGCCACGCGGGTTTCCCGCGGCGCGGGTTGACGGTAGACTGGCTCGATTCGCCAAGGGAGATCCAGATGCCGCACATCGCAACCTCCACCCTGCAAGCCGGCGTCTCGGCCGGCATTCTGGTCTCGGTCCTCGCGCTCGGCCTCGCCGCGCCGGCAGACGCCCAGACCGTGGAGTGGCCGTCCTACGCGGCCGACCAGGCCGGTACGAAGTACTCCGCGCTCGACCAGATCAACGCCGAGAACGTCGGCGACGTCGAGATCGTCTGGCGGCAGCCGGTCATTCCCGACGCCATCCGCGACGGCGACACCACCCGCGGACCGGTCGGCTCGCAGACCACGCCGCTGATGGCGGGCGGGATGCTCTACTTCAGCACCGGCCTGGGCACCATAGCGGCACTGGAGCCGACCACCGGCGAGGTGGTCTGGAACACCGGACCGAGCGACGGGGTGCGGGTCCGGCAGACGCGGGGCATCGCCTGGTGGTCCGACGGCGAAGAGGCGCGGATCATCGCCACGCTCGGTCCGAAGCTCGTCTCCCTCGACGCGGGCACCGGCGAGCGGGACGCCGGCTTCGGAGAGTCGGGCGAGGTGGACCTGCGGCTGGGGCTCATCCGGCCGTTCCCCGAGTTCTACTGGAACTCGGCCCCGGTCATCGTCAACGACGTGGTGGTCATCGGCTCCTACGTCGAGGACATCACCACCAACCAGCGGGTCGCCAACAAGCAATCGCCGCGGGGCGACGTGCGCGGCTTCGACGTGCGCACGGGCGAGCACCTCTGGACGTTCCACACCATCCCGCTGGAGAACGAGTTCGGGGTCGAGACGTGGGGCGTCGACCCGGTGGACGATCGCGTGTCGTGGGAGTACAGCGGAAACACGAACATGTGGGCGCACCCGACCGGCGACCCGGAGCTGGGCACCGTCTATTTGCCGCTGTCGACGCCGACCAACGACTACTACGGCGGCCACCGGCCCGGCGACAACCTGTTTGCCGAGAGCCTGGTGTGCGTCGACGCGCGGACCGGCGAGCGCATCTGGCACTTCCAGGCAATCCACCACGGGGTCTGGGACTACGATTTCGCCTCGTCCGCCGTGCTGGTGGACATCACCGTCGACGGCCGGCCGATCAAGGCGGTGGCGCAACCGAGCAAGCAGGCGTTCGTCTACGTCCTCGACCGCGCCACGGGCGAGCCGGTCTGGCCGATCGAAGAGCGGGCGGTCCCCGGCTCCGACGTGCCGGGCGAGCAACTCTCCCCCACCCAGCCCTTCCCCACCAAGCCGCCGCCGTTCGAGCTGCAGGGCGTGACGGTCGATGACCTGATCGACTTCACCCCCGAGCTGCGGCAGGAGGCGATCGAGATTCTGGACCGCTACGTCTGGGGACCGATGTTCACCGCGCCGATCGTGCTCGATTCGAGCCCCGGCGCGAAGGAGGGGACCATCTTCAGCCCCGGCACCGCCGGCGGCGCGAGCTGGAGCGGGGCCGGGTTCGATCCCGAGACCGGCATGCTCTACGTCCCGTCGGCCTACAGCCAGAACGTGGTCGCGCTCACCCCGTCCGAGCACCCGCGCGCCGACGTGCGGCTGGTGCGGCAGCGCTACACGCCGCTGATCGGCCCGCGGGGGCTCTCGATGTTCAAGCCGCCCTACGGGCGACTGACCGCCATCGACCTGAACGCCGGCGACATCGCCTGGCAGGTCGCCAACGGCGAGGGTCCGCGGGACCACCCGGCGCTGCGCGACCTCGACCTGCCGTGGCTCGGCCAGGGCGGCCGCGCGTCGGTGCTGGTGACGAAGTCGCTGGTGTTCCTGGGCGAGGGGGGCAACACCGGCGTGTCCACGCTCCCGCAGTGGTGGAACGGTCCCGGCGGCAAGAAGTTCCGCGCCTACGACAAGGCGACCGGCGAGGTCGTCTGGGAGATCGAGCTGCCGGGCGGCACCACCGGCGCGCCGATGACCTACATGGTCGACGGCCGGCAGTACATCATCGCCACCGTCGGCTGGGACGACATGGGCAGCGAGCTGGTCGCGATGGCGCTGCCCGAGTAGGGCGCCACGGTCGGGCGCCGCACCCTTGCCGGGACTCAGGGCCGAACCCCGGACGCGCGCGCGACCGGGCGCAGACCTGCAGGGCACGCGGGCGAGGGAGTCCGCCCGAAACCCTGCGGGGCAAGCCCTGGCGCGGCGAGGAGCAAACCCTGCCGTGGCGCGGGGCAAGCCCGGCAGAGCAACCCGCCGGCCGCGCCCTACCGCGCCGCCATCTCCCGCTCGTCCGCCCGCGCCCCGGCAAGGATGCCTTCCATGCCGTAGTTGCCCTCGTGGCACGCGAACTCGTACAGGTCGCCCTCGATCGGAGTCATCGTTATCGACGCCGTCCACGGCCGCGAGTAGCTTGCCGGGTCGGAAACGGTGTACTCGTACGCCAGCGTATCCGCCCCGGTTCGGGTGAACCGCTCGACCAGGTGCATGCCATGGGTTGATCCCTGGTAGTAGGCCTTGCCGTTGAAGTTCGTCGTCTCGACCACCAGCGTATCGCCCTCCCACCGGCCGCGCGAGTCGCCCATCCACTGCCGGATGGCGCCGGCAACCGGCGGACGGCCGTCCACGGGGATGATGCGCGCGTCGTGGTTCTGCTCGGTCCAGACCACGACGTGGCCGGGCGTCTGGAAGAGCCGCAGGTGGTTGTTGTAGCCACCGGCGGACATGGGCGGTCCCGCCTTCGTGTGGTGCACGCAGCGCTCCCCCGGCGAACGGTCTTCCGGACCGTGCGCGGGACGGCCCAGCAGCGCGCGGCGCTCGGCCAGCCGCTGGCGTCCGTCCGGCGTGAAGGGAATGCGCCCGTCCGGCGGATCGACGATGAGCGACGTACGGCCCGTCGACTCGCCGCGGTCGAACCAGAAAGCGTTGTAGGCCCCCGGATCGCCCGGCGGCGGCGGTTGATCGCCGCGCGTCAGCGCATCGGCGTTCAGCGCAACCACTTCCTCATCGGTCAGGCGTTCCCGCCCGGCATGGGCCGCGGGCCGCTCCAGCGGCGTGATCGTGGCGAACGACCAGACGACGCCCTGCAGGTCCGGGTCGCCCCACGCCGTGCGAAACGGCTCCCAGGCATCAACCGCCGATTCCTGCGACTGGGCCGCCGAATCCGCCGGCGCCAGCCACGCTACCGCGATCGCGACGCACAACGCCGTCAAGCACCTGATGGTCATCTGCCACCTCCTGGGTACCGCACTCTGGGGGATACGCAAATGCCGGCCCCTTGGACCCTACCGCGGGTTCCTCAGCTCCCGAAAGAACGCCCGCAAGTCGTCGACCAGCAGCTCCGGCTCCTCGGCCGCCGCGAAGTGCCCGCCGCTGGGCATCATGGTGAAGCGCACCAGGTTGTAGCGCGCCTCCAGCCAGCGCCGCGGCGTGAAACGGAACTCGCCCGGAAACGCCGCGCAGGCGGTCGGCACCTCGATACGCTCCGGCCCCGGCGCGCTGCCCCCGTGCCGGCCCTCATAGTAGTAGCGCGCCGCGGAGGTCGCCGTCTCCGTCGCCCAGTAGATGGTCAGGGTCGTCAGGAGCTCGTCCTTGCTGAAGCGCGTCTCGGGGTCGCCGTCGCAGTCGCACCAGCTCCGGTACTTCTCGACGATCCAGGCGGCGAGCCCCACCGGGGAATCGTTCAGGCTGTAGCCGAGGGTCTGCGGCTTGGTCCCGTGCATGTGGCTGTAGCCCCGCTCCTCGTCGGTCCAGAACGCGGCGCGCTCGCGCATCAGCGCCACTTCTTCCGGCGGTACCCCGGCCGTAGGGTCATCCGGGTCGGGCGGGTCCGCGCTGCACAGGTTCAGGTGCAGTCCGGCCACGTGCTCCGCATCGTTGGCGGCGAGCCAGCGGCTTATGCCGGCGCCGAGATCGCCACCCTGCGCACCGTACCGCTCGTACCCCAGCCGCGCCATCAACTCGGCGAAGATGGCGCCGGTCCGGTCGCGCCCGTAGCCCAGGCGCAGCGGCCGGTCCGAGAACCCGTAGCCGGGGATCGACGGCGCCACGACGTGAAACGCGTCCTCCGCCCGCCCGCCATGGGCAACGGGGTCGGTCAGGGGTCCGATCACCTTGGAGAACTCGGCGAAGGTGCCCGGCCAGCCATGGGTCAGGATCAGGGGGAACGCGTCCGGCTCCGGCGACCGGCGATGCACGAAGTGGATGTCGAGGCCCTCGATGCGGGTCTTGAACTGCTCGAACTCGTTGAGCCGGCGCTCCTGCGCCCGCCAGTCGAACTCGTCCCGCCAGTATTCGATGAGCTGCGTCAGGTAGGCCTGGTTCATCCCGAGCTGCCACCCGACCCCTTCAGGCTCGTCCGGCAAGCGGGCCCGCGCCAGGCGCTCGCGAAGATCCACCAGCACATCCTCCGGGATGTCGATGGTGAACGCCTCGATGCGGTCGTCCTCCTGCACCCTGTCCTGGGCGCCGAACGCCATCACGGCGCGCGCCCCGACAGGCGGGTGCGTCGGAACACCGATTCCCGAGGCCAGGACCGTCGCAGCCAGGAGCGAGACGAATGCACGCGCCATGGATCAACTCCCGTGTCGAGTCGAGACGCCAAGCGAACAGGCGGTGGATGCAGTCTCACCGTCAATCTCGGGCGTGTCAAGGCAGTCGGAGAACACACCGCCGCCACGGGCCGCGCACCCGGCGGTGAAGCGACTCAGAACCCCGCCCCGGCCACGTAGCCTTCGCGCGCGGTAACCTGGTGCCGCCGGTTCCCCGTGCGCACTTCGATACGACGCCACGTGCCGTCCCTTTGCGGGTTGGAGGGCTGGTAGGCCAGAAAGTACCGATTCCGCAAGCGGTCGCGGATATGGGCCAGCACGCCGTCCAACTGTTCGATCCTCTCGATAGAGAACGCACGGCCGCCGCTGACCTGCGTCAAGCTGCCAAGCAGCTCACGAACCCGCTCGATCTCGCGCCCCCGCCCCATCGTGACGACGTACACGGTGGCCTGCCTCGCGCGGATCCGTTCCTGGACCGCATCGACGACGGAGAAGCTATGGCGATCATCGCCGTCGCTGAACAGCACGACCACCCTGTGCGCCTGCCCATCACCGTGCAGGTCGAGCGCGTAGTTCATGGCGTCGAGCAACGCCGTGCCGCCGAACGGCGCGGGAAGGGCGTCGACCGCCTGACTGAGCACGGCACGGTTCTGTTCCTGACGGGCCAGGACGTAGGTCCTGTCGTTGAACGCGATGAGCCCCAGACGCACCGGTTCCGGCAGCTCCCTGATGAAATGCCGCGCGGCGAACCTCAGCGGACCCATGGCCGCCGTCATGCTCGCGCTGAAATCGACGGCCAGCACGAGATCGAGCGCCACGCTCGAGGCCTCGAAGAAAGACGCGTCCTGCCGTACGCCATCCTCGAAGAGATCGAAGTCGTCCGGCGTCAGGCCCTCGACGAAACGCCCGCGCCGATCCTGCACCACCACAGGCACGAGGACCACATCCGTCCCCGCCGAGAAGAGCGCCGCCGGGCGCCCGCGAGCCCGCATGCTGCGTACCAGCCGCCCGCCGCCGCGAAAGCGGGCCACGACACGCACGATGCGTGGCTCGGAGCTGTCGCCCGCATCCCAGGAGCACTCGAACGGCGCAGGAGCCGGGGCCGTACACGCAGGCACGCCGTTGACGTAGAACTCCACCCGCTCGACGTCGACAGCCGGAACCACCTCGGCGCGCATCCCCACGATGCCGGCGAGCGGCGTCTGCGGGCCCGGCTCGACGATGGTCAGGACGGAACCCGCCTCCTGCGCCCGTGCGTTCGACGCCTGCGGACCGGCGAGCGGCCAGGAGAGCGCCATGCACGCCGCCATCACCCACGACATGCGAGGTCTCGGTTCCATCATGGCTCCAGTCCGCTCTCGATCGGGCGCAGGGGACGTCCCGGCCCGACCAGGGACGCCACGTAGTCCTCGATGCGCTCCCGCGACAGATCGTGCACGTAGCCTACCAGCGCGTCGAGGCGCCCGCGGCGGGTGGCGCTGACGCCATCCAGCAGCTCGCGCATCGCCAGCGGCAGCAGGTCGCCGACGATCGGCGCCGGGAGCCCCAGAGCGTCCACCGTCTCGGCCAAGGCAAGTTGCAGATCCGCAAATCCGGACGCCAGGCGCTCCGCGGAGATGACGGAAACGTCGAGGGCGTCCGGCGGCGGGATGCGCACGCACAGGCAGCCATCCAGCCAGACGGCCGGCGCGCCCCACCCGGCCGGCGGCGGCCCGTCGGCCCCATTCTCTCCATCGTTCAGGCCCAGCCAGAACAGCTCGGCCCGCGAGAGAAACCGATCCACCGCATCCGGACGGTGCCGCAGCGTCCACGCGAGCTCGTTTCGGCGCAGGACACCGAGTTCCGCTTCGCGCGCGACGTCCGGGAGCAGCGACGGATCGTCGTGCAACTGTTCCAACCGCGCGCGACCATTGCGGATTGCGGACGCAATCTCGGCGACCTGAGACCCCGTGACGACCGCCGGATTGAACAGCGTCGCTCCGTGCGCGAAGTAGCTCTCCTCGGTGGGCAATATGGCCGGCGTCTCCGAGGGAATCGCGCCGGCCAGCCGGGGCAGGTGGAATCTCGCCAGGGCCAGATCCAGCGACATCAGGGCGCCGTAGACATGCCAGGCCCCGGTGAACCGATCGTCGTCCTCCGGCGCGATCCAGAATTCCCCGAGCCGGTGGAACGGGACCGGCGGCGCAGAGCCGCCGCGCGGCATGCTCCAGGGTGCGCGAGCGCGCTCGGCGGCATCCCCGATGCGCACGCCGAACTCGTGCCGCGCCGCGATGTCGTCCCCCATCAGGCGCACGCCGTAGCTGTTCGACACGTGCACGACGTAGGGCAACGTGCGCAGCAGGTCCGCGAGCAGCACGTCGAGCACGGGACCCAACCGGCGCGCAACATCCGGCAGACGGCGCAGCCGGCCCCGGCGCACGTTCTCCTGCAGATCCTCCACGATGGGCCGGACCGTGTCCTCGTACGAGACGCTCCGCGTGTTCGGCACGTGGATGCCGACACGGGGTGTCCGGATGCTGGTCAAGGACCGTTCCAGCTCCGCGACGAGCGGCTGCGGATCGGAAGCGGATCCGCTCGCCAGCTCGGCGGCCGTCGCCGACAACGCGACGACCGCGTCGAGGCGGTTGCCGCCCAGCCGATCGCGGGTCTGGATGAAGCGCTCGAACTGCGCCGTGCGGCGGTCGAACCGGTACGTCAGTCCCTCCCACTCGACCACCGGCCGCTCGACGTCCGCGGCGCCGGCCAGCGCGGCCAGCAACTGCTGGTCCATCACGTCCGCGTCGAACGCGGGCGCGACCCGCACGCCCAACCCGGGAAGCAGGTGCTCGACGAGCCAGCCGCCCACCGCTCCGTTGAATTGTCCGTTCCGTGTAAGCGGCAACTCGGCAAGCGCCAGCAGTGCGTTGCCCGCGACCTCCGGCGTCATCGCGCCCGCCAGCGCGGCCCGTTCCACGATCGCGCCCGCCCCCTGGAACTGCGACAGCGCATTGCGCAACTGCAGGGGTTGGCGTATCCGCTCCAGGCGGGCCGCGGCGCGGGCAAGCGATGCATAGACGCCGGCGTCCGCGATGCCCATGCGCTCCACCGAAAGCATCAGCATGGGGTACCGAGTGACGGCCCGGGCCGCCACCAGCACGGCGGGCAGGTCCCGGCCGTCATGGTCCCGGAAGACGCGCTGCACGAAGGCCAAGGCGCGCAGGCGCGTCCGGCCCGTGGGCGGGGGTTCGTTGCAGGTGGCGGCCAGCACGTACGCCGCGTCGATCAGCGGCGTATCGTCGATCCCGCGCAGCTCCCGCTCGGGGTTGTTCGGTATCCGCTCGTCGTCGAACACCCGCTCCCAGAAGTCGCGCGCGGCGGGGCCGACGAACGTCCCGGCATCGTCGAACGACAGGGCGCGCAGCACCATTGCCGGCTCCAGCGCCCGCAACGCCGGATCGTCCAACGCCTGCGCCTGCGCCGGCGCAGGCGACCAGCCCATCACGCCGAACGTCAGCACCACTGCACAGAGTGTGCGTCGCATCGCGTCGCTTTCGCGCCTGCAGCTCTCGAACTCGCCATCAGATGGCGGCCATAGCTCTGCTCATCGGAGATCGTCCTTGCCTCAACGCTCCGGGGTTCACGGTGCGATACCGATGGACTCCCGCAAGCTCATCAGGTTGGGCCCGTCCCTACCCAACTTGTAGCCGAGTCGGTACATCCTCGCAGGCAAGTACGGTATGCCTGGTTGGTCAATAAGCGAAACCCCCAGAGCTGCAGCAGCAGGGGAAGGATACGGCATCCTTGCCGGCACCCGGCACGCGAACCGGAATCCTTGCTGCGTGATATCGACGCCGACATCCGCGAGAGCAAACAGCTCGTTCGTTCTTCCCGAAACCGAGCACTGTAGCGGGCCACAGGCGAAGAAAGGGTAGCCGCCGGTATCCGGCTCGAAGTTCTGGGTCATCAAGCCCCCTGGATTCCCCAGATCCCACGTAATGGCTATGGCCTCGTCAGCAGGAACCCCGCAGATGGCCTGGCCGGGCGTGCGCCGAGCGGCCACGTCCACGTCCGCCAGCGGGGCCGCACCGGGATTGGCGAACACCGAGGCGGGCTGCGGCAGCCGCTCCAGAATCCGCCGGAGCTCCGCCTGACCGCGCTGCCGGTCGCGGCCGTCCGTGCGCCAGTTCCCGAGCATGAAACGCTGCTGCCGCTCAGGCAGGCGCGACACCATCTGATAGGCCTGCGCGACGCGCCCCGCCGACCTCGAGAACAACCGCTCGACGAACCGCTCCGGATCGGCCGGGGAAGCATCGACGAGGCGCTCCCAGAAAGGGACCGCGCCGGCGCCGCCCGGCACCTGCACCTCGCCGTCCAGCACGCGCAGCCCGCCGGCGAAGCGGGCGAACATGTCAAGGCGCTCGTCGTTCAGGTCGAGAACGGCCCGCGGATGCTCCAGCAACCAGTCCAACGTCGGGTCGTCGAGCGCGGACAGGCCCAGGTAGAGCTGAGCCGCACGCACATCCGTCACGAGTCGTCCCGTCAAACCGGCCGCCCTCTCGGCCAGGAGCGTCGCCGCGAGCGTCTCGCTGTTCGTGCGCTCGCCGTACAACAGCTCCAGCCAGAATCCCGGCGACAACGGCAACGACACGACGAACTGCGGCAGATCCCAGGCCAGCGCCTCGCCCGCGTTCAGGCGCCGCTGCACCACGTCCGAGCGCCAATCGGCGTCCGCGCCGCAGATTGCCCGCGGCTCCTCGTCCCGCGCGCTGACGCGATAGGACGCCCCCTCGCGCTCGAGACGCAACTCGAAGAGATCGAGGAACCTCTCCAGCGCTCGCCTTGCGCCCTCGTCACTTGTGGCGGCACGTAGACTCGCCTCCCCCGCCGCCCGGTCGACCGCGGCCCAGCGCGTGCGCAACTCCTGCAGATCCGTGAGACAGGCCCGAAAGATACCGGCTTCGGTCGGATTGGCGGCCGGCGATCCGAGATCGTGAAAGATGCCGATCAGATCCCGCAGCAAGCGCTGTCCGGCCGGTTGCGGAAAACCGGGGCCGAGAATGCGCTCGATCGAGCCGGGGACGGCCAGCTCGAACCAATGGGTCTGGGAGTAACCGGGCGTCGGCGTTGCGAGCCACGCAGCGCACACGACAATGATCACCAGCCTCATGGCCGCTCCCCGAAACCCTCAGTTGCGGGCCGCCATGGGAAAGTAGGCCACGCTGATGCCGAAGCGGCGCGTGAACGGCAGGCCGTAGCCGCCGCTGCCGATCACCTTCAAGCCGGGCGCCACGGTCACCGCGACCGCGACCTCGGCCCGGAATAGCGGCACCGGAACCCTGCTCCAGGGATCCGGGAGCACTTCGGCGGCGGGTATCTCCATTCCCTCTCTGGCCAACGGCGCGCCATCCAGGGACACCTCGTCCACACGCACCGCGCCCTGCAGCCAACCGGCTCCCACATCGACGTGCATGCCGGCCTGCACCCGATCGCCCGCGAACGGCGATCCGAACGGCAGGAACCAGTTGGCGGCGAAACCCTGCAGCCACGCCGAGCCGGTCGACTCGAAACACTCGGAATCGGTGCAGATCGCCGCCTCCTGCCATCGTTGCCGCAGGAGCGACAGTCCCCAGTGTCCCGATCGCAGGCGCCCTCTCGCGAATCCGACCGTGAAGTCGGACCCCGAGATATCGAGCCTCGGAAGGCCGAGCAGGTCCCCTCCAAGTTCCTCGGACCGCCATTCAGGGGTGAACGAGAACTGGACCCCCCAGAGTCTTTCCTCGAAATCCTCCAGGAACTGCGCACTCGCCGTGCCGTGGCCGGTCAGCAGCAGGACGGCGGTGAGGATGAGCAGGGAACGCAAGCGTGCACCTCCTTGTTCGCGCCACGGCGGACATCGGCAGCACCCCGAGGGGCCCGCGTGCTCGCCGCCCACGACCGGGCCCGACGCCGCCGCAGGAACCGAGAGGAGGCGCTGCACTCTCGTGGAGACACGAACCCTCCTCGACCAAACGGGATTGACAGATGTTAGCACTGACACTGGCGGCGTCTGCCGTCAGCAGGCGTCCCCGTCAATCGCCGCTCGAGTCGCGCGTCAGCGAGCGCACTACCCGCACCGACTTGAGCTCCTTCTCCAGGTGGGACGAGATGAGCCGCTGGTGCGCCCTGGCCAGCTCCCGATCGGCCGTCGAGAGCAATTCGACGTCACGCAACCCCTCGGGAGCCATCGTCCGCGCCGCCAGCAGGAACGCCATCGCAGCCGCGGACAGGGCACCGCCCTCGTGCGCCGGATCGCACCGCGCACAGGCCAGCGCCCCGGTGCCGACGAGCCGCGCGCCGCCGCTCAGGTCGCCGCCGCAACGGCCGCACGCCGAGATCGGCGGATACACGCCTTGCAGCCGCAACAGCCAGAACTCGAAGTAGCGCGCAAGCCTCTCCACCTGCACGCCTGCCGCGAGCGACTCCACCACCGCCGCCCCCAGCCTGAAGAGCTTCTCGTTCGGATCGGCTTCCGGGGCCCACTCGTCGATCAGCTCGGCGAAGTATCCGACGTGGGCGAGCGCCTCGACGCTGCCGGCAGCCAGCGGCGAGCAGAGCGGTTCGACGTATCGCAGCCGCACCAGCTCGCGCCGCTCTCGTTCGAAGTAGGCGACGCGGCCCCGCGTCATCGGCTCCAGGCCGCCGGAGAACGGCGAGCGCGGCCGGCGCGCTCCCTTGGCGACCCCACGGCGCTTGCCCCGGTCAGCGGTCAGGAACACGACGATGCGATCCGCCTCCCCCAACTTGTAGGTTCGGAGAATCAGCGCGTCGGCGGCATGAAGCGGCATCGGCGCCGTTCCGGGAGGGCCTGGAAGGCCGCTCCCGGCTGGCAGTTCGGTACCAGGTCAGCGTCCTCTGCGCGACTCGCGCGGCGCAGACTCCCGGGTGACCTACTGCTGCGGATCGTCGTGCGTGTGCATGAAGCGTTCGCCGTTGGCGACCGCGATCCGCCCGGCGGCCAGACGGCGGCGGTTGGTGACGCCCTCCCAGCACGCCTCCTCGTAGAACTCGTAGCCGTCACCGCCGATGCGGCCCATGGTGAACGCCAGCGTCCAGGGCCGGGTGAACACGGCCGGATCCTCGATGGTCGCCTCGTAGCGCAGGGTGTCCGCGTCGGGCATGCTCCAGCGCTCGACCACGCGCAGTTGCTCGCTGTAGAAGCTGCCGTGCGAGTCGAGCCACGGCACGTCGTTGAAGTTGGTCACATCGACGACCAGCGTGTCGCCTTCCCAGCGGCCGCGCGAATCGCCGTTGAACAGGGCGATGTCCGCGCCTATGTGGGGACTGCCGTCCATCGGCACCACACGGTAGGCGTGCGCCCACTCGTACAGCATCACCACGTGGCCGGCGTTCTGTCTGATCTCGATGTCCCCGCGGTAATTGCTGCGCGGCACCCCGTTCAGCAGGCAGCGGTCCTCGGGATCGATGTGCGCGAGCTCGGTGGGCGTCTCCATGTCGAACAGGAGCTCGACACGCTTCTCGGCCGCCCACCGCCGGTAGGGGATCCGCCCGTCCGGCGGATCGACGATCAACTGGAAAGGCAGGCCGAGCCGGTCCGGGCCGCGGCTCTGCATCCGGGCGTGGATCGGGTCGCAGCAGCCGTCCTCGATGCTGTGCGAGGCGTTGCCGGGGCCGCCGTCCCAGTAGCCCTGCATGTCGGGATGGCCGTCGGCGGTGCGCGGCAGATCCGCTTTCTGCTCACCGCCCACGCCGGAGCCTCCGCCCGAGCCGGCCGCTTCCACCACCGCGAGAAACTGCCCTGCACCGCCAGGTCCAACCGCTGGCTGGGGCGCCAACCACGCCATCGCGACGAAGGTCGCTGTCGCGACCGCGGCCCGGATGCACCGTCTGCTCATCGGATCCTCCCTCGCCCGGAACCCGTCGCCTTGCGGCTCCGTTTCCGCCCAACCATCCCCGCCGGAAGCCAGCGCCGATTCACGGCCGCAGGCTCCTGCTCGCAGAATACCGTCCAATCACTTGTCGGCCGCGAGCTCCTCTTCCGAGTAGGCGTAACACTCGTATTCCAGAAGCTGGACGTTCGCTTCCTGCCGGCGATAGAGCGGCATGCTCATCGTCCAGGGCCGCGTGAACACCTTCGGATCCTCGATGGTGACCTCGTAGCGCAGGTGATCCGGCCCGGTCGGCGTGTAGCGCTCGACCACGTGCAGGGCTTCGCTGTGGAAGTTGCCGGCCCGGTCGAACCACGTCCGGTCGTTGAAGTGGATCACGTCGACGACCAGCGTATCGCCTTCCCAGCGCCCGCGCGAATCCCCCATCCAGAAGTCGATGTGACCCTCGGGGTGCGGGCTCCCGTCCATATAGATGGTGCGCGAAGCGTGCACGTACTCGTACAGGATCAGGATGCGGTCGGAAAACTGGAGAATCTGAAAGGGATACGGCATGTAGCTGATCCGCGGCACCCCCGGCAGGTAGCACTGCCGGTTGGGATCCGCGGTCAGTCGGTTCTCGTAGTTCTCCTGCTTCTGCGCCAGCGCCCACGGCTGGTACGGGATCTCGTTGCCGTCGACGACCCCCTGGCCGGCGGGCACCCCGGCGCGCGGCCGGTGGTCCTGGATGTCCCACGCGGCGGTGTTGAGCGCCTGCCAAATGCCCTGCAGGTCGGGCTGACCGTCCGGCGTGCGCGGCGGCACGTAGGTCTCCGCGGAAGGGGATTGCGCCGGCGCCACCGCCGGCAGCGACACGAACAGACAGATGCAGATGGCCGCGACGACGGCCGGCATGGACCGCTTGGACACGATGCTCACCCTCCGCGCGATAGCGCGCACACGGTACGCGCCCGGGACACTTCCCGCGAGGCGGCAACCCGGAACCGAGCCCGGACATCGCCGCCTGCTCCTCCGCTTTCCGCCCGACCGCCTCGCCAGGAGTACGCGGCCTGCGGCGCAGGCTCTCGGCTCCTAACGCTGCCCCGGCGGCACGGGAGCGCCGGTGCCCGAAGAGCCGGCGAAGAAGTCGCGCCCGTCGGGGAACTTCACGGTTATTGCATTGGCGGTCGGCGAACCGTCCTTGGCTTCGTACCCCTCGACCACGAACTCGATCCCGGGCGGAAAGTCGCCGCGCCGCAAGCCGCGCCGCAACAGCGCCGTCGGATTCCCCATCTCGACCGCCCAGTTCGTCACCGTGCCGTCGGGACTCTCCACGTCCATGTGAATCCACCCGTGGGGGTTGACCCACTCCAGTTCGGTCAGCTTGCCCGCGAGCGTGATCGGTTTCTCGATATCGAACTCCGCCGAAAACGAGTGGTGCGCGGATCCGGTTGCCGCGGCCAGCAGCACACCCACACTCACGAGCGCAATCGCCAGCGTTCTCATCGCATGACCTCCCGCGGTCCGAAAGGACCGCCTGACGTACGCAGGTTACACCCGGGACGGAGCCAGCGCAATCATGGAGACCGGCGGCCTCGCGGCGGGCCGGTCCCTGCCCCCGCCGCGCCGCGACGAGCGGGTCTGCAAGCGATTGACCCATGCTATTGTGGAGTTTCTCGAGCTCGGCAATCCTTGGTAGCGTTTCCGCAGGAGGTTTCAGATGGGGCGTGGACGAATCGCGGGTTTGTTGACGATCCTGGCGCTCGTGGCGCTGGCTCCCACATCGGCCACGGCGCAAGCCGATGTCCCGCCCACACCATGGGGCGACCCCGACCTGCAGGGCGTGTGGGACTTCCGCACCATCACCCCGATGGAGCGCCCGGAAGACCGCGCCGATCAGGAGTTCCTGACCGCGGAGGAAGCGGCCGCGCTCGAGCAGGCTGCGCTCGAGCGCAACGCCGAACTCGCCGCCCGGCCCGCGTCGCGGACGGAAGCGGACCCCACCGGCAACGTGGACCGCGGGGTCGACGGCGCGCCCGGCTCGTACAACAATTTCTGGTTCGACCGCGGCACCGCGGCCGTCGCTACCAACCGTACATCGCTGGTGATCGAACCGCCCAACGGGCGCATTCCGTCGTTGACGGAGGAGGCCCAGGCCCGGCGGGACGCCCTGGCCGAGGCGCGCAGGAACACCGGACCGCATCAGCCGACCCCGGGCGGCTGGGTCGAGGACCTCGGCGCCAACGGCCTGCAGGTGCGCTGCATCGTCGGCTTCAACGCCGGCCCCCCGATGACGCCGGGTGGCTACAACAACAACATGCAGCTCTTCCAGACGCCCGATACCGTCGTCATCTACAACGAGATGAACCACAACCCGCGCATCATTCCGCTGGACGGCCGGCCGTTCACGGGA
>CATQHX010000018.1 GCA_958296065.1 Vicinamibacterales bacterium | reverse complement strand
TCCTGGTAGTGTGTCAGGTTGAATTGCGCGGCTTGCGCGGGCCGTAGGGACCGCGGGGGCCGGGCTTCGGTGCCCGCGCGTCGATCAGGTCCACGATCCAATCCGTCGTCTGACATAGCGCTCCCCTCAGCTTCCGCCGCCGAAACCCATGTAGGCCCCGAGATGAACGACGCTGATCAAGATGCCTTCGGTGGACGTGTAGTCCGCGCTGAGAACCCCGCCGAATCGTCGGCCGATACGGATCGAGAACCCGCCCGATACGTAGTGGCCGTCCTCGGCGCTCGTCATGACGCCGCCACGGAGCGCCGGTCTGGCGATCCATCGGTTCGGCCCGAGGCGGTATTGTGCCCCGAACTGAAACAGCCGACCGCTCCCTACCTCGCCGAAGCCGCCCAGGCCGTAGCGGTTGAAGGCTCCGAACACTTCGACCCGGTCATGAATCCGGCCTGCCCCCGCGAGGTAAAGGCCGTCGGTCGACACCGACGCCGACAACCCACCGACCGATGCACTAGCCACCAAGGTCGACAGCCCCCCTTCGATGGTCCCTCGCGGCAATTCTTGCTGCTGCTGCGCCATGGTCGGCAAAGCCGCCAGCCCTACCACCACACCCGATAGTAATAGTAGTACTAGTAGCCGTCGAATGCTCATCCGCTGCTCCTTTCGCCGCCCTTCGCGGCCATGGACTCGGCGGGTCGACCGCTGCCGCCGCGCGCCGGGATGCTCTGCACACCCACGCGCGCGGCGACGCGGATGAAGGCGAACCCGGAGCACTGGATCCCGCGTGCCGGTCGCCTCGCCCCGCAGAAACGAGCTGACCATGCCTCGATTCGGCGGTGTACTATACGGGAAACGGTGAAGCCGTTCACTCCCCCTCTGCGGATTCTTGGCAGCCATCGCGATCGCCGGTGCTCTCCCAGCCGACGCGCAGTCGATCGTTGTGGACGTGGGACGGGGCAGTATCGGCGACTACGTTGTAGTCAGTCGCAGCAACGACCGGTCGAGCGTCTCCTCGCCGGCACGGCCAGCGTCGGCACGGCTCTGCTCGAGAAGGCCGTTCATGCGTTCGTGTACGTGGAGGGGCTGGCCGGGTGGCTCGCTGAACGGGGAGAGCCGATAGTGATGCCAAGGCGGTTCGCGAAGGGCTCGGATGGTCCTTTGGAATCCCGTTGCGAGTGTGGTAAGCGACGAGGGAACGATGGTCGGCTCACGGAACGTAAATCACTATTCTTGAATCACTTATGAGAATTCGGCGACTCACGCTCCCGGGAGAAGACGCGGCGCGCTCGAACGCGCCGTAGCCGATACACTGTGCCAATCACGCGCGAACGTAAGGAGAAGCAGCATGCGGAACCTGAGAATCGCCCTCATCGCCGTCGTCGTCGCTCTGCCCTTCGCGCTCGGCGGGTGCGCCGCCGAGACGTCCCCTCCGGCCGCGGAGGACGCGGCCGTCGACACCGCGAGCCCGCGCGATCCCTTCGTCGGGACGTACGAGCTCATCGGGCGCAATGTAAAGGACGACAACGGCGAGTACGTCCCCGTGGAGGACTTCAACTCGCTCGGCTACATCACCTACAGTGACCGGGGCTACATGGCCGTCAACGTCATGCCCCTCAACCGCGAGCCCTTCGCCGACGACGCCAACCCGACGCCGGAGGAGGTGCAGGCGGCGCTGCAGGGCTACACGGGTTACTACGGCCCCTTCTCTGTGCACGAGGACGAGGACGGCGGCTACCTGATCCACCACCGCACGGGGCAGATCAATCCCGGCGGCGAGGTGGACGCCAAGCGCTACTACGACCTGGTCGACGACAAGCTCATCCTCACCCCGGCGTCCGACACCGGGATGAAGCAAGACGCCAACCGCCAGGTCGTCTGGCAGCGCCTGCCGGACGTGGAGATGTCGGAGGAGGCGCAGCGCTTCCTCGGCCACCGCGAGCTCCTGTACACGACCCGGTACACGGTGCAGGACGGGGAGCCGGTCGAGTCCGGCGAGCGGAACGAGGACCGCGCCGGCTCGGTCATCCTCTACACGCCGACCGGCCACATGATGGTGCACCTGATGGCGCGCGAGGGACGCATGCCCTACGCGGGGGACACCCCGACGCCGGAAGAGTCCATGGCCGCCTACCGGACCTACGGGGGCTACTTCGGACGCTTCACCGTCCACGAGGACGCGGACCCGATATACGTCGTCCACCACCAGGAAGGCAGGTCACGGCCGACCAGCGGGGTGACGGACGCCGAGCGCCTCTACCAGCTCGATGGCGACGTCCTGCGCCTGGGCGGCCGGCCGAGCGAGAACGAGGACGGCGACCTCGCCGGCGGGCACCTCTACTGGGAGCTGATGCCCCACCGGGAGGAGTAGAGCCGCGGATCGGCCGCCGATTTCAGCTTCCAGGGGACCGGGACGGTGCGGGCGCCGGACGACGCCGGGCTCGCGCCGCCCCGAACAGCGCGAAGGTGGCGATGCCCGTCCCCAGCGGGGGCACGAGCAGCACCAGCGCGCCCCAGGCGAACGTCGGCGTGCCGGTGACCGGGTCGTAGTCGAAACAGCGAAACAGCACCTCGCCGGGCAGCGGGTAGCTTGGAATGAACTGCCCGCGCGCCTCGCGAACGACCTCGCCCAGGCGCACCGCGGTCACCGACCCGCCCACCAGCAGCCTGGCGACGCGTCCCTCATGGATGCCGACGAGCAGTGCGGGATGATCGAACTGCTGCAGGGCCTCGTCCCATTCGAACCAGAACCCGAGCGCGCGCGCCAGCCGGTCGATGTCCGGCGGTGCGGCCACGCCGAGCACCCAGCCCGGACGCCCGGCGACGCCGAGATGCTCGCCCGTCCTGCGCATGTGATCGGGCGTGTCGCGCGGGTCGAAGCTGAGCACCACGCGACGGACATCGTCCGGCAGGTTCAAGGCCTCGTCGGCGCGCAGCAACGCGCGCAGATAAGGTGAGCAGATGCCGGCGCAGCGGGTGAACACCATCGTCAGCACCAGCGGCCCTTCCCGCCACAGCGCCGACAGAGGCGTCTCACCGGCGGCCGTGCGGACGACAATGTCCGGGACCTCCCGGCTCACGTACCGGGACTCGTCGGGCACCCCGTCGGGAGCGGCGACGCCCACGCTCGCCGGGGTGGGCTGCGGCGGCTCCCCGCCTGCCACGTGAGGCGTGGCGCCCGACGCCACCAGCAACGCCGCGATGCAGGCAACCGTGCGCGCGGCACTCACGCCCGCAGCGCCCGCGCGCACAGCCGTCCGGTGTCCCATAGGTACAACCCCAGCCCGCCGAACAGGACCAGGATGAAGACGAGCGAGATGCCGGCGAGCATCGGCCCGCTCGTCAACTCCGCCGGATAGGCGGCAAACCGCCGGGGCACCGAATCGGCCCCCGCCAGGTAGAACGACAGCATCAAGCCGTACCCGCCCACGACCAGGTGCGCCGCCATGATCCGCGAGCGCTTGAGGTTCTCCACCTCGGCCGTCAGCGTCACCGCCAGGTGATACACCGCACCGAGCGTCATCAGCACCACGCCCATCAGGTAGTAGGTATGGAAGTGCGCCGGCACCCACAGCGTGTTGTGAAAGAGCTGGTTGACCGAGATGGTCGAATCGATCATCGCGGCGACGCCACCGATCGCCCAGCCCATCACGCCCAGGTACAACAGCGTCGGCGCGAGGCTCCAGCGGGTCTGCGACCGGTAGGTCAGCACCAGCGTGCTGAAGATCGTGACGACCGCGGCGGGCACCGAGACCAGGTACGAGGACAATTGCCCCAGCACCTGCAGCCAGCGCGGTTGCGCGAAATCCATGTAGAGATGGTGCAGATAGGCGAACATGACGAGGGCCAGCACCGTGTTCCACGAGAGGACGACCAGCGTGTTGGTCTTCCAGGGCCGGCCCGTGTAGGCCGGCATGATCTCGTAGACCAGAGCGACGCCGAAGTACATCGTGATATTCACGAGCATGTGGCCGAAGTAGAACGTCAGGTTCTTGATGAGCAGCGCGTCGTTGGCGGCTCCTCCTCCCAGTACTTCCCAGCCGATCAGCAGGAGGATGACCACGGCCGCGACGAGCCCGGCGAGGACGCCGATGCAACTGACCGTGGCGATGATGATGATCGGCGGCACCTCGGGGTCGCTGCGGCCCGACAGATAGTGCCAGCCGAGGGCCTCTCGCAACCGGTAGCGGCCCGCGATCGCCCGCAGGACGTCGCCCGACCAGAGCGTCCACGCCACGCCGAGCACCCCCAGCGCGATGAAGAGCGCCGCGGTGGCCCAGTCGGGCCAGGTGCCCTCCGAGAAGAAGGGGAGCGGATAGAGGAAGTACCAGCCGACCCCGAGCTTGCCCACCAGCGTCGCCGCCACCAGCAGCAGGACGCCCACCGCGGTCATGCCGAGCGCGATCCAGGAAACGGTCAGGCTGGGCCGGACGTACTTCGTCAGCAGGAAGCTCATGGCGGCCAGACCCGCCACGAACCAGACGCCCACCATGCCCAACCCGTGCAGCGTCATCACGGCGTAGAACCACTCGGGCGGCGTGGCCGGAAAGTAGCCGGCCTGGAGCGTTCGCATGACCAGGCCGAGGAGCGCCAGAACGGGAAAGCACGAGGCCGACGGCCACCCAGTAGAGAGTGACGCGGGTCATCTGCGCCGGGTAGGCATCGGTAGCGGCGGTAGCGTTCATGGCTGGGCCTCCCCGACAACCTCGATGACGCCGCGCATCGCGTGGTGCGACAGCCCGCAGTACTCGAGGCACATCACGTTGTAGGTGCCCGGCTCGTCGAAGCGCACGCGCAGGCGGTTGACGTAGCCCGGCATGGCCTGCGTCTGGGCCAACACCCGACCCTCGGGCGTGTAGATGCCGAAACCGTGGTTGACGTCGAGCGTACGGACGCGAAACTCGACCAGCACGCCTGCAGGGACCTGGACGTCCGGCACGAAGTCGCGATCCCAGTTCTCCAACGACTCGGGGCCCGGCCCCTCGGTGAGAGAGAAGGCGAACTGCCGGCCCACCACGTTGACGATCCGCTCCGGAACGGCCGCTTCAACCGGGTACGGCAGCCGCGGCAGGGTCAGGGTCAGGAAGATGCCCAGAATGACCAGCAGAGAGAGAAGGAACACGCCACGCAGGCGGTTGACGCGCGCGTAGTCGACCGCACCCTCCTGACCGCTCGACCGGGCGACAACAGCGAACACCGTCGCGATGATCGCGGCCGACAACAGAAACAGAAGCAGCGGAATCGTGGTCACATCATCTCTCCCCTGGAAGGGCGTCAGTCAGCGGGCGAAAAGCCTGTCTCCTCCCTCGTGCTTCTGGATGGAATCCCCTGTCGTCGCCGACCCGACCAGCCCGGGAAGCTGTAGCGGAGTGTCTCGCAGACCGCAAACGCTACCCTATCGCCTTACGGCGACGGTCACGTCCCCGTGCGTCGCCAGGCCGCCGTCGTGGGCAAGGCAGCGGAGCACGTAGGTGCCCGGCTCGCCGAACGTCGCCTGAACCACCCAGACGCCGTCCTCCGGGACCTCGGGCGGCTCCCAGCCGGGCGCCCAGGGCGAGTCGGCGCCCTCGCGGTAGTCCTCCCACACCGCGAACTGCGGAGGATCGAATGTGACGTGGTCCTCGCCGCGGTAGACGATCCAGGCGACGCGCAGCCCGCTCGCGCTGTTGGGCGTACCCGCCCCGCCGCGGCCGAGCCGCCAGCTCGGCGGCGGCATCGCCCGCCGCTGCGGCACGCCGTCGTCGCTGGCCACCACGGTCAGGACGACCGGCTCGCCCACCCTGGCTTGCAGGTCTGCATCGCCCTCGACGTCGAGCACGGGCCGCTCGTTGCCGAAGATGTTGTAGGCGCCGCCGGCCGGGCCTCCGGCGCCGTTGTTGTTCATGATCGCGATGTCGTTGAGGAAGTAGTCGGGATGCAACGTCGCGTAGGCGCGCTCGGTCTGCCCGTTGCTGGTCAGCGTCCAGACGACCTCGCCGGCCCCGAAGTCCGCCGGCACCCGCACGCGGAAGACGTGCCGGTTGCGCCGCGGCTGGAAGTGCGTCGGCTGGCCGCGGTCCGGGCCGCCCGGATCGAGCCGGTTGTCCGCTCCGACCGGGACGTCGAGCTCCTGGTCCCAGTTCCGGTTCATGTAGCCGAAAACGAGGTTGAACGACCCGTCGTCGTTCTGCTCCCAGCCCTCGTAGGCGGGGGCGATGCTCTGGTCGGTCTCGGGGTACACCTGCGCGGCCGACGGCGCGACAGCGACGGCCGTCACGAGAGCCGCGGTGATGAACGCGTACGCCAAGCCAGCGGCCGGGGCCTCGGACGCCTCGACGGGGGGCGCCGACCCCGACCGCGCCGGTCGCAGGTCCCCAGTGGCCGGGCTCCCAGCCATCTTCACTGGCCCCCGTCGTTGTCGTCCGTCGCCGGCGACAGCCCCGGCAGCTCGGCATAGCCGCACAGCGGGCAGCCGGTCATGTTCTGGCCCGGCTTCAGGCCGAGCCGCTCGCGCCGCGTGGCCATCTCCTCGGCGAACTCCTCGTCGTTCAGGAAGACCGCCTGCCCGATGTTGATCATCATGTTGTCGATGGAGCGGTGGCCGAGACCGGACCAGTTGCGCGGATCGGAGACGTTGGGATTGGTCGGCGTGTTGTCGAAATACCCCGTGATGCGCAGGATGGTGCCTCGCGGCAGCAGCGGCGCGTAGTCGTCCTCGAAGGTGTAGACGCGCACCCAGTTGTGGTTGTAGCCGGCGCAGCTCAGCGTCTCGATGGTGTTGTTCCAGATGGCGTCGAGGCACATCCGCACGCCCGCGGCGTGCATGTGCGGCTCGTACACGGTCATCTTGGTGTGCTCCATCAACGTGCTGAACGCCTCGAACTTCTGGTCGGCCTGCAGCGGCCTGATGTCGAGATCGAGCGTCGCCGGGCCGATGATCTGCACCGTGCGCGCCGGCTCGTAGCCCTCCGGATGGAACTTGAGACCGATCTGCAGGTGCGCGCGCGTGTGGCGGCCGTTGGAGTGCAGGTGGGCCGACGGGAACAGGATCTTCGAGCCCGCCTTCAGCAGCTTGCCGGAGTCGGGATGGAAGACGTCGGCGTTGCGTCCCACCTCGTGCACCGGCCAGAAGCCCGCCTCGGCGACCGGCTTCCCGTCGGGGCCGACCGGCACGAGGACCAGGTGGTGGATGACGTAGAGCCCGCCGATGGTATCGCGCTCCGGCGGACCCTCGAAGGTGTTGACCTCGCGCATCTCGATGGCCGAGACGTAGCGGTCCTCCGTCAGACCCGTCTCCGTCTCGCCCATCGGGCCCCACCAGTCGGGCGCGGTCGGCGACACCTCGATCTCCGGCGAGGTCAGCACGAGATCCGGCTCGCCGATCTCCCACCCCGACACATCGGCCGCCACGGCTTCCGCGGTCGCCTCGACGGGCTCGCCGCGAGGCGCCCCGTTGTCGGCCCACTCCGCGATGGCGGCGATCTCCCCGGCGCTCAGCGAGATGTCGCCCTTGTAGTGCTGGATGCCGATGCCCTTCTCGATGTACCAGGGCGGCATCACGTCCGGCTTGCCGACGCGGCCGGTGCGGTACTTCATGGCCCGCGCCCACGGACGCGCCTGCTCGTAGGTGAGGAGCGACATCGGGGCCACCGACTCGGGCCGGTGGCACTGCTGGCAGCTCCGCTCGAGGATGGGCGCGATGTCCTTCGTGTAGGTCACGCCGTTCTCGGCCCCCTCGGAGGCGAAGGCGGGTGCAGCGAGCAAGCCCGCGGCAACCACAGCCGTAAGGGTCAGAAGCAGTACGGACGATTTCCGGGCGATCGGCAGGCGCAGCATGGAATCCCTCCTCAACGAATCGCCGGACGATGACCAGTCACCATCGTAGTCGGGCGGCAACCCCATTTCAACGAATTCCTGTCACGCACGCCCGCGTCTCTGACCAGACTGCACCGCCAGGGCAGCCGCTCGCGCCGGACGAGCTTCAGCGGGCTCCGCCGTGCACAGATTCGCTGCCGGCAGGGTCGGCAGGCGCCGCGGACGCTACTGTTCTCCGTTCACGATCCGCAGGAAGTCCACGTGCGAGCCCACCAGCCCGTGCACGCCGACGTGCCGGGCCACGTCCAACTCCAGCCGCTCGATGGTCGCGGCCAGGGCCCGCATGTTGTCGTTCACCGGGGGCGGCTCCGCGCTCGGCAGCCGCGGCGAGTAGAGGTCGGCGTTGATCAGGATCCGCTCCGCCGGCAGGTGCACGACCAGCATCGTCCCCACGTGGCCGAGGTCCGGCACGGCGTGGACGTTCATCACCCGCTCGCCGTCGGTCAGCGTGTACTCGTCGCTCACCAGCTCCATCGCCGGTATGCGGTTGCCCGCGAACCACGGCATCAGGCCCGAAAGGATGTCGGGTTCCAGCGAGCGCGTACCCGGGTGGAGGAACACGTCCATGTAGAAGTCGCGGTTCGCCTCGTGCGTGACGACCGTGGCGCTCTGCGCGACGTAGGTCCGCAGGCCGCCGGCGTGGTCGACGTGATGATGCGTGTTGACGACGTAGCGGATCGGCTTGTCCGGCACGCGCCGCCGCAGCTCGGCGATCACCGCCAGCGAGCGCGCCTCGCTCTGCGGCGCCTCCACCACGGCGATGAAATCGTCGAACTCCACGCCGATGCTGTGGTGGCTGCCGCCCGACACGCGCCAGACGCCCGGCGCCATCTGGGTCGACCGCACCACGACGGGGGGTACCGTTGCCTCCTGCACGACGTCCGGCACCACCGGCTCCTGGTCGATGTCGAGGTTGGGATGCACGCCCGTCACCGTGATCTCCATCCAGTTGTGGCCGGGATTGAGCCGCGGGTCGCCCTGGTGCGAGTGCAGCACGGTCGGGAACATCACCCCATCGAACTCCTGGTACTCCGTGTAGCGGTGGTCGTAGATCATGTCGCCGAAGTACGGGTTCGGCACCCAGGTCAGGACGCGCTCGACGAGGTTGTCCTCGTTGATCGTGCCGTTGACGCGGTACCTGCCCAGTGCGGTGAACGACACGATGGTCAGCGGGCGCCCCTCGAGCACCAATCCGGTCGCGGAAGCGTCGTCGGCCGCCGCCGCCGCCTTCAGGAACCCGTGCGGCGACATCCAGATGTCGAGCTGGCGGACCTCGGCGCTGGCCGGCTGCGGCACGGGGTTGTCCCCGGCCAGCGTCCAGGCGTGCTCGCCGAGGGTGAAGAAGACGCGCTGCTGCTCTCCCTGCAGCGGCGTGCCGCCGCCCAGCGCCGGATAGTCGCCCTGGCGGCGCGTGTACATCTCGTAAGACGCGCGATGGTCGTAACTGATGGTGCGATCGTAGGCAGTGACCTCGAACCGGGGCCAGTCGTCGGCCGGCGTGTGGCTCTGACCGATGTTCGCGACCCACCCGGTTCCGGAGTAGCGGATGGTGCTCACCTCGCCCATCGCCTCGGCGGCGGCCTGCAGCACCTCTTCGACGTCCTGGGCCGCGGCCGGCGCCGCCAGCGCGCACGTCACGACGAAAACAGCCAGCGTTCTGCGCATCGATCCCCCCCGCAATCTGCAAATGTCTGTGGAGCCGGATGATAGTCCGCCGTCCGAGACGCCGACAAGGGCGCGTAGGCTCCTGGCTCGACCCTGTGGGTCGCGCGCGACCCTGTGGTCGTGGGAGCCGCGCCGGGAGTCTCGCTGGAGGGATCTCCCGCGGCGGCTCCGGTACCCGCACGCCGGCGCGCGGGCGTATAATCCAAGGATCGACCGTCACTAACGAAGCCACGAAACGGCCGCAAGGCCACGCATGGGAGGTGTCAGATGACTCGGCCCTATCTCGCCGCCGCGCTGGGCGTGCTCGTGCTCCTCGTGCTGGCCCCGGCCGGCGCCGCCGGGCAGGACGGCCCGCGCACCCCCTGGGGCGATCCGGATCTCCAGGGGACCTACACCAACAAGACCATCACGCCGCTGGAGCGCCCCGAGGCGCTGGGCGACAAGGCGTTCCTGACCGACGAGGAGATCGCCGAGCAGGAGCAGGCGCGCGTCCAGCGCAACCAGGACCTGCTGGTGGCCCCGCCGCGGCGCACCGTGGCAGGCGGGAACGTCGGCGGCTACAACAACTTCTGGCTCGACGGCGGCACGCGCCCGACCAGCCGCACCTCGCTGATCGTCGACCCGCCGAACGGCCGGCTGCCGGCGCGGACCGCGGACGCCGCGGCGCGCAAGGCGGCGCACGACCAGGAGTATCCGGTCGAAGGCCCCTTCGACTCCTGGGAGGACCTGGAGCTGAACGACCGCTGCCTGGTCTGGTCGGCCGGCCCGCCGATGCTGCCGAGCGCCTACAACAACAACTTCATCGTCCTGCAGACGCCCGACCACGTGGTGATCTACGCCGAGATGATCCACGACACGCGCATCATTCCGATCGACGGGCGCGGCCACGTGCCGGCGAGCGTCCGCCAGTGGCACGGCGATGCGCGCGGGCACTGGGAGGGTGACACGCTCGTGGTCGAGACCACGAACGTGCGGAAGACGACGGCCAACGCCGGCGCGGTCGGTGGCGATCCGGTCCTGCTCCGCATGGCGAACGGCCGGTCCGACGACACGCTGACCGTGACCGAGCGGTTCACCCGGAGCGGCCCCGACAGCCTGCACTACGAGTTCACGATCGACGATCCGACCCACTTCACGCAGGCCGTCTCCGGCGAGTTCCCGTTCACGGCGTTCCCGGCCGACGAGCTGCCGTTCCTCTTCGAGTACGCGTGCCACGAGGGGAACTACAGCATGACCAACATCCTCGGCGGCGAGCGCGCCCGGGAGCGGGCGACCGACCAGCCGTAAGACTCGCAGCCGGCGACGAAGAGCCGCCTCCGCACACTCACACCGGCGGACGGCGTCGACCTGACGTCGTCCGCCGGTTCTACAACACGGCTCCCCGGGTGCGCGACTGTGTTCGTCCGGCAGCCGGCAGCCGGATTCGCTGGCCGTCGCTCGGCCAGTCGTAGGTGCCGCTACCGTTCAGTTCCCGCTCGCCGGCTACGGCCCGGGAATCGGGCCCTCGGTCGTCAACCGGATCCGGTACAGCCCGGTTCGCGCGGTCATGTAGAGGGTGCTGCCGTCATCGCCCCACGCCACGTTGGCCGGCACCTCGTCCGGCATGATCGACCCCAGGTGCGTTCCGTCCGGAGCGATCACCCAGACACCGCCCGGACCGGTGGCGAACAGGTTGCCGGCATTGTCCACCTTCAGGCCGTCTGCCGCCCCCTCCGTTGTCTGGTCGTTGACGTCGAAGAAGACGCGCGGGTTCGAGACCCCTTCCGCGCTCAGGTCATAGGCCATCCAGACCTTCTGTTCGGCGTCCGAGTTCGCCACGTAGAGAACCGACTCGTCCGGCGACAGCGCGATGCCGTTCGGGCGGGACTGGTCGCGGTACAGGAGCTCGAGCTCGCCGTCGGGGCTCAGACGGTAGATGCCGTTGAAGTCGTGCTCGCGCAGCGGCGACTCGTCGCGGCCCTCGAGGGCCGAGCCCGGATCGGTGAAGTAGAGCCAGCCGTCCGACGAGTAGGCGGCGTCGTTCGGGCTGTTCAGCCGCCGGCCCTCGTAGCTGTCCACCAGCGTCGTGCGGCTGCCGTCCTGCTCCACGCGCGAGATGAGCCGGTTGCCGTGCTCGCACATCACGAGGCGCCCCTCGGCGTCCAGCGTCAGCCCGTTCGAGCTGACCGACCGCAGGCCGGTGCGGTCGCCTTCGAACACCGGCTCGATGAACGGGCTCGCCCCGTCGGCCTCGGACCACTGGTAGACGCCGTTCCCGCGCACGTCGGAGAAGAGCAGGCGCGAGGCGGCGCGGTCCCAGACCGGGCCCTCGGTGAAGACGTAGCCGTCGGCGAGCTTCTCGATACGCGCATCGGCCGGCACGAGCGCGTCGAAGCGCGGATCGACGCGCAGGATGGTGCCGGCGCCGGTGTCCGGGGCGGCGGTCTCGGCCGGCGCCTCGGCGGCCGGTTCCGGCGCACCGCAGGCCGCGGCGAAACACGCGAGCACGGCAAGGCAGAAAACTGTCGCCAGTCTGGTCATCGACTTCTCTCCTCTGATCCTGTTCATCCGCTTCGACCGGGGTTCGATGCGCGCACGCGACGCCGCCGCAACCAACCGTACGGCGGTAGGATACGTGCAGTCCGGCCATCGTGTCCGCGACCCGCCCCGGCTTGAGCGGGCGAGTCGACGCGTCGACGAATGCGTGCCGGGCGTCGAGGACGCGTCGAGGAGTCGAGGAAAGGAAGTGATCCGTGCGTGCACCGACACAGGCAATCCGATGGGCAGCGGCGGTCGCCCTGCTGGCGGCGAGCGCCGGCGCGGCGGCGGCGCAGACCGCATCCGAGCCGCGGCTGCTGGTCCTGCTGCGCGACGCCAGCGCCCTGGCGGTGGTGGACCCCGCGGAGGGGACCGTGCTGGGACAGGTCCCGACGGTGGGCGGCCCGCATGAGGTGACCGCGACGCCGGACGGCAGGCTGGCGTTCGTGGCCAGTCCGAGCGAGGGGATCTCGGTGATCGACCTGGAAACGATGACCGAGGTGCGGCGTCTCGACGTCGGCGCGGGCAGCGAGCCGCACGACGTGCGCCTCGTCGACGGCAAGCTGTACTTCACCATCGAGGGCTTCAAGTCGATCGCCCGCTACGACCCGCAGGCCGACGAGGTCGACTGGACCCTCGGCCTGGGGCAGGACGGCGCCCACATGATGATCGTCAGCCGCGACCGGGACACGATCTTCACGGCCAACCGCGAGTCGGACACCGTGTCGATCGTGGAGGGCGCGGCGGCCGGCCCGCCCGACTGGCGGGTGACCTCGATTCCCGCCGACGGCGCGTACCCGGAGGGGCTCGACCTGTCGCCGGACGGCGCCGAGCTGTGGGTCGCCACCCGCAACGACGGCGACGTCTCCATCATCGACGTTGCCTCGAAGGCGGTCAGCGAGCGTCTGGACCTGAACTTCGAGGATCCGAACCGGCTGGCCTTCACGCCGGACGGCGCGCGGGTGCTCGTCTCCGACTCGGCCACCAGCGTCATCGTCATGGACGCGGCGGCCCGGACCGAGATCAAGCGTTTCGACCTCGCCCCGAACGCCCTGCTCGTGCGGCCGGACGGCGCGGTGGCCTATGCGGCGCTGCGGGGCGACGACCGGGTGGCGGTGATCGACCTGGAGACGCTCGAGGTGGTCGACGAGTTCGCGACCGGGGCCAATTCCGGGCCCGGCTGCATGTTCTGGCTGGCGGGAGAATGACGATGCAGCGAGCGATGTGGATTTCACGGACGGCGTTGCTGCTCGTGCTGGGTCTTGCGGGCTGCGGTGGAGGCGCCGCGCCCGAACCCGAGGTTGCCGAGGCGCCGGCAGAGGAACCGGGGAACGCCGGCGGCGCGCTCGCCGACGCCCTCACGTTCCACGCCTCGTTCGACAACGGCCTCGATGCGGACCGGGCCGGGGGCGATTCCCGGCTCTACACGGCGCCGTCGTACGACGAACAGGACCAGGCGGAGCCGGGGCTCGGCAACCCGGCGGTGATGCTCGCCGACGGCGGGGGACGCTTCGGCCACGCGCTGCGCTTCACCGAGCGCAACCAGCACGCCATCTTCTACCGGGCGGAGGGGAACATCGGCTACACCCCGGAGGGCTGGAGCGGGACCGTCTCGTTCTGGCTCAGCCTCGACCCCGCCACCGACCTCGAACCGGGCTTCTGCGATCCGATCCAGATCACCGACGCCGCCTACAACGACGCGGCGATCTGGGTCGACTTCACGGCCGAGAACCCCCGGCAGTTTCGCCTGGGAGTGTTCGGCGATCTGGACGTGTGGAACCCGGACGCACTCGGGCCGAACGACAATCCCGCCTTCACCGATCGGCTGACGGTGGTCGACGAGCCGCCCTTCGCGGGCGACCGCTGGACGCACGTGGCCATCACCTACGCGAGCCTCGGGCAGGCGGGCGGCGCCGCCACCCTCTATCTGGACGGCGAGCGCGTGCCGGGCGGGGCGGACGACATCGACGAGCCGTTCACCTGGGACGCCGAGCTCGGCGCCATCCGGCTCGGCGTGAACTACGTGGGGCTGTTCGACGAGCTGGCGTTGTTCGACCGCCCTTTGACCGATGATGAGGTCCGCGCCCTGCATGCGCTCGAGGGCGGTGTGGCGGCCCTCTCGACAGACTGAAGGCAGACCCGTGATGAACCGAACCCGGCTACCCGTACCCGGCATCCGGCGCGACCTCGCGGATGCCATCCGCTCCGTCGGCGCGACACGGCACGATGCGCGCGGAACCCGAACACCGATTCGACTCGGCCTGGACCGCATCGTGGTCTGCATCGCCGCACCGGCGCTCATTCTCGCCGGTGCCGCGGCCGCGCGCGCCCAGTCCTCCACCACGGACACGGCCGCCCTGGCGGCGGCGCTCGATGCCGTCGCCGCGGTCGGCGGCGAGCCGCGGATCGTCAGCGGGGCCGGCACGACACGGGACGACGTGCCGCTGCTCACCCTCGAGAACGGCTCGCCCTTCGAAGGGTCGCGTCCCGAGCGCCGGCTGGTGTTGGTCGGCGGGCTCGACGGGGATGCGGACGCCGCCGGCATCGTGCTCGACGCGGTCCGCTGGTTCAAGACCGAGGCGCCGGAAGCGGAGCGCGCCCGGTGGCTGGTGAGCGCGCTCCCGCTTGCCCTGCCGGGTGCGAACGCGGCCGGACCGCCCGCCACGTTCCCGCCGGTCGATGGATTCTTCGACCACCCGGAGCGGCCGGAGAGCCGTTACGTCTGGCGCTGGGTCGCATACCAGGCGCCCGACCTCGTCGTCGAGGTCCGCGCCGGGGACGAACTGCGCGTACGGGCCGGTAGCGGCCCCGACGCCGAGGGTCTGCCTGCCCGCTCACTGTCTGCAGCGCTCTCCGACCCGGCGAACCACACCGGCCTCGGTCCCGTCGACACACTGCTAGCGACCGCCGGGGTCGCGGACGGCGCAGCCGTCATGCGCGAGGTGCTGGCCCGCGCCAGGGACCGGCAGTCGCCGCTGCGGAACGTCCTGAACCGCCGTCTGGCGCGAAACCCGCTCACCGTGGCGCGGCTGATGGCCCGGCGCTACCCGGGCACGCCGAGCATCAGCTATATCCCGGCGCTTGCCTGGGTGCACGCCTTGCGGGTCGCCGGGATGGACGACGACGCGTCGCTCCGCGACAGGGTGATGGAACAGGTCGGACCGTGGCTCTCCGGCAGCCGGCCGGCGTTCGGAGACCGGATCTCGTTCGCCGCGATCGCGGGAACGATGATCTTCAGCCAGCTCACCGGGTTGCCCGGCGAATACGGCGAGGCGGCGGCGAGGCTGGCCGCCGAGGGGGTCGCGCTGGGGGCCTCCGAGACCGCGCCGGGAATGCCCGAGCACGCGTCCGGGTGGAGCGACGACTTCTTCCTGGGCACCATCGCCGCGGTCCGCGCCGGCGATCCGGAGGGCCTCACCGCCGCCGTCCGCCTGGTGACCACCACCGCGTCCCGCCTGCAGCAGCCGAACGGGCTGTTCCACCACGACGCGGACGCCCCGACCGCCTGGGGCCGCGGCAACGGTTTCGGCGCCCTCGGCCTCTCCGAGCTGCTGACGGTCCTTCCGGCGGACCATCCGCAGCGGGCGGCGGTGCTCGACATCCACCGCCGGCACCTCGCGGGCATGCGCGACCAGCAGGCGCCGGACGGCATGTGGCGGCAGATCGTCGACGTGCCCGGCAGCTACCGCGAGACCAGCGTCACCGCGATGACCATGACCGCGATGGCCCGGGGCCTCCGCTTGGGATGGCTCGACGACTCGTACCGCCCGGTCGTCGACCGCGCCTGGCGCGCCCTGCTCGCCCACGTCGCCGACGACGGCACCCTGGTCGACGTCTGCTTCAGCACCGGGGCGGGTCCGACGCGGCGGCACTACCTCGACCGGCCCGCCGTCAACGGCGCGGACGACCGCGGCGGCGCCATGGTGCTCGGCGCGGCGCTGGAGTACTACGACCTGCTGCGGGCCGACTGAGCGGACGACTCCCGCGGGAAACTTGAATCACTCATCCCGTTTCCAGACCGGCGAGCTGGTTCGGCGCCTGCGCGAGACATTCCTGTCGAGACCGGCCGAGCACTGGCTGGAGCCGTAACGTCGTTCGCGGGCGAGCGACCGCGACGGTCTCCGCCAACCGCGACGTGACATGGCTGCCGAGTCCAGGCGCCAGGTCGACGGCGCGGAGGCGCACCCGGGCTTTCCAACCGGCTCCGCCCGTGACATAGTGCCCGGATGCTGGCAGCAATCCGGCCGATGGAGGAGGCACCGTGACGGGAAACAGACGCAGGGCGGCGCACCATGGAGACCGCGCGCGAGCGATATGCCGAGCGCGCCGGATGGCGATTGCCGTCGCCATCTGGCTGCTTGTCCCGGCCGCCGCGGGCGCCCAGGGCTTCCAACTGCTCGAGGCGACCATCGCGGACGTGCATGCCGCGTTCGCGTCGGGCGAGTTGACCTGTCGCGCGCTGGTCCAGCGATACATCGACCGGATCGAAGCCTACGACCAGACCGGCCCGAGCCTGAACGCCGTCCAGGTGGTCAACCCCCGCGCGCTGGAACGGGCCGACGAGCTCGACGCGTCCTACGCCGAGTCGGGACCGGTTGGCCCGCTGCACTGCATCCCGGTGCTGCTGAAGGACCAGGTGGAGACGCGCGACCTGCCGACCACCTACGGCTCCGCGCTGTTCGACGGGTTCATGTCCCGTCGCGACGCAACCATCGTCGTCCGGATGCGCGCGGCGGGCGCCCTCATCCTCGCCAAGACGAACATGGGCGAGTTCGCGTCCCGTTACGTCGGATCGGCGTTCGGGATCATCCGCAACGCCTACGATCCGACCCGTAATCCGAGCGGCTCCTCGGGCGGCACCGGCGCGGGCATCGCCGCCAACTTCGGCATGGTGGGCATCGGCGAGGACACCGGCGGCTCCATCCGCGGCCCGGCCGCGGTCCACGCGCTGGTCGGCCTGCGCCCCACCCTGCCGCTGGTCAGCCGTTTCGGGATGATGCCGGCCAACCCGTCCAGCGACACGCTCGGCCCCATGACCCGGACGGTGCGGGATGCCGCCCTCCTGCTCGACGCCATCGCCGGCTACGACTCCAACGATCCGATCACCGCGTATGCAGTCGGCCACGTGCCCGAGTCCTACGCCGCCGGGCTCGACCCCGAGGGCCTGCGCGGGGCGCGCATCGGCGTCATTCGCGAGTCGATGGACCCGAAGACCGATCCCGACGCGGAAGACTACAAGCAGGTGCGGGCGCTCATCGATCGGGCCCTCGCCGACATGCGCGCGCTGGGCGCCGCCATCGTCGATCCCGTGTCCATCGCCGGGCTCGAGTCGGCGCAGCGAGCGTACGTCACCAACAACTTCGAGACCGAACGCGCGATGAACGGCTACCTCTCCGAGCACGAGAACGCACCGGTCAGGACCGTTCGCGACATCCTGTTGTCCGGCGTCGTCACCCCCTGGCGGGCGCGGGGCCTCATCAATGTCGTCGGCCGGTCGACCAGCGACCGGGGGTACCTGACGATTCTCCGCGTCCGGGAGGAGCTGCGGCGCAACGTGCTGGTCGCCATGGCCGACAACGACCTCGACGCGCTCGTCTACGCCACGTTCGATCATCAGACGACGGTGATCGCACCCGACGCTCTCACCAACGCGAACACCCAGGACGCGTATGCACGGGGCAACAACCGATTCCTGAGTCCGGCCACCGGCTTCCCGGCGCTGACCCTGCCGGCCGGCCTGACCGGCGACGGGCTCCCGATCGGGCTGGAGATGCTCGGCCGGCCGTTCACCGAGGCGAAGCTGTTCGAGCTGGGGCATGCCTACGAGCAGGGCACGCAGCGCCGCGAGCCGCCGAAGACCACCCCGGCGCTCGCGCCATGAAGGAACGCGCGGGACGGGACTCGCGGCCGACGTCGCGGACCTCGACAGGCCGCACCGCGACGGGCGCGCAACGGGACGATGGCCGATCCCGCTGAGCCGGCGCTGTCCTGCGCGGGCGTCATCAAGCGCTACGGCGACGTACTGGCGGTCGACGGCCTCGACCTGGAGGTGCGGCGCGGCGAGTGTTTCGGCCTGCTCGGACCGAACGGGGCCGGCAAGACAACGACCATCGAGATCCTGGAAGGACTGCTGGCACCCGACGCCGGACGCGTGCGGATCCTGGGACGCGCGTGGGGGGAGAACGACGACGCGCTGCGGGCGCGGCTCGGTATTCATCTGCAGGAAACGCAGATGGACGAGAAGCTGTCGGTGCTCGAGACGCTCCGACTGTTCCGGTCGTTCTATCCGCGGGGCCGCTCGGTCGACGGCGTGCTCGGTCTTCTGGAGCTGGACGGCAAGCGGGCAAGCTGGGTCGGCAAGCTGTCGGGCGGCCAGCGGCAGCGCCTCGCCGTCGGGTGCGCCCTGGTCGGCGATCCGGATCTGCTGTTCCTCGACGAGCCGACCACCGGACTGGACCCGCAGTCGCGGCGGCAGTTGTGGGCGCTGCTGCAGCGCTACCGGGCCGAGGGCGGCACCATCCTCCTGACCACCCACTACATGGACGAAGCGCACGTGCTGTGCGACCGCGTCGCCATCGTCGACCGGGGACGGATCGTCACCCAGGGCAGTCCCGACGAGCTGATCCTCTCGATCGGGGCGCCGCACATCGTCGAGCTCGCGTTCGCCGGCCGTGAAGCGGCGGGGTCCGACCACCTGCAGGAACGCATCGCCGCCCTGCCCGATGTCGACACGGTAAGAGCGGACGTGAGCTCGGAGTCCTGGACGGTCACGGCGACGGCCCTGCACCGGACGCTGCCGGCTCTCGTGAGGGTGGCGGCGGAAGCCGGCGTCGAAATCGAGACGCTGGCCACGCGCACCGCCACGCTGGAGGACGTCTTCGTGGCGTTGACGGGGCACCAACTTCGCGATGACTGACGCCCGACCCGTGGAACCGCGCCATCCGTTCGTCGAGATGACGATCACCCGGCTGCTCATCCTCGTGCGCGAGCCGGAGATGATCTTCTGGGTCTTCATCTTCCCGCTGCTGATGGCGCTCGCCCTCGGGATCGCCTTCCGGTCCCCGTCCGAGACGCCGGTGGCGGTCGCCGTCGAGCCGGGGCCCGGCGCCGCCGCGCTGGTCGAGGTCCTGTCGGCGCAGGAGAGCGTCGAGGTCGTGTCCATCGATGCCGGCGCAACGGGCGCGGCACTGCGCGACGGGCTCGCTCACGTCGTGGTCGCGCCGGGCGACCCGCCCACGTACCGCTACGACCCGACCCGCCCGGAGAGCCGGCTGGCCCGGCAGACGGTCGACGACCTGCTGCAGCGCGCGGCCGGCCGGAAGGACGTCTGGGCCGGCCGGAACGAGACCGTCATCGCCCCCGGCAGCCGTTACATCGACTGGCTGATACCGGGCCTGCTCGGCATGAACATCATGGGCACCGGCATGTGGGGCATAGGCTTCACGCTGGTGGTGCAACGCACCCGGAAGCTGCTCAAACGGCTGATCGCGACGCCGATGCGACGCCATCAGTACCTGGCCGCCTTCGTGACGGCGCGTCTCGTATTGCTCGCTCTCGAGCTGGTGGCGCTGATCGGCTTCGCCCGCCTGATGTTCGACGTGCCGATCGAGGGTTCGCTGGTCAGTCTCGCCGCCGTGTCGCTGCTCGGGGCGATGACCTTCGGCGGCATCGGACTGCTCACGGCGAGTCGCGCGCAAACGATCGAGGGTGTGTCCGGCATCATGAACGTCGTCATGGCGCCGATGTGGATCTGCTCCGGCGTCTTCTTCGCCTCGTCGAACTTTCCGGACGCGATGCAGCCGTTCATCCAGGCGCTGCCGCTGACGGCGCTGAACGATGCGCTGCGGGGGGTGATGCTGGATGGGAACGGGCTGCTCGCGAACGGGCCGGAGCTGCTCGTCCTCGCGGCCTGGGGCGCCGGCAGCTTCGGCGTGGCGCTCAGGATCTTTCGCTGGCGGTAGGCTGATGGCCGGCAGGCTGTGAAAGGGTCCTGGCCGCTAACTGTTGTCGGTCATGGTTCCATCTCGGATTTCCGATTCGGAGCCGTCCGCTTCCGTACCAAGACGGAGTTGGTCGCTCGGACGATGAGTGTTCTCGGAGGTAAACGGGAGGCCCCCGCCGGGTGAGTTGCGAACGGGGCCGTACTTAATGGAAACACTCGGCGACACGAGGAGGAACGGCTGATGAGACCAGGCTTGTGAAGGGCGGTCTCTTCGGTGCTTCTGCTACGGCCGCAACTGCCGAAGCCGTCGGTCGATTTCCTGGCGAGGCAGAAACACCGTTCGATCATCCCGCCAGTGTTCGAGCACCGAGATCAGTCGGTTCTCGCTGCATGCGCCGCGTCGGTGAAGTTCGTCCGCGACCCACAGCACACCATGCACCCGAACCCCTGCCTGCGTGGCCACTTGGCGCAAGAGCTGGTCTCCCGTCAGCAGCATGGCGGCATCGTGGCACTGCGCCGACACCACGCAGAAGCAGTCGTTCGCCGAGAGTTTCGGGTGAAGACTCCTCAGGCGCAGCGCGTCCGCGACTCGTTCCGACGGCAGGTCGAACGTGACGAGGCCGAGGTCGGCCAGATGTCGCCAGTCCCGATCAGCAAGGTCCAGTACCTCGGCCCGGCGAATAGGCAGCGGCACCACGAACCGGTACGGCAGTCTCAGCATGACGGGCAGGAGCCGGACCTTGTGCAGGTCGATCAGGCACGAGGCATCGTTGACGATGACGGATGTCACCGGTCAAGCGGCCCTCTGATTTCCCGTTCGACGTCGACCAGCGAGCACTTCAGCAGCTCCGCCGCCCGAACCGGAGAGATCAGTTCTTCTCCGAGCGCGCGCCAGACCAGACGTTCGAAGCGCCGCGGTCGTTCGAAGGTTGCCAGTCCTTCGTTGTCCGCCATCGGTTCCGGCTCGCGCGTTCGCCACGAGCGCGCATACGTCCGGAAGGCGTACTCGACGGCGGCAGCCGGCAGAACGCGGATGTCGCGAAGACGGAGCAGCATGGCCGCAGCCGACATGCCGTAGAAGTGCTTCAGCCGCATCAGCTCCCGATAGGGAAGGCGCCGGCGGCGCTGGCCCACCTCGGCGCGCACATGGTCCGCTGGTGCCAGGAACGCGGCGGCGAACCGGTGCATCGCCTTCTCGATCCGAATGTCGGGACGGCCCGTATCGCGGATCACCCGGTGCGCCAGTTCGTGGGCCAGCGTGAGCCGCCGGCGCTCGACGCTGGTCCGGACCGAGATGACGACGGCTTCGGTGCTCGGCCGATTCCCACCGCGGGTGACACCGCAGGCAAGGCCGTCGCAGCGCGCCGGCAGATCGGCCGCCACCACACGGATCCCGCGATCTTCGAGCAGGGCGGTCACGCTCGGCACCGGATCGAGTCCGAGGTCCCAACGGGTGCGTAGTGCTCCGGCCTTGTCTTCGACCTCGTCGAAGCTCCCGACACGATCGCAACGCAGGTCACCAAAGGGATCGGCAGGGGGCGCAGTCTCTAGAATGTCCTCGATGGTCAGGTAGTCCTCGAGTTGCTCGGTGACGATGGCTTCCGCGCGCGCCCGATCCCTCGCCGACGTGCCGCTGTGCTTGCGAAACTCGATGCCGGTCAGCGCCTCGACCTGTCCGCCGGTCAGGAAATCGAGCGAGACGTCGAGCGTCCGGCCAAGCCCGATCAACACCGCCGAGCTCGGCATCATCCGGCCGGCCTCGTACTTGCTGATCGCCTGCGCAGTGATCGGCGGCGAGAGCCGCTCCGCCAGCTCGCGCATCGAGAATCCCACCTTCTTCCGGGCCAGCCTGAGCCGCTGTCCGAGCATCCGCCCTCCTTCCCGGTCGGTTTATGGTAGCCTTTGAAGGCTATGAACTACAACCTGGAGATAACGAATGAAGCCCAAGAACCAGCATGTAGTACCCCGACCGAACGGCTGGGCCGTCAAGCCCGAAACGAATCAGCGTGCGACCTCCATCCACCGTACGCAGCGTCAAGCGATTGACGCTGCACGCAAAGCAGCCATCAACAGCGGGTCGGAGGTCATCATTCATGGCCGGGGCGGCCGGATCCGAGAACGCAGCAGTTACGGCAACGACCCGTTCCCTCCACGTGGATGAACACAACGGAAAAGCTCCATGACGGTTCGTCCGCGACGGAAGCGGACGGGACGACGAATACTCATTGGAACCGGTGAAGCCGGCCACGGGCCGCCATGACTGCGTTCTCGCTTCTCGATCTCTCTCCCATCCCGGAAGGCGGCGACGCCGCGGTGGCGCTCCGCAACTCGGCAGATCTTGCGAGGCAGGCGGAACGCTGGGGCTACCGGCGCTTCTGGCTGGCCGAGCACCACAACATGCCGGGCATCGCGAGCGCCGCCACCGCGGTGGTCATCGGCCACGTGGCCGCCGCCACGTCCACGATTCGCGTCGGCGCGGGCGGCATCATGCTGCCCAACCACGCGCCGCTGGTGATCGCGGAGCAGTTCGGCACCCTGGCCACGCTGTTCCCGGGACGCATCGACCTGGGGTTGGGCCGGGCGCCGGGCACCGACCGCCGCACCAGCCACGCCCTCCGGCGCAACCTGGACGGCGACGTCGACGCGTTCCCCCGCGACGTGGTGGAACTGCAGCAGTACTTCGCGGCGCCGCCCGACCAGCGCGTACGCGCGGTGCCCGGGATGGGACTGGATGTCCCGATCTGGATACTCGGATCGAGCCTGTTCGGCGCGCAGCTCGCCGCGGCGCTCGGACTCCCTTACGCGTTCGCCTCGCACTTCGCGCCGGCGCTGCTGATGGACGCCCTCGCCGTCTATCGCGAACGCTTCGAGCCGTCGGCGCAGTGCGCGAAACCGTACGCCATGGTGGGCCTGAACGTCTTCGCGGCGGATACCGAGAAGGAGGCGCGCCTCCTGCGCACGTCAGCCCAGCAGTCGCTGCTCAGCCTGCGCCGGGGCATGCCGGGCAGGCTGCCGCCGCCGGTGGCGGACTTCGAGGAGCGGCTGTCACCGGTCGAGCGCGAGATCCTGAACCAGTCTCAGTCGTGCTCCGTGGTCGGCGCGCCCGACGCCATCCGCACCGGCGTGGCGGACTTCGTCGAACGCACCGGCGCCGACGAGGTGATGATCGTCAGCCACATTTTCGACCACGCCGCGCGGCTGCGCTCGCTGGAGATCACGGCCGAGCAGGTAATCGCCCCACCCATCGGCGCCTGACGCCGGCCCGTCTCCCCAACGCTTCCCGCGCCGAGGGTCGAAAACGGATCGCCGGCGCGGCGTCATCGGGCGGCTCGCTTCGGCTCTTGGGGTGCGTGGCTCCACCTGTCGCGTACTCGTCTACACGAGGTAGCGCGCCACGGCCGCCTCGTCCCAGTCCATCCCGAGCCCCGGCCCGCGCGCGGTGACGCAGCCGTCCACCGGCGGCGGCGGGTCCGCGAGCACGGCGCCGGCCAGGTCCAGATACTCCAGGTAGTGCGCCAGCGGCGTCACCGGCAGCACGTGGGCGCTGGCCTCGATGAACAGGTGGCTGGAAACCGGCACGGCGGCCGCCTCGGCCTGCCCCATCGCGCGGAGCCAACCGGTCACCCCGCCGATCTTCATCAGGTCCGGCATGCAGAAGTCGCAGGCGCCCGCGGCCAGGGCATGCGCCATGTCGTGACCGAACCACCAGTTCTCGCCGGTCTGAATCGGCACCGGTGAGCCCTCGCGGACGCGGGCGTGCCCGGCCAGGTCCTCGGCGGGGACCGGCTCCTCCACCCACTCGAGGTCGAAGCGGGCCAGAGCGTGGATGCGCCGCAAGGCCTCGGGCGCCGTCAGGGACTGATTGAAATCGATCATCAGGCGGACGTCGGGACCGATGACCTCGCGCACCCCGGCGAGATTCTTCACGTCCCAGTCGAGGTCGGCAGCCCCGACCTTGACCTTGATGGCACGAAAGCCCTGCTCGACGCTCTGCTCCAGCGCCGGCGCGTCCGCCACCGGATCGACGATGCCGTAGCTGTCGTACGCCGGCACGGGCGCGGCTTCTCCGCCGAGCAGATCGACCACGGGCCGCCGAAGCGCGCGCGCCCGCAGGTCCCAGAGCGCCATGTCCACCCCCGACAGCGCCATCCCGACCAGCCCCTGGCGTCCCATGAGCCGAAAGCGCGAGGCCAGGTCGTCGGTCACCGCCGCCGGACAGGCTGGACGACCTCGCAGCACCTCGTCGAGCTCGTCGACGAAGGCCTTCAAGGCCGGCAGCACCAGGGTGGTGTACCCGAAGATGTACGACCGCCCGACCGGCCCCTGCTCCGACGCGACGTCGATCAACAGGAGCGGCGACACCGGGACGTCGCCGGACGCGGTGCGCAGCGGCCTGGCCAGCGGCGCCGCGACGGCCCGCGCGGTCAGAGAACGGATGGTGAGCTCGGATTCGGACATGAGAATCTCCTCGGCAGCGCCCGCGACCAGCCGGTAGGGACGGGCTTGCGGTCCGCCTCAGGGTCAGCCCTGCGGCCCGCGACGACATCCCGCGACATCACTCTACCCCGGGCAGCCCGTGGTACGATGGCGGCGCTTTCAGCGAGGAGAATCCGCCGCTGCCACCGACCTGCCGGTTCCGTGAGAATCGGGCTCCTCGGGAGCGCGGCGCGGCGACGAAGGAGAGAGAAAAATGGCGAAGCGTCTTGTCGGCACCGTCGCTCTGCTCATGCTGGCCGGAAGTCCGTCGGCAGCCCAGGACTTCCCTCCCGGATTCGTCGACCCGGCGCCCTTGCTCGCCGCCGTCGCGGAGGAGATCGGCGAGGCCGACCTGCGCTGCCTCTCGTACTCCGGCAGCGGCGGCTACGCCGGCGCGGTGGGCCAGACGTTCGAGAACGCGGTCAACATCGACTGGCCGCGCATCGGCTCGCTGGACAACTACACGCGCACCATCAACTGGGAGGCGGGCACGAGCGTGGAGACGTTCGACCGCGAGCCGGGCCTCGCGCCCGCGTCCTGGAAGTACGGCCTCGGCTGGCGCAGCGGCACGCCCACCCAGACCGAGACGCGTCAGACGCACGTCACCAACGGCGAGTTCTCGTGGCACATGGACGGTGATGGTTCGCCGGTGGCGGTGCACCCCGAGATTGCCGAGGTGTACCAGCTCGACATGTGGCTGAACCCCCACGGGTTCCTCAAGGCCGCCCGCATGCCGGGCGCCAACCCGGTGGCGTTCTGGCGCTGGGAGCAGATCGAGAAGGGCCGCGACGGCAACGTCGTCATGCCCGAGAAGATGCACGTGGTCGCGATAGAGATGTTCGGCAAGTACCGCGTGGACGCCACCATCAACTCCCGCAACCTGATCCAGCGCCTCAAGACGACGGTGAACATCCCCGCTCTCGGCGACTTCAACATCGAGCACGAGTCCACGAACTTCGTCTCGTTCGGCAACGTCAAGTGGCCGACCAACTGGCACTCGCACCAGGGCTGGGACGACAACTGGCAGTTCTACCGCGAGAGCACCGGGCACAACGCCTACGGCGGGTCGTTCCCCGACATCCGGCCCAACGACTGCGGCGACCCGGTGCCGGTGCCCGAATCGGTGGCCGAGGCGGACTGGTCCATCGAGGTCACCGTGGACGAACTCGCCGACGGGGTGTACCGGCTGGGCGGCGGCCCCGCCGCAAGCTACATGATCGAGTTCAGCGACTTCGTGGCCGTCTTCGAGGCGCCCGGGGACGAGGAGCGGAGCCTGAGGGTCATCGACCAGATCACGAAGCTGGCCCCGGACAAGCCGATCCGCTGGGTCATCGCGTCCCACCCGCACTTCGATCACATCGGGGGGCTGCGCACGTACCTGCACGTCGGGTCGACCATCGTCACCCACATGATCAACCTCGAGTTCCTGAACCACGACGTGCTGACCTACGAGCCGCGAACCATCAAGCCGGACATCGTCTCGAAGTGGCCGCCGACCGAGCTGGCCGAGGGCTACAACTACGAGGCGATCCAGGAGAACTACGTCATCACCGACAATTCCCGGATACTGCGCGTCTACTACGTGCAGCCGCTACGGCACGTCGCCGGGATGCTGATGGCGTACCTGCCGGCCGAGCGCATCGCCTTCCAGTCGGCCCTGTTCGACACGCACGAGCCGCCGCAACCGGCCCAGTTGCCGTCGATGCGCGCCCTGCACACGCAGGTCGAGCGCATGAACCTGGACGTGGAGACGCTGGCTCCGGTGCACGGCGAGCCGGTGCCCTGGAGCGACTTCCTCGCGGCACTCGAGCAGCTCGAACGGTAATTGAATCGTCGGACGGCTACCCGGCCCGGTGCGCCTCAGGCGGATGGACGACCGCGGAGGCGCGGCGGGTCGATGATCCCGTGAGCGATTGACAGCTTGCCCGGCGCATGGTCACACTGGATCCTGTGGTCTCTCTTCCGGCTGCCGCGATGAGCACGCGGCCCTCGCGCGCGGCATCGCACCGTCTCGCGGTCCCCGTCGCATTCGTCCTGGCCGTCGCCGGCATCGTCGGACCCCAGGAGGCACTCGCTTCCGAGTCCTGGAGCGTGATGTCCGGCGACGTGCGGGTCCGTTGTCGCCTCACGGTCGGCGGGAGCTTCGACGCGACCACGTCTTCGATCTCCGGCGCTCTCCAGCGTACGGTGGGAGACTCCCTCTCCTACGCCGGGGAGCTCCGGGTGGATCTCGACACCCTCGATACCGGCATCGGGTTGCGCAACGACCATCTCCGGACCACGTATCTCGAAACGGAACGCGGACCCGACTTTCGCCGGGCGGTGCTCTCCGACACGGTGCTCGACGATCCGCTGCCCGCCGGAAACCGGCGCCACACGACGAGGTTCGCGGCCCGGTTGACGTTGCACGGAGTCGAACGTGAAATCGAAGGCGAGGCGGAGCTGCGCCGTCGGAACGGTCGCGTGCAGGTGGAGGCGACCTTCTCGTTGAGCCTGGAGGCGTTCGATATCCCGCCGCCGCGCTACCTGGGAATCGGTGTACGCGACGCTGTCGAGGTCACAGTTCGGTTCGACGCGGCGCACGACGAGACGTCCCCGGACGGCGGCTCATGACCGGGAAGCGAAGGCTCTGCCCGGCCGCACGACTCGTGCTCATGGCAACCCTGCTTCTCGGGGAGGGAGCAGCGGGTCCGGTCTTCGCCGAGCCGACGTTCCTCTCGAAGCAGTACCCCCGGTGCACGGCCTGCCACTATTCGGCCTCCGGCGGCGGACTCCTGACACCCTATGGACGGTCGCTGTCACGGGAAGAGATCTCGACCTTCGGCCGCCAGGGCGCGGGCGGAGCCTCGGCCGTTGAACCGACCGGCGGCGAGGAGGGCTTCCTGTTCGGCACGCTGGCAAGCGAGAGCCCGCTGCAGCTTGGCCTGGACGTCAGACCCTCGCACCTGCAGGTGGACCTGCCCGGCCGCACCATCCCGGACCGCAACTTCCTCATGAATCTCGACCTGCAGGCCGCCTGGCGGCGGGACCGGTGGACGGCATACGGCTCGGTCGGACGCGCGCCCCGCGGCGGCGACCAGTTCGTTTCCTACGAACACTGGGTCTCCTACCAGGTCACGGAAACCGTGAGCGTGCGGGGGGGACGCTTCCTCCCGGCATACGGCGTCCGGTTCGCCGACCACACGTCGCTCACCCGCGCGGGCCTGGACCTCGCCCAGGACGATCAGGTCTACGGCATCGAACTGGGGGTGTCCACCGACCGCACCCTGCTGCAGGTGTCGGCCGGGCCGGGCCGCGCGGAGTCCCTCGTCGACGACGACGGACGGCAGTCTCTCACGTCCAGCACCCGGTTCCAGATCGACCTGGCTCCGCGGACGGTCCTCGCGGCGTCCGCGCTGTATCGCGGCCCGTCGGAAACTGCCCCCCGAAGCACGGCCACCGGCCTGTCCTTCGGGTACGCCCCGGCCCCGTGGCTCACCACCTGGACGCACGCCGACGTACAGTTCCAGCGGCTGAATGCAAGCAGCCGAGCCTATATCTTCGCCAATCAGACGTCCGTGGAAGCACTTCGCGGGGTCTGGCTCAGGATCTCTCCCCAACTGCGCTGGACCGACAGCGACCCGCGGGGCGAGATACGCCGCCTGGTGTACGGCCTGGATTTCTATCCACGCACGCATTGGCACATCAACCTGTCGTACTACCGGGACCGCCTGCCCTTCAGCGGCCGGAGCACGCGCACGCTGCTGGCGCAATTACACCTCTACCTCTAGGCAAATCGCATCCGCCGCCGTCACCGCCCCGGAGTCCGACACGACTATCAGTTGAATCGTGCGCTGGACCCGTCGGACACCGTTCGATACGCTAGTTCCCATGAAGACCATCGCCCGTTCGTTGCTGGTACTGGTCAGCGTGGGATTCGCCGCCTGCGGAGGCGATCCTCCAACTGCTCCGACGACGCCCCCGACGATTCCGACGACGCCCACCACCCCGACAACCCCGGCCACGGGTAATCTGACGGCCACGTTGTCGAGCATCCAGGCGGAAGTGTTCAACCCGTACTGCGTCGTGCACCACGGCCCGTCGGCGGCCGAGGCCGGTCTCGACATCTCCGAGGGACGATCCTTCGAGAATCTGGTGAACGTGCCCAGCACCCAGGTGGGGCTCGACCTCGTGACGCCGAACGACGCCGAGAACAGCTACCTGATCCACAAGCTCGATGGCCGTGCGGGAAGCACGCGGATGCCCCCGGGCGGTCCGTTCATCCTGGACGAGGCGCTCGACGTCATCAAGCAGTGGATCAACGAGGGAGCCCTGGACAACTGATCGGCCATCTTTCACCGGCGACGGGCATCGACGTCGGCATCGACACACCGGATCGAGCACACGATCCGCGGGGAGGCAAGGTGCAGGAACACTTCTGTCGAGTAGTCGCGAGCACGCTGTTGCTGTTTTTCCCGCCCGCGCTGGACCGGGCCGCCGCCTCGGACGACTGGCCGCAGTTCCGCGGCCCCGAAGGAACGGCAATCGTGGCCGACGACCCCGCGCTGCCCGAATCGTGGACCGACACCGAGAACGTGGCCTGGAGAGTTCCCGTTCCGGGACGGGGGTGGTCGAGCCCGATCGTGTGGGGCGACCGGGTGTTTCTGACGTCTGTGGTCGCCGACGAGGACTACGAGGGCCCGCAACCGGGCCTGTACCTGCCGGAGACCGGCAACGAGACGCCGCCCGATCCGCCGCCGGGAATCCACCACTGGATGGTGTTCTGCTTCGACCTCGACACCGGCGCACCGATCTGGCAGCACACGGCGCACGCCGGACCGGTCGCATCGACCATCCATCCGAAGAACTCCTTCGCGTCCGCCACGCCGGTGACAGACGGCGAGCGGGTCTACGCGCTCTTCGGCAACCTCGGCCTGTTCGCCTACGACCTCGACGGCAATCTCCTGTGGTCGCGCCCGGTCGAGCACCACATGGATCAGTGGGGCTGGGGTGCCGGCTCGTCGCCCACGTTGCTCGACGACCAGGTGCTCGTGATGCACGACAACGACGAGGAGTCGTATCTCGCCTCGTTCGACACGTCCAGCGGCGAGCCGAACTGGCGCGTGGAGCGGGACGAGGTGAGCGCCTGGTCGACACCGTTCATCTGGCGCAACGACCTGCGCACGGAGATCGTCACCGTCGCCAAGACCCAGGTGCGGTCGTACGACCCGTCCGGCAACCTGCTCTGGTGGTTCTCGGGACGGATGACGAACGTGACCGTTCCCACCCCGATCCCGGGCGACGGCATCCTCTACGTCAGCTCCGGCTACGTCGGCAACAACCACCGGCCGGTCTACGCCGTGCTGCCGGGCGCAGAAGGCGACATCACGCTCGGACCCAACCAGCGCGCCAACGAGTACATCCGCTGGTACCAGCCGCGCATCGGGTCCTACAACCCGTCGCCGCTCCTCTACCGCGGCATCTACTACACGCTGCACGACCGGGGCTTCTTCACCGCCCACGACGCGCGGACCGGCCGCACCGTCTACGACCGCGTCCGCATCGAGCGGGGCGCGACGTTCACGTCGTCGCCGTGGGCCTACAACGGCAAGATCTTCGCCCTGAGCGAGGAGGGCGACACCTACGTCATCGCGGCCGGACCGGAATTCGAGCTGCTGGGCAAGAACGTCATCGGCGAGATGACCCTCGCCTCTCCCGCCGTCGTGGGACGCACGCTGCTGCTGCGCACGGCGTCGCGGCTCTACGCCATCCGGCGGTAGTCGGCGCGGCCGTGGGAACGGCCCTGGGACGTGACGCCGTAGAACGGAGGACGTTGTCCGGTAGCGGGGCCGCGCTCGCCAAGCCGCCTACGGAACGTACGCCGGGGTCCTCACAAGCACGTAGGTGACGTGGCCGCCCTCCGGCACCAGGTAGCCGTGCGGCGTCTTCGCAGGAATGTGGAGCACGTCGCCGGCGGCCACCGGATGGCGCATGCCGCCCGCGATGCCGCTGCCCCGGCTGCCGTCGCGGTCCAGCATCTCGCCACCCACGAGCAGTTGCCCGGCGCCGCTCTGGATCAGGACCACGTCGATGATCTCGTCGTGGATCTCCGGGACGCCGTCGGCGTCGCGGTGGATGAAGCGGAAGCGGTGAGCGCCGGTCGGGTTCCCGTAGTCGGCCAACGTCTCCCGTGACGAGCGGTCGGGGCCGATCCTGGCCGCCAGGGCCGCGTTGCGCCGATCCAGCTCCGCGGCGCTCCACATCGCGAACCCCGGAGGATCGAAGTCGAGCTCCGGCGCGTCAGCGCGAGCGACTGGTTCCCCGGTGAAGGCCGGGTGCCTGACCAGCATGTACGTGACGTGGCCGCCCTCCGGCACCAGGTAGCGGTGCGGCGTGTCGGCCGGAATGTGGATCACGTCTCCCGCACCGACCGGATAGCGCACGCCGCCCGTGATGTCGCTCCCCCGGTACTCGCCAACGCCGCCGGCGCGGTCGACCAGCTCGCCCCCGACCACCAGCGTACCCGCCCCGCTCTGGATGAACACCACGTCCTCGATGTGCGCATACTGCTCGGGCGCCCCGTCGGCGTCCCGACGTATGAACCGGAAGCGGTGGGCGCCGCTGGGGTTGCCGTAGTCGGCCAGCGTCTCGCGGGCGGAACCGTCCGGGCGAATCCGCTCCGCCAGCGCGGCATTGCGTTGCGCGAGATCCGCCGCGCTCCACAGGACGAACCCAGGTGGTTCCGTCTGGGCCGCGCCGGGCACAGAAAGAACCACGACCACGATAGCAGCCGGAAGTAGACGAGGCGGCCTCATGATGGAATGCTCCTGTGTAAAGTCCCAATCGGCCCATCCAATCCAACCTCGGATGCATCAACGGCCCTGGTCCAGTCACTCACGACCTGCCTCGGTTGGCCCCATCTGACGCGCAAGGCGCTTCTCGCACGCCTCGTAGTGTGCTTGTATGTATATCTGAGACATCTGTCCCCCGCTCTTCTGGTGCTCTCTTCGGATGTGTTCCACTCCGAGCCCGAGGTCCGCGCGGAGCTTTTCTGCGACCTGCCGACCGTGCGTCTTCTTATGCCGATGGCCGCGGCCTGGATGGAAGTCGAACTTTCCCGGACGACTTCCAAGCAGTGTCTCGATCTCATGCTCCATGCGGCACAGAGTCAGGAATTCCTGAATGTTCCGCCGATCCGCCGATGAGAACGTGCTGTCGTACATCCGGTATAGATCAGAGGACTTCTCAATGCTAGCTGAGCGTTCGTTCGTGATGAAGAATTCCACGGGCTCGCCGTAAACGTCGGCAATGATAAGGACTTCGTCTCCGCTGGGCTCGACAACACCACGCTCAATGGAAGCGAAGCGGGCCTGCTCAATGCCGGTTAGTTCGGACGCTTGCGTCAGTGTCATATCCAGGATTTCCTCCCGAATACGGCGACACTTGGCTCCAAGCTCAATCAGGTCAATCGGCATCGCTACGTCAGCGTGCTTCCTCTCGATCTGTCAAGAGGATGAGGTCGAGTCCCTTGAATCGGCGGAATCGGCGGTCGAACGTTGCGAAACGATGCCCTCCGGCAAGCGCAAACGCGGCAAGATACGCGTCTGTCCAGAAGCCGGGCGATGAGCTGCGTCGCACACAGAACCCAGCCAGTTGTCGCTCGATACCCGCGGGCTCATCATGAACGCTGACATGCTCCTGCGCCACCACGGCACGCACGGCGCCCCACGCTTGCGCGTGGTCCATGCGGCTCGGGCCCATCACACGCTCGCTGCACAGCAACCGCAACAGCCCCAACTGTGTAAGCCTGCAGAACGCAACACGATGCCGGTCCGGAATCACCGTCGTGCGCCACCACAGGCTCGCGGCGTTGTGATGAGAGTGCTCCGCCACCAGTATCGCCAGCCACACATTGACGTCAGCGAGAATGGACTTCGCGGTCGACGTCATCTTCATCCAGCAGCCGCTGGGCGCGACCGGCTCTCAGTTGACGCAGAGCGGGCCCCGTGGGGCCGGTAACGAGCGGGAACACGCAACCGCCGCCCAGCTCTTGCCCGTCGAGCGCCGGCGGGCCGGGCTGATCAGGCAGATGTCCATCCGCCAAGTGATTTTCCAGCGCATCGCGCACGATATCCTTGAGACCCAGCCCCCGCAACGCCGCCTCGGCCTTCGCCTGCCGGAGCAAACGCTCCGGAATGTCGATGGTGGTGCGCACAACGAGCATCTTAGCATCTTTGATGTGTTTATGCTCGCGGGCGCCTATTCCTATTCGACGCCATCGCTCGGTACCCCGGTGCCGTTGAGGTGATTCGATGAGCTGGGCGATGCAGCGGGCCGGCTTCTCCCCGCGGATGATCGCGAAGGGGTGCCGTGTGATGATGCGAACCGGAGTCAACGAGGGATGGGGAAGCGACAATGAGACACACAGCACTGCGCGGATTCCTGATGGTGTGGACGCTGGCTGCAGCCGGATCGTCGGCGCAGCCCGGCCAAGCCGACCTGCTTCACGCGTTGGTCGTCACCGGCCAGAACAACCACGGATGGCAGGTCCTGAGCGCCCACTACGAGGCCATCCTGGAGGAGACGGGACTCTTCGAGGTCGACGTGGTGACGAGCCCGCCGCGTGGGGCCGACATGAGCGGATTCGCCCCGAATTTCGCCGCCTACGACGTGGTGGTGCTGGAGGACAACGGCGACGATTGGCCGAAGCGCGTCCGGGAGTCGTTCGAGACGATATGGAAAACGGCGGCGGCATGATCTACGCCCACGCCGTGAACCACACCTTCACGGACTGGGAGGAATTCAACCTGATGATCGGCGTCGGCGGCTGGGGCGGGCGGGACGAGCGGCACGGCCCGTACGTGAAGTACAAGGACGGCGAGATGGTCCTGGAGTATCGCCCGGGGACATGCCGGCGAGTGCGTCGACGCCCACGAGTACGCCGTGGTCACCCGCGAGCCGGATCACCCGATCATGCGCGGATTGCCACCGGTCTGGCTGCACCGCACCGACGAGCTGTACAGCAACCAGCGCGGGCCGGCCCGCAACCTGACCATCCTCGCGACCGCGTACTCCGATCCCGCGCGCGAGGCGCACTGGGGCGTCCTGACGCACGGCACGGGCGACCACGAGCCGATGGTGTACAACGATTCGCTATGGCGAAGGCCGGGTGTTCGGCACCGCGATGGGCCACGTGGACGGCGGCGCGCGGGTCGGATCGGGACCGTGGCCGGCCATCGACTGCGTCGGGTTCGTGACGCTGATTCAGCGGGGCGCGGAGTGGGCGGCCACCGGTACGGTCACGCAGTCGGTGCCGCAGACGTTTCCGACCGAGGACAAGGTGAATCTGCGATAGCGAGAGCGGCCTCCCAAGGGCGGCGCGAGAGCGGACGGCCCAGCGGTCTGCGGCACCGAATGCCGCCGCCGGCGCGGTGAGAACGGCCGTCCTCGGAGAAGCACAAGGAGGCTCCTCGGGCCACGCGAGCAAAAGGCCCCGGGCGGCGGGGTCGAACTGAACCCAACCGCCCGGGGCCCTCGGATGTCGGTCGCCGAATGGCCGCTGCTAGCGCACTTGCGGTTTCGCCTTCGCGCCCTGGTCGGACTTCTCCTGCTTCTCCGGCTTGTCGGGCTGCGCCGGCTGCGGTTGCTGCGCGGGCAAGGAGTACTGGTCGATGAGTTCCGGCCGCGGCCCGGCCGTGGAAATGCCGGCGCCATCCATCAGGAACGTGACCGCCTCGATGGTGGCGCGCGACGGCCGCGGCAGCCCGCCGCGGAAACCCTCCGCGATGAACAGCGGCGTGCGGCCCTGCTCGTTCGGCTGCGTCCAGACGTGGATGTCGGCCCCGTAGTCGGCGAGTTGGGTCACCACCGTCGGGAAGCTGGCGAACGCGGCGCCGTGCACCGCGGTGTCGCCGTTGTCGTCCACGGCGTCCAGGTCCGCCCCGAGGTCCACGAGCAACTGCACCGCGTCACGCGCCTCGGCCTCCGAGCCGGCTTCTTCCTCCGGCGCCGTCGTGCCGAGCCCTGCCGCCGCCATCAGCGGGGTGGAACCCTCGACGTTCGGAACGAACGGGTCCGCGCCAAGCTCCAGCAGCAACTGCATGAACGCCACATCGGCCCGATCCGCGGCCATCAGGAACGCCGTGGCCCCCTCCGTTCCGAGCCGCGACGCGGTGTGCGGCGGACGGATCGCGCTGTTCAGGCGCAGATTCACGTCGGCTCCGAGATCCACGAGCTTGCGAACGAACTGCAGCCCGGTCAGGCTGCCCGACCCGATCGGCGGCGGGTCGCCGCGGTCGCTCGCGTCCGGCTTGCGGACCCACGACATCGTGTGCAGCGGTGCGAACCCGCTGCGCTGATCGTTCGGGTCGGCGCCAGCCTCGATCAGCTCGACCGCGAGCTCGAAATGGCCGTTCCGAACCGCGAACAGCAGCGGGCTCATGCCATCGTCGATCGGCCGATAGCTGGCGTTGTTGACCGCCGCGTCAGGACCGTCCTTCACCCGGACCAGAACCGCGTTCACATCCACACCCGCCTCGAGAAGCCGGTGCACGATGTCTATGTTGCCCTCGCGCACGGCGAAGAACAGCGGCGCGAACCCGGACCTGAGAGACGCCTGGACGTCCGCGCCCGCGTCGAGAAGGGCGTTGACGATGCCCAGATGCCCCTCCGAGGCGGCCCACATCAGCGCGGTCTGCTCGCGCCGCTCGCGTGCGTTCGGATCGGCGCCGTTGGCCAGCAGGGCCTGGACGGCGCCGAGACTCCCCGTCCGCGCCGCGGTCATCAGCACGGTTTCGCCACCCAGCAATGCGACGTTGGGGTCAGCGCCCGCGTCGAGCAGGAAATGCACGAAGGGCGCGTTCCCGTTGGTGGCGGCCAGCGACAGCGCCGGCACGCCGTAGCGGTTCATCGCGTTCGCGTCCGCCCCCGCCTCCACCAGCAACCGCGCCGTGTCGAGGTCATCGTGATACGCCGCCCAGTGGAGGGCGGTCGTGCCGTCTACTTGCGAGGCGTTCACGTCCGCGCCCTCGGCGAGCAGGTTGCGGACGAGCTTGCCCTGCCCCTGCTCGACCGCATCGGCGAGGGTGGTCTCCTCGGCCGCCGTGGCCGCGCCGGCCGCGGCGAGCGTCAGGACGGAAAGTCCAGCGATCAATCGTCGCCAATCCATGTGTCGTCTCCCATTCGAGCGGCGATGCATCCCGCCTCGCTTTGTTGCTCCTCGGTCACATGCGCCCAGCATGCTCCCTCGTCGCCCCGCGCGAGCCGGGCGCCTCGCCGCTCTCGGTGCCATGCGGCATTCACCACGGACTGCTAGACCGGCACCGCGTCGACCAGCTTCTCGATACGGCCGTTGCTGTCGCCGAACGAATCCAGCGGCACACCCACCCGGTCGAGCAGCGTCAGGTGCAGGTTGCCGAGCGGCGTGCCCTTGTCGTACCGAATGTGATGTCCGCCATTCATGCCGCACGCGGCGCCGCCGGCCACCAGGATGGGCAGATTCTCGTGGTCGTGCAGACTGGAGTTGCCCATCCCGCTGCCATACATGTAAACGGTGCTGTCGAGCAGCGACCCGTCACCGTCCGGCGTGTTCTTCAGCTTCTCGAGGAACTCGGCGAACAGCGACAGGTGGAACGTGTTGATCATGGAGATCTTGAGCAGCTTCTCCGGATCGTTTCCGTGGTGGCTCGTCGGGTGGTGCGGGTCCGGCACCCCGATCTCGGGATACGTGCGGTTGCTCAGCTCGCGCGTGAGCTGGAAGCTGACCACGCGTGTGATGTCCGCCTGGAACGCAAGCGCCTGCAGGTCGAACATGAGCCGCGCGTGATCCGCGAACGCGGCCGGAACTCCGACGGGACGGTCCACGTCGGGCATCGCGTCGTCCATCGCGCTGTTCTCCGCGCGCTGGATCTGCCGTTCGATCTCGCGGACGCTGTCGAGGTACTGGTCGACGCGCACGCGGTCGGTCACCCCCACCTCGCGCTTCAGGCGTGCGATATCGGCGCTGAACGAGTCGAGCAGGCTGCCACGGCTCTGCAGCGCCGCCTGCCGCTCCGCGGCGGTTCCGCCCTCGCCGAAGAGCCGCTCGAAAACGATGCGCGGATGCGCCTCGGACGGCAGCGGCGTGGTCGGCGACGACCAGGACAGGCAGTTCTGGTAGACGCAGGCGTAGCCGTTGTTGCAGACCCCGGCGAGCGGGTTCAGGTCCATCGACAGCTCGAGCGACGGGAGCTGCGTGTCCTGGCCGATCTTCTTCGCCGCGATCTGGTCGACCGTCGTCCCCAGGTGATAGTCGGAGCTCTCGGTGTGCTTGGCGTAGGCCGCGCTCAGGAACCCGGAGTTCGACGTGTCGTGGGTCCCCGGATAGGAGAGCTGCAGCTCGAGGTTGGTGACGACCGTCAACTGCTCCTTGACCGGCTCGAGCGGGCTGAGGATAGGCGTCAACTGCCCCAGGCGACCTTCTTCCTGCGGCGTCCAGCGGCCATGGTCGCACCCCATCGGGATGAACACGAAGCCGAGCCTGGAAACCGGACGGGCAGGCGTGTTGGCCAGCGCGGTCGCCGCAGGCACCATCGCGTCGAGCAGCGGCAGCGCCAGGGTGGCCTGCAACCCCCGTAGAAAAGTACGCCGGGGGAGGGCCTTCTTCGTGATGATCATGACGATCTCCTCATCTGGAATGGAACGCTCTTGACGATTTCCACGACGAGCGACGACAGGCTGTAACCGTCCGACTCGGTGGCGCGCAGGATCCGGCGAATGGCCGGCTGGTCGAAGTACTCGACGCCACGCCCGAGAGCGAACGTCAGCAGCTTCTCGGCAATCGTGCCGGCGAACAGATCGGTGCGGCTCAGCAGCCCCGCTTCCAGGCCGTCGATCCCGTTGAACTCGCCCACCAGGGGCAGCCCTCCGGACACGTCGATGGAAGCGGTGTCCCCTTCGTGATCGCGCCAGCGGCCCACTGCATCGAAGTTCTCCAGTGCGAACCCGACCGGGTCGATCGTGCGGTGACAGTTCGCGCAGACCGGGTTGCTCCGGTGCGCGGCCAGCCGCTCCCGCATCGGCAGGTTGGCGACCACCTCGTTCTCTTCGAGGGCGGGAACGTTGGGAAGCGGCGGCGGCGGCGGCGCGCCGAAGATGTTGGACAGCACCCACACACCGCGGATCACCGGCGACGTGCGGGTCGCGTACGAGGTCACGGACAGGATGCTGCCGTGCCGCAGCAGCCCGCCGCGCCGGCTCTCGGGATCGAGCTCCACCCGGCGGAAGCGGGTCCCGTACACGCCGGGGATCCCGTAGTGCTTGGCCAGCCGCTCGTTGAGGAACGTGTAGTCCGCGTCGAGCAGATCCGCCACGCCGCGGTTCTCGCGCAGCACGCTGTCGAAGAAGCGCTCCGTCTCCTCCCGCATCGCGCGGCGCAGGTTGTCGTCGAAATCCGTGAACAGGCGCGGGTTCGGGCTGACGGACACCAAGTTGCGAAGCTGGAGCCACTGCCCGGCGAAGTTGGTCGAGAGGTTGAAGGATCGCGGATCCGCGAGCATCCGGCGCGTCTGCCGCTCGAGCTCGTCGGGCTGGCTGAGCTCGCCGCGAATCGCCACATCGAGGAGCTCGTCGTCAGGAATGCTGCTCCACAGGAAGAACGACAGGCGGGATGCCAGCTCCAGGTCGCTGATCCGGTACGCGCCGCTGGCGACGTCCTGCGGGTCCAGTTCCACGCGGAACAGGAACTCCGGGTTGATGAGCACCGCGGCCAGCGCCTTCTCGATGCCACTGTCGAAGTCGCCCGCGGCCCGTCCTTCGCGGTAGAAGGACAGCGGCCCTTCGACGTCCTCCGCCGTCACCGGCCGCCGGAAGGCGCGACGCATCAGGGTCGAGAGAATCTCCCGTGCGCACGGCTCCTCGTCGGTCGGCCCGGCCGGCCGGCAGACGAAGAGGCGGCTGCGGCTCGGGGTGTCGGTAGCTCCCTGCGGCGCGTACGGCCCGGTCACCGTTACCTGGTAGACGGCAGGCGACTCGCGCGGATGCCGTGTCTCGTTGAAGTGCGACTGCAACGGTTGGCGTTCGGTCTCGGGCACCGAGTCTCCGTCCCGCGCGAACGTGACCCCGAGCTGGTGCGGGCCGGCGGTGACGGGCACGCGTACCTTCAGGTTCCGATCCAGCAGCGTGTCGTCGCGGTCGACCGGCCGAGCGATCGTGAAGCTCCCAATCGGCATGCGGTCGAGCAGGAACTGCAGCTCGTGCGACCGCGGATCGCGCAGGCCGCCGATGTTGCCGCTACGGTTGCGCGCCAGGAGCACCTGGATCTCGTACTGCCCGTCCTGAGGGAAGGTGTGCGACACGACCACGCCGCCCCGGGTGCCGATCGGCAGCCCCGGCACGTGTGCTTCCTGGGTAGTGTCCGGGGGCACGCGGATCACGGCGCTCTCGACGGACTCCTGCCGAGCCCCGACCGCGAGCCGGCTGATCTTGCGCGCCGCCGAGATGTAGCGGTCGAGCAGCGCCGGCGAGAGATTCCCCACCGTCACGTTGTCGAATCCATATCCGCTCTCGTCCGGCAGCAGCAGCGCCGTGGCGTCGATGTCGAGGGCCAGCAAGTCGCGGATCGAGTTCTGATACTCGGTGCGGTTGAGTCGCCGGAGGGTCTCCGTCCGGCCCGGGTTCGGATTCGCTTCCGACGCCGCGTCGAGCGACGTCTCCAGCCACTCGAGCATCGCCTGACGCGCCTCGGCGGGCGGCTGCGGCCGGTTGGACGGCGGCATCGTGCCGGTGCGCAGCTTCTGCGCCACCCTTTCCCACGTCTCCGCGCCCTCGGCGACGTGCAGGGTGTCCAGTTCCTGCAGGCTGAGCCCGGCGGTCTCGAGCCTGTCGTTGTGACAGGTCACGCAGTAGCGGTTGAGCAACTGCCGGCTGTCGGCCGCACCGGCCGGCGCCTCGCTTGCCGCTGGCGCGACGGCGCGCGCCGACGGCGAAACCGGTTCCTGTGCGGAGAGCTCGGTGGGCAGACCCGCCGACGCCGCCAAGACCAACCCCGCGTACAGGATTCCGATCCTGGGGATGCACTTCCGCATGCTGTGAGTCATCCGGGCATTGTAGGTTTCGACCCGGCGAATTTCAAGAGAGAAGTAGCCGCGCCCAACCGCAGGTCTCGGGACGGCGCGCCGGCTGGCTGCCGCCGGACGGCGCGCCCCCCGCTCAACCGCGATTCGAGCCCGTTGGCGACCGGGCGTGCGCCGCATGCCGCGGCCAGCCGCGCGGCGCCAACGCGCGGGTTGCGGCTACTTGGCACCGCCCGCCGCGGCACGTTCCTCGGCGCGATAGCCGGCGAGAATACCCTCCATGCCGAGGTTACCCTCGTGGCAGGCGTACTCGAACAGCGGATCCTGGCTCCGCCGGAGCGGGATCTCCACCGTCCACGGACTGGTCCACGTCGTCGAGTCCTCGAACGTGACCTCGTAGTGCAGGGTATCGGGTCCGACGCGCGTGAACCGTTCGACGATCACGAGATCCTCGGAGGCGCTCCAGAAGGAGCCGAGCCTGGAGTAGTTGGTCGTCTCGACCACCAGGGTGTCTCCGTCCCACCGGCCGCGCGAGTCGCCGTGCAATTGCCGAATCTTGCCGCTCGGGTGCGGTCGTCCGTCGATGGGTATCACCCGCGCGTCGTGAATCATCTCCATCAGGACCACGACGTGGTCGCGGCTCTGAAAGAGCTGGTAGTAGCTGTTGTATCCGGCAAAGAGCGACGGAACACCGAAGGTGATGCAGCGCTCGCTCAGCGGGCGATCGGCCCACGAATCGGCCTTCTCCGCGATGGGAGGCGGCGGCTGCCCCCGTCCGGCGCGCTCGGCCTCCGGCGTCCGGGGTGGAATCCGGCCATCGGGAGGATCGACGACCAGCGAGGTTCGGTTGTCGAAGTCGCGCTCGACGAGCCAGAACTGATTGTAGTTGCCGGTCCCGGGATCGTAAGAGTCGACGTCGGTGATCCCGGCCAGGGCCGCCAAGGCCAACTGATCGCCGAACACGGCATCGAGACCGTTCGCCGTCACGTCGGAGGCGGCGGCTCTGAACGCGGCAAGCTCCTCGTCGGTCAGGCGCGTCTTGCCCGCCCACGCCGCGGGGCGCTCGAGCGGCGTGGCATTGTTGTTCGCCCAGACGCCCTGCAGGTCCGGATAGCCATCCGGGGTGCGGGGAACGCTCCACTCGCCGGCGGCCGGTTGAGCCCCGGCCGCGGCAGGCAGGAACGCAATCAACGACACAACCGCTCCGAAACCGGCAACGATGAACCGTCCAGCCATGGAACCCCTCGCTTTCTCGACGTCCGCTTTCGCGTCGCCGCGGGAATGACGGGCGTGGCGCATCCGCGCGCCCGCACCACTTGCGTGCGGCGCGGACCTCCGAGTTCACTCGACTCGACGAACGGGTCGGGACCGGGTCACTCCGGAATCGTGTAGTCGGCCGCCCACTGGTGGGCGCCCCAGTGGATGACAAGCCGTCCGGCGCGCGCCGCGACCGGCACGAGAGCGGCCCCGAAAGGACGCGTCGCGAGACCGTCCCGGGAGTACGCCACGTCGATCTCCGCCGCGTCGAACGTCGGATCGTGCTGTGTGCCCCACGAGTCCGCCTCGTGGTTGAACACCAGCCGCCATCCGTCTCCGTGCCGCTTCAACCAGAGGCCGTAAGAGCCCGGAAAGCCCGGGGCCAGGTTGTCGGTCGGAATCGCCGCGTCGCCGAACCGAAGCGGTGTCTCGTTGCGGAGCCGGAGCACCGCCGCCCGCGACAAGCGCAGCACTTCGCCGTCGGCCAGCGACTCGATCGCCGCGAAATCCGGGAGGTCCACGCTCTGCTCCTGCCAGAAGAGCACGGCGAGACGCGCGTCACCCGGCACATCGACGGCCGACTCGTGCCGCTCGGCGAGCTGCAGGAATCGAGAGCCGGCGCTCGTGTCGGAATCGAACCGCAGCGATTCCGTGTCGTTGGCAACGCGGGGACCCTCGTCCTCGTCGGGTTCGTCCTCGTCGGGTTCGTCCCCTTCCGGCTCGACGTCGTCCGTGCCCGCCTCTTCGCTCTCGTCGGCCGACTCGGACTCCCCTTCTGCTTCTTCAGCGGACTCCGGAGGATCGGCGAAATGGAAATCCGCCGTCCAGCGGTGGTCGCGCCATTGCAGCACCAACTGGCCGGCGCTCTCCCCGGTGGGAGCCAGCGCGGCTGAGAAGGTTGCCTGCGTGCCGGCGGCCTCGCGAGCCAGCGCAACCTGACCGATCACGGCCGTGTCCCGCCCGACGCCGCCGGCGTCCGCGCCCGCTTCGCTCCGCTCTTCCTCGCCGCCATCCGTTTCGTCCTCGTCGACGGCGGTCTCCGCCCGCAAGTCGAGCGACCAACCTCCGACGGTGCGGGCCAGCCAGAGATCCAGAGTCTTGTTGGCGGGGTTCGCCGACTCGCTGCCACCGGGCTGCGAGCCGTCGAGCGTACCGATGCGCAGCCCAGGCAGGGCCTCGATCGCGCCGACGCGGACCCGCGTGCTCGACGCGGATCCGCTCGCTGCCAGCAGCTCCCGATAAGCGGGGTTGCCGGCCTCGAGGCCCGGCTCGAAGGAAACCGCGACCTGGCGCAGGTTCAGGGTGAGCTCCGTGCGAACGACGTCCGCCGGCGCGGGTTTGGCGTTGCCCTGCTGCGCCCCGGCAAGCGCCGGGACCAGCAGGCAGGCAACGATTGCAAAAACCGGCAGACCGGACTTCATAGAAAGCATCAGCTATCCCGCGAATATCGGCGAGCTTGGAACGCTAGCGCCCCGAACGCCTCGCTGGCTCGGCGTTTCGGCCCATCCCCCACCGCGCCAGGAGATTGCGCCGCAGAACTCACTTCGTTGCGTTCTGCGGCGCAGACTCCTAGTCCTGATCGTTCGTCGTCGAGGCGTCGTCGAGCTCGGTGTAGCTGAGGAACGCGAGGGCCATCTCGTCGTTGGTCCGCTGGCCGAAGCCCACGCTGCGGTCGGCGTTGAATCCCTGCCGCACGCCACGCTCCTCCGTGCTGTCGTACCAGAAGCTCGCCTCGATGCGGGTGCCCTTCGGCAGCAGCTTCGGCTCGCGGTACTTGTAGGTTACCTGCCAGCCCTGGTCGTAGTTCGGCACGTCGAGCAGCAGCTCCTCGGTGCCGTCGGGATAGAAGGCAGTGTAGCGGGACGCGATCGCGCGCAGGTGCGCGTGCGGCCAGAGGTTCAGCACCAGGATGTCCTTCTCCAGCGTACGGGCCATGCCGACCCGGTAGCGGGGATGGTTCGGCGGAATCTCGAACCCGTTGTTGCCCAGCGTGTCGGTGATGACCTGGTGGGCCACCGGCCGGTCCTCGACGAAGAACCCGACCTCGGCCTGGCTCGTGAACGAGGTCCCGGGGCCCGGCTCCTTGTTGAAGTGCATGTTGAGGTTGAGGACCGAGCCCTTCTCGACCAGCAGGCCGTAGCCGTCGGGCAGCATCCCCGACTCGCCGCCCTCCGCCACGCAGCTCAGCAGGCCGCCCAGGGCCACCGCCGACTTGTTGGCGCCGGTGATGACCTTGCCGTCCTCGGGCCGCACGAACGCGCACATGTGATGCACGCCCGAGCCCTCGGCGCCCGTGCGCAGCTCCCAGCCGCGCACCCAGACATCCTCCGGCACGACGTCCTCCGGGATCCGGACGTCGAACGAGATGTTGATGTCGAAAGCGTCGTCCGGCACCACGAACGGCTCTTCCATGCGGACGACGAAGTCGGGCCTGCCGTGGGACCACCCGTCATGCAGGTCCTCCGGCCAGACCGGCGCCGGCGGCGCAGCGGCCCGGTCGCCGGCGGGCGCGCCCGCCTCGACCCAGGTCAGGATCGTGTCGATCTCGGCGTCGGTCAGGCCGCGCTCGTTCTCGAAGACCCCCTTCGGCTCGGACGCGAACCAGGGCGGCATCTCGCGCGATTCCACCTTGCGGGCGATGGCGCGGGCCCACGGGCGCGTCTCCTCGTAGGTCATGAACGACATCGGGGCCACCAGGCCGCTGATGTTGTGGCCGGACGGCCGGTGGCAGGCCTGGCAGTTCTCCTGAACGATGGGCAGCACGTCCTCGTAGTACGTCGCCGCGGCCTCGTTGGCTGCCGACGCGGGACCCGCCATTCCGATCACAACGCCGAGCGCCGCAACGACCGACAAGATGCGTGAGAGCGTGGTCATTCCTGAGTCTCCTCGCCGGCCGCGGACGGGCCGAAAATGTAGTCCAGTCAGGTATTGTACACCGTTCGGGCCGCGTAAGCGTCAGTCCAATGGTCGGATCCGGCCGTGGCGCAAAGACGCACAGCGCCTTGCCGGTCCGCGGCTGATGGAGCTCGGAGCTCAACCGGCCGGAAAGCCGCCGTGTGAACGAGCCCGCCCTCATTCCGCCGGATTGACGCAGGCGAAGTTCGCCGCGTCGTCGATGCTGCCGCTGCCGTCATAGCGGGCCACCTGCGGGTGGACGCAAAGCGGACGGGTGCGGCGCACCTCGCCGTCCACCACCTTTGACGCAATGATCCGGTCGGGAGCCTCTCCCCGCTCGACCCAGCGCTCGAGGGCGGTTACCGCGTCGAACCGATCGGGACCGGGCCCGCCGCGGCAGTGCGCCACGCCGGGCGCCATGAACAGCCGATAGAAGCCGGTCGTTTCCTCCAGCCCGCCCATCGCATCCAGCACGCTCTCGTAGTACTGCACGGCATAGTGACCGGTGATCAGTGCGTCGGCCCAGCCGTGATAGCTGATCAGCTTGCCTCCGCCCGCCTTGAAGGCCGACAGGTCGGGGTCGATGGCGTTCAGCGCCGAGGCCAGGGTTTCGTCGTTGCCCAGCGCGCGGTTGTTGGCCCGATCCCAGTCCGCATCGAAGTCGAAGTCCTTCAGGTCGTAGTCCGGATCCTCGAACACGCTGTACTTCATGAACTGGGCCGTGCTGCCGCCCGGCTCGCTGATGCCGGACCAGTAGCGGGCCCAGCCGCCGCGGCCGTCCGGCGCCTCGAAGTGCTCGCTGCCCAGCGCATAGCCGGGAAACAGCGATTCCCCAGTGCTCGCGCGCACCGGCCCGGCGTAGATTGCCCTTGCCGCGGCGACCTGCCCCGCGGTCAGGCAATCCGCGGCGTCCTCCCCGGCACACAGCAGTACGCCGGGATCGAAGTCGCAGTCGCGGGGATCGTCGATCAATCCGTCCACCAGCCCGTCGAGCCCATCGCAGGCCGCCATTACCGCCGCGCCGAGCACCGGCAACTTGGCGCGAGGCAGATCCTGTCCCGGATCGCGGGTGGTGGCCAGCCCCGCCCAGAGCTCGGCCGTCATCAGGCCGATCCAGTAGTTGGCCGGCGCACCCGCCACGATTCCGTCGTAGTCGTCGGGATAGCGCTGCGCCTCCATCAGGGCGTGATGCCCGCCCTGCGAGCAGCCGACGAAGTAGGCGAAGTCGGCGTCGCGGCCGTAATAGGCGCGGGTGACCGCCTTGCCGGCGACGGTCGCCTCGTGCTGCGCGCGGTAGCCGAAATCGACCAGCCTCACCGGGTGCCCCAGCGACCAGCTCCCGTCGAAGCCGCTCGTGCTGGTGTGGCCATTGTCGGTCGCCACCGCGGCATAGCCCCCGGCCACCGCGGATGCGAGTTGCCGGTAGCGGATGGCGCCGGCCGAGCCCCCCGATCCGATCCCCTGGAAGCGGCCGTTCCAGTCGTCGGTGTGCGGCAGCCAGACCTCGAACCGGATCTCCGAACCCGCCTCGGGACTCGCCACCCCGGCGACGCGGCAGAACGATACGTCCTCGACGGTGAACCCCTGGGAGCTGAAAGTCTCAGGCGGCGCAAAGGGCGGCGCCACCTCCTCGGCGACGGTGATCGTCGTGTGCGGCAGGCCGAGGTCGACTCCCATGATGGCCGCGCAGGCATCGGCCTGTGCCGTGGCTTCGGCAACCGGCGCCTCAGCCGTGAGGCGAGCGTCGAGCGCGACAGGCGACAGCTTCCCGAAGGTGGCGCAGACCGCGGTGAGAAGGAACGTGCAGAAAAACCTGGCCTTCATGTAGCCTCCCTTGGCCACGCCATGGCCACTACGGGCGCACCACGCGCACCCGGTTCCGATCAGGACGTTCATCGATCCTCTCGGCATCCGCACCCGGCGCCGGCAAGGACCGCCCGGGCCCGCCCGTCGACCGCCTCGCCGACCGACGAGCCCGGAACCGGAACCTGACTCGCCTATTGCTCGGACGCTTCCCGCTCCTGGGCGCGGGCGCCGGACAGCAGGTTCAGCATCCCGTAGTTCCCTTCGTGACACGCGTACTCGAACAGCGGCGCCGCACCGGCCTTCATCGGAATCGCCGCCGTGAACGGCCGCGTGAAGCTGGTCGGGTCGTCGACGGTGAACTCGTAGAGCAGCGTGTCCTCGTCCACCCGCTGGAACCGCTCCGTCAGGTGCAGGGTCGTACCGCTGCCAACCGCCGAACGCACCGACGGCGCGAAGCTCGCGGTCTGGTCGGTGAAGTTCGTCGTCTCAACCACCAGGACGTCGCCCTCCCAGTGGCCGCGCGAGCTACCCATCCACTGGCGCATGCCCCCGGGCAGCGAGTCCCGCCCGTCGAGCGGCACGATGCGCGCGTCGTGGACCATCTCGTTGAGGATGACCACGTGATCGGGGGTCTGGAAGAGCTGCATGTTCTGGTTGTAGCCGCCCGGAACGATAGGCGGGCCCGTATTGAACCCGAGCAGGCAGCGCTCGGCGAGTCCGCGATCCTCGGGACCGTGGGTCCCGATGCCGCCAACCCGGAAGCGCACCGGACGGTCCGGCGGCGCCGTGTCGTCGGTGGTCGTTTCCTGCTGTTTCGCCGCCGGCTGCGGATCGGGGACCCGCCCGTTCGGGGGATCGACGATCAGCGACGTGCGGTGGTCGTCCACGACACCGGCCCCGCGATCGAACCAGAAGTTGTTGTAGCCGCCGACGTTGCCGCCGACCGGCAGCGGCTCGGTGCGAATCTCGCTCGGCCGGTCCGCCTCGATGGCGCGCTGGACGGCCGCCGCCTCAATCTCCGCCGCTTCCTCCGGCGTCAACTGCGCCTGTTCGGCGCGATCCTCCGGTCGCTGCAGCGGCGTCAGCGTGCGGAAGTCCCAGACCCCCTGCAGGTCCGGCCTGCCGTCGGCGAGCCGCGGCGGCTCGAACTCGGACTGGGCCGCGGCAGGCGCCATCGACCCCAGCGTGAACGCCAGCAGAATCATCAGAACCACGGCGCATCTTCGGTTACTCATCGCAAGCTCCTCGATGCATGGGATCGAATCCCGTTTCGCGCGTATCGATGTGGGTTGCCGCATTATAAGAGGTCGGTGGAGCATCGGATTGGCGTTTCCCGCGGAGCGTTCGCCGCATCGCCCGACGGCGGCGCGGCTGCCGAGCCCGAGCGCTTCCGCGGCATCAGTACTCGATCACGTCACCGGCCAGTGGCGGCGCGAGCGGCGGCGGCCGGCGCGCCAGGGTCGCCTGCTCGAAGTCGTACGCGTATCCGATCAGCCTGCCTTCATCGTACGGCCGGCCGAGAAACCCGACGTTCATCGGCAGCCCCTGCGACCCGAAGCCCATCGGCACGACGATGCTCGGGAAACCGATCGAGCTGTAACCGGCCAGCGTGGACGGGCTGCGCAGTCCACGAGCCGACACGTACGTGGGATCGTCCGCCGTGAAGGTCGGGTCCCGGGCCGGCGGCGCGAAGCTCGGGTTGTACGGAAAGACCAGCGCGTCCAGGTCGTGGGCGTCGAACACGTCGAGCTTGAGGCGCGTGTTGCGCGGCAGTACGTTCTCGACGAGATCGACGTAGACGGGATCGTCGGTCGCCGTGGCGCTCGCCCGCTCCAGAAGGTCCAGCACGGACGCCTCCGCCGGCAGCGGCGACGCCGCCACCTCGGTGTAGTAGATCTCGAGGAACTCGTCGACCGTTTGCGGCACGTCGGGCCCCAGCGTCAGCAAATACGCCTCCCAATCCGCTCTGAACCGGTAGTCGGCGATCCTCCGCACCCCGTCCACGAAAGAACCGTCGAACGTCACCGGATCGACGATCACCGCTCCCAGTTCGCGCATCGCGTCGATGGCGGCCTCGGCCAACGCGTCGACCTCCGGATCGCCGCCGAAGTAGTCCCGCGCCACGCCCAGCCGGGCGCCCCGCAGCGTCCCGCGCTCCAGGAACCGCGTGTAGTCGAGGCGTGCGGCGGCTTCGCCCGCGGGATGCGCCGCGAAGACCTCCAGGCTCAGCCCGTCGGGATCGGCCTGGTCGGGACCGGCGATGGCCGTCAGCAGAATCGCCGTGTCCGTCACCGTCCGCGCCATCGGACCGGCGGTGTCGAAGTTGAGGTTCTTCGGCGCGATGCCGTCGCGGCTGATCAGCCCGGTGGTGGGCCGCAGGCCGACGATGCCGGTGAACGAGGCGGGACCGCGCACCGAGGTGCTGGTGTCGGATCCGACCGAGAACACGGCGAGATTCGCCGCCACGGCGACCGCCGAGCCGCTGCTCGACCCGCCCGCGCTGCGCAGCGGGTGGTAGGGATTGACGGTCCGGCCGTCGACGGAGTTGTAGCTGTTGCCGCCGGCGAACTCTCCCAGCGACGCCTTGCCCAGGATGATCGCGCCCGCCTCGCGCAGCGCCCGCGTGACGTAGGCGTCGTCGGGGACCATGGCGTCGCGCAGGATGACCGTCCCGTTGGTCGTCGGCATGTCCGCAGTGTCGATGTTGTCCTTGAGAAGGACGGGGATGCAGTGCAGCGGACCCCGCGGCCCGCGCTCGACCCGCTCGGTCTCGAGCTCCCGGGCGACCTCCAGCGCCCGGGGGTTCACGGTGATGACGCTGTTCAGCAGGGGGCCGTCATCGTCGTACGCGGCGATGCGGTCGAGATACATCTGCACGAGCGCCGGGCACGAGAGGGCGCCCGCCTCGAACGCCGCCTCGATGTCGGAGATGGTCGCCTCTTCCAGAACGAACACGGCGGCCGCGCGCCCGGGGCTCTGCGGCCCGAATCCGGCGACCGCCGCCAGAACCAGGACGACGGCGGCGGTTCGTCCGAAGTGCGTGCGCATGACTCTGCCCTCCCCGCCGGAGGCGGAAAGCCGCGGCTACCTGTCATCTGCCGTGCTGCCGAACGGCGCCGGTGTGGCTGAGCCGCCCGGCGGCGGCATCGCTCGCATGGGGCGCCGTGGCGCGGCGGCTCACTCGCCCGCCGGCTGCAGCGTCAGCCGATGCGCGGCCCGCTCCTCCACCGCCCCCCGCGTGTACAGCAGCGGGAAGTACTCGCCGTTGCCCAGATTCTCGGCCAGGTTGCCGTAGTACGGGCTCCCGGGCTGGGCCGACTGCCCGGGGGCGTTGCTGGCCACCGAGCGGTCCGGGTCCGCGAGATCGATGATGCGCCGGAAGTTGGCGCCGGTGGCGTTGACGGAACCGAAGCCGCCGGGACGCTCCACGGCCGGCAGGGCGAACGCAGACGCCAGCATGTGCGGCAGCTCGCTGGCGTGCACCCGGCCGTGCCGCCACTCGGCCCGGTCGGGGCCGAGCTCCTCGGTGAGTCGCCCGATCGCCGCGGTCAGTCCCGCTTCGATCAGATCCCGGCGGTCGGCCTCAGCCGTATCCGGGTCCCGCACGGGATCGTCGACCTCGGCGTTCCAGCGCACGTACAGGGCGCCCGCGGTGCTCTCCCGCGAAACCGTGGCGTCCCACTCGGCAATCAGACCGCGCGCCCATTCCACGTCCGGGTCATCCGACGTCCAGCCCTGGAAGGCCGGGATGTCCCGCTCGGCCGCTAGCAGCCGGGCGTCGTGCTGGATCCGCTTGTGGTCGTCCACCGAGAGCACCTCGCCGGTGCCGAAGATCTGGTGCAGACGGGCGATCCGCGACGTCTCGACGCCGCGCGACGTGTGGTAGAAGACCGGCCGCCCCTCGTAGCCGGGCGGGTGGACGTTGTTGTTGGCGGTCGCCACGTAGCCGCGCTCCGGGTTGAACTCCCGCGGCAGGTCGGTGCGGAACCCGCGCCACTCGTAGTCGCCGTTGCCGGGCACCGGCAGCCGCCCGTTCCAGCCGTCGCGGTCGGGCGTCAGCCCGGTCACCTGCAGGGCGATGTTGCCGTCCGCGTCGCCGCAGACGAGGCTGTGGGTCGGCACGAGCCAGTGCATCGCGCGCTCGAAGAAATCGGCGCAGCTCTCCGCCTGCGCGAGCTGGAAGCTCCCCTTGTAGGCGGCCGTGCCCGGCTCCTGCACGACGGAGCGCACCGCGTAGGCGACGCGGTTCTCCAGATCCTCGTAGAAGACGGGCCCGTGCCGGCTGAACTTCAGCACCACCGGCTCGGACTCCTGGCCCTTGACCGGGATCTCCTCCTCGATGACCCGCAGCGGCTCCCAGCCGTCCTGCCAGCGCACCAGGTTCGGGTCCTCCGGATGCAGCTCCTCGACGTAGACGTCGACCATGTCCGTGCCGGCAAAGGTGAAGCCCCACGCCATGTGCTCGTTGCTGCCGGCGTCGACGCCGGCGAAGGGCGGCTCGCCGCCGCCGATCACGTTCCAGCCGGGAGCCACCAGGTGCACGAAGTAGCGCAGGGCGGGCATCTCGATGCGCCGGTGCGGATCGTTGGCGAGGATGGGCACCCCGCTCGGCGAGCGCGCGCCGGTCAGCACCCAGTTGTTGCTTCCCTCGGTGGCGATCGGCCGCGGCGAGACCTGCCGCGTCTGCAGCCCCGGCGCCCCCACGAGCGCAGCGTACGGCTCGACGATCTCCAGCGCCGGGAGACGTCCTGTGACGAATGGATCGCCGTCCCCGGCGCGCATCGCATCGAGGATCTCTTCGGTGATGATGCTGACGTCGAGGCCCTCCGGCACCTCCAGGTCGTCCCAGGGGTCCGGGGCGAAGCGCCGGTTCGCTTCCTCCGCGCCGTAGCGGGCGACGTCGAGGGCGAGCTGCATCTCGTGGATGGCGTGGCCCCGCACGCTCGGCACGCCGAGAGCCGCCCAGCGCAGCAACGCCGTCTCCGCCGTCCATGGCAACGGCTCGACGCCGGTGAGCTGGAACTCCACCGGCAGGTTGTCGCGGTTCTGCTCGACGAAGGCGTTGACCCCGTTGGCGTGCGCGGTGAACAGCCGCTGCGCGTCGGGGTGATAGCTGGTCCACTCGGTCTCGTCCCACGGCCCGCGGAACATCATCAGCCGCGTGCGGCGGTCGTAGTCGAGCGCCTCGGGCCCGAAGATCTCGGCCAACCGCCCTTCGCGCCAGCGGCGCCACATCTCCATCTGCCACAGCCGATCCTGGGCCATGACGTAGCCCTGCGCGAAGAACAGGTCGTCGTCGTTCTGCGCGTAGATGTGCGGCACGCCCCACTCGTCGCGGATCACCTCGACCGGCTCCCGCAGACCGGGAACCGCCAGCTCCCCGTCGATGGTGGCCAACACGCCCTGCGCGAGCTCGTCGAGCGAGGCGGGCGCTCCCGATTCACCGGCGGCGCAGCCGGCGGCAGCGGCCACCAGCGCGATCAGGGCGAACCGGGCCAGGTGTCCGAGCCTGGCACCGGGCCCCCGATGTCCGAACCTGGCACCGAAACCTTCGAACGTCCTTGCGGGAAGTTGTCGCATCGTCTGCATCCTCGGCGTTCTCGCGCGTTCGGCGGCTCGACGGTACCTGCTCGGGGCAAGTCCGCGACCGCCACGTAACCGTTCGTCACTCCGCCGGAATGACACTTGCCGCCGATCATCGCCTTTCCGCGGCGCGGGCGCAATCCCTCCGGCGCGAGAGGCCGCAGCACATGTCTGCCTGTTTCTGCGGGCAGACGCTATTCCGACCGCGTGACATAATCGCGGCGGGCTTGGGTTCACGGCCCGCGAGAGGAGGACTCATGAGGGGGCGCATGTCGTTGGTGTCCTTGTTGACGCTCGCCGGCCTGCTGGCGATTCCGGCCGCCGGCGCGGCGCAGTGCGATCCGGACGGTGATGTCGAGTTCGTCTGCGGACCGGTGAATCCGGAGGATCTGGCCGCCGTGCCGAACTCTCCCTGGGTCATCGTCTCGAGCATGACCGACGACGGCCACTTGTATGCAACCGATGCCCGCGACCACACATCGCGGCGGATCTTCCCCCTCGCGACCTCGGCGCCGCGGCACGACACCTCCCTGTACGGCGCCTGCCCCGGTCCGGACACCACCGGATTCCGGCCGCACGGCCTCGGCCTGCGGCCCGGTGACGACGGCGTGCACACGCTGTACGTGGTGCGCCACGGCGCCCGCGAGTCGGTGGAGGTCTTCGAGATCGACGCGCGCGGCGAAGTGCCGGCCGCCGCCTGGGTCGGCTGCGCGGTGGCGCCCGCGGGCGTCGGCCTGAACTCGGTCGCGGCGCTCCCGGACGGCGCCTTCGTCGCCACCAACTTCCAACGCTCGACCGGCGAGCTGTGGGAGTGGCGCCCGGGTGCGGGGTGGACGGAGGTACCGGGCAGCGCAACCGCGGGCCCTAACGGCATCGAAGCGTCGCCCGACGGCCGCTGGCTCTACATCGGCGGCTGGGGCACGCAGTCTCTGATCCGCCTGTCCCGCGGACAGACGCCGGTGGTGGTCGACTCGGTCGATGTCGGCTTTCACATCGACAACGTCCACTGGGCGCCCGACGGCACGCTGCTGGCGGCCGGCCACGCGGGAAGCGGACCCGACTCCATCTTCGCCTGTCTCGGCCAGGGCGCGTGCGACGGGGTCACGTCACGGGTGGCGAAGATCATCTCCAACAGCCTCGCGAAGGAGGAGATCGTCCACTATCCCTCGAACGATCACATCATTCTGGGCACCGTCGGCATCCAGGTCGGCGACGAGATCTGGGTCGGCGGGGTCGGCGGCGGCGAGCGCATCGGACGCTTCCCGGCGCCGTAGCGCCCGCGGACCGGCACGAGGCACGCCATGACCACCGGCATCCAGAAGTTCACCGTCTTCGCCCTTGCGATTCTCGTTTCCTGGATCGCCGGGGCCAGCGTCCCTCCAACGTGGTCCATCAACCGGGTCACGCTGGACGTGCTGACGGACGACGACGGCCGGCTGTACTACCTGTCCGAGGGCAGCCCCGCCTACTTCGAGGCGGTTCCCATCGAGCAGGCGCAGCTCGATGCCGCGGCGCTCGCCGCCTCCGGCGAATCGCCGGCGGTTACCGAGGAGTTCGTCTCGGCGGTGGAGTTGGGCGACGGGCAGACGCAGACCGCCTACTACCGGCTCGAGGCGCGCGCGCATTGGGGCTGGTGGTCGCTGCTGCCGGCCGCGGTGGCGGTCATGCTCTGCTGGCTCACCCGCGAGCCGGTCACGTCGCTCGCCGCCGGCATCGTCTCGGGCGCACTGCTGCTCGGCAAGTACGACATCACCGGCGAGGTGATGATCCCGTCACTGGCATCGACGAACTCGGCCGGGGTCCTGCTGCTCTACCTCTGGCTGCTCGGCGGCCTGATGGGCGTCTGGTCGCGGACCGGAGCCGCGCAGGCGTTCGCCGAGTTCATGACCGCGAAGTTCGTGCGCGGCCCGAAGAGCGCGAAGCTCGTGGCCTGGTCGCTCGGCATCGTCTTCTTCCAGGGCGGGACCGTAAGCACCGTGGTGGTCGGCACCACCGTCAAGCCGATCGCCGACAAGCAGCGCGTCAGCCACGAAGAGCTGGCCTACATCGTCGACTCGACCGCCTCGCCGATCGCCTCGCAGCTCGCGTTCAACGCCTGGCCGGGCTACGTGCAGGCGTTCATCTTCGTCTCGGGGGTCGGCTTCCTCGCCACCGAGGCGGATCGCATCGCCTTCTTCTTCCAGAGCGTGCCGTTCTGCTTCTACGCCATCTTCGCCGTCCTGGGCACGTTCCTGCTGAGCATCGAGAAACCGATCTTCCTGGGCAAGCGGCTCGGCGCGGCCATGGAGCGCGCCCGCACCACCGGACGGCTCGACGCGGAAGGGGCGGACCCGCTGAGCACGAAGGAGCTGCAGGCGAGCAAGGTTCCGGCCGGCTACACGCCCCACGTCCTGGAGTTCTTCCTGCCCCTCGGCGTGCTGATCGCCATCGCCATCGGCACCTTCGTCGCCTACGGCTCCCCGAACGTGCAGTGGGCGTTCGGGGCGGCGCTGCTGCTGGCTGCGGGCATGGCGCTGGGCAAGGGCATGTCGCTCAAGGACCTCATCTCCGGCTTCCACGACGGCATCAAGGGCGTCGTGCTCGGCTCGGTCATCCTGCTGCTCGCCATCACCATCGGCAACGTCAGCACGCAGACCGGCGGGGGCGTCTTCCTGGTGGAGCAGCTCGGCGACGCCCTGCCTTACTTCCTGCTCCCGGTGATGCTGCAACTGATGACGATGGTCATCGCCTTCTCCACCGGCACGAGCTGGGGCACCTACGCGGTGGCCTTCCCCCTGGCGATGCCGCTGGCATGGGCGGTGGCCGGGGCGCAGGGGCTGTCGCACCCGGAGCTGTTCATGACCCTCTGCTTCGCCTCGGTCATGGACGGGAGCGTCTACGGCGACCAGTGCTCGCCGATCTCGGACACGACGGTGCTCAGCTCGGTCTGCACGGGCTGCGACCTGATGGACCACGTGAAGACGCAGATTCCGCAGGCGTCGATCGCGGCCGGACTGGCCGCGGTCTGCTGGACGGTGCTCGCGTTCTTCACGGCGTGAGCGAACGGCGAACGCCACCGCTTGCCGGCCGGCGCGTTACAGGCCTGCACGCACGGCACGGAACCGCCCAACGGCGACGGGCACGGAGGAAAACGTCGGGCTGGGCACCGAGGCCGACTTCGTGGGCCGCGACGTCGCCGGCAAGGCGGTGATCATCCAGACCATCCTGGCGCCGGGCCAGATGGGCAACTCGGCCTCGTGGGAGGGCGCGACCAAGCGGGCCGAGGACGGCGGAGCCGCCCTGATCGGCGCCATGGACGGGCGCGCCACCGGCGAGATGATGGCCATCGACAAGGAGGCTCCGTCGGTGCAGCTCATCCGCTCGCCGGAGCACAAGCACACCGACTGGGACATCCCCGAGCTGGTGCCGGCGGCCGGCATCGAGGCGGTGGCCCGCGCGTTCGCCAAGATCATCGACCAGGCGAACACGCTGGACCTCGAGGAACTGCGGCCGTAGCCGGCGTTGCTCGCCGCGCGCGTCACGCTGGCCGGCCTCACGCCCGGCGACGTCTGCAAGGCGGCGGGTCGCGTGCGCTTGTGCCTGACACGAGACGAACGGACGGAAGCCGTCGCCCGCGTCGTCCGCCGCCGGCGGCGGGCCAGCGTGCGCGCCAGCGAAGCGGATGCGCCATATGCCGCCCCGCCCGGCCAGGAGCTCGCGCCGTAGCACGCAACGCGGCCACGGTCCGCGACGTGGTACCGTCATGGTATGCGCGTCGGAATTCCCACGGAGATCAAGGCGGACGAGCACCGCGTCGCCATCACGCCCTCGGGTGTCGCGGCGTTCGTCGCGCGCGGGCACGAAGTCGTCATCGAAGCAGGAGCCGGGATCGGCAGCGCGATTCCGGACGAGAGCTATCGGGCGGCCGGCGCGGCCGTCCTCGACGGCCCGGACGCGGTCTGGGAGCAAGCCGACCTCGTCCTCAAGGTCAAGGAGCCGCTCGACCCGGAGTTCGAACGAATGCGGCCGGGCCAGGTGCTCTTCACCTACCTGCACCTGGCCGCGTCGCGGGACCTGACCACCAGGCTGCTCGAACGCCGCATCGTCGGCATCGGCTACGAGACGGTGCAGCTCACCGACGGAACCCTGCCTCTGCTGGTGCCCATGTCGGAGGTCGCGGGCCGCCTGTCGATCCAGGCGGGTGCGACCTCGCTGGAGATGCGCTCCGGCGGCAAGGGCCTGCTGCTGCCCGGGGTTTCGGGCGTGCGCCGGGGCCGGGTGACCATCCTCGGCGCCGGCGTCGTCGGCCTCAACGCCTGCGTCGTGGGTGTCGGGTTCGGGGCGGACGTCACCATCATCGACATCAACCCGCTGCGGCTCGCCTACGTGCGCGACGTCGTCCAGGGCCACGTCACGACGTTGATGTCGAACGCCGCGAACATCGAGGGCGCGGTGGCATCCACCGACCTGGTCATCTGCTCGGTACTCATCCCCGGCGCCCGCACGCCGCGCCTCGTCACGCGCGCCCACCTGGCGCAGATGGAGCCGGGGTCGGCGCTCGTCGACGTCGCCGTCGACCAGGGCGGCTGCGCCGAGACCAGCCGGCCCACCAGCCACCACGACCCGCGCTACGTCGAGGAGGGCGTGGTCCACTACTGCGTCTCCAACATGCCGGGCGCCGTGCCACACACGTCGACCTATGCCCTGACCAACGCCACGATGGCCTACGCGCTGGAGATCGCCGACCGCGGCTGGCGCGTCGCCGCGGCGCAAGATCCCGCCCTCGCGAAGGGCGTCAACGTCGTCGACGGGCAGGTGACGCACCAGGCAGTGGCCGCGGCGCATCGCCTGCCGTGCGCGGCCCTCACCGATACTTGACTTGTCTCACGACCACTGCGTGTACGATTCTCCTGGACGGTGCAAGAACTACGGTGTTCATCGTACGCAACCACACGGATGGACGGAGCCGACCGAAGTCGAGGACGCGCAATGACGATCCGGTTACACTCCAAGCGACGCCGATGAACACACGGTGAGTTCTCCATCGTGGCGAAGTGGCCGCCCCCCCCAAGAGAGTAGAGAATGGTGCAACCAACGAAGGTCAAGGCTCTTGAACGTCTCCAAGCAGCAATGGGCGAAATCCAGAATTTGAAGACACTAACTAAACGCTGCTTCGCCCAGATTCAAGAAGTGGACGAGAGACACCGAAGTGGCCATCACAAACACTTTCGGCGACGACACCCGCCACATTCAGGACTTCACTTCTGTCAGCTATTATGTGATGTTCGCACCCGCATCCGCAAACGAGACTCATGAAGCTTATGTCAATGGCCTGGCGTCTGCAGCTTCTGTGCTGGAGTCAATGATCGACGAAGTCAGCGAATACTGGCCGTGCGATGACCACCACACGGCTTCTACTCCGACCCAAGAAGCAAGGCCCCAGAAGAGCCACGAGGTGTTTCTCGTTCACGGTCGCGATGACGGCGCCAAGCAAACCGTAGCGAGATTCCTCGAACAATTGGGACTCGAAGCGGTGTTGTTGGCCGAGCAACCGAATCAGGGACGAACAATCATTGAGAAATTTGAAGCACACGCACATGTGAGATTCACCGTTGCGTTGCTGACACCTGACGATACCGGGTCGCTGGAAGGAGAACGTCACGAGTACCGAGCCAGGCAGAACGTGGTCTTCGAACTCGGTTACTTCATAGGCAAGCTCGGTCGAGAAGGAGTCTGCGCGCTGACCAAGGGCAAGGTGGAGATTCCCTCCGACTACTCGGGCGTCGTGTACATTCCGCTGGACGATCCTGGTGCGTGGAAGTTGGCACTCGTCAAGGAGCTCAAGACAGCCGGTTTCGACGTCGATGCGAACCGGGCGTTGTGAGCGTGCTCATAGCCAGTCCAGTAGCCCCTGCTCCGGGAGCATCCGGCGCAGGAACTCCTCGACCGGCAGGCACCAGACACCATCGATCCGCAGGCGCTCCCGGCCGCGGTAAAGCAAAGCGGTCTCCGCCTCCGGGTAGTCGTCGCGGAACGCACGCAGCGACCTCAGGTCGACGGAATGCACCCTGGCGGCGTTCTTGACCTCGAACGCCTGGAGCCCCGTCTCCCCGTAGACGACGAAGTCCACCGCGGAGCCGGCGCGGGTCCGCCAGAAGAAGAGGTCCACGTCGAACCTGGAGTATGCGATCCACGCCCGGTGGCTTCTGCGTCCGCGCGACGTGTTATCGTGAGCACATGTCAATGCCCGACGAACGGGTTACGAGCGGGCGGGAAACCACGACGCACACGGGGCCGCTGGGCTCCACGTTTCACGTGCTGCGCGCCGACGCCGGGACCATCGCCGAGCTCGCTGCCATCGACTGGAACCGTTCCTTCTCGCGCGTGTGCCTCGATCCGGTGGGCGGGCTCATCACGCTGATGACGCCCTCGCGGCTTCACGAGGATCTCACCGAGATCCTCGCCCGCATCGTGGATGCCGCGGGAAGCGCGGTTACCGGCGCCGCCAGGGACCTCCGGCATACCCGTCTCCGTGCACCCGCCGATCCGCCGGACACGGGTATGGAGCCGGACTGCGCCTTCTACTTGGGCGAGCGAGCCAGAGCGTATCGCACCGCTCTCGCCGAAGGTGAGGCCGCGGCGGATGCCTTCCTGGAACGGACGCCGCTCGACCTGGTGGTCGAGGCCGAGATCACGCACAGGGACGAGGGCAAGATCGCACGCTATGCCGACCTGGGCGTCCGCGAGCTGTGGCGGCTGCACGGCCGCAAAGGGACACGGGAGCTGCGGGTGGAGTTTCTTGCCCTGCGACCAGAAACGAAGCCGCGCGAGCTCGCAGCGTCCGAGGTTCTCGGCGGCCTCACGCCGAGCGATGTCTGCGAGGCAGTGGACGGCGTGCGACTTGGCGTAACGGTGGAAGAGCGAACCGAGACCGTCTCCCGCATCGTGCGCCGCCGTCAGCGTGCCAGCGTACGGGTCCGTGAAGAAGCGCCGCCGTACGCTGCTCGCTCCGGTTGACAGTTTGACAGTGGCGCGCCGCTCACAGCCTGGTCGACCAGCTTGGTCGACCAGGCTGTGAGCGACCCACTGCTCGTCGCCGACGAGGAGACGTTTCGGCCGTTACGGCGCGAACCCGCTGCGGTGACAGACGGTTCCTATCACCGCGCCGAGTACGGCGGCGGCTCGCGGTAGACGCCGCCCAGGTGCAACGCCGCCGACCCATAGTCGGCCAACCCTACGGTGCCGGCCGTCGGGTTGAACTCGATCGGCGCGCCCACCGACATCTTGCCTTCGCCCTGATCCTCCGCGTCGAGGTGCAGCTCGACCACCGTGAAGGCGGCGGCGGCGGGACCCGAGCCGTCGCTGCCGGTCCAGGGCCCGTTGCGGTCCCACCGGCCGAGGGGGCGGTCGGTCACCAGGACAATCCGCTCCCCGCCGTCCTCGCTCTCCGTGCGGTGCGCGTACTTGAGCGCGTAGCCCAGGCTGCCGCCGGTCCAGATGAACCCTACCGTCTGCAGGTCCTGGAGCGCGCTCTCCAGGTCCTCGCCCTCGCCGGCCGCCTGTCCGGAGGCCGGGGTGATCAACGACAGGACCGCGCCGCGATCCTCCTCGGCCGTCCAGCGCAGGACGTTGATCCGCAACTCCACCCCTTCCGAGCTCACGGCGCCGGTGGTGGTGCCCCGGAAGGTCTCCAACTCGTCGGATTGCGCGGCGGCCGGCGCGGCGACCGCGACTGCCAGCAGCAGGCTGAGGACGACGACCCGATTCACTAAAGCCGCGAATGCAGACATGACGTTACCCCCGGGAAGAAGAATGTAGTGCAATCGACGCGAAGTATTCCGCCCATCTGTGTCCGTGTCAAGAGTCTTGATCCAAAGACAGATGACGTTACACTCCTCTCATGAAACGCGGCCCCGTGGACGTCATGATCGAGCGCTGGGAACGGGAGCGCCCCGATCTGGATGCATCGTCGCTGCAGGTCATCGCACGGGTCACGCGTCTCGCGCGGGCCATCGACGAGGATGCCGCGGCGGCGCTGCGGGAATTCAACCTGAGCGACGTCGAATTCCAGTTGCTCGCCGCCATTCGCACGGCACCCGACTGTCGCGCCGCGCCACGCACCCTGCTGCAACCCCTGATGGTGACGTCCGGCGGTCTGACCAACCGGATCGATCGGCTCGAGGCAGCGGGATGGATCGTGCGGGCTCCCAACCCGGACGACCGGCGGGGCGTCTACCTGGAGCTGACGCCGAGCGGACGCGAGCTGGTGGATCGCGTGACCTCGGCCTACCTGCGCAACCAGAGGGAGCTGCTCCGGGAAGCGCTCACCGCCGGGGAGCGCACCAGGCTGGCGCCGCTGCTGCGCAAGTTCCTCGACTCGTTGTCCGAGCGCAACGCCAAGCGGAGGCCGGTCACGGACCCTGCGCCCGACCAGCCTGCGTCGTGATCGGGATCTTCGTCGGCTCTTCGGGGCGCCGCTCTCCGCGTCAGGACAGGGTCACGACGACGTCCCGAACGTCGCCGTCGCGCAGGATGGTGACAGTGACGTCGTCGCCCGGCTGGTACCTGTCGAGAACAGCGCGCAGCTCCCCTTGCGACGAGACCAGTTCGCCGTCGATGGCCTGAATGACGTCGCCCACCTGCGTGACCTGCCGCCCGTTGCGCGAGAGCTCCGTTCCCCGCAGCCCGGCGTCCGCGGCCCCGCCGCCGCGCTCCACCCCGACCACGAGGACGCCGGCGGTGCGCAGGCGTCCGAGAACGAACCGGCTCAGGTAGCCGCGTCCGTCCATCCTGATGCCGAGCCGCGGCGGAATGTACGCACCGGTCTCGATGATCTGCGGGACGACGCGGCTCACCGTACTGACCGGCACGGCGAAACCCACGCCGGCCGACGCCCCGGACGGACTGGCAATCTGGGTGTTGACCCCGATCACGCGGCCGGAGCTGTCGAGGAGCGGCCCGCCGGAGTTGCCGGTGTTGATTGCCGCGTCGGTCTGGATCACGTCCTCGATCGGCGTGCCGTCGAGGCCTTCGATGCGCCGTTCGAGCGCGGAGACGATGCCGGTCGTCAGCGTCGCGCTCAGGCCGAAGGGGTTGCCGATCGCGTAAACGCTCTGTCCGACCCGCAGCCCGTTGCTGTCCCCCACGACGATCGGCTGCAGCGCCGCCGCGGGCACGTCGATACGGAGCACGGCCAGGTCGTGAGAGAAGGAGAGCCCTACCAACTCGCCCTCGTACGTCGTCTGGTCGGCCATGACGACCTCCACGGAGTCTGCGCCTCCCACGACGTGGGCATTGGTGATCACGTGCCCGTCGCCGTCCCAGACGAAGCCGGTGCCGGTACCCTGCGGAACCTCGCCGCCCATGGGACGTCCGAACCAGTCGGTGCGCCTCGCGAGCGTGGTGATGTACACGACCGAGGGGCTGGTCCGCTCGAACAGCTCGACCGTCGCCCGTTCGTCCGGCCGGAGATCGGCCGGGATCGGCGGCAGCGGCCGCCGCGGCTGGGCCGCGGGAAGCAACGGTGCGCTGACGCGGTGTGCCGGAGGCAGCGACAGGCCCTCGGGCGCGCAAGCGGCCGCCGTGACGATCGCCAACGCGATCGGCAGCGCGACGCCGCGACGGCCGGCCCGGATCGTGCGGCAACGGTTTCGTGCTTCTCTCATGTCCGGGTCTCGTTTCTCCAGGCCGCCCTCATATGAGGGTCAACCGGCCGCTGCGCACCCACCCGACCTTGCCGTCCTCCAGCACGATCTCCACCCACGCGTCGCTACGCCGCTCGACACGCACCTTCGTGCCCTCGTGCACGGTGAAGACCAGCGACTCCTCGTCGTCCGACGGCGCGCTGTGCGCCGCCGCCTCTTCGGCCATGATAATCGCTTCGTCCGATCGACCCACGTCGAGCTCCCGCGCCACGAGACTGAGACCGAAGACCAGTGTTACGACTCCGGCCAGCGCCGCCATGCGGCGCGACCAGAACAGGACGAGTTCTCCGCGCCCGATGACGGCGACAATCAGGGCGGTCAGCGCCACGAGCCAGGCCAGGGTGACCAGGCCGAGCAGCGTGGGACGAGACAACAGATCGATCCACCAGCGTGCGACCCGGAAGAGCCAGAAACCTGGAAGCGGCGTCACCCGGTCCGCGGTCAGCGAGCGGGCCAGCGCGAGGTTCGCCCGGAGGTCGTCGTCGCGCGGCATGATGCGCCGCGCCCGCTCGTAGTGGAGAATGGCCGGACCGAGTTCGCCCAATCGAAACCAGGCGTTGCCCAGGTTGTAATGCAGCTCGCCGCTCTCGAGACCGCTCTCCAGGATCCTCTCGTAGAGCTCCACCGCGCCGGCGTAATCCCCCTCCTGGTAGCGCCGGTTCCCCTCGTCGAAGAACGCCTCCTGCGCCGCGACGGGGGCCGCGCACGAGGCGACGATCACGAAGACCGCCATGCAGGTCATCCGCACCGCCGGGCGACTCATGAACGCAACTCCTCCCCCAGGGCGGTCATCGCCTGCTCGGCCTCCTCGAGAAGCGCCGGCGTCCCGCTGTCGTCGTCACCGGACGCCGGCGGCGCGAAGCGTTGCTGGTCGCATTTCTCAAGGCACGCCAGGTAGCGCTCGACCACGTCGCCGGCCACGCCGCGCGCGCCGAGCTCGCGCCGGATGTCGTCGCGCACGAGCCCCGCTTCGGCCACGTTCAGCGAATCGCCCAGGAAGCCGAGCAACGCCTGACTGATCCCGGCCACGAACGCCTGGTGCTGCTCCGGAGCGCGCAGTCCCCGCGCCTGCGCCAGTCGCGACCGGGCCAGACGCGACGCCCGGCGGCGGCGGGCGTAGGCGACATTGCCCTCCAGGAGGCCGCGGTGGCGGCGCAGCGCCAGCGCGCCGGCCAGTCCGAACAGGGGAACGAGCACCACGGTCCAGAAGGCACCGGTTCGGAACAACTGCCGGTCGATCGGGACGAACGCCGAGGTCGCCACGCGAATGAAGCGGATGTCCTGCCGGGCCGCCTCGAACTGAACGCGACCGCTCCCGAACAGAATCGGATCGCCGGTCGCCACCTCGCCCGTCACCTCCACGGTTGCGGGATCCGTCGCGGCGATCGCGTACCGCCCCCCCGCCGCGTCGAAGTAGGCCAGCTCGACGGCGGGAATGACGTGCAATCCCGGGGCGCGCGGAACGAGTACGTACTCGTAGCTCCGCACGCCGCTCACGCCGCTGGAGCCGGCGTCGACGTCGTCGCTCACCTCCGGGGGATAGACGTCGAAGTCCGGCGGAAACGCCACCTCCGGATCGGGCAACATGCGCAGATTGCCGGCGCCTCGCACGGCCAGTCGGAACGTGAGCGCCTCGTTGGTCGCCGCCGCGCCCGCGTCGAGCGACGCCGTTACGTCCAGGCTGCCGACGAGGCCGCTAAAGTCGTCCGGCCGCCCCGCGGCGGGCAGCGGGCGCGCCTCGATGTCGATCGCCTCGGATTCGACCGGTACCGCCACGCTGCGCCCGAACAGCCCCCCGCCGAAGGGATCGCCGAAGCCGAGCGGATCGCTGAAGAACCGGCTGGAGCGGACCCGCACCTGCGCATCGAGCGCGAGCGGCTCTATCGTGCGGCGACCCGCCCCGGTCGGAAACAGCACGGCCCGGCGAACGACGATGGTCGCATACTGCACGCCGCCCCGTACCACCTGCTCCACCCGCGGCGTCCGAGGAAGGGCGACCTCCTCGACCCAGAAGCCGGTGGTGCCGGGTGCGCGCGTAATGCTGTACGACTCCACGTCAACGCGCGTGAAGAGCCGGTACTCGACCAGCACGGGCTCGTTCGCCCACGGCTCGCGGGTGCTCGCCGACGCCTCAACGAACAGGTCCTCCGGACCGATGTCCACACCGTCCCTCGACCGGTCCGGCGCGCGCCGCCCCGGCGCCGATCCCGCCGGCCGCACCCGAATCATGAGCGAATCGGTCGCGTGATCCTCGCCGCCGGCCCGCACTCGAACCGGGCCGATCTCGTGGGTCCCTTCCTCGACCGCCCGAAAGCGATACTGGTAAGTGAGCGACGTCGACGTGCGACCGTTGACGAACTGCATCGACGTCCGGGTGCCGACGCCGAGGTAGACGGCGAAGCCGGACAGGTCGGGCAGGCGCGGGTCCTCGTCGGCCCCACCGGCCCCCGACACCTCGACGTTCAACGTGAACTGCGCGTCCACCCCCACCTCGTTGCGATCGAGGTACGCACGGACCTCGACCTCCTGCGCCGTCGCCGTCGAAACGGACAGGCCCAATGCCAGGAGCAACAGGAGGCTCCCGTTCACAACTCTCGTCAGCGTCCTTGCCACCACGGTCATCGTCACCACGGTCATCGTCGCCACCGTCATCGTCACCACGGCCGCCGCGTGCGCCGGCCGGGATCGGCGGACCGCCGCTGCCGCCGGATCTCGCCCTGGTCCTCGGTAATCGCCTGCAGCAGCCGCTCCGCCTCCTCGCGACTCATCTGCCCGGGCCGCGGCCCCGCATCCTCTTCGCCGGTCTCCGGTTGGGACTCGCCGTCAGGCTGCTGCCCATCCTGCCGATCCTGCTCCTCCTGATTCCGAGGGCTCTGCTCCGGCGGTCGCTCGTCGGGCTGCTCGGACTCCGGCGGTCGCTCCTGCCCATCCTGCCCCGATTGCTGCCGGCCCTGATTCTCCTGGTCCTGGTCCTCGGAATCGTCGGACTGCTGCTGTTGCTGTTGCTGTTGCTGTTGCTGTTGCTGTTGCTGTTGCTGCAACTGATCCAGCGCCATCTCCAGGTTGTGCTTCGCGTCCGTGTCGCCGGGATTGCGGCGCAGCGCCTCCTTGTAGGCCTCGAGCGCGCCCTCCACCTGCTGCTGCCGATAGAGGGCGTTCCCCAGGTTGTACCAGGCCTGCGCCTCCAGGGCAGGGTCGGCTGCCTCGATAGCTGCGCGGTAGGCATCGCCGGCCCGCGTGAACTCGTCGGACTCGTACAGCGCGTTCGCATCGTTGAAGCGGATCAGCGGCGAGTCGGGGGCGGCGCGCAAGGCGTCCAGGTACTTCTCGTGGGCCTCGTCGTAGCGTCCTTCCCGGTACAGTCGGTTCCCTTCCTGGACGTCGGCCCGCCCCGCCTGGGCCGCGGATGACGGCGGCAGCCCGGCCATGGCTGCGGCCAACCCGATGATTACGATCGATACCCGCATCAGCGCAACCTCCCGACCCAGGCGTCCGCCACCCGCCGGCGTTCCGGAATCAGCGTCTCGACCAACAGCAGCGCCAGCGCCAGACCCAGGAAGACCTGGTACTGCTCCTCGTAGAGGGTCACTTCGCGCGACTCGACCGCTGCTCCCTCGCCGCCCGTCAGCTCCGCCACGAGCCGCTCGAACGCCGCTCCGGAACCGGTCGCGGCGTGATAGTAGGCGCCGCCCGTCCGGTCCGCCACCCGCTGCAGCGTGACGTCGTCGAGACGGGTCGTGACGACGCTCCCTTGTTCGTCGCGCAGGAAGCCGTTCGGGGCGCCGGCCTCGTCGAAGCTCGGAATCGGCACCCCCTCGGTCGACCCCATCCCCACCGTGTAGATCTGCACGCCCTCGTCCACCGCGCGCTCGACGGCCGCGTCCAGCGTCCCTTCGTGATCCTCGCCATCCGTGATGACGACGAGCCGGCGGCTCCGCTCTCCCGCATCGCCGAACCCGTCCAGGGCCACCCCTATCGCGTGGCCGAGATCGGTCCCCGGCACCGGGACCAGATCCGGCTCCATGGCGTTGAGGAACATCGTGGCCGCGGCGTAATCGAGGGTCAGGGGGCTCTGCACGAAAGCCTCGCCGGCAAATGCAACGAGCCCGATGCGATCGCCGTCCAGCCGCGCGATCAACCGGCCCACGGCGAGCCTGGCCGCGGCGAGGCGGTTGGGCGCGATGTCCTCGGCCTCCATCGACGCCGACAGGTCGAGCGCCACCACCAGGTCCTGGCCCTCGCGCCGCACCGTCTCGACGCGATCCCCGAACTGCGGGCGGGCCAGCGCGGTCACCAGCAGCAGGACGGCCACGAGCACCAGGACCGAGCGTGTCAACTGCCCGCGCCGGCTGACGGCGGCGGTAAGTCGGTCGATCCGCCCGCGCTCCCCAAAGCGCTCCAGGGCGCGCCGCCGCCGGGCGGCGGCCCACCACTCCAGGGCCACCAGCCCGGGCAGGAGGAGATACGCGTACAGCAGGGTCTCGACGCCGAAACGAAACATCAGCCGGTCACTCCCACTTCCACGAACGCGCGCCTCGGAAACTCCCCTTCCGCCGATGGCGCTTGCCGGTATCCTGCGCCAGCGTGGGTCTGCGCCGGCACCACTCCCTTCCGCCCAGATTCCCGGACCGTCACGGCAATCGCCTCAACACCGTTCGGCCGAGCGCGATCTCCAGCAGAAGCAATCCGAGCCCGGCGGCGAGCGGCAGGTGGAACAGCTCGCCATATCGCGTGAACGAGGTCATCTCGATCTCGGTCGTCTCCAGGGCATCTATTTCCTCATAGACGCGCTCCAGACTCTCCCGGTCGGTCGCACGGAAATAGCGGCCGCCGGTCAGCGACGCCAGCTCGTCGAGCGCCTCGTCGTCGATGTCGACCTGTATCGAGACGGCACGCCGACCGAACAGGGGATCGTCCACCGGAACCCGCGCCGCGCCGCGCGTTCCGGCCCCGACGGCGTAAATCCGCACGCCGAGCGCCTGCGCCATCTGCGCCGCGGTCGCCGGATCGATGGATCCGCGGTTGTTCCGACCGTCGGTGAGCAACACGATCACCTTCGACTCGGCGTGCGAATCGCTCAGCCGCTTGACGGCGGTGGCCAGCCCCATGCCTATCGCCGTCCCGTCCTCGATGACGCCCACCTCCAGCCCTTCGATCAGCGTGGTCACCACGCGGTGATCGAGGGTGAGCGGCGCCTGCGTGAACGCCTCTCCGGCAAAGACGACCAGCCCGATTCGATCGTTCAGCCGCCCGCGCACGAAGTCGGCCGCCGCCTGCCGGGCCGCCCCGATGCGGTTGGGCTCCAGGTCCTCGGCCAGCATCGAGCTCGACAGATCCAGCACCAGCACGATGTCGATCCCGTCGGTGGCGACGTTGTCGGCCGTCACCCCGGTCTGAGGACGGGCGAAAGCGACCAGCAGCAAAGCCAGCGCCAGCAATCGCAGTCCGAACGGCAGGTGCCGCCAGCGTCCGGTGCGGCGCTCGTCCGCCCGCACGAGCCGGGCCACCGCCGAGTACCGCACCGCGCCGAGCGTGCGCTCCCCGCGTGCCGCGTACCACCAGACCAACGGCGCCAGCAGGAGCAGCAGCAGCAGGTAGTAGGGGTCCACGAACCGGTCGATCATGCCGTGCCCGCCTCCGCGGGAGCCGCTTCCGCGTCCGGCACGTCCTCGGGGGCCGCGACCGCGACCCGCGTGCGGTCGACCAGGCTCCGCCCCAGCGGAATGACCTCGCGGCAGCGGTCGGGCGCCGGCCGGTCCTTGGCGAACTTCACCAGATCGCAGCGCTCGAGCAACCGCCTGCAATCGTCGAGAACCGCCTGTTCGAGCTCGTGCGCCCGGAGGCCGTCGAGCACCTCCCGCGTCGTCATCTCCAGCGCATCCACCCCGAATCGCCCCTCGACATACGCCCGGACGATATCGGACGCGCGAATGTGGAACGTCTTGATCTCGCCCCGGTCCGGCAGCCGCTCGGCCTCCAGGGTACGAAGTGCTTCGTAGGCAATCTCGTGCGCAGGTCGCGGCGGATCGACCGCCGGCACGATGCCGTCCGGCCTGCGGCCACGTGAGCGTTGCCAGAGCCGGTAGGCGATCCCTGCCAGCAGCGCCGTGCCGACCAGCCACGGCAGGAAGGTCAGCACGTTCAGCGGAATGTCGAGCGGTCCCTTGATGGCACGAATGTCGCCGCCCTCGTCCAGCCCGACGCTGGCTATGGTGACCCGTGCGGGCTCGGTTCCGAGCGCCACCGCGTCGCCGGCGGCGTCCACCACGGCCAGTTCGACGGGCGGCACCTCCAGTTCGCCCAGCTCGAACGCGGCAAGGACGAGTTCGGCGCTCGATACGGACCGGTCGCCCTCCACGCGCGGCCCCGCGACGCGCCGCTCCAGCACCTCGAACGGCCCGAGGCTCTCCGGTTCGGGCCAGACCACGGAAGCAGTGGCGTCGTGCTCGACCTCGATGACCAGACGCACGCGATCTCCCACCGCGACCTGCGCCGGCTCCAGCGTGGAGCTGACGGCGGGCGCTCCGGTCTGGGCCGCCGCCGGGATGCCGCCGGCGACGGCCATCAGCAGCAGCGCCGGGGCGGCCGGAAGCGACCTCATCGGAACCGCCTCGCCCGTTCCCGGAAGAACCGCATCAGCCGCTCGATGTAGGGCCGGTCCGCCGAGACCTCGATGACGTCCACCCCGGTTCGCCGGAAGAGCTGCGTGCGCGCCTCGTCGTCTGCCCGCGCGCGCGTCGCGAACGCCTCCCGCAAGCCGCGGTCGGACAGATTCACCGTGACGCGCGCGCCCGACTCCGCGTCCTCGAAGTCGACGAGACCGATGTCGGGCAACTCCGCCTCCCGCCGATCCCCGATGCGAATCGCGACGAGGTCGTGCCGCCGGGCCGCGACGGCCAGCGCCTGCTCGTGACCCTCCGCCAGGAAGTCGGAGACGACGAACACCACCGCACGGCGCGAGACGACCTTCGCGAGATACTCCAGGGCAGCCCCGACGTCGGTGCCGCGTCCTTCCGCCCGCGTGTAGATCAGCTCGCGCAGCACCCGCAGCACGTGCCGCCGGCCCTTGCGGGGCGGAACGAACTTCTCGATGCGGTCGCTGAAGAGGATCAGCCCCACCTTGTCGTTGTTCTTGATGGCGCTGAACGCAAGGATCGCGCAGATCTCGGCCGCCACCTCCTCCTTCATGCGCCGGCCCGTGCCGAAGTCGCCGGAACCGCTGACGTCGACCAGCAGCACGACGGTCAGCTCCCGCTCCTCCTCGAACACCTTCACGAACGGGGCGCCGGCGCGGGCGGTGACGTTCCAGTCGATGTTGCGGATGTCGTCGCCGTACTGGTACTCGCGCACCTCGGCGAAGCTCATGCCCAGGCCCTTGAAGACGGAGTGGTACTCGCCGGAGAACACGTCGTTCACCAGACCGCGGGTGGCGATCTCGACCCGCCGCACCTGCTTCAGAACCTCGCGCGGGATCATGGTCCGCCTACGGCACCTCGACCTTGCCCAGGACGCGGTTGACCACGTCGTCCCCCGACACCTCCTCGGCCTCCGCCTCGTAGGTGAGCAGCACCCGGTGGCGGAGCACGTCGAGGCCGATGGAGCGGACATCCTCGGGGGTCACGTAGCCGCGACGGCGAAGAAACGCGTGGGCCCGCGCCGCCCGGGCGAGGTTGATCGTGGCCCGCGGCGAGGCCCCGAACGCGATGAGCTGGCTCAGGTCCTTCAGGCCGCAGCTCGCCGGCTCGCGGGTGGCGAACACCAGATCGACGATGTAGCGTTCGACCTGCGGGTCCATGTAGATCATCTCCACCGCGGACCGGGCCCGGCGGATGTCGTCGGGGTGGACGACAGGCTCGATCTTCGCCTCCGAGCCGGTGGCCATGCGGCGCATCACCTCGATCTCCTCGTCCTTGCCCGGATACCCGACCACGACCTTGAACATGAAGCGATCCACCTGCGCCTCCGGCAACGGGTAGGTCCCCTCCTGCTCGATCGGGTTCTGGGTGGCGAGCACCAGAAACGGTTGATCGAGGGGATACGTCTGGTCGCCGATGGTCACCGTCCGCTCCGCCATCGCCTCCAGCAGGGCCGACTGCACCTTGGCGGGCGAGCGGTTGATCTCGTCGGCCAGGATCAGATTGGAGAAGATCGGTCCCTTCTTCGTCCGGAACTCGGCGTGCTGCGGGTCGTACACGAGCGTGCCGATCAGGTCGGCGGGCAGCAGGTCGGGCGTGAACTGGATGCGCCGGAACGTGGTATCGACGGCCCGGGCGAGCGTCTTCACCGTCAGGGTCTTCGCCAGCCCCGGCACCCCCTCCATCAGCACGTGTCCGTCGGCGAGCAGCCCGATGACCAGCCGCTCGACCATGGCGCGCTGCCCGACGATGACGCGCCCCACCTCGCCCAGCAGCCGCTCGACGAAGGCGCTCTCCTTGTGGATGGTCGCCTGTACCGCTTCGATGTCATGGTGCATGGCGTGCGTCCGATCGTACTGGAGCCGCCGCGGCGAAGATCCCGCTGCATGCCGCGAGCGTCGTACGCCGCCCGGGCGGCGGCGCTGCTCCGTCGAATATGCCCCGAATGTCGCTTGCGATCAAGAATCTTGACACAGAGTCATGCCGCATGGTACCTCTGCACGTTGCGTGCGCCCGCTCGGGCGCACACCGTGGACGACACTGCGAACGCGGACGCTCGCGGCGTCCGCGGGTATGATCCGGGGCAAGATCATGAACGAACTGAACAAGACGGCCATCTTCGTCGGCATCGCCCTCGTCCTCGGCGTCGTGGCATTCGCCAGCGCCCCGCGCCGGGCGGCGCCGGACCTCTTCTTCGATGTCGGCGAACCGTTCTTTCCCGAGTTCGCCGACCCGGACGCGGCGGCCAGCCTCGAGGTGATGGAGTTCGACGAGGAGACCGCCTCGGCCACCCCGTTCCAGGTGACCAACCAGGGCGGGCTGTGGACCATCCCGTCGCACCACGACTACCAGGCCGACGGCGCCGAGCGGCTGGCCAACATCGCGGCGGACGTCATCAGCCTGACCAAGGAGGACTTCCGCTCGGACAACGTCGCCGACCACGATGCGCTCGGAGTCATCGACCCGTCCGATCTGACCACCTCCAGCCTGGTCGGCCGCGGCACCCGCGTGACGGTCCGGGACGCGAACACCGAGATTCTCGCGGACCTGATCGTCGGCAACCGGGTCCCGAACCGGCCCGGGCTCCGCTTCGTGCGCATGCCCGAGCAGAAGCGTGTTTACACGGCCCGCTTCGAGGCGGACATCTCGACCCGCTTCGAGGACTGGATCGAGCGGAACCTGCTGGAGGTGGAGCGGGACCAGGTGAACCACATCGTGCTCAACGAGTACACCGTCGACGAGGTCACCCGCCGGGCCTCGGCGCCCAGCGCATTCACGCTGGACAAGGTGGACGACACGACCTGGAACGGCTCCGGCGTCCCTGAGGAACAGGAAGTCGACTACGTCGAGGTCAACCGCCTGGTCGGGGCCATCATCGGCATGCGCATCGCCGGCGTCCGTCCCAAGCCGGCGGGCATGACCGGCAACCTGCGCGACGCGGCCATGGCCGGGCGCATCGGCCAGACCGACATCATCGATCTGATCAACAAGGGCTTCTACCCCACCGCCGAGGGGGGCCTGCTCTCCAACGAGGGCGAGCTGCTGGTACGCACCACCGAGGGCGTGCTGTACACGCTGCGCTTCGGCGAGATCGTCTACGGCCGGGGCGACGCCATCCTGCTCGGCAGCGACGACAGCGACGACGAGGAGGCCGGGCCGGGCGAGAACCGCTACGTCTTCATCACCGCGGAGTTCGACGAAGCGGCCCTGCCCGAACCGGACGCGGCGGACACGGACGCCCACGCATCGTGGGAGCGCCGGGTCGCGGAAGGACGGGAAAGGGCCGAGCGCCTCGCCGCGCGCTTCGCCCGCTGGTACTACGTCGTCGCGGCCAGCAGCTACGACCGCATCCACAAGCCGCGAGAGGACTTCCTGAAGGACCGGGAGGAAGAGAACGCAGCCGGCGCGTAGATGTGAAGGCGGCTCCACATGGCGGTCCAGGCCGTTGCGGCGGCATCCACTCCACTCGCCACAGGCGAGAGCGACGTACAGACACCGGTGCGCCGACTCTCGCTGGAGAACGGCGACCGGCTCACCCGGCGCGAGTTCGAGCGGCGGTACGCGACCCGGCCCGATATCAAGAAAGCGGAGCTGATCGAGGGAGTCGTCTACATGTCGGCCGCCGTTCGTCTCACCAGCCACGCGGAGCCGCACTCGGCGGTCCTGACCTGGCTCGGAAACTACTGTGCCCACACCCCGAGGGTGCGGGTGGCCGACAACGCCACGGTGCGTCTCGATCTGGACAACGAACCTCAACCGGACGTTCTGCTGCGTATCGAGCCGCCGGCGTTCGGCCAGTCGCGAGTCAGCGACGACGACTACCTCGAGGGAGCGCCGGAGCTGATCGTCGAGATAGCGGCCAGCAGCGCGACGTACGACCTGCACGACAAGCTGCGGGTCTACCGCCGCAACGGGGTCCGGGAGTACGTCGTCTGGCGGGTCCACGACCGGCAGATCGACTGGTTCGTGCCGGAGGACGACGAGTACCGCCGGCTGGAACCGGACGCGGCCGGGTTGCTCCACAGCACCGTCTTCCCCGGCCTGCGACTCCTCGTCAGCGCGCTTTTGGCCGGGGACCTCGCGACCGTGCTGGCGGAGTTGCAGCGCGGTATCGGCACCGACGAGCACGCGGCGTTCGTCAAGCGGCTGGCGGCGGCGTCCTAGGCCGCCGCCGGGCTCTCCTGCACTACCCCGGGAACAGGCCGCTCCGGGACGGAATCCCGCCTCACCCGGCCCGACCCGCGTCGGCAGGGGGTCCGCCATCTCGATTCGACGGCTGGCTGATCGGCCTGATGATGGACGATGTCGGGTACGCTTCACGGCGATGATTGTCGATCCGTACTTCTATCTCGCCGCCACCCTCGCCGTGCTGATCGTCGGCATGGCCAAGGGCGGTTTCGGCGGGGGCATCGCCGTCGTCGGCGTGCCGCTGATGGCCATGGTCGTCAGCCCCTTCCAGGCGGCGGCCGTCATGCTGCCGATCCTGATGGTGATGGACGTCCTGGCGATGCGCGCCTACTGGAACCGGTGGGACTGGCGCAACCTGCGGATTCTGCTGCCGGCCGCCATGCTCGGCACGCTCCTCGGCTTCGCAACCGCCCGCGCGATCTCCGCCGACGGGCTCCGCGTCCTGGTCGCCGTGGTCGCACTCGTCTACGCGGTGCAGTACTTCCGGCGCCGCTCCGGCGACCGGAACCGTCCCCCGCGCCCCGGCCCCGGCCTGCTGTGGGGCGCCACGGCCGGCTTCACCAGCTTCTCGATCCATGCCGGCGGGCCGCCGCTGCAGGCGTTCCTGCTGCCGCAACGGATGCACCGGACGACGTTCCAGGCCACCAGCGTCCTGTTCTTCTTCGTGGTCAACTGGTCCAAGGTGGGCCCGTACTATTGGCTCGGCCAGTGGACGACGGACAACCTGCTGACGTCACTGGTCCTGCTGCCGCTGGCCCCGGTAGGCGTTTTCCTCGGCCGCTACCTGCACGACCGCGTGGACGACGAGCTCTTCTTCCGCGTGGTTCACGCGTCGCTGTTCGTGATCGGCGTCAAGCTGCTGTACGACGCGTCAGGCGTGTGAGTTGCCGCCGGCAACCGGACACTGTGGTCTCCTGACAGTGAAAGGACGAGCGGCGCTTCGCACCATCGAAGCCGAAACGTCCTGGCGGGTGACGTAATCGTCGAAAAATCAGTCGGCGGACTCCGCGCGCTTGATGAAGTCGACGACCAGAGCGCGCAGCTCCCGGATGTCTTCCTGTACATCGTCGAAGCGGGCCTCGAAGCGCGCGTTCATGTCGTCGATACGCGCATTGAGTTGCGCGTTCATATCGTCGATACGCGTGTTGAGTTGCGCGTTCACGCCATCGATGCGCGCGTTGAGTTGCGCGTTCATGTCGTCGATACGCGTGTTGAGTTGCGCGTTCACGCCATCGATGCGCGCGTTCACATCGCCGATGCGCGCGTTCGTCGAGCAGGTTCCGACGCCGAGGGTGGCGCTGATGGCTCCGGCCGCGACGATGATCGTGATGCGGTCACCCGTCGACATGTCTCGACGCTACCACCTGGGCACTCCTCGTGCAATGTGGTCGGCACGAACATGTTTCGGAGACTCGTCACTCGGGCATGGCGAGACTCACAGCCATCCCCTTTGCCGCGCGATGCGCGCCGCCTCTACTCGGTTCGACGCGCCGAGCTTGCTGATCGCCTCGGACAGGTAGTTGCGCACCGTCCCCTCCGACAGACGCAGCTCCGCCGCGATGGCCGCGCCCGACGCCCCGTCGCCGGCCAGCCGCAGAACCTGCCGCTCGCGGTCGGTCAGCGGATCGGCTTCGTACCAGGCCTCGGCGGCCAGCTCCGGCGAGATCGCCCGGCCGCCGGCCTGCACCTCCCGCACCGCACGCGCCAGCTCCTCGGCGGGTGCGTCCTTCAGCAGGTAACCGCGGACCCCTGCATCCAGCGCCCGGCGCAGGTAGCCGCGACGGGCGAAGGTGGTGAGGATGATCACCCGCATGCCGGGCCCGACCAGCCTCGCCGCAAGCTCCAGCCCGGTCATCCGCGGCATCTCGATGTCGGTGAGCACGACGTCCGGCCGCAGACGCTCGGCGAGTTGCAGCGCCTCGTCCCCGTCCCGCGCGCGGCCGATCACCTCGATGTCGTCCTCGAGGTCGAGCAACGCCGACAAGGCCCCAAGCACCATCGCCTGGTCCTCGGCTACCAGCACGCGAATCAAGCGGCGGCCTCCCCGGACGCCGGCAAGCCCGATGTCGGACGCTCGACCGGGATGCGGACCATCAGCGTGACGCCGCCCGCCGTCTCGACCGTCATCTCGCCGCCCGCCTGTTCGACCCGCTCGCGCATCCCCGCCAGGCCGTCGCCCTCATGAATCGCCCCGCCGCGCCCGTCGTCCTCGACCGTCAGGCGTATCCAGCACCCCTCGAATCCCAAACTCGCCCGGCACCGGCCCGCGGCCGAATGGCGGACGACGTTGGTAATCGCCTCGCGCAGGCACATCGCCAGCACCGCCTCCTGCTCCGGCGGCGCGTCGAGCACGGGCCGGTCGACGATGAACCCGATGCCGCCGGCCTCGCAGGCGAGCCGGGCGCTGGCCAGCTCCGCGTCCAGATCCGGTCGCCGGATCCCGGTCACCGCTTCGCGTATCTCGCGCAGCGCGCCGCGGGAAATCCGCTCCACCTCACGGATCTCCCGCGCGGCTCGGCTGTCTCCCCGCGCTACGAGCTTCGCGGCGAGCCCCGCCTTGATGGTGATGAGCGAGAGCGTGTGGCCGAGCAGGTCATGCAGGTCGCGGCCGATCCGTTCGCGCTCGGCAACGGCCGCGAGCCGGCGCACCTCGGCCTGCGAGAGCTTCAGCGCCGCTTCCTGACGGTCGAGCTCGTCGGAGTGGATGGCCACGGCCCCGATCAGCAACGAGAGCGCGCCGCCGAACAGCGGGACGAAGAGGAGCAGGTCGAACGCCAGCCACTCGACGGCCACAAGCAGCACGATGCCGGCGAGCCAGGCGTAGGCGCGCGGCGGGCGGTCCGCCCGTCCGACGAGACCGCTGGCGTAGATGAAGAAAGTCATCGCATTCGGGTTGAACGGCGTCCACACGAGTGCGATGAGGAGAATGCCGGCGATATTGAGGGAGACGCGTCGGCCGGAGTGCCAGAACGCATTGAGGTACAGGGCCAGGAACACCGGCAGCGTGAACAGGGCCAGTGTGAGTTCCACCGGCTCCAGCGGCACGAACCACCACTTCGCAAAGAAACCGATGAGCCAGAACAGCCACAGGTACGGAATCCAGCCAATGCGGGGATTCGCCGGCAGCAGGCGCCGGTGCAGCGCGAGAATCGCCCTGCCGGCCGAACGACCGGGGCCGCCTCCCATCTACCTGATCTCCACGTCGTCGATCTCGAATGCGTAGGCTCCGGCAGGGGGCGCCAGCGCAACGAACGCCAGCCCTCCGACGATACCCGGCGTCGCCGTCGGGAAGCGCGCCAGCGGGATCTCGACCTCGATCCAGTCCGGTGTCGCGGTGAACGGCACGGCGGCCGGGATCGCCGCGGCCGAGTCGGCGACGAACAGCATGACGGTATAGGTCCGGCCATCGCCGCGCGTCCGAAAACGCAGCGCCTCCCGGTCGGAGAAATCGACCGGCTGCATCGGCTGCTCGCCGGGGAAGTAGATGGCGCCCGACCACGGGAATCCGGAACCGGACGCCACGACCTCGCCTTCGACCCGCAGCGCCCCCTGCCGGGCGGTCAGGCTGGCGGTGGACGATCCGCCCTGCATCCGATCGGAGGCCGCCTGCCAGCCCGCGCCGAACGCGGCGCCGACGCCGTCCTCGAAGTCGGAAATCATCGTCGCCTCCGGCGCCGGCGATGCCGCGGGCGCTTGTTCCTCCTCGATGCTGCGCTCCACGCGGTAGCCGTCCTTCCAGATGGCGACGATGCGGGTGCTCCGAGACAGGTCCTGCTCCAGATCGCCGTCGACGAAAACGAGATCGGCGATACGCCCCTCGTCGATGCGGCCACGATCGTCGAGCCCGAAGATCTCGGCCGGGATCGAGGTGGCCGCGGCGAGCGCCTCGGCGCTGCTCAAACCGGCGCGCCGCAGAAGCCGCAACTCGCCGTGCATCGAGAGGCCGGAGGCGGTACCGGGGTTGGGCGCGTCGGTGCCGGCGAGCAGACGGACGCCGGCCGCGTGCAGGCGCCGGGCGTTCTCCATCGCCCGGTCGCCCGCACCCGACGCTTTTTCCGCGTCGCCGCCCGCAAATCGGCTGGCCAGGGTCTGGCGCTGCATGGACGACACGGGCGCCTCCCCGGCGTCCGACAGCAGCTCCCGATCCATGGCGTCTCCGGCCATGGAAACGCTGACCGATAACGTCGGGACGACGAACACGCCGGCCTCGCCCATGCGAACCGCCTGCGCCGGATCGACGAGCTCGTCACCCCATACGTGGACGAGCCCGTCGGCGCCGAGGGCCATCGCGTCGAGGGCATGCTGGAGCGTGCTCACATGCACCACCGCCCGCAGCCCCTCGTCATGGGCGGCCGCGACGAGGGCGCCGACGGTGTCGCGCTCGAGCGAAGCGAAGCGCAAGCCGTAGGCGCTGCCGTCCTCGTAGACGATCTTGATCCAGTCCGAACCCTCCGCCTTGCGGGCTCGCACCCAGGCCGGCGCCTGGTCCGGGCGGTCCAGGGCCTGCACGGGCACGAACTGCGAGTACTGCGTGCCGTGTCCGCCGGCCGCGGTGGCGAGCATGCCGGCAGAGTACAGATCCGCCTCGTCGGTGCGGGCCAGATCTTCACGGGCGGGACGTTTCGAGGCCGCAAGCTCCGGGTCCATGAACTGGTCGAGCACGGTGGTCACCCCGAAGCGCACCGCGTCGTTCAGGGTGCTGCCCCACGTGTGCACATGGCCGTCGATCAGTCCGGGCGTCAGCGTGCGGCCGCTGCCGTCGACGCGCGGAAGATCCTCCGGCAGGTCGAGCTCCTCCCCAACGCGCCGGATGCGACCGTCCTCGATCCACACGTCCTGTTCCGGCCGGAACGCCTTCCCGTCGAAGACCTTCACGCCGACGATCGCAAAGCTGACCTCCGGCAGCGCAGCGTCCGCGGCCCCCGGGGGCGGCACGGGCTCGGGCAGAGCCATGAGCACACCCACGAACACTGCGAGCATCACCGCCAGATAGGTCACGCTACGGGCCACGGTTCTTTCTGATCCAGTCATCCTCATCCTTCATCGCGAGCCGACGCGGCGGAACCCGGCGACCGCGACAGCCAGGAACACCACCGTGAAGATGCCGACCATCAGCACGTGAACTCCAGCCGAACCGCCCTCGTCCAGGGCAACCACCTTCAGCGCGAGCTGCGACTGGTGGTAGGCCGGGAAGACGACGGCCACATCCCGGAAGAACGACGGCAGCAGGGAAATCGGTATCCACAAGCCGGAGAGAAACGCCATCGGCAGGTAGACGAGGTTCACGATGGCGACCGCGGACTGCGCCCTGACCCAAGCTCCGATCGCCAGGCCGAGGGAGCAGAACGGAATCACGCTCGACAGCACGACCCCGGCCAGGGCGAACCACTGCCAGCGGTACAACCTGACCTCCGCCGCGTACGCCCCGAGCAGGAACAGTCCGACGACGATGACCATGCCGAAGAGGAGCGCCGTCACTACCCGGGACAGCAGGTAGGCGCCCACCGGCATCGGCGTGGTCTGCTTCAGCAGCAGCGCGCCGCTGTCGCGCTCGGTCGCGAGACCTACCCCGAACCCGAACAGGGAGGGCCCGATGAGCCCGAAGACGCCGTAGGTGGCGAGCAGGAAGGTCGGCGCCGCCGGCGAGAAGCCCATCACCACGCCGAAAAAGACGTAGAACATGAGCGGAAAGACCAGGGTCGGGATGGTGAACCCCGGCGTCCGCGCCACGGTCAGGAACTGCCCTCGCGCCTCCAGCACGTAGATGCAGGCACGGCCGGAGAGCCCGAGGGGCCGCGCGCCGTCGCTCGTTGGCGGCATCACGCCGCCTCCTTCCGTTCACCGTCGCGGACCAGAGTGAGAAAGGCGTCCTCGAGACCGGCTCCCGTGACGTGCAGGTCGCGCAGGTCGGGGTCGAGCGCCAGCAGCGTCCGCAGCAGGTCCTCGGGCCGCGCGGTCAGGATCTCCAGGTGCTGGCCGTTGACATCCACCCTCACCACGCCGGGTAGCGCCGCCACCTCGTCGCGGTGGACGGACGTGATGCAGCGGACGCGGCGATCCGCGGTCCGCGACTTGATCTCCGCCGGAGCACCCTCGGCGACGACCCGTCCCTGGTGGACGACCACGATCCGATCGGCCAGGGCGTCGGCCTCCTCCAGGTAGTGCGTGGTGAGCACCGTGGTCCGGCCCGCCGCCCGCAGTCCCCGGATCTCGTTCCACAGGCTGCGGCGCGCCTCGACGTCGAGACCGGTCGTCGGCTCGTCCAGAAAGACCAGCTCCGGGTCGCCGGCCAGTGCCAGCGCGAACATCACCCGCTGCTTCTGGCCGCCGGAGAGCCGGCCGTAGCGCCGCGCACCGAGATCATCGAGACCGGCCATGACGAGCAGTCTGGAAACCGGCAGCGGCGTCGGATAGTAACTGCCGAACAACTCCAGGTGCTCGGCGACGGTGAGGGTGTCGGCAACCCCCGAGACCTGCAGCATGGCCCCGCGGCGCATGCGCACCTCCCTGGCGCCCGGGTCGCTTCCGAACACGCGCACGACGCCCTCCTGCACGTGGAGGGTACCGAGCAGCAGACCGATCGCGGTGGTCTTCCCCGCGCCGTTCGGCCCGAGGACGGCCAGCACTTCACCCGGCCGAATCTCCAGGCTCAACCCGTCGAGTGCGATGACGTCGCCGTACCGCTGGGTCACCCCTGACAACTCTGCGATGGGGTCCGTCGATCCGTCGGGCATCCGTCGAGCCTCCTATGGTGATCGAGGGCAGGCGCGCATTCAGTGATACGTATCCGGCAACTCGCCGATGACATGCGCTGCATCGGGTGATGTTACGGACAGCACCGCGCGCCCGGTAGTGAAGAGTGTCATGTACGCGGTGTGACGGTTGTCACGTCTCGATTCGTTCGACCGCGCTGTCCGCCCTCGCTACCTATAATCCCCTGGATGCCTGACCTGGACCCGGGCGCCATCGCGCGCCCACGGCGGCCTCGGCCGCGAATCCTTGTTCTCGTCCTGCTTGTCGTCCTCCTCGGCCCGGCCGCCTGCGCCGGGCTGCAGTGGGAGGACTACATGGAAGCCGCCTACCACGCCCGCCAGGACGGCCGCTACCGCGAGGCCGAGGAGCTGCTCCTGGTGGCCGCCGACTACGCGGCGGCGTTCCCCGCGAACGACCTGCGGCGGGCGATGACCTTGAACGACCTGGCGGAGATCTGCGTCGCGGAGGAACGCAACGCGGAAGCCGAGGTGCTCTACCAGCAGGCGGCCGAGGTCATCGAGACCGCGCTCGGCCCCGACCACCTGGACCTGGCGACCCATCTCGCAACGGTCGGGGCGTTCTACGCCGAACAGGGAATCTACACGGAGGCGGAGCCGCGCTACGAGCGTGCGGTAGCGATCATGGAGCCGGCGCTCGGCTGGGCGCATCCCGAGGTCGCCGCCAACCGCGCCGCGCTGGCGTCCGTCTACTACCGTCAGGGGCTGCACGCGGAGGCCGAGCCGCTCTACGAGAGTGCCCTGGCCGTGCTGGAGCTCGCACTGGAGCCGGACAACGTGCGGCTGGCCGAAATCCTGGAGGAATACGCCGGATTGCTGCGGACCACCAACCGCGGCGTCGAGGCGGGACCGCTGGAAGCACGCGCCCGCCGCATCCGGGCGACGCCGTAGTTCTTTCGCTGGTCGCCGGCAAGAGGCCCGGCGATTTGCCATACCCACTTACAGCATATGGTATGGTGTCTCGACATGCAGGCAACGAGGAAGATCACCGTTCACGTCCCGGCGGACCTGCTCGAAAAGGCACGGACGACAACGGGTCAAGGCATCACCGCGACCGTGTGCGAGGGCCTTCAGCTCGTCGCCGGCGCAGAAGCCTATCGAAGGCTTCGTGAACTTCGGGGCAAGGTCACTGTCTCCGTCGACCTCGATCGACTCCGCGAGGACGGCGGGTGATCGCCGTCGATTCCAGCTCGTTGATCGCCTACTTCAACGGCGACGACGGCGTCGACGTGGAGTGGCTCGACCAGGCGCTGGCGCTGAAGCAGGCGGTGCTCCCTCCGGTTGTTCTGACCGAGATTCTGAGCGATCCCGTGCTGGATCACGCCGTCGCACACATTCTCAGGGACCTGCCGGTCCTCGAGGTCCGTTCGGGCTTCTGGATCCGCGCCGCCGCAACCCGAGCCCGTATCCTCGCGAAACGGCTGCGGGCGCGTCTGGCCGACACGTTGATCGCGCAGAGCTGCATCGACAACCGGACGCCGTTGATCACCCGAGACGGTGATTTCAGGCATTTTTCGGCGCACGCCGGCCTGGATCTGTTGTGAGGCCGCCTGCTTCATCCCTCGACGCTCGCCGGCCTTGAAGACCGAACAATCCGAGGAGTTCGTCGCGGTTCATGCGCGCGGACAAGTCCAGCGAAGGCGTATGAGGTTAGTCTAGACCCGGCTCCGCGCCCTGGGCGACAAGGTAATCGAGAACGCTCTCGTACTGCAGCGCTTCGGCCTCGTCGAGGATAGTGCGGCCTGTGGCGTCGACCGCGTTGACGTCGACGCCGAGCTCGACGGCGAGCATGACCGCATCGAGGGTCCGGAACTCGGCCGTGCCGGCGCCGCTGTAGGGCACCCAGGGCCGGGCGCGGCGGCCGCCCATCCCGAACGCCGCCATCAGCGCCGTGGTGCGCTCGGTCCGCCACTGCTGGCTGCCGTCGACGATGTAGTCGACCTCGTGCACGAAGTGCGGGTCGGCGCCGTGATCGGCAAGCATGCGCATCAGATCGATGCGCGCGAACCGCGCGGCGAGCCAGAATGGACTCGCACCGACGAACGGCGGCGGGTAGTGGTGATCGCGCGAGGCGCGGCGGGTCGGCGTCCAGGTCAGCAACGGCTGGTTGGGATCGGCCCCGTGCGCGAGCAGCGCCGCGACCATCCGGCTGTCGTTGCGCATGACCGCGTCGTGCAGCGCCGCGAAGCCGGCGTCGGCGCCGTTCGGGTCGGCCCCGTTGTCGAGAAGGAACTCCAGCAGCTCGCGGTGGCCGCCGTGGGCGGCAAGCACGGCCGCGCTGACCCCCCACGCGTCGGCGTCGTCGACGTCGGCGCCGGCCGCGACGAGAATGCGTGCCGACGGCAGGTCGCCCGCGCGGACCGCAAAGAGGAGCGCGGTATTGCTGCCGTGGGGGATCTCGCGGTTGTACTCGGGCTTGCTGTGCGGCGGCACCGCCATGACCTGCGTCCACACGTCCGAGCGGATGTCCAGATCCGCGCCGGCCTCCAGCAGCACCGCGACGACTTGGGGATGCCGCTGCGCCGCCGCCCACATCAGGGCGGTCTGCCCGCGCGAGCCCTGCCGGTCGAGATCGGCGCCGGCCGCGGCCAGGTGCCGAACCACGTCCGCGCTCCCGGCCCGGGCCGCGACCATGACCGGCGTCTCTCCGCTCAGGAGTTCGCGGTTCGGATCCGCGCCGGCCTCCAGCAGCAACCGCACTACGGCCGTGCTGCCGTTCTCGCTGGCCGCCCAGAGCGGGGTCGCACCCAGATCGTTCGCGGCGCTCGCATCGGCGCCAGCGTCGATGAGGAGCTGTACGCTCTCGACATCGTCGCGGTGGCTCGCCCAGAGTAGCGCCGACGAGCCGTCCAACTGGGCCGCATCGGCATCGGCGCCGGCCTCCAGCAGCGTCCGGACCCGGGCGGCATCGCCCGCCCGGACCGCATCGAGCACGCCCGGCGCAGCGTCGGCATCGAGCGCGCCGACCGGCGCAGCGTCGATGACCTGCGCCGTCGCGCCCGTCGACGACAGCAGGAGAACCACGACGAGCACCGCGGCGCCGGCGACAGCCGAGCCGACGTGCAGGCAGCGCTTGGCCACCCGCTTCACGACCGCCCGCCGCGGGCGGCTGCTGGCAACGGACGGTCTCGTGCGCATCGCCTGTTCCTCCTGGACGCCGGCGCGGCGGACGAAAGTCTCACGCGCCGCTCCGACTAGAGATCGGACAGCGTATCGAGCGGCAGACGCCCCGTGCTGCCACCAACACGGTCGACCGGCACGTCCATCTTGTCCATCAGCGTAACCAGCAGGTTGGCCAGCGACGGCGCGTTGCCGTACTTGATGTGCCGTCCGCTCGGCAAACGACCGGCACCGCCGCCGAGCAGCATGATCGGCAGGTTGTCGCCGGAGTGGCGCGTGCTGTTCGACAGGCCCGTGCCGTACATGATGGTCGTGTGATCGAGCAGATTGCCGTCGCCGTCCGGGGTCGCCCGCAGCTTCGCGACGTACTTCGAGAAGAGCCCCGCGTGGTAGCGGTTGATCTTCGACATGTGGGCGACCAGCTCCGGCAGGTTGTTGTGGTGCGAGAGCGGGTGATGCGCCTCCGGGACTCCGATCTGCGGGTAGGGGCGCGCGCTCTGCTCCTTGCCGATCATGAACGTGATGACCCGCGTCAGATCCGACTGGAACGCGAGAAGCTGCAGATCGAGCATCAGCTCCAGGTGGTCCTCGAAAGCCGGCGGCGCGCCCTGGGGCTGCCGCATCTCCGGCAACTCCAGGTCGCTCTGCTCCTCCGCCCGCTGGATCCGGCGCTCCACGTCGCGGACCGACTCGGTGTATTCGTCCAGCTTCACCTGATCGTGCACGCCCAATTCGCGCTTGAGGTCGGTGAGCTTGCCGGTCACCGCGTCGAGCAGGCTCTTGTGCTGGCGCATCCGCGCCATGCGCGCTTCCCGTTCGGTGCTGCCGCTGTCGCCGAAGAGGGTCTCGAAGACCGCGCGGGGATTCCACTCCATCGGGAGCGGCTGGAACTTGCTGCGCCACGAGATCGTGTGCGTGTAGACACAGCTCAGGTTGCCGGTGCAGGCCCCGGCGTTGTTCGGGCGGTCCAGGGCTACCGCGAGCGACGCCACCTGGGTGTCCCGAGCGAAGTGCCGGGCCAGCAACTGGTCCATCGAGACCTCGCCGAGAATCTCGGTCTCATTGCGGCCGCCGCGCGTCATGCCGGTCAGGAACGATCCCGAGGCCCCGGCATGGATGTAGTTCCAGCTCGCGTTGAGACCGGAGAGCACGATCATCTGGTCCCGGAAGGGAGCGAGCGGCTCGAGAATGGGCGATATCTCGAAGTCCGTCCCCTCCCCCTTCGGCGTCCAGTACGGCATCGCCATCCCGTTGGGGACGTAGAACGCCTGGAAGCGCGGCGCGGGCTTCGCCGCGGCCCGCACGGTGGTTACGGCCGGGGCCATCGCATCGAGAAACGGCAGCGCGAGCGTCGCGCCGATGCCTCTGAGAACGGTCCGCCGTGGCAACGACTTGTTGGTCAAGGTCATGTCCGCCGTCTCCTCCATGCCGTCTATGCCGTCACTCGCCGTCCCGGTTTCCGGGCAGCGCGCCACCCGCGCGCGCCGCCTCTAGTTCGCCGCCGCGGGCCCGGCCCGCATCGTGAACTGCGGGCTCCGCACAATGCCGGTGATGATCGCCGACCAACGATACTCCGACGACGCCGCGTCGCGCACGATCTGCCGCACCGCGGGCCGATCGTAGTGCTCCAGGCGCCGCCCGAGGGCGTAGGCCAGGAGCTTCTCGGTCAGGGTCCGCGGGAACTGCTCCGGATCTTCGAGAAGCAGCGCGCGCAGGCCCGGCAGTCCATCCAGCTCGACTCCGCCGGTCGTCGTGCCCACGCTGTCGATGGGCCGGCCCTGCTCGTCGACGTCGCGCCAGCCGCCAATCACGTCGAAGTTCTCCAGCGCGAAGCCGAGCGGATCGATCACCGCGTGGCAGCTCGCGCAGGTCGGGCTCTGGCGGTGGCGCGCGAGACGTTCGCGGATCGTCGCCGGAACCTCGCCCGACGTCTCCTCCAGGTCGGTGTTGACGCCGGCCGGCGGGGCCGGCACCGGCAGGCCGAAGATGTTGTCCACGAGCCACTTGCCGCGCAGCACGGGAGAGGTCCGGTCCGGGTACGACGTCGTGGCCAGCAGCGCGCCGGCCGCCAGCAGTCCCCCCCGCTGGTCCGTGTCCGGGAACGTCACCCGCCGGAACCGGTTGCCGTAGACGCCCGGCAGGCCGTAGTGGCGCGCGAGACGCTCGTTCACGAAGGTGTAGTCGGAGTCGAGCAGGCGGTGCACGCTGCGGTCCTCGGTCAGCGTGCTCGCCACGAATCGGATGACCTCCTCCTCGAACGCCTCGAGAAGGCTCTCGTCATAGTGCGGATACCGGACCGGATCGACGACCACCTCGCCGACGCGTCGCAGGTTGAGCCATTGCGCCGCGAAGTCCTCGACGATTGCCGCGGTCGCGCGCGGGTCGCCGAGCATGCGCCGCACCTGCTGCTCCAGGACGGCCGGATCGTTGAGGCGCCCCTCCTCGGCGAGCTGCAGAAGCTGCTCGTCGGGAATGCTGCTCCAGAGGAAGAACGACAGGCGCGAGGCGAGCTCCAGATCGCTCAGCGCATACGTCGTCCGATCGAGATCGATCGGATCGCGGTAGACGCGCACGAGAAAGTCCGGGTCGACCAGTATCCGCTCGATCCCGAACTGAATGCCGGCCTCGAAGCTGCCCGCCGCACGCCCCTCGTCGAAGAACTGCAGCAGGGCGTCGACCTCGGCGCCGGTCACCGGCCGCCGGAACGCGCGCCGGGCTATCGACGACAGGATCTCCTTGGCGCAGGCGCGCTCCTCGTCGGCGCCTCGCGGCTCGCAGGTGAAGATGGCCCGCCGGCTCGGCGTGTCGGCCACCGAGTCGGCGACCAGGTACGGCCCGCCGATCTCGACCGAGCGAACCGCCGCGTAGCCCATGTAGATCTGGTCGTTGGTCAGCACCCGGCCGCGCTGCAGCGGCTGCGGCAGCCCCTCCGGCTCCCACAACTGCCGCACGAACGACACGCCGACCACGTGCGGTCCCGCCTCGACCGGTACGTCCACTTCCAGGTTCGCGTCGCCGGTGCGCTGCATGAACGCTTCCCATTCGACGGCCCCCGCGAAGCCCGGCTCGCCGTCGCCGGCGTAGCTCGCGGCCACCGGCCGGCCCGGTACATTGCCGCCCACCGTGAAACGCTTCACCAGCCGACCGTCCACCCGGACGTCGAGCCACTGCGGCCAGCCCATCCCCATCAGGTAGTCCTGGTACTGGCGGCGCAGCAGCAGCTTGATGCGGTACACGCCGTCGACCGGGAACTGGTACGGAATGGCGACCCCGCCGCGCGACCCCAGCGGCAAATCGTCTCCCTGCCGCGTGTCCTGCACGACGTGAATCGAGATCTCGAACGTGTCGGCGCCGGGACTCGGCGGCGGGAGTCCGGTCGCCAGGCGGGTCACCTGCCGGGCGACCGAGAGATAGCGCTCGATATGCGCGGTCGAGAGACCGAGGACGTCCGCGAAGTTGTCGAAGCTGCCGTCGGCCGTCTCGTCGCCGGGCAGCAGCGACTCGACGTCGACGTCGAGCGCGAGCAGGTCGCGGATGGCGTTCCGGTACTCCGTCCGGTTGATGCGGTGGATGGCGTTGATCCGCCCCGGATAGGGATTGGCGGCCCAGGCGCTGTCCAGCTCGGACTCCAGCCAGCCCGCCACGTGCCCGTAGGTCGCCTCGTCCGGCCGCGGGCGCCCGGGAGGCGGCATCGAGCCGGCCCGCAGCCGGGTCACCACCTTCTCCCAGGTCTCCGCGTCGACCGGAACGTTCTCCAGGTCGAGGCCGGCGATGGAAAGGTCGGCGGTTCGCAGCCGGTCGTTGTGGCAACCGACACAGTACCGCCGGAACATCCTGCGCGGCGCCGCCGTCGGGTCGGCCGCGGCCTGCGCCGCGGAGGGCGCGCCGGCGGCCTGCGGAGTGCGGACCGCCGGTTCGCCCGACCCCGGTCCACCAGCCGCCTCCACCACTGCGGAGAACCCGCCCGCGACGCCGCCGCCCACCGCGGCGAATATCAGCCACACGGCGACCGCGTGCCGCACGCTTCCGCGCGGCCCGGCCGCAGGCCGGCAATTCCGTACGCGCCGCGATTGGAACGTCATGTGCCTCCGCTCCTCGTCATCATCGACGACGGGCGACCCTGCGTGCCCGAACGCGCCCGGTCGACGGTGTCGCCGAGCTTCGTCTATCGCTCGTGCAGGCTCACCCGCGAATCACTGCTCTCGGGCCGCCGCCTGCTTCTCCAGATTCCGGTTGACGGTCAGAATGTTGCGAACGTCGTAGTTGCCCTCGTGACAGGCGTACTCGAACATCGGATCGTCCCGCCGCACCATAGGAATCTCGACGCTCCAGGGGCGGGTCCACGCCCGCGGATCGTCAACCGTGAACTCGTAGCGAATCGTGTCGGCATCGACACGGGTAAATCGCTCGATGACGATCAGCTCCTCGGTCGCCGCGCCGCGGAACAGGGTCTTGCCCGTGAAGTTGGTCGACTCCACCACAAGCGTGTCGGCGTCCCACCAGGCGCGCGGGTCACCCTGAAACAGCCGAATGCGATCCGATATGCGCGGACCCGCCGAGAGCGGGATGATGCGCGGCTTGTTGGTCCGCAACTCGGGCGCAATCGCCACGTAGTCCGGCGTCTGCAGGATCTGGAGGATGTCGTTGTAGGCGGGCGGCACCATCGGCGGCCCTTCGTGCGGCCAGACGACGCACCGCTCCGAGAACGGACGCACGAGATGGCTCTCGAACTCGCGCCCCCGCCGGGCCTCGCGCCGGTCTGACGCAGCCCGCTCCGCCTCCGGCGTCCGGCGCGGAATCCGACCGTCCGGCGGATCGACCACCAGCGAAGTCCGACGGCTCGACAACCCCTTCGGCGTGTTGCCCCGCAGCCAGACCGAGTTGTCGTAGTGCGTGTCGCTGTCCTGGTACAGCCGATCCTGCCGCCGCGCCTCGTCATCCAGCGCGAGGACGTTGCCCGCGAGAGGATCGACCCCTTCCGCGGTCAGCAACTCCTGCAGCTCGGCGGCTTCCTCCTCCGTGAAGAACTCCTTCCCCGCCAGGTGCTCCGGCCGTTCCAGCGGAGTGAAGGTCTCCATCGTGTAGCGGCCCTGGAGATCGGGATGGCCCCACGCCGTGCGCGGCGCCTTGTACCCCGCGTCCGTCTCCGTCTGGGCGGCGGCTGCGGCCGGCGCGAGCAGACAGGCTGCCAGCGCGACAGCTTGCGGCACGATTGCGGCGAAACGTACCGGTCTCTCCATTCGGGTCACCGTCCCTCGGTCCGCGTTACCGTCCCTCGGCGGCCTCGCGATCCTCGGCCCGGCCCGCGCTCAGGCTGTTCGCCAGGCCATAGTTGCCCTCGTGACAGGCGTACTCGAAGAGCGTGTACGTGGCATCCCGGTTCAGCGGCATCGCCACCTTCCAGGTATCGGTGTAGATGGCCGGATCCTCGATCGTCACCTCGTACTCCAGGGTGTCCGGGCCAGCGATCGTGAACCGCTCCACCACGCGCAAGTCCTCGGTGCGCGGGATCCCGCGGGCGCCGCGGGTCGCGATGTTGGTCGCAATCGCTCCCTTGGAGTTGTAGTTGCCCACCTCGACCACCAGGGTGTTGCCCTCCCAGCGGCCGCGCGACGCCCCGTTCCACATCCGGATGCTGCCCGGGGGCAGCGGACGGTCGTCGATCGGGATGATCCGCGCCTCGTGGATCATCTCGTAGAGGATGACGACGTGGCCCGGCGTCTGGAGAATCCGATAGCCCGCGCCGTAGCCGGGCGGGAAGATCCCCCCGGGCACGCCGCGCGTAATGCAGCGCTCCCACGGCGTGTGGTTCATGTAGGAGTCGGTCAGGTGAATGAGGTTGTAGTCGCGGGTCGCCCGTGCGTGGTCGCGCACCGGGATCCGGCCGTTCGACGGCTCGACCACCATGGAACGCCGGCGTTCGTTGCGCGGGGCGCTGCCCGGCCCGTCGCCCCAGGGTCCCTGCGGCGGACGTCGCCTGTCCGCGTCGGAATCCGGCATCGCGGGCGCCCGCTGCGGCGTGTTGCTGCCGGGGAACCACGCCGCCAGCGGCGCAAGTCGCTCCAGATCAGCGTCGTCCGGCGCCTCGAACGGCGTCGGGTCGAAGTTGGTCCAGACACCCGAGATGTCGGGCTGTCCGTCCGCCGTGCGGGGCGGCTCCCAAACCTTGTCGTCGCCGCCCGACTGGGCGCGGGCGACGCCGGAGGTGGCTACCAGGATCGCGGCCGCGGCCACGACGATTGCGGATCCAAGAAGTCTGTGGCGCATCTACCTCTCCTCCAGGACGACTCGACGCACGAACACATTCTGCCCCGGCCGACCGAAGCAGGGTCATGATCGCTCGGCAGACGGGTCAAACGCAAGGATCTTTCGTGAACCGACTCAGAAGTACCAGGTCAGCGAGAGGTAGCCGGTGAGCCCCGCGAGACCGTAGATCGACGGCAGGGGCTGCCCCGGCACGAAATCGCTGGCCCCGGTGCCGGTGAACACGCCGCCGGCCAGCGACGCCTCGTTGCTCACCGAGTAGGAGAAGCCGGGGAAGACGAGCGCGCTGCGATCGTTCAGGTTCCAGATCGTGGTACCGGTGACGCTCCAGAGCGGGTGGATCTGGTACGCCGCGGTTACGGCGACCTCGTCGCGGCCGAACACCTGGTACTCGCCGCGGTGGAACTCGCGGGACTGCAGCACGGTGAGCAGTTCGTCGGGTCCCTCCGCGCCGCGACCGTCACGCTGGTACTCCGCCGCGATGGTGAGATCGCCGCTCGGCGACCTGGAAGAGCCGGATCGATGCCGATGGCTGCCGCGTCCGACCACCGTCCCGTGGTAGTCGCGGACGACCGCCTCGAACCTGACGGCCCACGGCCCAATGCCACCCGCAGCGCCGACGGCGCCAGCCGGGTCGCCGTAGAGCGAGCCGCCCCACGCCGAGAGCCCCCAGTTCTGCCACGTGGCGAAGCCCCGCGCCAGCGCGGTGACCTCCTCACCCACCGCGGTGCGGCTCGGCCGGAAGACGATGTCGATCTCGCTGAGCGCGCTCGGGTAGATCCGCAGGCGCGCCGGCGTCGACGCCGGCCCGGTACACGCTGGAACGGGTCGGTGGGGCTGAAGGCGGAGGAACGGATCGGCAGGCGTGAGGAACCTGGGTCGTGCCCCATGAGATGGCCTGGCGCCCGGCGCTCAGCTCGACCGCGTCCGTCGGCGACCAGGCCACGTTGAGGCGGTCGAAGCGGTGGCGCCACAGCATGTGTTCGCTGGTCGTGGCTCGAGATCGTGCCCTGCAGATCGAGCCACTCGCCGCCGCTCTGGATGTCGACGAGCCCGCCGAGGCCGAGGCTCAGCGGCGTGACGCTCTGCTGGAACGTGACGGCGTGCTCGTAGGCCGACCTCGACCGACAAAGGGCCCGAGAGACGGCTCGGTGGACAGCCGGAAGCGGTTGAAGTTGCTGGCGTTGCTGTCGGACAGGGCCGTCGACCCGCTGAAGAGCGGCACCGTCAGCACGTAGCCGGTGAGCCAGCTCGACTGAGCCGCGGCCGGCGGCGCCGCGGCGGCGAGCAGGCCGGCGATGCACAGCACGACGGCAGCCGACCGGACGGTCACGCGCGGGTCTCGTCGGAGTCGATGTTCCCGTCCACCATGCGCACGAGGCGCCGCGAGCGCTCCATGACGCGGGCATCGTGGGTCGCGAAGACAAATGTGACCCCGAGGTCATGGTTCAGCTCGCCCATCACATCGAGCAGCGCCTCGCTCGAGTGGGAATCGAGGTTGGCGGTGGGTTCGTCCGCCAGCACCAGGGCCGGGCGGCTGGCCACGGCCCGCACCACCGCCACGCGCTGCTGCTGCCCGCCGGAGAGCTTCCCCGGCCGCCGGTCCTCCAGACCAGTCCATGCCGGTCCTCGCGAACAGCTCACGGACGCGGGCGCGCCGCTCGGCGGCATCCACGCCCTGCAGCAGCATCGGGAACTCCGCGTTCTCCAGCGCCGTCAGGACCGGCAGCAGGTTGTAGGCCTGGAAGACGAACCCGACCTGTTCGAGGCGGAGCTGCGCCAGCTCCCGGTTCGACATCTCGCTGACCTCGCGCCCCGCGACCCAGACCTGCCCCCGCGACGGCCGCGTCAGGCCGCCGATCAGGTTGAGCAGCGTGGTCTTGCCCGACCCGGACGGGCCGGCCAGCGCGGTGAACTCGCCGCGGTCGACGGTCAGGCTGACGTCGCGGACCGCCCTGCACCTCCTCGGCCTCCTGGTGAAAGATCTTCCAGACCCCATTGGTCCGGACTGCGGCGTTGTCGGTATCGGTGATGGGGCTCATTGCATGGTTCCGAGGATGGTGCGCCGGATCGGAACGGTACGCCAGCTCAACGGTCGAACTTCATCGCCTCGGTCACGTCGATTCTCGACGCCCGCAACGCCGGGTAGATCGACGCCAGGGCGCCGACGAAGAGGATGAACACCAGGACCTGAACGATGCGCCGCGCGGTGAACAGCGGCACGATGACCGGGTCGACGGCGACACCCGAGAAGGTCATCTCGTCCATGTTCTCCATCATCCCGCTGACGTCCAGGCCGTCGCCGAGGAAGTACCACGTGCCCAGCAGGCCGAGGCCGACGCCGAGAAACCCGCTGATCGCGGTCAGCGTGAACCCTTCAAGCAGCACGACCGTGCCGGTCTGCCCCGGCGTCAGCCCGAGCGCCTGCAGCACACCGAACTCGCGATGCCGATGCATCACGGACATCAGCACGGTGTTGACGATGCCGAACGCGATGATGGTGAACAGGAACGCCTGGACGAGATAGTTGCCGAAGTCGTCGATGGCCACCGCCGCGGCGAGCGCCGGGTCCGCCTCGCGCCACCGCATCACGCGCGCATCGCCGCGCGCAACCGGGTCGGCCAGCACCCGCTCCAGCCGGTCGGCGACGCGTGCGGTGGCGGCGCTGCCGTCCAGCAGGACCCCGACGTTGGTGACGTCCTCCTCCGAGCCGAGCCATTCCCCGGCGGTGTTCAGCGGCATGTGTATCAGCGCCCGATCGACCTCCGGCACGCCGCTGCTGAAGGTTCCGACGACGCGGAGCAACTGCCCAGCGATCTCGCCCTCGGTGTCCTGCGCCTGGACGACGAAACGCGAGCCGAGACGCAACTCGAGGCTCTCGATCATCTCGACGCCCACGTACGCCGCCAGCCGGTCGTCCGGTTCCAGGTAACGGCCTTCGACCACCCGCTCGTCCAGCATGCCGAACTTCGATTCGGTCACCGGGTCGACGGCCATGATCTGCGCGGGACGGGCCCCGGCAGCCGAGCTGGCCAGGCCGTTGATGCTGAGCTTCGACGACGTCGCGACGACATACGGCGCGATCTCGGGCGACGCGAACGCGTCCTCGACCGTGCGCCGTATCTCGGCCGGCAGGCGGTCGTCTATCCGGCGGCGCACGCGGAACTCGGGCCGTTCGACCGTCACGTGTCCGGTACCCAGCCGCACTCCCGAGTCGATCCACTGCTCGTGGCTCCCGTCGCCGAACGAGAGCGAGAACATCAACAGGCCGCCGCCGATGATCATGGCCGACGCGGTCAGCAGCGTCCGCCGCAACTGCCGGCGCAGGTTGCGCATCGCGAGCACGACGAGAACCCTGGCGTGCATGTCTCTAGAGCCCCGACAGCGTGTCGGCCGGCGGGATGCGGGCGGCGCGGGCCGCCGGATAGAGCGCCGAGAGCAGCGCCGTGAGCAGCAGCCCGACCGACGCCCAGGTCCAGGCCGGCACGTTGTAGCCGACGCGCAGGCTCGGCGTGAGCAGCGCGCCCTGCAGGGTGACGTTCCCGTAGAGCCACTCCAGGCTCGGCGGCGCGTTGTACAGCCACACCATCAGCGGAAACGTGAACACGGCGCTGCCGGCGAGGCTGACGGCGCCGATGGCCAGCGCTTCCGACAGGACGATGCCCACGACGGCCCGCGGCGTGGACCCCAGCGCGAGCATGACCGCGAACTCCCGACGCCGCTCGAAGGTGGCCATCAGCATCGTGTTGGCGATGCCGAAGGCGGCCACCGCAAAGACGATGACGATGATGAGCCAGTAGAAGGACTCCGCCAGGGCGACGTACTCGGCGAGCACGGGGTTCAGCTCCCCCCAGGAAGCGACGACGATCGGCCGCGCCGGCACGTCGAGCACGCCGGACAGGCGCTGCGCGGCATCGCGGGCCAGGTCGGGCTCGGCCGTGGCGACCGCGATCTCGTGGATGCGATCCGCATCGAGCACCACGAGCTCCTGCAGATCGCCGATCGGCATCACGACGGTCGAGGCGTCGAACTCGACCATCCCGGTCCGGTAGATCCCCGCCACCGTGTAGAGATCGTTCGCCATCGACCCGTCCGCGCCGGAGCCCACCAGGATGAGCTCGTCGCCGACGCCGACCGAAAGCTGCCGGCCCATCTCCTCCCCGATGACCAGCTCGTAGCGGCCGGCGACGGGCAGGGCGCCCGCGGCCAGCGGGTCGAGAAAGCGGGTCAGCGCCACCTCGCGCGCCGGGTCGATCCCCAGGAACATGCCGGCGGACGTAGCCTCGCCGGAGCTGACCAGCCCGCCCGCGTAGACGCGCGGCGCCGCCGCCACCACGGCCTCGTCCGCGTCGATGGCGCGCAGCAGCCCCTCCACGTCGGCGCCCTCCCGGCCGCCAATGGTGTCGTACAGGCTCCGGTCCGGCCGGTACTCGGCGTCGTGGATCTCGATCTGTCCGCTGACCAGGGAGGTCGCGTTCTCGACCAGCTCGGACATGATCCCCTCGGACCACCCGACAACGAACACGCAGGCGAAGTAGCCTACCCCGAGCCCGATCGCGGTGAGTGCGGTCCGCTTCCGGTTCCGTCCGAGATTGCGCCAGCCGATGCGCGGCCAGGGCGACTCTTTCACCGGCGCCGGCCCCGCCCGCCCTGCAGGTTGCGGAGGGAGAAGAACGACGGCTCGACGTCGATGTCGAACTCGATGTCCTCGTAGCGCATCGTGGTCCGCTCGCCCGGCTTGTCGGCCGGGTACATGTTCATCACCGCGGGCAGGAGGCGCCCGTCCATCTCGGTGAATGCGCTGTGCTCCATGGTCCGGGCGAGCTCACCGTCCTCGTCGTAGAACCTCGTCCACAACGGCATGTAGTCGCCCTGCCGGATGCGGTACTCGATGCTGCCCCAGACCACCGGGGCCTCCGGTTTCGGCGTGAGAAGGAAATCCCACACCGCGACGCCGTCAGCCTCGCCCTCGAAGGCGATCTCGATGTCGTAGTCGTCGATGAGCCGACTCTCCTTCACGAGGTCGTCGTTCGTGAAGTGCGATCCCATCCACGAGCCGCCCATCATCGACGCCGGAATCTTGATCGAGCGGTCGACCTTGGGCAGGTAGTTCCAGATGTCGTCCTCGGCCTTCAGCGTCGCCGTGCCCGCCTCCCGCCGCGGAGCCTGCACCCGCACCAGGCTGTAGTCGGTGCCGAGCGACCAGACCTCCATCGTCATGCTGCGGTCCCAGTTCTCGGTCACGACCTCCATCGTCATGGTGCCGTGACTCGAGTCGCCCCGCAGCATGCGGTCTACGCGATCGATGATGGCGATCGGATCGGACTGGGCGAAGGCTGGCGCCGGCGCCTGGGCGGCAACGGCAGCTACGACGGCGACGAACGGCAACAAGAAACGAGCCCGCAGTCCGGACATGCTCACCCCCAAGGATCGAGGAATTGTACAGCCGTATCTCGACGGAGGCACGTCCCGGAGGAATCCTCGCTCGCCCCCCAGGAGACCGCGGTTGACGGCTCAGCCCGGACGGTCGACGTGGCGCGGCCGGGCACCGCGCCCGTCGTGCGGCCGCACGAAGCGGCTATCCTAGCCAACGTCATGAGTACAATTTCCGGCTTGCTGCGGCCCGACGACGAGTTCAACCGCCGGCTCGCCGCCAACGTCCATCCGCCGGAGTGGGAGAACCCCACGCCCGACGGACGCTACAACCTGGTGGTGATCGGTGCCGGCACTGCCGGCCTGGTGACCGCCGCGGTTGCCGCCGGCATCGGCGCGAAGGTGGCGCTGATCGAGCGACACCTGATGGGCGGCGACTGCTTGAACGTCGGCTGCGTCCCCTCCAAAGCGATCATCCGCGCGGCACGCGTCTGGGCCTCCGCGCGAGACGGGGCCGAGTTCGGCCTGACGTTTCCGGGCGGCGTCGAGCGGGACTTCGGCGCCGCGATGGCCCGCATGCGCCGGCTTCGCGCGGCGATCAGCCACGTCGATTCGGCCGAGCGGTTCAAGGGGCTCGGAGTCGACGTCTTCATCGGAGAGGGCCGTTTCACGGGACGCGACACGGTGCGCGTCGGCGATGCCACGCTGCGCTTCGCGCGGGCCGCGGTGTGCACCGGGGCACGGGCCACCGCCCTGCCGATTCCCGGCCTCGCGGAGGCGGGTTTCCTGACCAACGAGACGGTCTTCTCGCTGACGGCGCTGCCGCGGCGCCTCGCCGTCATCGGCGCCGGCCCCATCGGTTGCGAGCTCGCTCAGGCATTCGCCCGCTTCGGCAGCGAGGTTACCGTGTTCGAGCTGACCCCGCACATCCTGCCGCGAGAGGATCCGGACGCGGCGACGGTGGTGCAGGCGCGGATGGAGCGCGACGGGGTGCGGTTCGCCTTCGACACCACGATAGACGGGGTGGAGACCGCCGCCGCGGACGACCCGGACGGTGGCGGCAAGCGGATCCGTTTCACCACCGCCGGCGAGGCCCACGAAACGACCGTGGACGAGATCCTCGTCGGCGTGGGCCGGGCCCCAAACGTGGAAGGACTCGGGCTGGAGGAGGCGGGCGTGTCGTACGGCCGGTTCGGAGTACAGGTCGACGCCCACCTGCGGACCAGCAACTCGCGCATCTATGCGGCGGGCGACATCTGTTCGCCGTTCAAGTTCACGCACGCGGCGGACGCGATGGCGCAGATCGTGATCCAGAACGCGCTGTTCCCGCATCCCTTCGGTCTCGGGATGGCATCGACCGAATCGCTGAACATCCCCTGGTGCACCTACACGGAGCCGGAAATCGCCCACGTCGGCATGTACGAGGCGGACGCCCGGAAGAAGGGCATCGCCGTGGAGACGTTCACGCAGCCGCTCGCCGACGTCGACCGCGCCGTGCTCGACGGCGAGGACGCCGGCTTCGCCCGGGTCCACGTACGGAAGGGGACGGACAGGATCCTGGGGGCCACGATCGTCGCGGCGGACGCCGGCAACCTGATCACCGAGGTGAGCGTGGCCATGAAGGCGGGGGCGGGGCTCGGCACGATAGGAGCGACCATCCATCCCTATCCAACGCAGGCCGAGGCGCTGCGCAAGGCGGCGAACCAGATGCGCAAGGCGCGTTTCAGCGACCGACAGCGGGCCATCCTGAGCCGCATGTTCGCCTGGCGGCGGTAATACCGTCGCGGTGAATCGGGTTGCCCGCGCCCGGGGCCGAGGGCGCGGAGACCGAGCGCCGGCGCGGCGGCGAGGGACCCGCCCGGAAGACGGCGCGGGCGCGACGCGATCCGGTGCCCGATGCTACCATTCACCGCATGACACACATGCTTCAGGCGACGATGATCGTCGCCGCCGTCGTGCTCCTGGCGCACGCTCCGGCGTCCGCGCAGGAGCGGGAGCCGATCGACGTCGCGTCGCTCGGCCCGCAGGTGGGCGAGAAGATTCCGGACTTCGCCCTTCCCGATCAGCACGGCCGCATCCAGACGCTCGACACCATCATGGGCGAGCAGGGTGCGATGCTGGTCTTCCACCGTTCGGCAGACTGGTGACCGTACTGCAAAGCGCAGCTCGTGGAGCTGCAAGAACGTCTCGGTGAGCTCCAGGCGCAGGGACTCGGCGTCGCCGCCATCAGCTACGACTCGCAGGAAGTGCTGGCCGCCTTCGCGGAGCGGAAGGACGTCAAGGACGTGCCGCTCCTCTCGGACGACGACTCGTCCGCGATCCGCGCCTTCGGCATCTACAACCACGTCGCGGAGGAAGGCATCGGCCCCAACAAGGACGACGAGGACGTCAAGGCCGACGTGGCGCAGTACGTCTCGGTCTTCGGGGCCAACCCGATGATCGTCGGCACCCCGTTTCCGGGCACCTTCATCGTCGACCGCGAGGGGCGCGTCACGTCGCGCTTCTTCGAGGAGTTCTACCGCGAGCGCAACACCGCGGCGAACATCATGCTGAAGCTCGGCTCGCCGCTGTCGGGGATCTCCGGCTCCTCGGGCGAAACGGCGCACCTGGAAATCGCCGCGTCGCAGAGCAACCCGGACATCACGGTCGGCAGCCGCTTCCACCTCGCGCTCGACATCACGCCCAAAGCGAACATGCACGTCTACGCGCCGGGCGCCGCCGAGATGGGCTACCGGGTGATCGGCCTGCACCTGGACATGCCGAGCTTCCTGCGGGCGCCGGCAGCGGAGTATCCAGCGTCGGAGATCTACCACTTCGAGCCGCTCGACGAGCGCGTGCCGGTCTACCAGCGGCCGTTCCGTCTCGTGCAGGAGATCGTGGTGGAGGGAGATCCCGAGTCGACGGCGCGTCTAGCCGAGATCGACGCGCTGACGCTGACGGGCCGCCTCGACTACCAGGCGTGCGACGACAAGGTCTGCTTCAACCCCGAGTCGGTGCCGCTCACCTGGACCCTCGCGGTGCAGTCTCTGGATCGGACCCGCGCCCTGCAGCAGGACTAGTAGGCCGACCGGCGGGCGGCGACAGTCATCGCCCCCGCCGGTCCGATCCGCAGCAACACCGAATGGCGTCGGTCCTCCCATCGGGCCGGCGCCATTCCCTCCTTCGGCTGGCGCCATTCCCTCCCCGGCCAACACACCCGCACACTTCCGTCGAGTGTTTGAAGCCCGGACGAGATGCATCATCCGTTCGCGGCATTCAGCGGGCAGCGCCAACGGCCTTCCGTCGAGTGTTGAAGCCCGGACGAGATGCATCTGCCTCCGATGGCGCCTGCGATGTATGATGCATACATCATGCAGCGCACGCAGATTTATCTCACCGAGGAGCAGGGGCGACTCTTGCGGGGCCGGAGCCAGGCGACCGGTTGCACGGTGTCGGAGCTCATCCGCACGGCTATCGACGACGCGTACGCGCCGCGCCGCGAGCCGAGCACGGCGGACCGGGTACGGGTGGCCCGGCGGACGGCCGGCGCGTGGAAGGACTTCCCGGAATCGGGCGCGGAGTACGTCGAGCGCGTCCGGGGATCGAGGCGACTGTCGCGGCTGACGGACCGGTAGCGATGCGACTGGTCCTCGACACGTCGGTGCTCATCGATCATCTGCGAGGGAGGCCCGCAACCGCCACCCTGCTCATTCCCGAAGCCATCGCCCGCGGTGACGAGCTATGGAGCTCCTGCATCGTCCGGACGGAGCTGCTGGCGGGGATGCGCGCCGACGAGGAAACGGCGACACGCGATCTCCTGCGCCTGGTGTCCTGGGCCGAGGTCGACGAGTCGGTCTCCGAGGCAGCCGGCGCACTGGGAAGACGCTACCTGCGCTCGCATCCGGGCATCGAGGCGGCCGACCTCATCGTTGCCGCTCTCGCCCAGGAACTCGATGCAGACCTCAAGACGACCAACCTGAAGCACTTTCCGATGTTCAAGGGACTCAAGCCTCCCTATTGATCGATGCCTGACGACGACACTGGCGTGAAGTAGGTCTGGGAACACCTGGGAATGCTTGGGGACCGCAGCTACAAGCAACGCTGGTCCGAGAAGGAGCAAGGTCGCGGCCCCGCTCTGTGTCTGGAAGCAGCGCATCGATCCGGTACCTCGTCACCGCGCTGATGGTGCCGACTCACTTGCCGTGGTTGAGGACGTGTTGCAGATCGCCGGACCGGAACGCCAGAAGCACCACGACATTGAATCTCCATCGCGCGGACCCGCGACCCGGGGGCACGCAGCAGTACGTGCAAGAATAATGCGAGCACAGAGCGATCGACCGACCGGAGTCGGCATGACGACCAACGGCAACGCACACTGGATCGCCAGCTACATCTGGAGCATCGCCAACGACGTCCTGCGCGACCTCTACGTGCGCGGCAAGTACCGCGACGTCATCCTCCCCATGACCGTGCTGCGCCGGTTGGACGCGGTGCTGGAGGACAGCAAGCAGGAAGTGCTCGACACGAAGGCCGTGCTCGACGACGCCGGTGTGGTCACACAGGACGCGGCCCTGCGGCAGGCGGCGGGACAGGCCTTCTACAACACGTCGAAGTTCACCCTGCGCGACCTGCGTGCCGTAGCCAGCCGCCAGCGGCTCGAGGCCGACTTCCGCGCCTGGCTCGACGGCTTCTCGCCCAACGTGCAGGACATCCTGGACAACTTCGAGTTCCGCAACCAGATCCCGCGGCTGTCGAAGGCCGACGCACTCGGCACGCTGATCGAGAAGCTCACGTCGCCCGACGTCAACCTGAGCCCCGCGCCGGTGAAGAACGCCGACGGCTCGGTCCGCCATCCCGGCCTCGACAACCACGGCATGGGCTCGATCTTCGAGGAGCTGGTCCGCCGCTTCAACGAGGAGAACAACGAGGAGGCGAGCGAACACTGGACGCCGCGCGACGCCGTGCGGCTGATGGCGAAGCTCGTCTTCTTGCCCGTCGCCGACCGGATCAAGTCCAGCACCTATCTCCTCTACGACGGCGCCTGCGGCACCGGCGGCATGCTGACCGTCGCCGAGGAAACGCTGCGGGAGCTTGCGGCCGAGCAGAACAAGGACGTGTCCACGCACCTTTACGGCCAGGAGATCAACGCCGAGACCTACGCCATCTGCAAGGCCGACCTGCTGCTGAAGGGTGAGGGCGACGGCGGCGACCACATCGTGGGCGGCCCGGAGCACTCCACCCTTGCGAACGACGCCTTCCCGTCGCGCGAGTTCGACTTCATGCTCTCGAACCCGCCCTACGGCAAGAGCTGGAAGAGTGACCTGGAGCGCATGGGCGGCAAGAAGGAGATGCGCGACCCGCGCTTCGTCATCGAGCACGCCGGCGATGCCGAGTACTCCCTGGTCACGCGCTCCAGCGACGGCCAGATGCTGTTCCTCGCCAACAAGCTCTCGAAGATGAAGCAGGACACGCCGCTCGGCAGCCGCATCGCCGAGGTCCACAACGGCAGCTCGCTGTTCACCGGCGACGCCGGCCAGGGCGAGAGCAACATCCGCCGCTGGATCATCGAGAACGACTGGCTGGAGGCGATAGTCGCCCTCCCGCTCAACATGTTCTACAACACCGGCATCGCCACCTACGTCTGGGTGCTCACCAACCGCAAGCCCGAGCACCGCCGCGGCAAGGTGCAGTTGATCGACGCCACGAAGTGGTACCGGCCGCTCCGCAAGAACCTGGGCAAGAAGAACTGCGAGCTCGGCGACGAGGACATCGCCCGCATCTGCCACACGTTCCTCGCCTTCGAGGAGACCGACCAGAGCAAAATCTTCGACAACGCCGCCTTCGGCTACTGGAAGGTGACGGTCGAGCGGCCCCTGCGCATCGAGGGCGCCGACCCGAACCGCGTCTACAAGCCGGCCGAGATACGGGAGCTGAAGGAGAACGGGAAGCGGAGCGATGAGGCGCCGGCGATCATCCGGAAGATCCACAAGCGGGGAACGGAGGCCGATCCGCTGCGTGGGCCGTTCGCGGCCACCGTCGACGGTCGGGCGGCCGTTGTGGAGTACGAGCCGGACGCCGACCTGCGCGATACCGAGCAGATCCCTCTGCAGGAGGAGGGCGGCATCGAGGCGTTCCTGCGGCGTGAAGTGCTGCCGTACGCCGCCGACGCGTGGTACCAGGCCGACAGCGTGAAGGTCGGCTACGAGATCAGCTTCACGCGGTACTTCTACAAGCCGAAACCGATGCGGACGCTGACGGAAATCCGGGCTGACATTCTGGCGCTGGAGAAAGACACAGAGGGATTGCTGGCGGAGATTCTGGGCCATGGTGAACCGACCGCGACACGATGAGGACGAGCGCGACGGGAGCAGGCAATGAATGACAGTGCAGCGGTGGAGTCGCGGGCGCGGCCGGCGGAGGTCATCTTCGAGGTCACGGAAGCGGTCGAAGGCGGGTACGACGCCAGGGCGCTCGGCTACAGCATCTACACGCAGGGAGAGGACTGGGACGATCTGAAGGCGATGGCGAGAGACGCCGTGCTGTGCCACTTCGATGAGGACGGGGCGCCGCGCGTGATCCGCCTGCACCTGGTCCGGGAGGAGGCCATCGCGGTATGAAGCTGCCCCGCGACCTCTCGGGCGTCGAGGTCGCCCGGCGGCTCGCCCGTCACTACGGCTACCGCGTGACTCGGAGCCGGGGCAGCCACATGACCGTGACGCTGACGGCGGAAGGCGAGCAGCATCAGGTGACCGTACCGCGGCATCGGGACGTGAGAATCGGCACGCTGGACGCGATCATCGCCGATGTGGCGGCATTCCTGGGTCGGCCCAAGCAGGCAGTACGCGACACCCTCTTCGGTTGATGTGATGGCCGCCGAGCTCAAGCCGTATCGGGCGTACAAGGACCCCGGGGTGGAGTGGCTGGGAGCCGTGCCGGCGCACTGGGAGGTACGGCAGCTCGGCCGCTTCGGCAGGCTCTTCAAGGGAGGCGGTGGTACCAAGGAAGACGCGCGAGAGTCCGGTGTCCCATGCGTGCGCTACGGCGACCTGTACACGCAGCATCAGTTCTTCATCACCGCGACCCGGGCGTGCGTCGCGCCCGAGCCGGCCAACACGGTCTACACACCAATCCGGTACGGAGACGTGCTGTTCGCCGGTTCCGGCGAGACGATAGACGAGATCGGCAAGTCCGCGGTCAACTTGATCCCCGGCCCGGCATGTTGCGGCGGAGACGTCATCATCCTCCGGCCCAGCATCGATGCCGATGCGCGCTTCCTCGGTTACGCGAGGACTGCGCTGCGACTGCCCGTCAGAAGGCGTGCATCGGCCGCGGGTTCACCGTCGTGCACATCTATTCGAGCGATCTCAAGTATGTGACCGTTGCGATGCCATCCCTGCCGGAGCAAGCCGCCATCGTCCGCTTCCTCGACCACGCCGACCGGCGCATTCGGCGCTACATCTGCCGCCAAGGAGAGGCTGATCGCGCTGCTGGAGGAAGAGAAGCAGGCGATCGTTCACAACGCCGTCACGGGGCAGATCGACGTGCGGACCGGACGGCCGTACCCGGCGTACAACTTGTCCGGTGCGCAGTGGCTAAGGGAGCTGCCGCGACATTGGCAGCTACTCCGCCTCAAAGATGTCGCCGCGGTTCAGACGGGCATCACCTTGGGCAAGGAGTACGGGAGTACGCGGACGATATCCCGTCCATACCTGAGAGTGGCGAATGTCCAGAATGGTCATCTGGAACTGACGCACATCAAGTCGATCGACGTGCCGTTCAGGGACGCGAACCGGGCAACTCTGCTGAACGGCGATGTCTTGATGACAGAAGGTGGCGACATCGACAAGCTTGGCCGCAGGTGTGTGTGGCGAGAGGAGATCCCTGGATGCCTGCACCAAAACCACATCTTCGCCGTACGGTGCAGGCGAGACCTTCTGAGTCCGGAGTTTCTGGTTCGGCTCATGGAGTCGCAACACGGACGGAGATTCTTCGAGCTCACGGCGAAGCGGACCACGAATCTTGCATCTACCAATGGCAGCACGTTGCGCGCATTCCCGGTTCCGCTTCCGACTCTGGAGGAGCAGGAAGAGATGCTCGACGTAATCTCCGAGAAAACGCACTGGACAATGCGATGGGTCGAATGGAACGGGAAATCGACATCATGCGCGAATACCGCACGCGCTTGATCGCCGATGCCGCCACAGGCAAGGTCGGAATTCGCGAGGCCGCAGCGGGACTCCCGGAGCCGGATCCGCTTGCCAAGGAAGAGGATCCGGATGGCGATTCCCATCGACACACCGGCTCGGAGGGGAGCGGGGGCACGGGGCGACGCGGTCCGGTGCCGGATGTCGTCGATGCGGAGCGGGCTGAGGCGGCAGCGGAGATAATGGCGGAAGGGAGGTAACGGATGGACTGGGAGACCTGCCCGGCCGTGGAACGCAACCCCGGCAAGATTAGCGGAGCTTGGGCTTTCACCGGAACAAGAGTGCCGGTATACGCCCTCTTCGAGAACCTCGCCGGCGGCGCCACGGTAGACGAGTTCGTCGAGTGGTTCCCGGGCATCGCCAAGCAACAGGTTCGGGCGGTGTTGGAACATGAAGCAAAGGTGTTGAGAACGGCGCTGGCGCGTTGAAGCTGGCTGGTCGGGCAAGGGGCAAGGCGAGTCAGAACGCCCCGGCAGCGTCAGGGGAAGAGAACATGAGCAACGAATCGGAACTGCTCGATCGCATCACCGTGCGGGCGGACGTCTTCGGCGGAAAGCCGATCATCCGGGACATGCGAATCGCCGTTGAACATGTGCTCGGGATGCTGGCGGCAGGAGACACGGCGGAGACGATCCTGCGGGAGTACCCGGACCTGGAACCGGAGGACATCCAGGCCTGCCTGCGGTTTGCGCATCGTTCGATGGCCGGCGAGCATGTGTATGACCGGCTTCCGGTTCGAGAGGCTTCGTGAGGTTCCTTCTCGACGCCTGCGCCGCCTCGCGGACGTTGCAGGAGGCGCTGACGGTTCTCGGCCATGACGTACGAGCCACGCGGGGCGAGCATGCGCAGGCCTCGGACGAGACCCTGCTGGCCCTGGCGTCCGATCCTCGACGTCTGCGTGACGGTCTACGTGCATGAGCTGAGCGAAGACGCGAGCTGTTCAAGCAGTTCAGGACAATGAGGATTTCAAGCGCTGGATGACGGCCACAGTGTACGAGCGGGCACGTAACCAGGATCAGCCACTTCGGGCAGAGTTCGAGCAACTCGACCTCGACGCGGGACCGGCCACTTCGGCCGAAGACCGGCACTCGGCGACGGTAACAGCCGACGGGGCCAGAGGGTCGGTCGACCGACGGCGGGTCGAACTGTAGCGAGGCGGGTCGGCCGGTCAACACCCGGACGGCGGCCGGTCTCCCTCAGGAGGCCGGCGCCACACCCGGGCGGCGCAGCAGCCCCTGCAGCCCTTCCTCGAACAGCGTGTAGACGACCGGCACCACGACCAGCGTCACCAGCGTCGACGACAGCAGCCCGCCGATGATCACCCGCGCGAGGGGCGCCTGCAGTTCGGAGCCCTCGCCGATGCCGAGCGCCATCGGCACCATGCCCAGCAGCGTCGTCGACGTGGTCATCAGGATCGGACGCAGCCGTGTGCGTCCCGCCCGCTCCACCGCGGCGCGCAGTGGAATGCCGTCGCGGCGCCGCAGGATGTTCGTGTAGTCGACGAGCAGGATGGCGTTGTTGACCACCAGCCCGCCCAGCACGATCACTCCCATGAACGCCTGCAGGCTGAACGGCGTTCCGGTCACGATCAGCGACGCGACGATGCCGATGCCGGCCAGCGGGATCGAGAGCAGGATGATGAACGGGTCGCGCAGCGATTCGAACTGCGCCGCCATCACCGCGTAGACGAGGAACATCGCCAGAATCAGGACGAGTTGCATCTGGCCGAACGACCGCGCCTGCTCCTCGACCTCGGCCCCGAAGCCCACGGAGAAATCGGTTGGCGCCGCCATCTCCGGGATCCGCGCGTTGACGGCGGTGACCGCCTCGCTCAGGGTCGTCTCGATCTCCGCGTTCACCCGGACGATCCGCTCCTGGTTCTTGCGCTCGATCTGCTCCGGACCGGACTCGGCGCGCACGGAGATCACGGTGCGCGCCGGGATGACCATGCCCCCGGGCGTGCTCAGCGGGACATCGTTGATGTCCATGGTCCGCAGCCGATCCTCCTCGCGCAGGCGCACGACGATGGGATACTCGTCGCCCCGCTCGCGGAAGAAGGCGGCTTCGGTGCCGGCCACCCCGGTGCGCAACGCGTCGGCGACCTGCGACACGCGCAGGCCGAGCAGCGCGGCCTTGGCCCGATCGACCTGAATGGCCAGCTCCGGCCTGCCCTGCTCGGACGCCATCTCCGCGTCGGCGACCCCCTCGGTGGTGTTCATGACCGACATGGCCCGTTCCGAGACCCGGCGGGCGTCGTCGAGATCGTGGCCGCGGATCTCCAGCGCCAGCCGCGCGTCGTCGCCGGAGCCGCTGCGCATCAGCCGCGTCATCATCCGGTTGCCCCCGGAGGCCCGCGCCCGGATGGTTGCGCCGGGAATGGTGTTCAGCGAGCGCCGCAACGCCATGGCGATCTCGTTGCTCGATCGCTCCCGCTCGGTCTTGTCCAGCAGGGTGACGGTCATCGATCCGCGGTGGCTGGACCCGCCGCCGAACGGACCGCGCCCGCCGCCCACCTGATTGGTTATGTTGACCGCCTCGGGCACCTCCGTCCGGATGCGGTTCTCCAGCTCCAGCATCACGTCGCGGGTCCGCTCGAAGCGGGTCCCGATCGGCAGCTCGGCGGAGATGCGCACCTCGCCCTCGTCCACCTCCGGGGTCAGCTCGATCGGAATGGTCGGCGCCAGCATCACCGTCACCCAGACGAGAGCGCCCGCGACCACCAACACGGTGGGCCGGTGGGCCAGCGCGTGATGGATGCCCTGCTGGTAGATTTCGTCGAGCCTTTCCAGGCCGCGCTCGCTCAGCGTCAGGAACCGACCGTAGGCCCCCGTCCTCTGGTCCGCCGGCGGCGGCAGCCGCAGCAGCCGCGACGTCATCACCGGCACGAGGGTCACTGCCACGAACAGCGACATCGCCAGCGAGATCATCACCACGACCGCCAACTGGCCGAAGACGATGCTCGACACCCCGGTCAAGAAGAGCAGCGGCAGGAAGACCGCCACCTGCGTGAGGGTCGAGGCGACGATGGCCCCGCTGACCTCTTCCGTCCCGTCCACGCTGGCGGTAACCCGATCCTTCCCTCCCTCCATGTGCCGGAACGTGTTCTCCAGCACCACGATCGAGGCGTCGACGATCATGCCGACGCCCAGCGCCAGCCCTCCGAACGTCAGCGTGTTCAGCGTGAAGCCGGCGAAGTACACCAGTGCGAACGTGCCGATGATCGAGATCGGGATGGCGGTGCAGATGATGAGCGTCGTCCGGACGTTGCGCAGGAAGGCGAACAGCACGACCACGACGAGCATCGCGCCCCACAGCACGACGTTGCGGACGGCGTTGATCGAGCGCTCGACGAAGATCGCCGAGTCCATTCGCGTGGAGAGCCGGACCGCCGGCATCTCGGTGTTGACGCGGTCGATCTCGGAGCGCACGGCCCGCGCGACCTCCACGGTGTTGCGCCCCGACTGCTTGCTGATCATCATCTGGACGGCGGTGCGTCCGTTGATGCGGATCAGCTCCTCCTGGTCCTCCGTCCCGTCGCTCACCTCCGCGATGTCGCGCATGTACACCGGCACGCCGCCGCGGGTCATGACCACCACGTTGCGAATGTCCTCCAGGTTCGCGAACTGCCCGGGACTGCGCAGCAGGTAGGTCATGTCGCCGTCGTCGAGCTCGCCGATCGGCACGTTCTGGTTCTCGATCCGCAGCAGGTCGATGACCTCGTTCACGGCGAGGTCGAGGGCGGTGATCCTGTCCTTGGCCAGCTCGACCCGGATCTGCCGGCGCAGGCCGCCGCGCACGGTCACCGTGGCCACCCCGGGCACTCGCTCCAGGCGCGGCGACAGATCGTTCTCGGCCAGCTCGCGCAGGGCCACCGGCGTCAGATCGCCCTCGAGGCCCAGGAACATGATCGGCGCGTTGGCAGCGTCGAACTTGAAGATGACCGGCGGCTCGGCATCCTCCGGCAGCCTCCCCCGCATGCGATCGATCCGCGACCGGAGATCGTCCGCCGCCTCGTTCAGGTCGGTCCCCCAATCGAAGTTCAGCCGAAGCTGGCTCTGTCCCTCCTGGGAGGTCGATACCACCTCCTCGAGCCCCGCGATGGCGGCCACGGTCTGCTCCAGCGGCCGGGTGACCAGCTCCTCCATCTCCAGCGGCCCGACGTCCGGATAGCTGACCGTGACGGTCAGGCTCGGAAACGTCACGTCCGGCATCAGGTCGACCGGCAGGCGGGACAGCGCCACGATGCCGATTAGCACGATGGAGATGCTCATCATCGACATCGTGACCGGACGGCGAACGGCAAGTCTGGGAAGGCTCATGACGGCTCCAATCCGGGCGTCTATCAGGTTCCGGTCGATGAATCGATCAGCGCGCCGGCGCCACGCGTTGTGCCTGGTCCGGTCTCCCGGCGGCGTCTGACGACGGTCGACGCCCGGCCGCGGCATCAGGCGGCGGTGAAGGCACTATGCCGAGCGCCTCGAGCACCGTGTTCCGAGGGGTGGGCACGCCGTCGCGCGGGCCGTCAGGCGGCGCTCCGGGCACGGAAGCCCCTGGCGGCACCGACTGCCGAGCGCCGGTCGCTCCGGTCGCGGTTTCCTCCGAGGCAACTCCCGCGGGGGCACCGGTGCGTCCCCCTGCGCCAAGTCCATCGCCAGGCGGCGCGGCCGGGCCAGCGCCGGTCGGGGACCGCGCGTCGTTGCCGGGAACCGCACCAAGCACACCCCGTCCCGAAACCGTCTGCGGCCCCGCACCGCGGCCGGAGGATCCGCCCGGCGGCGCCCCACGACCAGACGAACCGTCCGGCCCCGCACCCCGGCCGGGAAATCCCTCCGGCGGCCCGCCGCGGCCGGGAGGGCCTGCGCCCCGCCCGCCGGCGGCATCGGCCAGCAGGATCGGATCGCCGTGCTGAAGGCCCGCGGCGCCCGTGGTGACCACCAGGTCGCCCTCGGACAGACCATCCACCACCTCCACGTGCCGCTCGTCCTCCAGCCCGGTGACGAGGGAGACGAACTGCGCCGTGGGCGCCGCGCCGCCGGTGTCCACCCGGAACACCCCGCGGGCGGACGTGCGGATCACCACCGCCTCGCGCGGCACGACCAACGCCTCGCTCTTGTTGCCGACGACGAGGATTACGCGGGCATACATCCCCGGCTTCAATCGGAAGTCGGAATTCGGAACCTCGATTTCGATCTCCGCCGTGCGGGTCGCCGGATCCAGGATCGGAGCCATGCGCGCAACGCGGCCCTCGAAAGACTCCGCGGGAAACGCATCGACCTCGATACGAGCCCGCACGCCCTCCTCGACCAGCCGCAGGTCGCGCTCGACCAGGTTGGCCACCAGGCGCACAAGGCCGATGTCGACCACTGACACCACCGCGGTGTTCGACGTCACGTACGCGCCCGGATCGAGATAGCGCCGGCCGATGAAGCCGTCGACCGGCGAGACCATGACGGTGTTCTCCAAGTTGATGCGGAGCTCTTCGAGCCTCGCCCCTGCCTCGTCGAACTGCGCGCGGGTCAGGTCGAGCTGCGCGTTGGCCGCTTGATAGCGCGCCTCGGCGTCGTCGAGCTCCTGACGCGACACGAGCGCGCGGGAGAACAGGCTCTGCGACCGATCGCGGGTGGTCTGCGCCAGCAGCAGGTCGGCTTCGCGCTGACGAACGGTCGCCCGCGCCACCTCGTATGACGCCTCGGCCTGATTCACCTGCTGGCGCAGCTCGTCGTCCTCGACCCGCGCAACCTCCTGGCCGCGCGTCACGGGATCGCCCAGGCGCAGTTCGAGCTCGCGCAGGCGGCCGTTTATTTTCGGCGCCACCTCCACGGTTGCGGCGCCGGTCAGGTTGCCGACGATCTGCAGTTGCTCGGCGACGTCGGAACGTGTGACCTGCGCGGTGTTCACGCGCATCGGCTGCGCTCCGAGGGCGCTGCGCCCTCCTCCACCCGGTCGGAAACCGCCGGGAGGCCCACCGCCTCGGAATCCGCCGGGGGGGCCGCCTCCGGGTCCCGTCGCGCCCGCGGGCGCAATCCGCTGGTAGACGAGCACACCGGCGGCACCCACGGCAACGAGAAGGAAAGCGGCAAGATATTTGGGCATCATCGTTGGATCCTGGTGTCGAAGACGCCCCGGCACGCCGCATTCGTTTACGTGCCCGGCTGCGCTCCGGTCACGTTGACCCCGGGTACCGTCCGTTTATTCCCACACGTTCAAGCCGGCGTGGAGCTCGCGATGAGCCCGCTGAAGACCGAAGCCGGGCCCCGCCGACGGCAAGACGGAGCACCCGATCGGTCCGCGCCGGAGCCCGCTATCGAAGCTCCAGGTCGTAGACCCGGCGGAGCTCGCGATCACGGCCGCGCCGACCGCCGTCGATACGGGTGATCACGATCAACTCGCGATTGCCGCCGTCCGAATGCCGCACCTCGTAGGTCTGGCGCACGCGAAGCTCCACTCGCGACTGCAGCTCGATGTCGGCCTCCAGAGTCGCCCCGCGCCAACGGGTTCGGCGCGTGACACGGGCACGAGTGCCGGCGAGCCCGGAATGCTCCCTGCCGTCCGGAACGAGCCTGACGACACGACGGTCGTCGTAGGTCAGCACTATCTCGTCCTCATCCGCGACTATCGTCATGCGGCGCGGCGCGGTCATCAAGTCCCGCATCGCCTCCTGCATTTCCGCCCGCATGCGGGCCATCTGCTGCGGGTCGCCACCGAAGCCGCCGACACCCCCGCCGCGTCCTCCGAAACCTCCCCGCCCACCGAAGCCTCCCCGCCCGCCGAAACCGCCGCCGGGGCCCCAGCCGGGATCGCCGAAGCCTCCCGGGCCTCGTCGCTCGTCGTCCCGGTCGCGCCCTCCCGGCTGCGGCCGGAGCTCGTCGCTCAGATCCTCGTTGATCGTCCACGCCCCGGCGAGCACCTGCCCGTTGCCCTGACCCGCGCCCGACGCCGAGCCCGCGGACCCGGCGGCGAGAAGCCCGAGCGTGACAGCTCCAATCAATCCGGCCGAGATGCTCTTCATGCTGCTCCTGGACATTCGGAGGCTCCTTCGTTGTGGCCACTCATAATCGCTCGGACGTTCACTGCGTCGATTCCGGTCGCGCCGCGCGAACGCCCGCCCGGATGGTAGACCGCAAGCCGGAGCTCATCGACAACGTCGTCATGGAATCGAGAGAACTCCTCCGGCGTCCGCGGGACCCCGCTGGCCAGCGCCGCGGCGATGGCGCCTCGAAGCATGTTATCCGGGATTCTCGCGGTAAGGGTCGTGAAACTGTCCAGAGTCATGGCGCTCCTCCACCGTTGTGGTCTCTGGATCAGGACCACGCACGGCAGCGCCATATTCCCGCTCGGGGGCCCAAACTCCTAGAAGCGGAACAGCCGGTTCATCTTGACCACGAAACCGCGGTTGCGCAGCTCCGAGAACCGGTCCGGGCGCAGGGGATCGGTCTCGCGGTCCTCGGTGTAGACGACGAACAGCTCGCTGCCGGGCGCGTACTCCCAGCGCAGCCGCAGGTTGTTGCTGACCGTATTGCTGCTCGAGTTGTACTGAATCAAACCGCTGAAGAACATCCGCGGCGTGAAGGTCCAGTTCACGCGCGAGACGATCAGGTCCGTGCGAAAGGACCCGTGCGGAGAGTCGATCCAGTTGACCGAGACGCTCGGCTCCAGCGAGAGCCGCTGCGTGACCTCCATGCGCCCGCGGCGGAAGCCGATCGTGCGGATGCTGCCGTCGAAGTAGTCGCCGGCCAGCACCGAGAGGGTTCCGTTGAGGCGGCGCTGGGTGCCGGGCGACCAGCTGGCCTCGACGTCGAAGAAGCTGTAGCCGCCGACCGGGAAGATCACGTCGTCCGGCCCCGGGGTGAACGGGCTGTGCAGGAACTCGTAGTTCTCCGCCACCGACACGCCGAACCGGTCGCTGTTCTCCAGCTCTGTCGAGAACCCGAGTTGCGACTGCCGGGTCTCCACGATTCCCAGGTCGGCGGTCTCGATGTAGTCGTAGCTCCCTTCGAACCGGAACTGGCGGATGTTGGCGAGCGACCGGGGCCGGGGACTGAACCGCGCCCTGGCGTAGCTGCGGCGGAAGTTGTCGCGCCGGAGAAAGCCGACCTCCGGGATGAAGTTCTTCTCGACCAGCAGGTGCTCGGCCTGAAGGCCGTAGCGGTCGCCCCCGTAGTCGAAGCGCCCCTGGTAGCTCAGGTCGTCTCCCTGTCGCTGGGGGTCGGGAACCTGGGTCCGGGCCATGTAGCCGAGCAGGCTGACGTTCTCGTAGAAGGAGAAAGTGGCGTCGGCGCCGTAGGCCCGGCTGGAGCCGTCCCCAGCGAGCGCAACCGAGCGGTTCGTGAAGATCGCGCCGAGGCTGCTGCGGCGCAGGATGTCGCGCTTCACCCGCACGACGGTGAAGTTCGTCATCTCCGCACGCGCCAGCGCATCCTCACCCGTCTGGATGTTCAACGCGCCGACGTCGAACGCCCCGATCTTGCCGGTGAGCCGGCCGCCGCCGACAAGCGGCACCACCGACCCGTTCTGCAGGCCGATCTGGCGGCTGTAGAAGATGGTCGGGGCATTGCCGCCGCCGAAGAAGCCGCCGCCGCCGCTGCGCAGCGCGCCGCCGAAACCGCCGAAGAAACCGCCGCGCGCGAAGTCGAAGATGCCGCGGCCTTCGAGAAAGAACTCCCGC
>CATQHX010000017.1 GCA_958296065.1 Vicinamibacterales bacterium | reverse complement strand
GAACAGCGGCAGTCCGCGCGGCCCGCCGATCCACTGCCGCGTGCCCTTGATGTAGGCCAGGTTGGTGCGGTCCGGATTGCCCTCGAGGATGTCGGCGACGAACGGCGAGGTGATCGACGGAATGTAGAGGTAATTGGTCTCCGGATCGAACGCCGCACCCTGGATGTCCGCCCCGCCCTGCGAACCGGGGAGCTGGATCGTCCCCCGGTTGTCGTTCGGCCCGCCGCCGCGCACCGACGGCGGCGTGAACATCGGGCCGATGGTGTAGCGCTCGACGATCTCGAGCGCCTCCTCGCGCAGCTCGGGCGTGAAGTCGATCAGGTTCTCGACCGTCGCCCCCTGGCGGTCGAACGCCGGGGGCTTCGTCGGAAACGGCTGCGTCGGGGAGGTCACCTCGCCCGGTGTGTCCGACTGCGGCACCGGCCGCTCCTCGATCGGCCAGATCGGCTCACCGGTCACCCGGTCGAACGCGAAGGCGAAGGCCTGCTTGGTGATCTGGATCACCGCCTTGACGTCGCGCCCGTCGACGGTGAGGTCGGCCAGGATCGGCGCGGCGGGGATGTCGTAGTCCCACAGGCCGTGGTGGACGAGCTGGTAGTGCCAGACGCGCTCGCCCGTCTCCACGTCAACGCAGACGATGGACTGCGAGAACAGGTTGTCGCCGGGCCGGTGCCCGCCGTACATGTCGTTGGTGGCCGAGGAGGTCGGCATGTAGACGTAGCCGAGCTCCTCGTCGGCGGCGAAGAGCGACCAGACCGGCGCGTGTCCGCTGTACTCCCAGGAGCCGTCGCCCCAGGTTTGCGTGCCGTACTCGCCCGCCTGCGGGATGGTGTGGAAGACCCACTTGAGCTCGCCGGTGCGGACGTCGAACGCGCGCACGTCGCCGCGGATGTCTTCCTTGGTGAAGAACGTGTCGCCCATCGACTGGCCCATCACGATGGTGTCGCGCACCACGGTCGCGGCGCCGCCCCAGCGGTAGCGCGCTCCCTCGGCAAGGCCGGTCTTCAGATCGACCCGCCCGTTGTCGCCGAAGTCGCGGTAGGGCTCGCCGGTCGCGGGATCGAGCGCATAGAGCCACTCGCCCCGGTGGGCGATGATGCGCCGCTCGGTCCCGTCGGTCCAGAAGGCGATGCCGCGGTGCCCGGCCCCGCGGAAACCGGCCGGACCCTCCTCGAACGGCTGCTGCACCCAGAGGGTCTCGCCCGTCGCCGGCTCCCACGCCTCGACCAGGCCGACGGCGTTCGGCGCGTAGACGATGCCGTCGACCATCAGCGGCGTCGAGCGGTTGGCGTTGTTGTAGCCGAGATTCGGAACCACGTCGAGGATCGACTGGTCGACCGTGGGACGGGTCCAGGCGACCTGCAACTGGTCCACGTTGCCGGCATCGATCTGGTCGAGCGGCGAGTACTTCGTCGCGCCGAGGTCGGCGGCATAAGCACGCCATTGCCCGTCGACCGCCCCCTGCTGGGCGAGCGCGGGGGACACGGCGCAGGACAGGACGACAACGAGCGCACAAGCCAAGGCGCCGGCGGGAACGTTGCGTTCGCGCATCATCGATTCCTCCAATCGCAGAGCGGTCAGATGCGAATTATAGGCCGCAGTCGAACGCCGTCTGCGCGGGCGCGGTCTGTTGCCCCGCAGACTCGACCAACTCGGCGTCGTCCGCGCCTCGGTGGCCGGTCTTCTGCGTAGCCCGCCAGGAGCCCGCGCCGCAACTCGCTCCGTTGCGTTCTACGGCGCCGGTTCCCGGCCCGCAGCCGGGGCGCGGCCACCCGGAATGCGCTTGACGATCGCGCTGTAGGTCAGCAGCACCCGGTCGCCGGTGAAGATCTGCCCGCGCACGAACGTCAGCGAGCGCGTCCGGCGCACCACCTCGCCGGCCGCCTCGATCAGCGCCCCCGGCTCGCCGGCCGCCACGAACTCGCAGTTGCACGACACGGTCACGCACTTCTCCCCCGGTTGGTCCCAGACCGCGGTCAGGCACAGTGCGAAGTCGGCGAAGGTCATCAGCATGCCGCCGTGCAGCGTCCCGCCGGTGTTGGCGTGCCGGCCGTCCGCCTGGAACGCGAACGAGATCCGTTTGCCGTCGATCTTGTAGCCCAGGGGCCCGACGTGGTCCTCGAAAGGATCCTCGTAGGCGTAGGCCTGGTAGCCGGCGGGCAGCGCGGGGCTCGGCGTCGAGTGCGATTCCATGGCCGGAATGGTAGCGAAGAACATCACCCGACGAGACGAGCGATGCGGTCCGGCTCGGCGAGCCAGTGGTGGGGTGACGCCTGCGCCAGCGCCTCACGCGGGAACGGTCCCCAGAGGGCGGCCGCGGTCTGCACGCCGGCGGCGCGCCCGGACTCGATGTCGTGCGGCGAGTCGCCGATGAAGACCGTCTCCTCGGGGACGGCCGACAGCCTGTCGACGGCTGCCAGCACGGGCGCCGGGTGCGGCTTGTGCTCGTGCACGTCGTCGGCGCCGATCAGAACGCCGAAGTACTCGTTCAGTCCGCAGCGCGCGAGGCCGCGCCGGGCCAGCGCATGCGTCTTGCTGGTGACGACGGCCAGTTGCGCGCCCGCGCCGAAGAGGGTGCCAAGAACCTCGTCGACTCCCGCGTAGGACTTCAAGAGTCGATCGTGATGCGCGTCGGTATAGGCGCGGTACGTGTCGACCATCCGCGCGGCATGCTCGTCGTCCCGCGCGAACTTGCGGAGTTGCGGCCGGAGCGGCGTGCCGAAGCCGGCCCGCCAGGTCGTATCGTCCGGTACTGCCCCCAGATGCGTCCGCATCGTATGGCGGAACGACGCCATGATGAGCGGGATCGAGTCGATGAGCGTACCGTCGAGATCGAAAAGGAAGGTGCGGAAGCGTCGGCCGGCGGGCACGGCGGATTATAGCGCCGCGGGTACGACGTCCTCGGAGCGCGCAGTCCGATGGCCGCCCGGCGGACCGAGTCCGCCTCAGAAGCCGAGCCCGGCGCCGGCGTGGATCCGCATCGAGCCACGGAAATCGTGGCCGGCGTCGAGGTGCAGGCTGCCGAAGGGCACGGTCAGGAAGACGCCGGCGCCGGCGCCCCTCAGGAACCGCTGGTCGCCCAGGGACTGGCCGGCATCGTAGGCGGCGGCCGTGTCGTAGAAGATGCGCACTCCGGCGTTCCCCATGGAGATCGGCGAGCCCAGCGGCAGCCGGAGCTCGACCGACGCCGCCGCGAGCCGATCTCCGGCCCGCGCGCCGACCCGCCACCCGCGCAGGTTGCCGCCGCCGCCGAGCAGCGCCTTCTCGTAGGGCGGCAGCGGCGCGGAGGCTCCCTCGAACAGGAAGCGCGCGGCCACGACCGCCTGCCCGCCCACTCCCTTGAACGCCTGCGCATCGATGCGCGGCCGGATCACGGCCTCCGCCCGGCCGGCGATGGCAATCCGCTCGACCGACGCACGCCATTGCACATCGTCGCGCGGAAACGCGCCGGCCGAGACCCCGTCGAATTCCAGACCGGCGATCAGTCGGGTGAGCCGTTCGGCCGGCCCGACGAAACCGACCTCTTCCCAGGCCGTCTCCACACCGGCTCGAATCCCGAGCCCCAGCGGCCGCTCGACGCCGGCCCAGGCCCGGGTTCGTCGATCCTCGACCCCGAAATACGGGTGCGTGCGGCGTCCATACGACGCGCCGCCCCGCAGGCGAGCGACCGCCCGGCCGGAGAGTGACCGCTCGACTTCCACCGCCACCCGCTTGTCCCCGCCCCAGGTTGCCGGCAGCGACACCCGGCTCCCCCGCCCCAGCACGTCCACGAGGCTGAATCGCGCGCCGTACGAGGTGCCGTAGCCTTCGTCGTAGCGCAGGACGGGCAGGAACATCGACTGCCCCGCCAGGCGGGCGAGCGACCGCACCACCGGGTTGCGGATCGAAGCGCGCGGCCGTTCCCGCACCACGATGATCAGCGCGATGCGGTCGGTCGCCGTCAGCGAGCGGTAACGCTTGCGCACCTCGACCGCCTCGAAGCGCCCGCTGGCTTCGAGACGGTGCGTGATGCCATCGACGGCTTCCACATCGACTACGTCCCCGACCGCGACGCCCGCAAGCGCCAGCACCTCCGCGTCCGGCACGGTGTGATTGCCATGAATCCGGAGGTCGACCACGGTCTCCGCCGGCGGCGCCTGAGCGAAGACGGGCGTGAGGAGCGCGGGTACGAGCGTGAGAGCGATCAAGGCCGGGGCGAGCTGGACGGCGGGAACGCGGCGCGCGACGGGGCCACGAGTCATCGCGACATGGTGAGGCGCCCCGTGTCGAGCCTTTCGGCCCGGGACGCCGCGCGCGACGGGACCACGAGTCATCGCGGCAGGGCCGGCCCGACCGCTCTCAGGCGCCCACCCGTCTCGGCCTCGCGATAGTTCGTGTACGTCCGCGTGGCCGTCGCTTCGTACGTGCCCGTCGCCAGCGACAGCGCGGCGCGCATGTCGATGCGCGACGGCAGCCAGACCCCCGGAAACGGCTGTCGCATCGTCATCGACGCGGTCAGGTCGTCCAGGCGGAACAGCCAGCGCCCCGGCAGGAAGTCGAAGCCGAGGTTGTCGAAGGTGTAGCGCACGATCTGGTGCTGCTCCGGCTCGATCCAGAGCGTGACGAGGCTGGTCTTCTCCATGGCGGCCGTCTCGGGGTCAACGCCAATGGAAATCGATCTCTTCTCCTCCGAACCCCGGGCTCCCGAGTCGCTGTCGCGTCTTCCCTCCCCGTCTCCCTGGGGCTCACCATCGTCGGGACGGGCGAAGAGCTGCTCCGGGTAGTACTCGATCCGCAGCACGTCGTGCCCGTCCAGCGTCTCGCGACCGACCAGGTAGTAGTTTCCGGGTTCGAAATCGAAATCCAGAAAGTACGCGTCGGAAACGAAGCGGGGCTCCATGCTGCCCCACACGGGATCCGCGGATCGCGTCTCGCGAGTCTCGCGCCCTTCGGCCGCCGCGCCTGCCAACGCCGCCAGCGCACTACTGCGCCCGGCGAGCGCGGCGGCGCGGCGCCCGGCCACCTCCGGATCCGCGTGCGTTGCCGCCGGGATCGTATCCACCGGCGCCAACGGCAACTCGAACCGCACGGCCAGGTCGAGCAGATCGAGGAACCGGGCGAACTCGTCTTCGGTCGCTGCCGCCGCGGCCGGCGCGATCTGCCCGATCGCGCGGTCGAGCATCCGCGTCACCTCCTCCGGCAGCAACCGGCCGTTCTCCAACATGGAGAACCCGTCCCGCACCCGCTCGACGGCGCGTTCGAAACCCACCGTCGACACACCGCCCGCCGCCTCGAGGATCCGGTCGGCCGCCGCGGTGATCGCGGCATGGTCGTCGCCCCAAGTCCGGCCCTGCTCCGCGATTGCGTCGAGCAGCTCGCCGTCGATCCGGACGCCCCACATCCGTTCGACGGCCAGTTGCACGTTGTCGCGCGTCGAACGCGTCGACATCCGGGTCGGTGACCGGCGTTCGTCCCGGCGCCGCTCGCGGCGCCGTTGCTCCCGCTGCAACCACTCGGCCTCGTACTCGCGCCGGCGCGCCTCGTCGATCGTCACCCCGTCGATGCGAACCGGACTCCGCACGAAGAAACCGTCGCGCTCGTACCAGGTGTACTCGCCGCGAAACCCCCACAGCGCCGCGCCTCCGGGTCCGGTGATGCGAAACCGCGACTGCTCGTCGAGCACGTACTGCAGCCGGGCCGCCGCGTTCCGCTCGCGTTGCGCCAGCACTCGCTCCATGAAGCGGTCGAGCTCGTTGTCGTCCTCTTCCTGCCCTCCGGCAGCACCGGGACCAGCGGCCACGACCAGCATGAGCAGCGCCGCGAGTCCACGGAGAAATCCCGCCCGGCACGGGGGCCGGCGCGGCAGGAGATCCGTTTCGAGATCGATTCGCATCGTCGTCGTCACCGTGTCAGACGCGGCCCGCGTCGCGAAAGTTCGCACGCGGCGTCGTGGATGGATGCACCGCCGCTCGAGAACAACGGACCTTCACGAGCCGACCGTACCACGAACCGCCGACAACGCGACCCACCGCCACCGGCGATTCCGCGCCGCCGCCGCGACGGCGTGCTGACGTATCCTGGATCACGGAGTTGGATAGTGCCGCTACGAATCACCCAGGTCGACGCGTTCACCGACAAGCCGTTCGGCGGAAACCCGGCCGCCGTCTGCCTGCTGCCCCGTCCGGCCGATGCATCGTGGATGCAGCACGTGGCGCGCGAGATGAACCTGTCGGAGACCGCCTTCCTGGTGCGCCGCGACGACGGCGGGTTCGATCTGCGCTGGTTCACCCCGGTCGTGGAGGTCGACCTGTGCGGCCACGCGACGCTCGCCAGCGCCCACGTGCTGTGGGAACAGCAGCACGTCGCCCGGGACGCGCCGGCGGTCTTCCACACTCGCTCCGGCCGCCTGTCGGCGGTTCTGTGCAACGGGTGGATCGAGATGGACTTTCCGGCGGAACCGGACGAGCCGACTCCCGTTCCCGACGGCCTCGCCGCCGCCCTCGGAACCGAGCCGGCCTACGTCGGCCGCAACCGCTTCGACTACCTCGTCGAGGTCGACTCGGAAGAGACCGTGCGGCGTCTGACCCCGGACTTGCGGCACCTCCAGGAGTTCGACGTCCGCGGCGTCATCGTCACGGCGCCGGCCGCAACCGAGGGGTTCGATTTCGTGTCGCGCTACTTCGCCCCACACGCCGGCATCGACGAGGATCCGGTGACCGGATCGGCTCACTGCTGCCTGGGCCCCTACTGGCGACGCCGTCTCGGCCGGGACACGTTGACCGCGTGGCAGGCTTCCGAGCGCGGCGGTCTCGTGCGGGTCGCCGTGCGTGGAGAGCGCGTCCTGCTGTCCGGCCAAGCGGTCACCGTGATGGGCGGCGAGCTGCTGGCCTGATTGCTATCCGACCGGCAACCGCCCACGTCAACTCAGCAACGGAATCGACACCAACCCGATCGTGTAGAGCGCGTACAGCATCAGCAGGCCGATGCCCGCCGCACGCCGCACCACGCCGTTCTTCAGGACCACGCCGACGATGGCCAGGAAGAAGAGGCCGAGCCAGGGAAACCCGTACCACTGGCTGAACGCATCGAGAACGAGCGGCTGAATCGTTCCGGCCAAGCCGACGATGAGCAGCAGATTCAGGACGTTCGCGCCGATGATGTTCCCGAGCGACAGGTCGGGCACACCCTTGCGCGCCGCGGTCACGCCGGTCACGAGCTCCGGCAGCGAGGTCCCGATGGCGATGACCGAGAAGCCGATGATGGACGACGGCACGCCCAGCGCACGCGCCAGCCCCTGGCCCGACTCGACGAGCAGATAGCTGCCCGCCAGGACGCACGCTCCGCCGACGGCGAACCAGCCGACCGCCTTCGGCAACCCGCTGACGGCGTCCGCGTCCTCCGCCTCCTCCCCGGACTCGCGTCGCGACCGCAGGATGCCCAGCAGGTCCCAGCCCAGATAGGCGACAGCCAATGTGAGAAGCACGAGCCCGAAGACCCGTTCCATCGTCAGGTCCCAGGAGAACCCGACGACGAGCAGGCCGCCGCCAACCATCCAGCCGGCGCGCCGGATGAAATCCTGCTTGTCCACCTGCACCGGCATGATGAGGGCCACCGTCCCCACGATCAGCCCGATGTTGCAGATGCAGGAACCGACCGCGTTGCCGAGCGCGATGCCGGAGTCACCCATCGTCGCGGCGGTGGCCGAGACGACCAGCTCGGGCCCGGTGGTCGCGAGACTCACGAGGGTGCCGCCGATGACGAAGCGTGGAATCCGGAGCGCCCGACCGATCTGGATGCTGGAGTCGACGAACAGATCGCCTCCCTTGGCGACCAGGGCGAACCCGATCGCGATCAGCAGGATGTCGTAGAGCATGGTCGGTGTCCGAACGGCTGCCTTCTACAGCCCCAGGAAAAGCACGGCGGCTCCGCTGGCCGCGACGACGAGCCCGGCCACGACATCGGCGTGGCGGCCGATACGCTCGGCGCCGAGCAGCGCGACGCCGCGCCAGGCGGCGGCGACCGCCAGCAGCATGACCCCGATCGTCAGCAGCCCGAAGACGCCGACCACGGCCGCCACCCCAAGCCAGTCGCGCGCCATCCCGGGCACGACCATCAGCGGGATGAGCGGCTCGCAGGGACCGAGCACGAACAGAATGAAGAGCGCCCACGGCGTGGCGCGGTCGGCGCCGCGCGAGCCGCGGTGCGAGCGTGCGTCGTCGCGTGCGCGAAGCCCCTTGCAACCCGCCCACGCCGCGTAGGCGAGCCCGAAGCCGATCAGCAACGCCGCCGCCAGTTCCCCGCGGGCCGACTCGAGCCACAGCAGCGCATCGGTGGCGATGCCGAGGCCGACGCCGGCCGCGCCGATGACAACCGAAGAGGCGACGTGGCCGGCACCGCACAACGCGGTCACCAGCAGCGTGCGCCCGAGCGCCCAGCCACGGGCGCGGCCGAGCGCGACGAACGGGAGCGAGTGATCGATCCCGAGCAGGGTATGGACGACCGCCAGCGAGGCGGCGGTCCCGAGCAGCAGTGTCGTAGTCTGGATCGGATCGGACATCGGAATGACGGGAGATCGGCGGCAAGTGCGGCCTGACGCGTAACGCTACACTAACGGTGACCGGTGATTATGACGCGATGACGACCCTCGACGCCAAGATCGCCCTTCTGGGCCGGCAGCTCGCCGACCTCGACCGCGTGGTCGTCTGCTTCTCCGGCGGCGTGGACTCCGGCTACCTGCTGGCCGAGGCGGTCGGCGTCCTTGGGAGCCGGGCCGTGGCCCTGACCGCGGTCTCGCCGAGTCTCGCGCCCGAGGAAGGCGCCGTAGCGCGCCGCCTCGCCGAGCAGCTCGGCGCCCGGCATCTGCTCGTCGACACTGCAGAGGTCGACGACCCGCGCTACGCGGCCAATCCGGTGAACCGTTGCTACTTCTGCAAGGTGGAGGTCTACGGCAGGGCCGTCCGCGAGGCCGCGCGCCTCGGAGGCCACCACGTCGTCGACGGCTTCAACGTGGACGACCGGGGCGACCACCGGCCGGGGCGGCAGGCCGCGAAGGAGCACGACGTCCGCTCGCCCCTCGACGACGCCGGGTTCACCAAGGCGGACATCCGGGAAGCGGCACGCCGGCTCGGACTGCCGGTCTGGAACAAGCCCGCGCTCGCCTGCCTGTCGAGCCGCTTCCCGTACGGCACCGCCATCACGCCCGCCAAACTGACGCAGGTTGCCGCCTGCGAGCGCGTGCTGCGTGAGCACGGTTTCACGGTCTGCCGCGTCCGCTACTTCGACGAACGGGCCCGCATCGAGGTAGCGCCCGAGGAAGTCGCCCGTTTCCGGAACGCCGCGCTGCTGGCCGACGTCACTGCCCGCTTCCGCGCGGCCGGCTTCCGGGAGGTCGAGGTCGATTCCGCCGGTTACCGCCAGGGCGCGCTGAACGAGCTGGCCCGGACCACGGCCACGAGGAGCATCGTACGAAGCTCTTCGTAAACCAGGCAGTCCCTCCCGGGCAGGCCTCTTGTCATTGCCTCAGCCGGCGGTCACGGCCCTGAACATCTCCTCCACCGGCACGACCCGCACGCGTTCCGGGTTGATGGCCAGATCGAAGCCCTCGATCAACGCATCCTCCGCCTGGATCTCCTCGGTCACCGCCGTGTTGTAGGTCGCCGGGGACGGCTCTCCGGCCAGCAGTGCGTCGCGGAACGCGTCGGCGTCCCGGGTAACCACGGCGATGGCCAGATCGTCGTACTGCAGGTGGCGGCGGATCGCCGCGTTCACGTCGTCGACGGTCAATGCCGTCAGGCGCCGCTGGATCTCGTCGATGAAGTAGCCGGCGCCGTAGACCGCCGAGTCCATGTGGTAGCCGAGCCGGCGGCTGGTCGTCTGCACGTAGAGCTTCGAGTAGTTGAGCAGAAACTCGCGCGTCGCCTCGAAGTCCTCCGCCGACAGGCCCTCGTCGACCAGAACGTGCAGTTCGCGGATCGCCTGCCGCAGCGCGAAGTGGGCGTTGTGGTGCGGCACCGGCCGGATCCAGATGCTGAAGAACTGCCGGCCGCGCGGGATGTTGGGAATCGGAAGACGCGACCCGCCGTCCTGGATGAAGTTCTCGATATACGAGTAGTCCCCGTAGTTCAGGCCTCTTTGCCCCCGCATCTTGTTCATCAACAGCCCGTTGAACGTGCGGTGCTCGCCGAAGTACGAGTTGGCCACCATCAGGGCATGGAAGTCGTCGCCGGCGCGCGTCAGGTCGATCGGGAACCCGATGGAGATGGCCGTGGCGATGGCGTCCTTGTCGACCAGCAGCAACTCGCGGCCGTCGAGCGCCCGCGGCGCCGGCAACGGAGCGCGCTCGCCCCCGGCGTCCGGCAGACGGTCGAGGATCTCCTGCTCGACCCGTTCGACGAAGCCGTCCGGATAGCCTCCGGCCACGCCGACGAGCGCACGCGCGCGCGTGTAGTGCTCACGGTGAAACGCCCGCACGTCGTCCAGAGTCAGCGCGGCCAGCCCTTCCTCGGTGCCGACGGTGGGCGACTCGTACGGATGCCCGGCGTACAGCAAGGCGTTCAGGGCTTCCTTCCCCAGCTCCTCGTCGTCGCTGCCGCGCAGGGTCGAGACCACGGTATTGGTCAGGAAGTCCCGGTTCCGGACGAAGTCGGACTCGTCGAACCGGGGGGCGACCACCAGGTCGCGCACGATGGCGAAGAACGGCTCCAGATGATCGCGGTGCACCTCGCCGACCAGCACCGTCATCTCCTTGTCGGCCTGCGCCCGGATCGAAGCCGACCAGGGATAGAGGGCCTCGGTGATCTCCTGGAAGCTCAGCGCCTCGGTGCCGCCCCGCCCCATCGTCAGCGCAGTCAGCGCGTTCAGGCCGTTCTTCCCCGCCGGATCGTCGACCGAACCGGTCCGGAACCCGATCCGCAGGGTCACGAGCGGCGAGTTCGGGGTCGCCAACGCGACAACGCCGGAGCCTTCCGCACTCGATCCGGACGCGCCGCAGCCGGCCGCAGCGACGCCGGCGAGCACCGTGAACACGACGCCGAGCACGACGGCCGGCCCGCTGCCGCCACCCGCGGCGATCCGTCGCATCGAAGCCGCCGGCGCGATTTCCCGTCCTCCTGCCAACGCGGTCATTGCCCTTCCTCCTGGGTCAGGATCACCACCGTCCGGTTCGTGTCCGCGAAGTAGGCGTCCGCCACCATCATGACGTCTTCCGGGGAGACGGCGTCGTACAGCTCGTAGACACGGTTCACGGTCGCCGGGTCCTCGGTGAGCTGCAGGTAGTGGCCCAGCGTCCGCGCGATGCCGCCCGGATTGTCGAGCCCCATCGCAAAGCCGTAGCGCATGTGCGACTTGGTCGCCGCGAGCACCTCCTCGTCGACCGGCTCGGTCTTCAGCCGCTCGATCTCGTCGATGACGGCGTCCCGCACATACTCGATCCGGGTCGGGTCGGTAATGCGCGCGATGATCGTGAACAGAGGCGAATCGCGGCTGTCGAGGGCGCCTCCCTGCAGCGCGTCGACCACCTGCTCCTCCAGGTAGAGCTTGCGAAAGAGCGGCGAGGTCTCCGAGAACAGGAGCTGCGAAAGCACGTCGAGCGCCGGCATGTCGATGCGCTGGTCCGAGAACGCCGGGGCGTGGTAGCCCATCATCAGGAACGGCAGCGTCGGATTGGGCCACGTGATCCGCGCCGAGCGCGCCTCGGTCTGCGGCGGCTCCTGCGGAATCTCGGGCTCGAAGCTCCCGCGCTCCCATCCGCCGTAGTACTCCGCGGCCAGCCGCTCGAGCTCGTCCTGGTCGAAGTCGCCCACGACCACGACGATGCAGTTCTCGGGCCGGTAGTAGCGGTCGTAGAACTGCAGGCTGTAGTCGTAGTGGTTCGGCATCTCCCGGATGTCCTCCAGAAGCCCGATGGTCGTGTGCTTGTACGGGTGCGTCGTGTACGCGAGGTCGTGCAGCCTCTCGCGCAGCAGCGACACCGGGTTCGAGAAGTTCAGGTTGTACTCGCCGAGGATGGCGCCCGCCTCGGTGCGGAAGTCGTCCTCGCTGTATTGCAGGTTCCGGAAGCGGTCCGACTCGAGATCCATGATCGTCTCCAGCGCGTCCGAGCTGGCGACGATGTAGTAGGTCGTCCAGTCGCTGGTGGTGAACGCGTTCGAATCCGCCCCGATGCGCTTGACCACCGCGTTGTAGGCGTCGGTCGGGTACTTCTCGGTGCCGCGGAACATCATGTGCTCGAAGAAATGGGCGTAGCCGGAGAATCCGGGCTCCACCTCGTTCCGCGACCCGGTGCGCACCACCGTGTAGTAGGCGATGATGCCGGGGCTGTCGTAGTCGACACCGACCACCTTCAGCCCGTTGTCGAGCTCGAACGTGGTGACCGGGAACGGGAAGACCTCGCGGCCGTCCTGCGCCCCCGCGGCGGTCACGGCGGCCAGCACGAGAGCCGCCGCGGCGCTGATCCGATGCTTCCAACTCATGGTGACGTTCTCCTGCGGCAGTCCCAAGAACCATCGGCTGCCTTCGAATGCCATACCCGCGTCCGAGTATAGCGGTCCGGAGCCTGCGGGCAGGCGCCCGTTCGAGTTGGCGCATCGCGGCCGTTGTCTTCCGAACGGCCGCCGGAATAAACTGGATTTCAGCCAGTGCCTGCCTCGAACGGGGCGGGATGTGGAAAAGACTACCGACGCCAGCCGGATCTGGTCTCGCAGGCGGCCTCGCTGTCCAGATCCCACACCCCGTGCACTCTGCCGGTGCGGGGCGAATCGACCGCCTGCCGGCGCCCGAAGCGTGCTTCAGTGCCCAGGCAAATGCGCTTGCGCGGATCCATCGGGTCCGAGTCGACGTGAACATTTGACAAGAGGAACCCCTTGATGACGCATGCACACATCCGACCGTCCATGCTGCTGGTGGTCTGGCTGGCGGGCGCTGCCGCAATGCTTGCCGGCGCCGCACCGGCCAGCGCACAGGCGACCGCGGACGACGCGCGGGTATTCATCACCGTCAACGGCGGCCTGCAGACACAGACCAGCGGCTTCTCCGAGGACATCGCCTTCCCCGAGACGGGAGGGGTGTACCGCGAAGTCGTGTCGGGGGCCGCGGCGCAGGAACAGGCCAGCTTCGCGAGCGACTACCGCTTCGCGAACCCCACGCTCCTCGACGTGAGCGCCGGGGTCCGCGTCGCGCCGTATTTCGCCCTCGGGGTCGGCATGTCGCGTTTCATGATCGAGGAAACGGCGAGCGTGTCGGCGCAAATCCCGCATCCGATCTTCTTCAACCGCGACCGCTCCATCTCCGGGGCGTCGCCGCCCCTCGCCCGCCGCGAATCGGCCGTGCACCTGCAGGCGCTCGTGGTGGTGCCGGTCACCCCATCGTTCACGGTGACCGGGTTCGGCGGACCCACGTTCTTCAATGTGGAACAGCAGCTCGTCACCGACGTGAACTTCACGCACGCGTATCCCTACGACTCGGCCACGTTCTCCAGCGCAGTCACCAGTCCGGAGTCCGCCGACAGCGTCGGATTCAACGTCGGAGCCGACGTCGCCTTCTACTTCACCGGCAACGTCGGTATCGGTTGGGTCACCCGTTACAGCCGGGCGATGGTGGAGCTGCCGTCCGCCAGCGGCGAGACGCTCGACATCGAGGCGGGTGGACTGCATACCGCCGTGGGCCTGCGCCTGCGGTTCTGAACGCGGCGACGCAGGTTGAAGCGATGCATGGCAAGCCTGACTGCGAGGGAGTTCGACACACAATGAGAACGGCGCCACGACTCGCAATAGCCTCGACCCTCATCGGGGTCGCACTCATGGTCACGGAACAGGACGCCACGTCCCAGGAATCCGCCGTGCTTTCCGTCGCCGCCGGAGCTGCGGCAGGTGTCGACGAGTTGCGGCAGTGGGACGCGACGGTGGACGGCATGGCACGGACCGGAGACCTCGTCGTCATGTCGCGCCTCGGCGACGCCTCTCTGGAAGAACGCACCCACGAGTATCTCGCACAGCATTTCGCCGGTATTCCGGTATTCGGGGGTGGGCTGTCGCGGCAGCTCGACGGGGCTGGCGTCACCTTGTCGCTGTTCGGCACGCTGCACCAGGGGATTGACCTGAACACCGTGCCGGCGCTGTCCGGAACGCAGGTCGCCGCTCTATTGGAAGAGAGTCACGGCGGAGAGATCGTTGCCGGCGCGCGGCCGTCGCTCGGCATTCTTCCGTTGCTGGACGGCTCCTATGCGCTGGCCTACCTGGTCCCGATGAGCGACCAGCACCACTACTTCGCCGACGCCAACGACGGACACGTAATCCAGACCGTGGACGCGCGCAGATCGCAGTCCGCTATCGGCGCGGGCGCCGGCTACGACGGCGACCGCAAGAAACTGGGCACGACCCGGTCGGGAGACCGATTCGAGGCGCACGACAGGACCCGGCCGGGCGAGATCGTGACGCTCGACGCACGATTCAACCCCGATCGTCTGGATCGCCTGTTGGAAAAGCACTTCATCGAGGAACTGCCCGAAGGCGAGCCCATCTGGACCGCAGACGACGTCGCCGCCGATGCCGACAACGAATGGGACGATGCGGCCATCGTCGACGCACACGCCCACACCGGCTGGACCTACGACTACTTTGCCCAGCAACACGGCTGGGAAGGGCTGGACGGGGAGAACGGCCGCATCCTGAGCATAGCCAACATCGGCATACGCAACGCCTTCTTCATCTACCCGCCGTTCGGCCCGGAGGGGACGGGCGCGATGGGCTACGGCCGCGGGGAGTTCGCGACGGACGAAGAGCCGTGGACGAACCTCGACACCGTCGGGCACGAGATGATGCACGGCGTGGTGGCCCATGCGGTGATCGAACGCACGGGGAGCCCGATCGGGCTGATCAACGACCTGAGCACTGCCGGCGGCACCCTGCGGCTCGGACCGCGGAGCTTCACGGATCGGGCGGGCAGGACCCGCACGTGCGAGACCACGAGCATCGCCGCCACCAGATTCACGCCCGCCGGCCCGCAGGAAGTGGAATTGCCAGCCGTGTGCGTCGACGGCAGCTTCGTCCTCGGGTCCGCGCAGGCCGACGCCGCCGACGAAGGCCTCGCCGACATCTTCGGCGAGGCGGTCGGGTTCTTTCACGAAGACGCCGGCGCTTCGGCGGACTATCTTTCGGAGGGCGACCAGGAGCTGCCCGTTCTGCGTTCCCTGATAGATCCCCGGTCGGTGCCGCTGAGCCCCCGGTTTCCGCAGTACGTGTATCCGGATGCCTACAGCGATCGCTACGAGTTCCCGCTGCTGTGGGTTGTCGAGGGAAAGACCGTCGTCTATTCGCAGTTCGTCTTTCAGAATCGTCAGTACGCCCTTACCCTGAGCAGGTTCGGCTACGGGGCTCAACACTGGAACTCGACGATCCTGAGCCACGCCTTCTATCTGGCCATCGAGAGCGGGACGCACCGCACCAGCGGAGTGACGGTCGAGGGCGTCGGCGGAGCCAACCGGGTCGAGATCGAGCGCATCTTCTTCCGGGCGATAACCGAGCTGATGCCGGCGAGAGCGTCGTTGCCCATCGCCGCCGCCGTCATCCGCCAGGCGGCGGCCGACCTCTTCCAGGGCGGCGAGGCCCAACGGGCGATCGACCAGGCGCTGCGCGCCGTCGGCCTGTGACGGCAAGCGCCCGTGTGACACGCAGGAGCCATCTGGAGATGAAGAACGCTGTACGACGATTAGGTATCGCCTCGGCCCTCGTCGGGGTCGCGTTGATGGCCTCGGAACAGGACGCCGCGTCCCAGGAATCCGCCGTGCTCTCCATATCCGCCGGACAGGCGGCGGGCGTCGACGAGCTGCGGCAGTGGGACGCGACGGTCGACGGCATGGCGCGGACCGGCGAGATCGTCGTCATGTCGCGCCTCGGTGACGCCTCGCTCGAAGGGCGCACCCACGAGCATCTCGCGCAGTACTTCGCCGGAATTCCCGTATTCGGGGGCGGCGTGTCCCGGCAGCTCGACGCCGGCGGCGTCACCGTGTCGCTGTTCGGCACGCTGCACCAGGGTATCGACGTGAACATCGCGCCGGCGCTGTCCGGAGCGCAGGTCGCCGCGCTCCTCGAAGAGATGCACGGCGGAGAGGTCCTCGCCGGCGGGCAGCCGGGGCTCGGCATCCTTCCGCTGCCGGACGGCTCATATGCGCTGGCCTACTACTTCGCGATGAGCGATGGCTACTTCTACTTCGCCGACGCCGCCGACGGCAGCCTCCTGCGGCGCGTCAACGCGGTGAAGGAGCAGCAGGCGGCGGTCGGCGCCGGTTCGGGCTCGCAGGGCAACGAACGGAAGCTGAGCACGACGCAGGAGGACGACCGCTTCCACGCGCACGACCGGATGCGGCCGGCGGAGGTGGTCACTCTGGACGTGCGGTTCAACTCCCAGCGCTACCGGCGTCTGTTCGCCAACCACTTGATCGAAGGACTGCCGCCCGGGGAGGCGGTCTGGACGGCGGACGACTACGCGACCGACGCGGACAACGAGTGGGACGACCCTACCGTGGTCGAAGCCCATGCCTACACGGGCTGGACCTACGACTATTTCTCCGCGCGGCACGGCTGGGAGGGCATCGACGGCGCGAACGGACGCACCATCTCGATGGTCAACCTCGGCTTGGCGAATGCCTTCTTCGCCAGTCCGCCGTTCGGCCCGGAAGGCAATGGCGTGGTCGGGTACGGCCGCAGGACCAACGAGACCAGCGAGGAACCTTACACGCTGTTAGACGTCGTCGGGCACGAGCTGATGCACGGCGTGACGCACTTCTCGGTGAGCAATCGAACCGGAAGCCCCTTCGGCCTCTACAACCTCGTCCCCATCGGCGCCAGACTCGGCCCGCGGAGCTTCACGGACCGAACAGGCGAGACCCACACCTGCGAGACCGCACGGTTCCCGGGCGTGGTCGAGACGCCGGATGGATTCGACGTCGGACTGGCCCCGGCCTGGTGCGAGAACGGCCGGTTCGTCCTGGCCTACTCGGGCGACGGAGCCATCCACGAAGGCTACTCCGACATTTTCGGCGAGTCCCTCGGGTTCTACTACCAGGATGAAGGCGCCTCGGCGGACTATCTCGTGGGGGGCGACTTCTCCGAAGGTCCCATCCGCTCCATGATCGACCCCAGCTTCAGCAGAGATCCGGATGCGTACGGCGATCGTTTCGAGTTCGCCCTCACCCTCGACGAAGACGAGTTCTGGGACTACTCCGGGCACGTTTTCGTTCGCGGCGAGTACTTCGGTACCCTGCGCAACGATGAATTCGGCTACGGCGGCGACCACTGGAACTCGCTGATCCTGAGCCACGCGTTCTACCTGGCCATCGAAGGCGGGACGCACCGTACCAGCGGCATGACGGTCGAGGGCGGCGGCGAAGCCAACCGGGAGGAGATCGAACGGATCTTCTTTCGCGCGATGCGGGACCTGATGCCCGCCATGGCGACGCTGCCGATCGCCGCGGCGCTCATCCGCCAGTCCGCGGCCGACCTCGCCCCGGGCAGCGACGCGGCACGGGCTGTCGATCAGGCGTTGCGCGCGGTCGGGCTGGGGCCGGGAGTCAGGTAGGGCGGGATGTTCGTCCGATCGCCGCCGCCGGGCGTTGTCTGTCGGCGGACAATCGCCGGGCCGGCCGCCGGAGACTTCATCCGGCGGCCGGCCCTACCCTCGGGATCTGCTACCGGGGCGTCGGCCGCCCCATGATCTTCGGCTTCTGATCCGACAGGCTGTCGACCACCGCCTGCGTCACGACGTTCGAGAAGAGCGGGCGGATGTTCAGGTGGTTGTAGGGCCGGATCTGGATCATCAGGATCCCGATCAGGTCCTCGACCGGGTCGGCCCAGTAGAGGGTTCCGTAGGCGCCGCCCCACGTGTAGCTGCCTATCGACAGCGCGTCGGGCGCCTGCGCCGAGTTGGTCAGCACCCCGAAGCCGAGCCCGAAGCCGTAGCCGCCGCCGCGGATGTAGACCGGCCGGTCGGCCCCGATGTGGTTGCTGATCATGTTGTCGACGGTCATCCGGCCAAGCAGCCGCGTGCCGTTCAGCTCGCCGCCGTTGGCAACCATCTGGGCGAACTGGTAGTAGTCGGCCGCCGTCCCGGCCAGACCGGCGATGCCGCGGAACATGCGGGTCGGCTCGCGGAAGGTCGGCGACACCATGAGCTCGATCTTCCCGTTCTCGTCCGGCCGGTAGACCGAGGCCATCCGCTCCACCTTCTCCTGCGGCACGTAGTAGTAGGTGTCGGTCATGCCGAGCGGCTCGAAGATGCGCTCGCGCAGGAAGTCGTCGATAGACTGGCCGGAGATCTTCTCCACCAGGACCGCGACGTAGTCGGTGGAATCGCCGTACTGCCACTCGTCACCGGGGTGAAACGCGGCGGGAATCACGGCGGCGTGCGCCACCCGCTCGGCCAGTGTCGGCCAGCCCTTGCCGTGGTTGGTCGCGTAGTCGATCTGCGCTTGGCTCAGACCCTTGCCGGCGGGATTCAGGGTCAGCCCCGACGTGTGCGTGAGCACGTGACGCACCGTGACCGGGCGCGCCTCCGGCTCCGTCAGCGCCCGGACACCGTCGCGATTGATGCGCACCGTGTGGTTCTCGTACTCGGGAATCCACTTCGAGATCGGATCGTCGAGCAGGAACCGGCCCTCCTCGAACAGCATCATCAGCGCGCTCGAGACGATCGGCTTGGTCATCGACATCAGGACGAAGATGCTGTCCTTCGTCATCGGGACGCCGTTGTCCTTGTCGCGCCAGCCCTGCGCCTCGAAATGGACCACCTTGCCCTTGCGGGCGACCAGGGTCACTGCCCCGGCGATGCGGTCGGTGTCGATATATTCCTGGATGAAGCTGTCGATCCGCCGCAGCCGCTCCGACGACATGCCCACTGACTCGGGCTTGGCGACGACGACGTCCTCGGCCGCCCGCAACGACGGCGCCGCCAGCAGCGACGCGACCAGCAGGGCGGCAAGCGCCCCCGCCGCCCAACCCTTGCGACTCCTTCTCACACCCGTCATGGTCGTTCTCCTCCCCCATGGGCCGGCTCGAACCGGCAGTGGACTTCCGCGCGCGGTCTCCATCGCGGTCGCGCGCGACATGCTTCGCGACGAGCGATCCGCAACCTCGCGACAGGCGGTTCAGTCGCGACAGGCGGTTCAGTATAGTGAAGGGCCTGATGCCCGACTCATCCGGATCGGGTCCCGCGGAGTTGCCGTCGATGGACATCGGCGCGACCCGGCATCCGCGTCCGCGCATCCTGCCGACGGTCTGGCGCGGCGTGCGGCGGCGCTGCCCCCACTGCGGGCGGGGTCCCCTCTTCGTCCGCTGGATCACCCTCCACCGGCAGTGCGCGAACTGCGGCCTCGTGTACCTCCGCAATCACGGAGACATCTGGTTCTTCTGGATCGTGATGGACCGGATCCCCATCCTGCTCGGCATCGCCGCGATCTTCTTCGGCTTCCGGATCAGCAACTGGCTGAACGGGCTCGGGTTCTTCCTGGCCATCGCCGGTCCCCTCATCGCGACGATGCCGCAACGCCAAGGCGCGGCGGTGGCGCTCAGCTACCTGTCGCGCGTCTACTTCCGGGACCCTTCCGACGGCCTGCCTGAACCGCTCGACGACCCGCAAGGCACGGGCGGGTCGAAGTCCCCGCCCGCCGGCGGTCAGTAGTCGGCAGCGGCCAACGACACCCGGATGATCTCCTCGTCGTTGCGCGTCACGAGGTGACGGTTCGCATAGGCCGGCTGGGTCCAGTTGACGGCACGGTCCTCGAAGCGGCGCGGCCCGTAGCCGGCGCGCGATGTCGGCTCGATCAGCCGGGTGCGGTCGAGTTCCACGTAGCCCTCCGGCGTGAACTGCGCGATGATCAGGTCGCCGGCGTCGTTGTTGACGAAGTAGCGGTCGCCGTGGCGCACCAGGAACGCGGCGCCCCAGCGGCGCTGCACGGTCATCCGGTCGCTCACCCACAGGCGCTCGCCGGTCGTGGCGTCGAGGCCGCGCAACTCGCCGTAGCTGCCGACGCCGTAGATGGTGTCGCCCTCGATGACCGGGGTCGTGATGAGCGAATGCAGCGCCGCCGTCTGGTCGGGCATCTCGCCGTTCCCCGCCACCTTCCACAGCACGTCGGCGTCGGGCCGGTCGGTATCCAGCCGGAGCATCAACGAGCCACCGTAGAACTGGGTGAAGAACAAGTAGTTGTCGCTGCGAACGGGGGTGGCAACGGTTATCGCCGAGGGCGCCTCCCAGGCTTCCTCCCAGTAGGTCTCGCCGGTCGCCGGGTTCAGCGAGCCGACCCCGCGCGGATGCCAGACGATGAGCTGGCGGACGCCGCCCGCCTCGTAGATGACCGGCTGGGCGTAGCCCATCTCGGTAACGACGTCGATGGCCCGCCAGACCTCCCCGCCGGTGCGCTTGTCGAAGGCGACGACCAGCGCATCCGGCTCGCCGCCGACCAGGGCGATCAGGAGATCGCCGTCGACCAGGGGCGAGCTCGCCGTCCCCCAGACCGGCACCGTGGTGTCGTACTCGGCCACGGTGTCGTGCTGCCAGACCACTGCGCCGGTCTCCACGTCGAGGCACAGCAGCATGCCCGCGCCGCCGGCGACGTAGACCCGGTCGCCGTCCACCGTCGGGCTGGCGCGGGGTCCGGTCGCGTACGAGAACTGCAGATTGCGGTACGCGGCCGGCCACTCATGGGTCCAGAGCACCTCGCCGGTCCCCTCGTCGAGCGCGAGGATACGCTCGGTACCGTCCATCACGCGCGTCTCGGGAAGGAACTCGAAGTCGGTGACGAAGACGCGACCGTCCGCGACCACCGGACCGGCGAAGCCCCCCTTGACGGGCGTACGCCAGACGACCTTCAGTCCGTCGGCGGGAAATCGCTCGACGATGCCGTCCTCGCTCCAGACCGCCACTCGCCCCGCGCCGCGCCATTCGGGCCAGTCCGCCGCGTAGATCGAGGTTCCCACCAGAACGGCACACAGCACCGCGCTCGCGGACAACAGCCGCAACGTTCGCATTGTCGTCATTCCCTTAAGCTCCAGCCCTGCTTCCTCGCGGCGTCGCGGCATACCGGCTTCTCGCCGCTCCCGGCACCACGGGGCTCCGCCGCGGATTGCCGCAGCCCCATCGCCCCACTCCGGTGTCGTTATTCGTAGTCGCTGGCCGCGAGCGAAACCCGGATGATCTCGCTGTTGTTCCGGTGCACGATGTGGCGGTTGGCGTAGGCCGGATGCGTCCAGTTGACCGGCCGGTCCCAGCGCAGGCGCGTGCCGGACCCGATGCCGGAGCTGCCGTCCGCCTCGATCAGCCGCGTACGGTCCAGCTCCACGTAACCTTCCGGCGTGAACTGCGCGATCATCAGATCACCGTCGTCGTTGTTGACGAAGTAGCGGTCGCCGTGCCGCACGAAGAATGCGGCCCCCCAGCGCGCCTGCGCGGTCATCTCGTCGCTCATCCAGACACGCTCGCCCGTCCGCGCATCCAGGCCCCGCAGCTCGCCGTAGCTGCCGACGCCGTAGAAGTAGTCGCCGATGATGAGCGGCGTGGTGATCAGCGCGTGCAGGCCGTCCGTCTGGTCCGGCATCTCGCTGCGGGCTGCTCCCCCGCCACAGCATCGACGCGGCGGGCCGATCCTGGTT
>CATQHX010000016.1 GCA_958296065.1 Vicinamibacterales bacterium | reverse complement strand
TGAAGATCGCGTTCCTGACCGACCCGGCCGGCACCTACATCGAGCTGACCGAAGGCTACGACGAGTACTGACGCCGGGTCCGGGGTCCGGGCGGAGGGCGCGGCGGCGTTGGTCGGCGGCAGCCGTATTCGGCGATTCCGGCCGGCGTCGATTCGCCATCGCCGGCCGGTGTTCGCCGGGGCGCTCAGCGGGCGGTGGATTTCCGCGCTCCCAGCGCGGCCACCGCGGTCGTCCAGCGCTCGTCGAAGTCGACCCAGCGGCGCTCCTCCTCGTCGGTGGAGTGGCCGACCGGCAGCTCGACGATCTCCGGCGGCGGGTCCATGTGGTTGGCGATGGCGTACACCGTGGCCGCCGGAACCACCTCGTCGCGTTGCGCTACGCCGATCAGCGTGGGGCAGGCGATGCGGTCGGCGACGTTGACGGTGTCGAAGTAGCGTAGCGTCGCCATCGCCGCCGCTTCCAGGCGCGGGTTGCGGGCGAGGTGGTCGTTGATCTCCTGGCCCGATCCGCGGGTCACGAGCCGCCGACGCCCGTCGACCCAGCCGAACGTGGGCAGCGCCACCGCCAGGTAGGCGGCGCGCGAGGTGAGGCCTTGGGCCAGGAAAGCGAGCGCGCCTCCGTAGCTCCGCCCGTGGAAGACGACGCCCCCGCGACCGGCGCCCAGTTGTTGCGCCACCTCGGCAGCGCGCACGTAGTCGCAGACGGCGCCGCGCAGGATGGAAGTGCGCGGCTCGGTCAGGCCGGTCAGTATGTAGCCGCGGGGATCGACCTCGCAGGACGAGCGCGAAAGCCCGAAGCCGCGCACGTCGAAGCAGAACAGATCCGCGCCGCAGGCCGTCGCATGCCGGGCTTCCAGCACCGGATTGGACTGGCTGTTGTAGCCGTGCGTGGTGACGACCAGCGGTCGTGGAGCGGGTCGGTCCGTCGCCGCGCAATCGTCGGAGTGGTCGAGGGCGATCAGGAAGCCCTGGACGTCGCAGGCGCCGAGCGATGCGAAGCGTACCGGCGTGATGCGGGCCCCTTCCGGCGAGGTGACGGCCAGCCCGAGCCGGAGATTCGGGGCGACGGCGGCGAGCGCGGCCAGCGTGTTCCGCCAGAACGGAAAGAAGCCGTTGGGCCGGGTCAGCGGCGGGCGGGTCGCCCGGAACGCGGGAGCATCGTGACCGCTCATGAAGCGTGACGAAACGTGACGAAAGTAACGAACGCGACGAACACGACGAACGCGACGAACACGAGAGAAGAGTGTATCGCTTCCATCCGGGAGCGTTCGTCGTGGCTCGAAGCGGACCGCGATCTGCCGTGGGGCCGCCTGGCCGCGCTGGCCGAGCCGCGCCGCTTCGATGCCGACGCCGTCATCACGCGGCAGTTCGCGCCGGCGACGCACCTGTTTCTGGTGGCCGATGGCGCGGTCCGGTTCCAGCTTCGCCTCGAGGAAGGCAACGAGGACCTGGACGTCGGCGAGCGTTCGAGCCCCTGGACGGCCATCGGCTGGTCCGGGTTTCGCGACCTGCGGCGCTACGCCACCACGGTGGTGTGCACCCGGGCCTGCTCCACGCTGCGGTTCGAGCATGCGGCCCTGGCCGCGCTCTTCGAGGAGGAGCCGCGCCTCGGCGTCGCGTTCCTCGAGTCGATCCTGCGCCAGTGCTTCGAGCGCCTAGCCGACATGCGGGCGCGGCTGACCGCCTACTCGCAGACGCCGGTCAACTTCGCGCGGGCGCTGCAGGACGACGGGGAGGAGGAAGCCTACAACCGCGCGCCCCCGCCGCTGATCGAACTGCTGCGGCGGTCGGCGTTCTTCGCGCCGCTTGAAGAGGACCGCTTGCGGCTGTTCGCGGGAGCCGTGGAGAGCCGCTACTTTTGCCGCGGCGAGCCGATCGTCGAGCAGGGGAGTCGGGAATCCGGACTGTGGGTGCTGGCCACGGGCCGCGTCGCGTTGAACTACAGCCCGGCTTCGACGGACGAAGCGTTCGCGCTACGGACGATCTCCGAGTCCGGCTCCGTCGTGGCAATAGCGGGGCTGCCGGGCGTGGATGCGCACGGCGCCTCCGTGGTGGCGACGCGCGATTGCACGGTCTATCGCATCGACACCGATCGGTTGGGGCAGGTCCTGCGGGACGATCCGTCGCTGGCCCTGGCGCTCGTGCGCCGCGTGCTCTGGCTGGCGTCCATGCACCTGCGGGCCGCCCGCGCGCTGTTCATCTCGCGCCGTTTCGAGAAGGAGCGGCTGGCCGTCGCCAACCTGCTCGAGCAGAGCTGCACGCAACTGAGCGTTCACTCGCCCCTGCACACCGTACCCCACCTGCTCGGCAGCCCCCTCACCGTGGGCGAGGCCTTCGGAAGCATCGAGCGGATGGCTGCCGAGGGCGACGCGCTCGAGCGCAGCCTGGCGGAGCTGTGCCAGGAGATGCTGCGCGACGTGAAGCGCGAGCACGAGTTCTTCGAGGCGCTGCGCCGCGTCTACCACGCCGTGGTGACGGCGCCCGAGCAGATGCCGGCCCGCGACGTCCGCAAGCTGTGCGCGCGGGGGTTCCAGCAGGCCTTCCGGCGCGTGCGGTACGTCGTCGAGGGAGAGGAGCACCTGCCGCCGGCTCCCGGCCAGATCTTCATCTTCAATCACCTGAAGAACCACGAGCACAACACGCTGCCCAACAACTTCCAGCTCACGCTGGACTCGCATTTCGTCAGTGCGATGATTCTCGACCGGCGCTACGGCGACGGCGGGATTCGGGTGGTCCGCCACAGCCGCGGCTCGGAGTACGGCCACCAGGCGTACTACGACCGGCTGGGGCACATCGCCGTCTACACGCAGGAGTCCGACCGCATCGAGGAGACGCCGGAGCAGCGCCGGAGCCGGCAGGACGAGTTCTTCGAGACCGCGGGCCGGTATCTGAAGGCCGGCACGAACCTGATTCTGAGCCCCGAGGGGACGAGCTACTGGACCGAGGACTCGCCCGGCCCGTTCAAGCCGGGGGCCTTCCGGCTGGCCGCCAGCGTCGATCCCGAGCCGTGGATCGTTCCCATCGCCGTCGCCCACTTCGACCGCCGGATCCACTCGACGGTCTGCGCCGCGGTGATCAAGCCGCCCTTCAAGGTGTCGGACGTGCTGCCCGACCCGCGCGACCGGGCGCAGGTGCGGGCGTTTCTCGTCGACCTGCGGAAGACCTACCACGGCTGGGTCGAAGAGGCCCGCCGGCTCGCCGGCGCGGCGGTCAGGTCGTGACGCGCGGCTCGTGACGCGCGGCTCCGTCGGTCGAACCGGACGGCGTCGTGCCGGGCGGCTCACCGCCGGCTCGCCGGCGCGCCTCCAGGTCGTGCCGGCTCGACCGTCCCGGCCCCGGATTCAACCGAATTTTGGATCGCCGGCAACAAGGGTTTGGATGCCAGGCAGCCGACACGACAGGCCAGGGTGCGTGCGCGAGCATGCTCGGAACGACTGCCGAGACGTGACCGCGCTGGCGCGGAGACGTGACTTCGCCGGCGCCGAAACGGTCTCACGGGAGCACCGTGTCGTGGCATGGTCCTTGCTGACAATCAAGGCATGACAGACCGTCGCCGGCGACGATGTCGGGGATGCGGGATTCGGCGCGTCCGGTCCGCATGTCAGGCGGGTCTTGGCGGAGTTGGCTGTGCGGTTTGGCGGGGCGGGGTTTTCCGGCTCCGGGAATCGTCGGATTCACGTTGAGGAGGACAGGAGCATGAGACGTACAACCACGGTCGTCGCTGCGCTGCTGGCCCTGTCGGTGGGAGCCAGTACGGCGACGGCCCAGACCATCACCGGCCTGGTGACCGACAATACGGGCGGCATCCTGCCCGGGGTCACCGTCGAGGCCGCGAGCCCGGCGCTCATCGAAGGGAGCCGCATCGCGTTCAGCGACGGGGCGGGCCGCTACACGCTGATCGACCTGCGGCCGGGCGTCTACAACCTGACGTTCAGCCTGCCCGGCTTCTCGACCGTCGTGGTCGAGGGGCAGGACCTGCCGGCCGACTTCACGGCGACCGTCAACGCCGAGCTGTCGGTGGGCGCCCTCGAGGAGACGGTCACCGTCTCGGGTCAGGCGCCGCTGGTCGACGTGCAGTCGACGGCGCGGGCCGAGGTGCTCGACCGCGAGATCCTCGACGCCATCCCGACCGGCAACACGCTGCAGTCCACGGCGCAGCTCATCACGGGCGTCAAGATGAACCGTCCGGAAGTCGGGCTGACCACCGCGGCGCAGCAGACCTACATGTCGGTGCACGGGATGAGCCCGTCGCAGGTGACGATCCAGGTCGACGGCCAGAACATGAACAGCATCGGCGGCGACGGCGCCGTTCAGAGCTACCACAATCACCTGGCCAACCAGGAGATGGTGTACGAGACCAGCGGGATGAGCGCCGAGACCTCGGGCGGCGGCGTCCGCATCAACATGGTCCCGCGCGAGGGCGGCAACCAGCAGAGCGGCCAACTCTGGTTCGGCGGCAGCCACGACAGCCTGCAGCGCGACGGTCTCGAGAGCCTCTCGCAGGAGGTCCAGAACCGCGGTGTGACCTCCACCGAGGGCATCTCGATGATGTACGACATGAACCTCGTGCACGGGGGGCCGATCGTCCGCGACAAGTTCTGGTACTTCGGCAGCGTCCGCAACTTCCAGATCGACAAGAAGGTGACGAACAGCTTCTGGCGCTTCGACCCGAACGGGTCGATTCCCAACAACTGGTACTTCGCCGCCCCGCGCTGGTTCGACCCCGATCCGCAGAAGCTGGACGGCACCAACGGCACCGAGCGGTTCCCGGGCATCGACGAGAACACGATCTCGAGCGGCCTGCTCCGCCTGACCTACCAGGCGAGCCAGAACAACAAGTTCTCGGCGCACATGGATCGGGTCTTCAAGGAGCGCTACGCCAACCACGGCTCGAACGACGACATCGCCACCGCCGGCCGCTGGCAGGGCTCGCCCATCTACTACACCGGCAGCGCCAAGTGGACCTCGACGATCAGCAGCCGCCTGCTGCTCGAGGCGGGCTACTCGACCAACGTCGAGAACTGGAACCAGCAGGACCCGCCCGGCGGCGTAAACGCCCTGGGCCAGGACCTGACGCAGGAGAGGCCCGCGAACTGGCTGCCGTGCCACGCGACCCCCTGCTTCGAGAACTACGGGCACGCGGCCCAGATCAGCGGCCCGGACCAGTTCAATCCCACCATCGACCCGTGGTACGGACTGATCCTGCGCCACGATCAGGACACCGGGTTCCGCGACCGGTACCACTGGGGCCGCGAGACGTGGCGGGTCGAGCGCTTCAACTACAACATCGGCCTCTCGTACGTCACCGGCTCGCACAACATCAAGGTGGGCACCAACAACAGTTGGGGGCCGTACGAGGCGTACCGCACCGGAAACGGCGACCTCGAGCGGCAGATGTACAGGAGCGGCGTTCCCGAGTTCGCCCGCGTGTCGAACCGGCCCGTTATCTCGGGCATCGACTACGCCCGCGACATGGGCATCTTCGCGCAGGACACCTGGACCATCGACCGGCTGACGCTGAACCTCGGCGTGCGCTGGGAGCAGATGGTCGCGCACACCTACGAGGCGGGGCCGAACATCGCGCCGGGCCCGCGCTCCACCATCACGCAGACCGGCCGTTTCGTGCAGGCGCAGAGCTTCGCCTCGCGGCGCAACCTGCCCAACTGGAAGGACTTCGCGCCGCGCCTGGGCCTGTCGTACGACGTTTTCGGCGACGCCTCGACGGCGTTCAAGGTGTCGTGGGGCCGGTACAACGCCGCAAACACGTTCACCTACGCCGAGTGGTTCAACCCGGTGTCGTACCAGCGTGAGAACCGCAACTGGGTCGACTGCGCCAGTCTCGACGGCCGCGCGTGCCTGACACAGGCGGGCCTGATGGGGATGGGGCATGACCCCGGCATCGCGTTCGGCGGCAGCACCGCGAACGAGCACACGGTCGGTGTGGAAGGCACCGTCTGGAACGGCGGGACCAACGGCGACGGCTTCGCGCAGGACTGGGAGATCGGTCCGCCTCTGCGGGCCAACTTCGGCGGTCTCGCGTCGCGGCCGGTGGAGCATCCGGACGGCGTGGAGCGCAACTGGGTCAGCGTGCTGAACGTCGGCGTCCAGCGCGAGCTGTTCGAGGGCTTCTCGGCCAGCTTCAACTGGTACCGCCGCGACACCTACGACAGCGTCCTGCGGGTGAACCGCGCGCTCGGGTTCGACGACTACACCGGGTTCACGATGGACAACCCCTGCGCGACCGACCCCAACCGCGGGTTCCTCTCGTGCAATTCGAGCGGCGGCCTGGTGCCGGCGCAGATCAGCGTGTTCAACCTGAACCCCGAGGCGGCGGGCATCGCCGACGACTGGGTAGTGCAGAACACGCCGACCGGCGACGACTTCTCGGAGGTCTACAACGGCTTCGAGACCAGCTTCAACGCGCGTCTGCCCAACGGGAGCACGATCTTCGGCGGCTGGGTGATGGAGCGCAACGTCTTCATCCGTTGCGACATCCCCCACGATCCGAATCGCCTGATGTTCTGCGACCCGCGCGGCCGGAACGACATGGTGGGCGGCCTGCCGATCACGCAGCCGGCCTACAGCATCCCGTTCCTCCAGGAGTTCAAGATCTCGGGGAACGTCCCGCTCCCCGGCGGCTTCTGGGTCAGCGGGTCGGCGCAGTTCTACCCCGCCCAGGAGGCGGTGGCGGGCGGCTCGCAGGACCAGTGGGGCGGCACGCACCGCGGCGGCGAGCTGTCGGGCGCGCGTCCGTACTCCGGCAACATCAACTACAACGTCACGCCCGCGAACGTGATGGACAACCTCGGCATCGCGCGGACCGAGGGTATCAGCGTTCCGCTGTTGCCGGCCGGTCAGCTCTTCTACGATCGCCTGACGCAGATCGACCTCTCGGTCCGGCGGACGTTCACCTTGGGCAACGGGATGCGGATGGACCTGCAGGCGGACATCTTCAACATCGTCAACTACCAGCCGATCCTGAACGGGACCAACACCTACGGCGGCTCGCTCGGCCGGGCGAGCTCGACCATCCAGGGCCGGTTCGTGCAGTTCGCGACGAATATCCACTGGTAGTCGCGATTGCGGAGCACGACGCGTCACGCGTGTGACGCCTCTCGGGGGCCGGGAAGCACGGCGCTTCCCGGCCCCCCTTTATTCGCGGCCCGGTCGTCCTGCTTCGCCCCCTGCCCGTTCTGCTTCCCGGCCCGGCCGTCCTGCGCCCAAGCGCAGCAATCGCCATGAGCAACGCGAGCCCGGCCCTTCCGGCAACCGCCGGCGGGCGTCCGGCGCCGGGTCAGGAGGGCACGAGGAGCGTGTGATCGAGACCCGGAACGCGGGCGTAATCCCCGTCGAAAGTCAGCAGGTGTCCGCTGCATGCCATCGTCGCGGCCGCGATCCACACGTCGTTGATGGGAATGGGCGTTCCGGCCCGACGCAGCGCCGCGAAGATCCGCGCGTAGTGGCGAACGGTCAGGGTCGTCACGTCGAGTACGCTGACGAAGGGCTCGTCGAGGAACTCGGCGAGGTTCCGACGGTTCTCTTCCGCGCGGTGACCGAGCTCGAATCCCGCTTCGAACTCCCCGAGCACCGTGACCGGCAGGACAATTACCTGCGCGGTCGCGATGCGCTCGAGCGTCTCGGCATGGCCGGCGCGCATGTGCGAGTACGCGCTCGTGTCGAGAACGAGCTTCGGCGGCGACGTCATTCCCAGGACCGTCTGTCGACCACCCGCTGGGCACGCAGGGCGGCGTTGAACGCCGCCGCTTCGTCCGCGGTCCAACCGGCGTAGCGGCCAAGGCGCTTGCGGCGGGCATCCACCCCCACGGCGTCTCGCAGAAGGCGGAGGACCGTGCCGTTCAGACTCTCGCCGCGTTCCCGGCTGATGGCGCGGAGTCGTTCCGACAGGTCCGCCTCGACTCCGCGCAGCGTGATCTGGGGTGCAGGCATGACATCACGAACCTACATCCATGCATGCATGATGTCAACGGTTGCCGCCGCGTCTCGCCGTGTGGCGTACCGTTCCCGTCCGAGTGCGCCTGCTACCAGGATTTGGATCCCGCACCCAATTCATTGGATTGGCCGCGCGTTCCAAGCGGGTCACCGTAAGGCGTAACTGACTGTGAAACAGATACTTGTTTCAAGTGGTCAGGCCATGGCCGCTGGCGGCCGGCGGCACGGGTCTTGCGTGTTGCATCAGCTTGACATCCGGGCCCCGCCGTAGTTGACTGCCCGGCTACGGATGGTGGTTGAGGCCTTTACGGCCCCGGTACCGTGGTTCGTCGCATTCGCGTTGGAGGAGGACACCGTATGAGACGTTCATGTACGGCAGTAGTCGCGCTCGCGGCTCTGGCCCTGGCGCCTGCGGCGCTGGCCCAGACCAACAGCGCCCTTACGGGAGAGGTCACCGACAACACCGGCGGCATTCTTCCCGGCGTCACCGTCGAGGCGTCTTCGCCGGCGCTCATCGAAGGCAGCCGCGTCGCGATCACCGACGGGTCGGGCCGCTACACGCTGGTCGACCTGCGGCCCGGCGTCTACAACCTCTCGTTCACCCTGCCGGGCTTTTCGACCGTCGTGGTCGAGGGCCAGGATCTGCCGGCCGGTTTCACGGCCACGGTGGACGCCGAGCTTTCGGTCGGCGCGCTGGAGGAGACGGTGACCGTCTCCGGCGAGGCGCCCGTGGTCGACGTGCAGTCCACCCGCCGGGTGGAGGTGCTGGACGCCGAGGTGCTCGATGCCATCCCGACCGGCCGCAACATGCAGTCGACGGCGCAGCTCATCGTCGGCATCAAGCTGAACCGTCCCGAGGTCGGCCTGTCGACCGCGGCGCAGCAGACGGTCATGATGACCCACGGCATGAGCTGGCGGCAGGTCAGCGTGGCCGTCGACGGGCAGCTCGTCAACGGCACCGACCGGGACGGCGGCATCCAGAACTACCACAACGAGCTGGCCACCCAGGAGATGACCTACGAGACGAGCGGGATGACCGCCGAGACCTCGGGGGGCGGGGTGCGCATCAACATGATCCCGCGCGAGGGCGGCAACACCTACAGCGGGCAGTTCTACACGGGGTACTCCAGCGACGCGCTGGCCGCCGACCACACGAGCGTTCCGGCGGAGATCGCGGGCCGCGCCTCGTCGTCGGAGGGCAACACCCTGTTCTGGGACCTCAACGCGGCCTACGGCGGGCCCATCGTGCGCGACAAGTTCTGGTTCTTCATGAGCTCGCGCCGCTGGCAGGTGGACAAGCCGATCACCGGCAGCTTCTACCGCAACATGGACGGCACCTGGCCGCGCTACTTCGATCCGAGTCCCGTGAAGCTCGACGGGCAGGACGGCCGCGAGCTGCTGTCCGGCATCGACGCCAACACCATCACCAGCGGCCTGCTGCGGCTGACCTGGCAGGCGAACGCATCGAACAAGTTCGCCACCTACATGGACCGCATCTTCAAGGACCGCTTCCGGCCGCACGGCGCCGGCGACGACCCGGCCACCGCGCCCAACCACCAGGGCTCGCCGATCTACTACACGGGGTCGGCCAAGTGGACATCGACCATCAGCAGCCGGCTGCTGCTCGAGGCGGGCTACTCGTCCAACGTCGAGAACTGGAGCTACGAGGAGCGCCAGGACGCGCCGCCCTACGGTCCTGCGCAGCAGCTTCGGCAGTCGCGACCCGCCGGCAGCGTCCCGTTCTGCCCGAGCACGCCCTGCTATCACATGGGCAATCCGGCCGCCATCGCCCTGCAGTCGGGCGCGTCGATGGACCCGTGGTACCAGATCGTGCGCCGCAACGACATCAGCGCCAACTTCCGCGACCGCGGCAACTGGAGCTACGTCCACGAGACGCCCGAGCGCTTCAACTACAACGTCGCGATGTCCTACGTCACCGGCTCGCACAACATGAAGTTCGGCGTGATGAACAGTTGGGGCATCCACGACCGCTCCCACGACATGAACGCCGACCTCTGGGAGCAGCGGTACCAGAATGGCGTGCCCTACCAGGCGCGGGTGTCGAACACGCCGATCTGGCGGCCGATGGACTACCAGACCGACATGGGCATCTTCGCCCAGGACACCTGGACCATCGACCGCCTGACGCTCAATCTCGGCGTGCGCTATGAAATAAACCGCGGGCGCAACCGCGCGACCGAGCACGCGCAGAACCGCTTCGTGGAGTACTTCAGCGTGGCCGGCCGCGACCAGTTGCCCAACTGGAACGACATCGCGCCCCGCCTGGGCATGGCCTACGACCTGTTCGGCGATGCGTCCACGGCGGTGAAGTTCTCGTGGGGCCGCTACAACGGCTCGAACACCACCAGCTACGCGCGGCAGTTCAATGCCGTCACGCACGCGGGCGAGAACCGCAACTGGTTCGACTGCGCGCTCAGTCCGATGGACGATACGCGTTGTGCGTCGCGGCAGGAGCTGATGGCGATGGGCTTCGATCCGTCCATCGCGTTCGGGTCGAGCACGGCCGACATGCATACGGTTGGCGCCGCCGGTACCGCGCACAACGGCGGCACCAACGGTGACGACTACGTGCAGGACTGGGAGATCGGCTTCCCGGTGTCGTCGGCCTTCGGTCTGCCGGGCTCGGTGCCGACCGAGGATCCCAACGGCGTCGAGCGGCCCTGGGTCAGCCTGATGAACCTGGGCGTCGAGCGCGAGCTGGTCACCGGGCTCTCGGTCAACGTGAACTGGTACCGGCGCGAGTCGTTCGACCCCATCATCCAGTACGGCCGCGGCGTGACCCACGCCGACTGGACGCCGCTGACCATTCCCAATCCGTGCGCCGCCTCCGGGACCGCCCCGAACGGATTCTCCTGCTCGACGCGCGGGGTCGCGGCGCCGTCGACGCTCACCATCTACAACCTGAACCCGGACGCTCGGGGGCGGACGGGCACCGATAGGTTCATGCGCAACTCGAGCGCGAACTCCGATGTCTACAACGGCATCGACGCCGGCTTCAACGCGCGGCTGGCGGCGGGTGCGACGATCTTCGGCGGCTGGTCGATGGAACGGGCCATCCTCAACCGCTGCGACCAGCCGGAGGATCCCAACAAGCTGCTCTTCTGCGACGCGTCGCAGTACAACATCCCGTGGCTGCACGACTTCAAGATCTCGGGCACGGTGCCGCTGCCCGGCGGCATCCAGTTGAGCGGCTCGGCGCAGTTCTATCCCGCGCAGGAGATGGCCATCCAGGGCACCGACAACTTCGGCGGCACCAACCAGGGCGGCACGACGTTCGACGACGTCCACTCCTACATCGGGAACGTGAACTACAACACGAGCGTGGCCGATTTCGCGGACCAGGGCGTGACGCGGACCCAGGGGCTCTCGATTCCTCTGATGCCGCCGGGTTCGCTCTTCGCCGACCCCCTGACGCAGATCGACATCTCGGTGCGCAAGAGCTTCCAGTTGCCGAACGGCATGCGCTGGGACATCCAGGCCGATGTCTACAACCTGCCGAACTACTTCCCGATCACGCGCTTCAACAGCACGTACGGCGGGAGTCTCGGCAACGCGACCCGGACGATCAACCGCCGCTTCCTGCAGCTCGCGACGCACCTGCACTGGTAGGTCGAGCGGGCGTTCGCGTCACGCGCGAGGCGTGACGCACCGTTTCACGGGCCGGGGAGTTGCGAGGCTTCCCGGCCCTTTTTCGTACAGGTGAATGTGGCGGATGGGCGGCGTGGATTCGGGCGGAGAGCATCAACCGAAGAACGGTCGAACGGGCGCCGTCGGGCAGCGTGCCAGAGGCGTGGCGGCGCGGACTCGGCAGGGGTTTCGGCGGCTGCCGACTCTCCCGCCAGTGTGCGTCTCGGCTATGATGGCGTGTCAAGATTCGTGAGCACCATCCACGGTTTCCCCTCGCTCGCTGTACCGCGTGCGGTTTTTCTGCTTCTCCTGTCGGCTGGATGCGCGGCGGAGTCGGGCGGGATTGCCGGCGGAAGCGACCGGCCGTCGGGTTCCGAGACCACCGACCTGCCGGCCGGGGAGTGGTTCACCGACGAGGCGGCGGCGTCCAGTCTCGACTTCGTCCACTTCAACGGCGCCGCCGGCCGGTTCCACTACCCGGAGCTCGTCCCGCCCGGGGTCGGCCTGCTCGACTACGACAACGACGGCGATCTCGACGTCTACCTCGTGCAGGGGCGGATGCTCGATGCGGATCTGAAGCCGGAGGACGCACTCATCCCGCCGGCGGGGTTGGGCCCACTCTCGGGCCGCTTGTACCGCAACGACCTGGAGGTCGGGCCGGACGGCGCACGGCGGCTGCGGTTCACCGACATGACCGCGGAGAGCGGGATCGAGGCGGACGGCTACGGGTTCGGCGTCGCCGCCGGGGACGTGAACAACGACGGCTGGACGGACCTCTTCCTGACCAACTACGGCCCGGACGCGTTGTACATCAACCGCGGCGACGGCACCTTCACGGAGGAGGCCGGTGAGCGGGGCATCGTCCCGACCGCGGGGTTCGGCGTCTCGGCCGCCTTCGTCGACTACGACCGCGACGGCTGGCTCGATCTCTACGTCGGCCATAACGTCGACTACACGCTGGAGAGCGGCATCGAGTGCGGCACGCTGGCCGACGCGCGCGACTACTGCCCGCCGGAGACCTACGGCGGCACGCCGGATCACCTGTATCGCAACACCGGCGACGGACGTTTCGTCGACGGGAGCGAGACCGCGCTCGTGGGCGGCCGTTTCGGGCCGGCCCTCGGAGTCTCCACCGCCGACTTCGACGGCGACGGGTGGATCGACATCTACGTCGCCAACGACGGCACCGAGAATCTGCTCTGGATCAACCAGCGCGACGGCACGTTCCGCGACACCGGCCTGCTCTCCGGCGCGGCGCTCAGCGAGATGGGCATGACCGAGGCGAGCATGGGGGTGGACGCCGGCGACTTCGACAACGACGGCGACGAGGATCTCTTCATGACCCATCTGAACGGCCAGGGGAACAACCTGTACGTCAACGACGGGTCGGGCACGTTCGAGGACCGGAGCACGGGCTCCGGGCTCGGCGCCGGCAGTCTCGCCTACACCGGGTGGGGGACCACCTGGTTCGATTTCGACAACGACGGCTGGCTGGATCTGCTGGTCGTCAACGGCACGATCACCGCGCTTCCGGGGCGTCCGGCGGGGCAGTTCCCCTACGATCAGCGCAGGACGCTGTTCCGCAACCTGGGCGGCGGCCGGTTCGCGGACGTGACCGACCAGGCCGGCGCAGTCTTCGGACTGTCGGAGACGGGGCGCGGCGGCGCGTTCGGGGATGTCGACAACGACGGCGACATCGATGTGCTGGTGGGGAACGACGCCGGCCCGGTCCGGCTGCTGGTCAACCACGTCGGGCAGCAGCGTCACTGGCTCGGCCTGCGGCTCGCGGGCGTCGGTGGCCGTGACATGCTCGGGGCGCGGGTTGCGGTGGTTCGCGACGGCGCGCCGACACTCTGGCGCCGGGCGCGCTCGGACGGCAGCTACGCATCGGCCAACGATCCGCGGGTGCTGGTCGGACTCGGGGATTCGGACGCGCGGCCGACGGTCCGGGTCCACTGGCCGGACGGGGCGGTCGAGGAGTGGCGCGACGTCGAGGTCGACCGTTGGATGACGCTTCGCGCGGGGGAGGGGGCTGGCGCGCAGCGCGGCTCGTGACCGCCTGTGGAATGCGTCGGCCCGAACCGCGGACGGTGCCGCAGCCGATCAGGCGGCGTTGCGGTCGCGGAGTCCGGCGAGGAAGCCTTCGAGAGCACCCTCCAGCTTGGCCATGCGCTCGCGTTGGTCCGCAAGTTCACCGTTCACGTTGTCGAAGCGCTTGTTCATGCTGTCGTTCACGTTGTCGAAGCGCTTGTTCATGCTGTCGTTCACGTTGTCGAAGCGCTTGTTCATGTCCGCTCGCAGGGCGTTGAGGTCGCGGCGCAGGTCGCGGAGGTCTATCCGCATCCAGGCGAACAGGCCGATCAGCAGGGCCGGGGTAATCCAGGGCGAGAGTTCCAAATCCGTATTGTTCCACGCGTGGGGTTGGAGTTGAACCGCTTTCGCAGGGACCTTCGTTGGCGGCTCGCCGCGGCGGCGGCAGGTATCTTCGCCAGCGGACTGGCTGCGCTGGCCGGTGGCTGCGCCGCACCAGTCGACCCGCCGCCGGCCGTCCTGCCGGCGCTGACGGCGCCGGCAGGAGCTCCTGCCTGCGGAACCGCACTTCCCGACCTGAACCGCCTCGGCGCTTCGGTGCAGGCGCAGATTCAGCAGCGGCGGGCCGCGGTGACCGGCGCGGGAGACGGTGGCGCCGCCGGGTCCGACGCACCCGCCGCGCGCGGGGCCCTCGGCATGATGCTGATGGCGGCGAGCTTGCCGGAAGCTGCCGAGACCTGCTTCCGCGAGGCTGCGACGCTGGCTCCGGACAATTCTCGCTGGCTCTACTATCTCGGACACCTGCGCCGGGAGGCGGGGGACCTGTCCGCGGCGGCCGCCCTCCTCGACGCCGTTCTGCGGCTGCGGCCCGACGACGTGGCGGCGCTCGTCTGGCTGGGTGAGATTCGCCTGGCGCAGGACCGCCCCGTCTCGGCGCGGCCGTTCCTGGAACAGGCGCTCGCGCTGCGGCCCGACTCTCTCGCGGCGCGCTACGGACTCGGCCGCGCGGCGTTGCTGGCCGAGGACTACCAGCGGGCGGTCGATCTGCTGGAGGAGGTCCTGGCGCGCGATCCCGGTGCCGCGGCGGCGCACTATCCGCTCGGTATGGCCTACCGCGCCCTCGGCGACGAAGACAGGGCCGCGGCCCACCTGCGGCAGCGGCGGAGCACGGCCCTGCGTCCCGCCGACCCGCTGCTGGCGGAGGTGGATGCGCTGATCGAGAGCGCGCGCGCCTACGAGACCCGTGGCAACGAGGCCCTGGACCGCGAAGAGTGGAGCGCGGCGGCAGACCTGTTCCGCCGCGGGCTCGAGCTCGATCCGGACCACGCCGTGCTGCGGCACCGGCTCGGCACCGCGCTCTTTGTGATGGGCGACCGCGACGGCGCCCTGGCCGAGTTCGAGCGGGTGATGCGCGAGTCGCCGAACTTCCCCGCCGTGCACTACAGCGTCGGCGTGCTGCTGCAGGGGGAGGGGCGCCACCGCGAGGCGATCGAGCGGTTCGAGACGGCGCTCCGCTACCAGCCGACCGACGGCGAGGTGCGCCTGCGCCTGGCCGTCAGCCTGCGTCGGGCCGGCGATCCGGCGGCGGCCCTCGAGCAGTACCGCACGGTGCTCCGCATGGACCCCGACGTGGCGGACGCGCGTTTCGGCGCGGCGATGGCTCTCGTGCAACTGCGGCGCTATCGGGAGGCGCGTGACCGCCTGGCCGCCGGAATCGAGGCCTTTCCCGGCGCGTCGATCTTCCCGCACGCACTGGCCCGACTGCTGGCTGCCGCTCCCGACGCCGAGGTGCGGGACGGCCCGCGGGCGCTGCGGATAGTGGAACAGCTCGCGGCACAGGGAGAGCGGACCATCGATCTCGGCGAGACGATGGCGATGACCCTGGCGGAGGTCGGCAGGTACGCCGAGGCGGTCGCGGTACAGCGCGATCTCGTAGCTGCCGCCGACGCGGAAGGCATGCGGGACGCCGTTTCGCGCCTGACCGCGAATCTCCGCCTCTACGATCAGAGCAGACCGTGTCGTACGCCCTGGCCGGCCGACGCCATCCCGTGACAGGCTGGCTGGCTGGGAGTTGCGCCGTAGAACGGAGCGCAGCCGAGTTCTGAGGCGCAGGGGCCTGGGGCGGTGGGGGCTGGGGCCAAACACGGAGCCTTGCGACGGGGCTTGGCGGCGCCGGGAAGATCCGGCAGGGGCTGAGGGCGTGGCCCGTGCTATAGTGAGAAGGCTTGGAGCCAGCTCCCGGCGGTCGATGGAGCCGTGGGCGGTTGCCGATGGGCCGGGCGGGGGACGCGGACGCTACCGAGCCGCCGGTTCGGGGCTCAGTGATGCAGATCGAGACGATAGAGGACCTCGTTCGGGTACTCGACGAACACCCGGAATGGCGTGACGCGCTCCGTTCCCGGCTTCTGTCACGGGAGCTCCTCGAGATGCCTGCGCAGCTCGCGAGCTTCATTGCCGCAACGCGCGAGCAATTCGCGGCGATCGACAAGCGGTTCACGGCGATCGACAAACGGTTCACGGTGATCGACGAGCGGTTCACGGTGATCGACGAGCGGCTCACGGTGATCGACGAGCGGCTCACGGTGATCGACGAGCGGCTCACGGTGATCGACGAGCGGCTCACGGTGATCGACGAGCGGTTCACGGTGATCGATAGACAATTCGCGGCGGCGGCGGCCGAGCGGCAGTCGATGCGAGACGACATCGGCATTCTCAAGGGCGCGCACGCCAGAGACGTCGCGGAACGGCGCGTCGGATTGATCGCGCGATCCCTCGGGCTCCGAGACCGGCGTCTTCTCGGCGGTGCCGATCTGTTCGATCTCGCCAGGAACGCCGGTGCGGCGATGCAGTCGAGCGAGATCCAGAGCTGCGTCGAGGCGGATCTGGTGTTCGAGGCCGAGGACGATCGGGGCGGCATCCAATATGTGGCCGTCGAAGTCTCCTACACGGCGAACGGCCGCGACACTTCCCGGGCGATGCGGAACGCGGCGCTCGTCACCCGGTTCACCGAACGTCCCTGCCGTCCCGTTGTGGCGAGTCTGCACATCGACGATCGGATCGCGGATGCGATAGAGGCGGGTCGGCTCTCGTGGTACCGCCTGCCGGCCGCGGCGATGCAGGCCGCTTGACCGGCGCTCCCCGCCTTGACAGCGGCACGGATCCCGTAGTCGAATGCGCCGCCGTCTGTGCGAACCGCCGAGCGGTGCAGATCCAAAATTCCGGATCGGATTGCTTGGATCTCGCACGGGGTGTGGGGCTGTGGCAACGTCGGTCGGTTGTCTCGAAGGCAGGGGACCGCACAGTGTCAGACCCCACTTCGGGCTTATCGGGCGGTCGAGTCGGTTCGGATAGCGTCTGCGGAACGCGTTTTGCTTCTGACTGCAGCTACGGTTCCCGGGAGGTTCGGGGGCCACGGTCGCGTGCGTGACCGGTCACGGCGCGAGAGTCGTCGCAACACGTCAGAGGAGGACCGTACTATGAGACGTTCGTTAACGGCCGTCGCTGCGCTGGCTGCTTTGGCTCTTGTGCCAGCCGTGGCGCACGCGCAACCGGCCAGTCAGTTCACCGGTGTGGTCACCGACAACACCGGCGGCATCCTGCCCGGCGTCACCATCGAGGCGTCCAGCCCGGCGCTGATCGAGGGCAGCCGCGTTGCCATCACCGACGGCGCGGGCCGCTACCTGCTGGTCGACCTGCGACCAGGCACGTACAACATCACCTTCACGCTGCCCGGCTTCTCGACCGTGCTGGTCGAGCAGCAGGAGCTCCCGGCCGGGTTCACGGCCAACGTCGACGCGGTGCTGTCGGTCGGCGCCCTCGAAGAGACGGTCACCGTTTCCGGTGAGGCGCCGGTGGTCGACGTGCAGTCGATCAGTCAGGCCGAGGTGCTCAACCGGGAGGTGCTCGACGCCATTCCGACGGGGCGCAACCTGCAGTCGACCGCGCAGCTCATTCCGGGCGTCAAGATGAACCGCCCGGAGGTCGGGCTGACGACCGCGGCGCAGCAGACCTACATGTCGGTGCACGGCATGAGCAACCGGCAGACCACCGTCATGGTCGACGGCCAGCTCGTCATGAGTTCGGGCGGCGACGGGGCGGTGCAGAACTACAACAACCAGCTCGCGGCGCAGGAGATGGTCTACGAGACGAGCGGCATCTCGGCCGAGACCTCGACCGGCGGCGTCCGCATCGCCATGATCCCGCGCGAGGGCGGGAACACCCACAGCGGGCAGAACTACTTCGGCTACATCAACGGCGCATTGCAGTCGGACAACCTCTCGCAGCGACTTCAGGATCGCAACCTGACGTCGGTCGAGTCGAGCGACTACATCTACGACCTGAACGTCGCGCACGGCGGGCCGATCATCCGCGACAAGCTGTGGTTCTTCGGCAGCGGGCGGCGGTTCAGCATCAACGTCCCGGTCACCGACAGCTTCTACAAGAACGAGGACGGGACGGCGCCCCGCTACATGCAGGCCGTGAAGTATCCGAACGGCACCAACGGGCTCCGGCCGGGCGTCAACGACGACCGCATCACCAGCGGGCTGCTGCGCCTCACCTACCAGGTGAGCCAGAACAACAAGTTTTCGGCCTACCTGGACCGCATCATCAAGCAGCGGTTCCACGACTACGACGCGCGCGTGGACGTCGGCACCGCGTCTCGCCACCACGGATCGCCGATCTACTACGTCGGCGCGGCCAAGTGGACGTCGACCATCAGCAGCCGGCTCCTGCTCGAAGTGGGCTACTCGACCAACGTCGAGAACTGGAGCAACGTCGACCAGGAGGCCGACGTGCCGAACGGGCCGGGCTTGGGGTTGCGCGGCGGCGCCGTCGGTCCGCACACGCAACTGTGGGATCCCGGCTTCGCGACCTGCGTGGCGACCCCCTGCTACCCGGGTGTCGGCGGCTACCCGGCGCTCACGGATTCTGGCGTGATGGCGCAGTACTCCGGTGGCCTCGACGGCGGCGGCATCCACCCGTTCTACGCGAACACGTTGCGGCGGGACATACCCAACGACTTCGCCGACCGGTACCACTGGGGCAACCGGTATGCCTACGTGGAGCGGTTCAACACCAACTCCTCGCTGTCGTACGTCACCGGGTCGCACAACCTGAAGTTCGGCATCATGAACAGTTGGGGACCGTTCCGGCTCACCGAGCAGTGGAACGGCGCCCTCCGGCAGCGCTATCGGGACGCGATTCCGTACCAGGTCCGCCGCGGCAACCACCCCGTCGACTACTCCCTCGGGTATCAGGACATTGCGGCGTACGTGCAGGACACCTGGACAATCGACCGGCTGACCCTCAACCTCGGGCTGCGCTGGGAGACGGTCAACGGCACCGTCGACCCGACGAACCGCCTCAGTCCGACGCGGTTCACGATGCCTGCCACACTGCCCGGCAAGGAGAACATTCCGAACTGGTCGAACATCGCGCCGCGGCTGGGCATGGCCTACGACCTGTTCGGCGACGCCTCGACGGCGCTGAAAGTCTCGTGGGGACGCTACAACGCGTCGGTCACCCACAGCCTCGCCGACCGGTTGCATACCGGCAAGATCCAGAACGCAGGCCTCGCGTGGTTCGACTGCGCGATGATCACGACGCGGCACGGCAGCGCCTCGAACCGCTGCGCCACGATGGGCGAGCTGAACGCGATCTCGCCGGGCCTCGGCGACCTCGCGTACGGCGATTCCGGTCTCACCGACTGGGGCAGCGCGAGGGTGGCCGGGTCGGTGCCGAACCACGGCACCAACGGCGACGACTACGTGCAGGACTGGGAGCTCGGTCTCGGACCGGCTGATTTCGGCCAGGGCACGTCGACGGCCATTCTCGACCCGAACGGCATCGATCGGCCCTGGGTCGGCCTGACCAACATCGGGATCGAGCGGGAGCTCGTACCGGGGCTCTCGGCCAGCTTCAACTACTACCGCCGCGACAGCTACGGCGCGCTGCTGGAGGTCAACCGGGCGTTGTCGCTCTCCGACTACACGCTGTTCCAACTCGCGAATCCGTGCGCGACGAACCCGACCCCCGGTCCGGGCGGCTTCGGCTGCACGACGAACGGTGCCGGCGTACCGGCAACGCTGCCGGTGTACGTGCTGAATCCGGATGCGCAGGGGCGGTCGGCCGACCCCGTCTACACGAACACCGACGCGGATACGGGGTACTCCGAGTCCTACAACGGATTCGAGAGCGGCTTCAACGCGCGGCTGCCGAACGGGACGACCCTCTTTGGCGCCTACACGTTCGAGCGCAACATCATCACCCGTTGCGACTCGCAGGACAACCCGAACGAGCTGTTGTTCTGCGACCGCTCCGGCGTCAGCCCGATCACCGGCCAGGACGTCGGGCCGGCGTACGACATGCCGTGGCTGCACGAGTTCAAGCTGTCGGGGACGGTGCCCCTGCCGGGCGACTTCCAGGTCAGCGCCACCCTGCAGTCGTACACCCCGCGGGAGCTGCTTGCCACCACCAGCTTTGCCGGCGACAGCGCGTCGGGGCTGAACGGCGGCGGCGGGCTGTGGGGCGGCCTTCTGGCCCTCGGCAATATCGGCTACTCGGTCAAGGAGTCGGAGATCCTGGCGGCCGGGGTACCGTTCACGAGCAGCCCCTACATCCCGCTGATGGCGCCCGGTTCCGCGTACCTCGACCGGCTGAACCAGTTCGACGTCTCGTTCCGCAAGGTGTTCGAGCTGACCGGCGGCCGTCGCCTGAACGTGCAGGCCGACATCTACAACCTGCTCAACGGCGGTCCGGTCCTCCAGGCGGTCAATGCCCATGGCGGCAGCCTGGGCCGTCCGCAGCGGACCATCCAGGGCCGGTTCCTGCAGTTCGCGACGCACCTCTACTGGTAGGGGATCCGTCCGACCCCGGTCGCGCGTGACGCGCGCGGCCGGCCGATTCCACGGGCCGGGGAGCCACGTGCTTCCCGGCCCGTTTCTTTTGCCGCCCCGACCGCGGTCCCCCTCTTCGCTGTGATGCGCGCCCGCCGGCACTGCCGCGCTATACTGCGGCACGGCGGGTTCGCGTGCGCGGCCGGCTCATCGGGGCGCACGCGCGCGCGTATTTCGTTACAGCGAGTCGCGTCGCAACACGTCAGAGGAGGGGACCATGAGACGTTCGTTAACGGCCGTCGCTGCGCTGGCCGCCTTGGCGCTCGTACCTGCGGGGGCGCTTGGCCAGGCAGGCAGCCAAATCACCGGGGAAGTGACAGACAACACCGGTGGCATCCTGCCCGGCGTCACCGTCGAGGCGTCGAGTCCGGCGCTGATCGAGGGTAGTCGTGTCGCGATTACCGACGGGGCAGGTCGCTACACCATCGTCGATCTGCGTCCCGGGACGTACAACGTGACCTTCACGCTGCCCGGATTCTCGGTCGTCGTGGTCGAGAACCAGGAGCTGCCGGCCGGCTTCGTGGCCACGGTCGATGCCGAGCTGTCGGTCGGGGCCCTCGAAGAGACGGTCACCGTCTCCGGTGAGGCGCCGGTCGTGGACGTCGCGACGACGCGCCGGGTCGAGGTGCTCGACCGCGAGGTGCTCGACGCCATCCCCACCGGCAACAACCTGCAGTCGACCGCGCAGTTGATCCCGGGCATCAAGTTGAACCGGCCGGAGGTCGGCCTGACCACCGCGGCGCAGCAGACCTACATGTCGGTCCACGGCATGAGCGTCCGGCAGACCACGGTCGCCGTCGACGGGCAGCTCGTCATGAGCTCGGGGTACGACGGGGCGAATCAGAACTACAACAACCATCTCGCGAACCAGGAGATGGTCTACGAGACGAGCGGCATCTCGGCCGAGACCTCGGCCGGCGGCGTGCGGATCAACATGATCGGCCGCGAGGGCGGCAACACCCTCAGCGGGCAGCAGTACTTCGGCTTCAGCCAGTCCGGGCTGCAGCAGGACCAGCTTACCCAGAGGCTGAGGGATCGCGGCGCCTCGTCGCGCGAGTCGATCGACCTGATTTACGACTTCAACAACGCGATGGGTGGGCCCATCGTCCGCGACCGGTTCTGGTTCTTCGGCAGCTTCCGGCGGTTCGAGATCGACAAGCCGACCACCAACAGCTTCACGCGGAGCGACGACGGGTCGGTGCCCCGCTACTTCCTGCACTCGCGGTACGGCATCGACGCCGACGGCAGGGACTTCAATCAGAAGCTTCCCGGCGTCGACGACAACAGCGTCACCAGCGGACTGCTGCGCCTGACCGCGCAGATCAACCAGAACAACAAATTCTCGGTATACATGGATCGCATCATCAAGCAGCGGTTCCACAATCACGGCTCGGTGCAGGACGTCGCGACCGCGGCGCGCCACCACGGCTCGCCCCTCTATTACGTGGGGTCGGCGAAGTGGACGGCGACCGTCAGCAGCCGGCTGCTGCTCGAGGCGGGCTACTCGACCAACGTCGAGAACTGGAGCAACATCGACTCCGAGGACGACGTGCCGTTCGCACCGGGCGCCTCGCTGACGCCGGGCGGCATGCACACGCAGCCGCTGCCGGCCGGTCTCGCGACCTGCCAGCTCACGCCCTGCTATCCGGGCGTGGGCGGGTACCCGGGGCTGAACATGCAGGGGTCGATGAACCAGTACGGTTCGTCCATCGATCCCTGGTACACGATCACCCACCGGCGGGAGAAGACCAACGGCTTCGAGGACCGCTACCACTGGGGCGACAGCCATGCGTACGTCGAGCGGTTCAACTACAACACCTCGATGTCGTACGTCACCGGGTCGCACAACCTCAAGATCGGCATGATGAGCAGTTGGGGACCGTTCCTCGAAGACCTGAAGAAGAACGGCGCCCTGCGCCAGGAGTACCGCGACGGCGTGCCGGTGACGGCGCTGGTCACGAACCACCCGACGTTCTTCAAGATGGGGTTCCAGGATATCGGCACCTACATCCAGGACACGTGGACGATCGACCGGTTGACGCTGAACCTCGGCCTGCGCTGGGAGACGTTCAACTCCACCATCAAGGAGACCCCGGCGACGCTGCGGCGGTTCACCAACTGGGACACGCCGTTCGCGGAGCAGAGGAACGTGCCGAAGTGGACCGACTGGGCGCCGCGCCTCGGGATGGCGTACGACCTGTTCGGTGACGCGTCGACCGCGTTGAAGCTGTCGTGGGGGCGGTACAACGCCTCGAACATTTTCAACTATGCGCGCGACTTCCATCCCGGCGGCTGGCAGAACCACGAGCGCGACTGGTTCGACTGCGCGCTCAGCCCGACCACGCTCAACACATGCGCGACGTTCGCCGAGCTCGAGGCGATGTCGCCCGGCCTCGGTGGAGTCGCGTACGGGGGGCGTGATCCCAACGACACCTACGAGAAAGGCGTTGCGGGGTACACCGGCCACCAGCAGTACGGCGGCACCAACGGCGACGACTACGTGCAGGACTGGGAAGTCGGCGTGACCAAGGATCCGGAGTTCGGCGGGCCGATCGGGCGGCCGCGGCAGGATCCGAACGGCGTGGCGCGGCCCTGGGCCTCGCTCTTCAATGCCGGCATCCAGCGCGAGCTCCTGCCGGGGCTGTCGGCGAGCTTCAACTGGTACCGCCGCGACAGCTTCGACGGTATCCTGCAGCGGAACGCCAACCGGTCGCTGAACGACTACGTTCCGTTCCAGATTTCGAATCCGTGCGGCCCGCAGTCGCTGGAGGGGAACGCCCTCGGGATGGCGCCCAGCGGGTTCCCGTGCTCGACCAGCGGCGTCTCGGCTCAGCCCATGCTCACGGTCTACAGCCTCACTCCGGAAGCGCAGTTGCGCACCCCGGATCACGTCGTCATCAACACGTACGGCGACGACGGCTACTCCGACCAGTACAACGGGTTCGAGACCTCGTTCAACGCGCGGCTGCCCAACGGGACGAACATCTTCGGCGGCTGGACGATGGAGCGGAACGTGCTCACCCGCTGCGACACGCGGGACGATCCCAACGAGCTGCTCTTCTGCGACCCGACGGGCGCGTATGGGGCGGATTCGTACGGGGGCTACGATGTGCCGTGGCTGAACGAGTTCAAGCTGTCGGGCACGCTGCCGCTGCCGGGCGGACTGACGTTCAGCGGCTCGCTGCAGTCGTACAACCCGCGCGAGCTGCACGTCGGTGGCGGCACGGGGCAGAGCGCGGGCGGCCTGAACGGCGGTGGCGAGCTCGAGGGCAGCCTCACCCGTACGGGCAACGTGCGCTGGCAGGTGCCGAAGAACGACATGTACTATCCGGAGGGCGTTCCCCGGACGAACACCATCACCATTCCGTTGATGGCGCCGGGGTCGGCCTTCCTCGATCGCCTGAACCAGGTCGACATCTCGATCCGGAAGGTGTTCGAGATGGGCAACGGCATGCGCTTCGACGTGCAGGCCGACATCTACAACATCATCAACAGCGGCCCGATCATCGAGGGGACCAACTTCTTCGGCGGCTCCATGGGCAACGTCACCCGGACGGTCCAGGGACGCTTCCTGCAGTTGGCGACCAACATTCACTGGTAGGTCGAGTCGTCCGACCGTGGCCGCGTGTCGTCCACGCGCGGCCGCAGATTCTGCGGGCCGGGAGGCAGGGAGCTTCCCGGCCCTTTTTCTTTGCGCGCGTCGCCCGGTCCGATAGGCGGTTGCATCGCCCTTTCCAGGGGCGTTTCTCTGTCGCACGCGGCGGGGAGGCTGCAAGTGCAACGTCGACGGTTGCATAATGTTGCCGGAGTGTCCATGACACGACGCAGGCTGCCCATCGGCATGCAGACCTTCCGGGAAATCCGGGAGGAGAACTGCTACTACGTGGACAAGACCGCATTCATCGGGCGCCTGCTCGACGAGGGCAAGCACTACTTTCTCTCCCGCCCGCGGCGCTTCGGCAAGAGCCTGTTCCTGGATACGTGCAAGGAGCTGTTCGAGGGCAGCCGGCCGTTGTTCGAGGGACTCGCGATCGCCGACAGTTGGGACTGGTCGGTGCGGCATCCCGTGCTGCGCCTCAGCTTCGGCAGCGGCAACTTCAGGGAGGCGGACCACCTTCCCGCGACCGTGATGGCCCAACTCGACGCCGTGGAACGCGAGACCGGGGTCGTTTCCGGGTACGCATCGGCGTCGAACCGCTTTGCGCACATGCTGGAGGCTCTGCACCGTCAGGCGGGACGGCCGGTCGCGGTGCTGGTGGACGAGTACGACAAGCCGATTCTCGACGCGCTGGGGGCGCCGGAGGTCGCCCGTGCGAACCGCGACTTCCTGCGCGGCCTGTATGCGACCATCAAGGACTGCGACGCGCACGTACGGTTCACGTTCCTTGCCGGTGTCAGCAAGTTCTCGAAGGTGAGCCTGTTCTCCGGCCTGAACAACCTCAAGGACATCACGCTGGACCCGCGCTATTCCACCATCTGCGGCTATACGGATGGGGACCTGGACACAGTCTTCGCGCCCGAGCTTCCCGGGCTCGATCGCGACGAAATCCGCGAGTGGTACAACGGCTACAGTTGGCGGGGCGAGGAGAAGGTCTACAACCCGTTCGACATCCTGCTGCTGTTCGATACGCGCGAGTTCGACGCCTACTGGTTCGAGACCGGCACGCCATCCTTCCTGATCGAGACCCTGGTCGAGCGCGGCGTCAGTGCCCTGGACCTGGACGGGATGGTGGGCAGCGCGGGTCTGCTGAGCACGTTCGACGTGGACGCCATCGCGCCGGAGGCCCTCCTGTTTCAGACCGGCTACCTCACCGTCACGGCGACGGAGTCGCGCGGCGGCAGAACCCGTTACCGGTTGGGATATCCGAACCGGGAGGTCTTCCAGAGCCTGAACGAGAGCCTGCTGGCCCACCTGGCCCGCGACCCGCACCGGGAGCGCAACGGCGACCGGCTCTACGATCTGCTGGCGGCCGGCGACGTTGCGGCCCTCGGGGACCTGTTCCACGCTTTCTTCGCCGGCATTCCCTACGAGTGGTACACGAACAACGACATCGCCCGCTTCGAGGGCTACTACGCCAGCGTCTTCTACGCCTACTTCGCTTCGGTGCTGGGCACCGGGATCACCGTGGAGGACAGCGTCAGCCGCGGACGCGCGGACATGACGGTTCGGTTCGGCGGGCGCGTGTACCTGTTCGAGTTCAAGGTGGTGGAGCAGGCGGGGCCGGGCGCCGCGCTGGCGCAGTTGAAGACGAAGGCCTACGCGGACAAGTACCGCGCCCTGGGTGAACCCATCCATCTGATCGGCGTCGAGTTCAGCAGCGCGTCGCGCAACGTGGTGGCGTTCGACCACGAGAGCGCCTGAACTCGGCCGTGAATCCGCCCGGGAGGAGTGTCAACGGGCGTTGGCGTGATCCTCGAGATGGTCGATGAGGAGCTGTCGCAGCTCGGCGATCTGTGCCGTCAATCGCGTCTCACTCTCCGCGATCTGCTGCGTGAGCCGACTCTCGAGTGACGTGACGCGCGCGTCGGTCGTCGCGACCCGGGCCGTGAGTCGCGATTCGCTCGCCGCAATCTCCACCCGCAGGAAGTCCCTGACGTTCCAGGCCGCGGTCCAGGCGGCGCCGGCGATGGTTGCCACGATAACGACGATGGGCCATGCGTCGCGAACGAACTTCATGGTGCGATGCCTGTCAACGGGCGTTGGCGTGATCTTCGAGATGGTCGATGAGTAGCTGGCGCAGCTCGGCGATCTGTGCGGTCACGCGCGTCTCACTCTCCGCGACCTGCTGCGTGAGCCGACTTTCGAGTGACGTGACGCGCGTGTCGGTCGCCGTGATCTGCGCGGTGAGCCGGTTCTCTGTCGCCGCGATTCGTGCCGCGAGACGCGTTTCGCTCGCAGCGATCTCTGTCCGCAGGAAATTCCCGACGTTCCACGCCGCGGTCCAGGCGGCGCCCGCGATGGTGCCGGTGATGACGACTACCGGCCAAGCGTTGCGGAGTAAGTTCATCACGTAGAACTTCATGATCGCACACCGCCGTCAGCATGACAATGCGCTATTGGCGCCGTGCAATCTCTCGGAGGAAGCACGATGCGTGCCAGCGGCGCTTGCGGCGGGTCGGGCCGGTCGATCTACCATCTCACGATGACCGCGCGCTGGGCAGCGAAGATGGCGGGGGTGGCCTTCGCCGGAGTGTTGTCCGCCTGCGGGACCGCGACCGCGCCCGACGAGCCGGAGACGGCGACTGCCCCGGCTGCCCTGCCCATCTCGTACGACGGCGACTGGTTCGTCGACGGGGCCGCCGCGGCGGGGCTCGACTTCGTCCACGAAAACGGCATGACGGGCAACTTCTACCAGCCGGAGATGATGGGTCCCGGCGTCGGGCTGCTCGACTACGACAACGACGGCGACCTCGACGTCTACCTCGTGCAGGGAGGACGGCTCGGGGACGGCGAGGCGCTGCTGGCCCCCCCCGCGGACCAACCGCCCGGTGACCGCCTCTTCCGCAACGATTTCGACACGGGACCCGGCGGCGAGCGGCGGCTGCGGTTCACCGACGTGACCGACGAGGCCGGCATCGCGTCCCGCGGGTACGGGATGGGCGTGGCCGCGGGGGACTACGACAACGACGGCTGGATCGACATCTACACCACGCGGTTCGGGCCGAACCAGATGTTCCGCAACCGTGGCGACGGGACCTTCGCCGATGTCACCGCGGAGACCGGCACCGGCGATCCGGGTCTGAGCGTGCCCGCCACCTTCTTCGACTACGACCGCGACGGCCGGCTCGACCTGTTCGTCGGCAACTACCTGAACTACAGCATCGAGACCCACTGGCAGTGCTACGCGCAGTCCGGTCCGGCCGACTACTGCCCGCCGGAGGTCAGTCCGCCGCAGCCGGATCGCCTGTATCGCAATCGCGGGGACGGCACGTTCGCCGACGTGACGTTCGAGGCCGGCATGGGGCGCGAGTACGGACCGGGGCTCGGCGCGTCGGCCGCGGATTACGACAACGACGGCTGGCTCGACCTGTTCGTCGCCAACGACCAGCAGGACAACCAGTTGTGGATCAACCAGCGTGACGGCACCTTCCGGAACCGCGCGCTGCTGTGGGGCACCGCCTTCGGCGCTACCGGGGTCGCCAAGGCCGACATGGGCGTCGACGCCGGCGACTTCGACAACGACGGCGACGAGGACCTGTTCATCACCGAGCTGACGGGGCAGGGGAGTACCCTGTACGTCAACGACGGCGGCATGTTCAGGGACGAGAGCGCGGGCCGGGGCATACGCGCCGCCAGCCTGCCTTACACCGGCTTCGGGGCGGGGTGGCTCGACATCGACAACGACGGCTGGCTGGACGTGATCGCCGTCAACGGCACCGTGACGCTGGATCTGGAGGCGCACGGACCGGACAACCCGTTCGCCCTGCAGCAACGCAACCAGGTGTTCCGCAACCATGGCGGCGAGCGGTTCGAGGACGTCACGGACCGCGCCGGCGCGGCGTTCGCGCTGCTGGAAGTGAGCCGCGGCGCGGCGTTCGGCGACATCGACAACGACGGCGACACGGACGTGCTCGTCGCCAACGGAGCCGGGCCGGTGCGTCTGTTCGTCAACGACGTCGGCCAGATGCGCCACTGGATCGGGCTGCGGCTCGTGGGACGCGAGACGCCCCGCGACATGCTCGGCGCCCGGGTGGAGGTGACGCTGCCGGGCGGCTCCACGCGCTGGCGCCGCGCCCGAGCGGACGGCAGCTACGCCTCGGCCAACGATCCGCGGGTGATCGTCGGTCTGGGCGAGTGGGTGGGGGCGCCCCGCGTGCGGGTCACCTGGCCGAGCGGAAGCGTCGAGGAATGGGACGACCTGCCGATCGACCGGTACGCGACCCTGACGGAGGGAGAAGGCCGACAGCCATGACCGTAGCGGGCGATGTTCGCAGGCCGGCCCCGGAGGGACTGTCGGCCGGGAACCCGCGGCCGGCGGCACGGACGCCAGGGTTTGCGACGTACCGTCCCGGGATGGCGGCGCAGGCGCCGGAGCTTGCCAGGCGTTCTCCCGGGAGGGCGGCGCTGATCGCCGCGTTCGCGCTCGCGCTGGCCGCTGCGACGCTCGCCGGCTGCTCGATCTCCGACGAGCCGGGGCCGGTGGTGGAGGAGACACCGCCTCCACCGGTCGTTCTGCCCCGGCTGGCAGGGCTCGAGCCCGCGGTACAGGATCAGGTCCGCGCGCGGCACGCGGCCGTGCTGGCGATCGAGGGTGATGGAGAGGCCTCACCGGCCACACTCGCGGAGGCCTACGGAGAGCTCGGCCTCGTGCTGCAGGCGGCGGGCTTCTACGAGGCCGCCGAGCACGCCTTCCTGCACGCGCAGGCAGGCGCGCCGGCCGCCGTGCGCTGGCCGTACTACCTGGCGCATCTGTACCAGTTGACGGGTCAGCGCGGACGGGCACTGGAGCGCTTCCGGCGCGTCGTCGAGCTCGATCCCTCCAACCTGCCGGCCCTGGTCTGGCTCGGCGAGATGTACCTCGATCAGGGGCAGCCGGCGGCGGCCGAGGGGGTGTACGACCGGGCCCTGGCCCTGCAGCCCGCCTCGCCCGCGGTCCTCGCCGGCATCGGCCGGGCCGCGCTGGCACGCGAGGACGCGGCGCGGGCGGTTACCTACCTGGAGCGCGCCCTGGCCGTCGATCCGGCGGCCACCAGCCTCCACTACAGCCTCGGCATGGCGTACCGGGACCTCGGCCGGTTGGAGCTGGCGGAGCAGTATCTGCGGCAGCGGGGCGGCGGGGCGCCCGGACTGCCCGATCCGTTGCTTCAGGAGTCGACCGGACTGCTCGACAGCACGCTGGCCCACGAGCGCCGCGGATCGCGTGCGCTGAGCGCGGGTCGTCACGCCGAGGCGGCCGAGGCGTTCCGGGCCGGCCTCGCGCTGACGCCGGACGATCCGACACTGCGGCACCGTCTGGGCGTCGCGCTGAGCATGGCGGGCGACATCCGCGGCGCGATAGAGCAGTTCGAGGCAGCGCTGGCGGTGGCGCCGGATCTCGCCGAAGCGCACTTCAGCCTCGGTGAGCTGCTGGCGGAGAACGGTCGCTATGGCGAAGCGGTAGCACGCTACGAAGCTGCCGTCGACATCCGCTCCAACTACGTGGACGCGCGAATGGCGCTGGCCGACACGCTGAGCCTGGCCGGGCGGCTCGCCGCCGCCGCGGCGGAGTTCGAACGGGTCGTCGAGGCGGATCCGGCCTCCGACCAGGCGTGGATGGGCCGCGGGGTGGCGCTCATTCAGCTCGGCCGGCACCGGGAGGCGCGCGACTGGCTCGACCGCGCGCAACTCGTGCATCCCGGCCATCCGCTGCTGACGAACCTGCTGGTACGCGTTCTGGCCGCGGCGCCGGACGCGCGAGCACGCGACGGGGAACGGGCGTTGGCGTTGGCGAACGAGCGGCTGCGCGGGGACACGAGCATCGAGACCTACGAGAGCCTGGCGATGGCCTACGCCGAGGCGGGGCGCTACGACGAGGCGGTGACCTGGCAGCAGCGGGCCATCGGGGCAGCGCAGCAGGCGGGGCAGGCGCCCCGTGTCCGGAGTCTGGCGGCAAACCTGGACCGCTACCGCCAGGGCCGTCCGAGCCGCTCGCCGCTGTGACGCGGCGAGATCCGGTGCCGCGGGCGACGATTTCGGCAGGAGACTGCGCCATGGAACAGCGTAGAATCCTGAAGAGAGTTGGCTGGGCGCCCCAGCCCCCACCGCCCTAGGATCCTACGCCGCAGAACTCACTTCGTTGCGTTCTGCGGCGCAGACTCCTAGACTGCGAGATTGAAGTGAGAATGCGCGCCGCGTGGTTGGGGGTAGGCGCCGTGCTGGCCGCTGCTTGCGGCGGACCGGTGGGCGGGACCGAGACCGATCCCGGCGACGCGCCGCGCGCCGACGCGGACTGGTTCGTGGATCGCGCGAGCGAGAGCGGTCTCGACTTCGTCCACTTCAACGGCGCCTCGGGCGCGTTCTACTATCCCGAGATCCTGCCTCCGGGCGTCGGCCTGCTCGACTACGACAACGACGGCGACCTCGACGTGTACCTCGTCCAGGGACGCATGCTCGACGAGGCGGTGAGCCCGTCCGATGCGCTGGTCCCGCCGAGCGGTTCGACGCCGCTCACGGGACGCCTCTATCGCAACGATCTGCAGGTGGCGGCGGACGGCGCGCGCAGTTTGCGCTTCACCGACGTCACGGCCGAGAGCGGGATCGTCGCCGAAGGGTTCGGGCTCGGAGTGGCGGCGGGCGACGTCGACAACGACGGGTGGACCGATCTGTTGCTGACCAACTTCGGCCCCGCCAGCCTCTACCTCAACCAGGGAGACGGGACCTTCCGCGACGCGTCGGAGTCGAGCGGCATCGACGGCACGCCCGGTTTCGGCGTCTCGGCCGCGTTCGTCGACTACGACCGGGACGGCCTGCTCGATCTCTACGTCGGCCACAACGTCAACTACGCGCTCGACAATACGATCGAGTGCTCCAACGTGACCGGCGCCCGGGACTACTGCCCGCCGGAGACCTACGGCGGGACGCCCGACCACTTGTACCGCAACACCGGCGGCGGGCGCTTCGCCGACGTCCGCGCCACGGCCCTGGCGGGCGCCCAGTTCGGCCCGGCCCTCGGCGTGGCGGTCGCCGACTACGACGGTGACGGCTGGATGGACGTCTACGTGGCCAACGACGCCACTGAGAACCTGCTCTGGATCAACCAGCAGGACGGGACCTTCCGCGACGTCGCCTTGCTGTCCGGCGCGGCGCTGAGCGGCATGGGACTGGCCGAGGCCAGCATGGGGGTGGACGCCGGCGACTACGACAACGACGGCGACGAAGACCTCTTCATGACCCACATCACGAACGAGGGCAACAACCTCTATGTGAACAACGGGGCGGCTTCGTTCCAGGATCGGAGCACGGTATCGGGGCTCGGCGCCGGCAGCCTGCCCTACACCGGGTGGGGGACCACCTGGATCGACTACGACAACGACGGCTGGCTCGACCTGCTCGCGGTCAACGGCACGGTCATCGCCAGTCCGGGACCGGCGGACCGAGCGTTCCCGTACGATCAGCGGAAGTCGCTGTTCCGCAACCTGGGCGACGGTACCTTCGAGGACGTGACCGGGAGCGCCGGCGCGGCGTTCGAGCTGTCGGAGTCGGGACGGGGAGCCGCGTTCGGCGACATCGACAACGACGGCGACGTCGACGTGGTGGTCGGCAACGACACCGGTCCCGTACGGCTGCTGATCAATCAGGTCGGCAGCCGGCGTCACTGGCTCGGACTGCGGCTCGTCGGCCCCGGCGGGCGCGACATGCTCGGGGCGCGGGTGACGGTGCGCCGGCCCGGCGAGCCGGTGCTGTGGCGCCGCGCCCGTTCGGACGGCAGCTATGCGTCGGCAAACGATCCCCGGGTGCTCGTCGGCCTCGGGGAGTCGGATGCCCGTCCCGCTGTCGAGGTGCGCTGGCCGGACGGCCGAACGGAGACCTGGGAGGACGTCGAGATCGACCGATGGACCACGCTGGAGCAGGGAACGGGGAGCTCCTGATGCCGGAGCGGCGGACGTCCGGGGCGGAGGGGACGGCTCCGATCTGGTGGCCGGCCGCGATGCTGGGGCTTGCGGCGCTTCTAGTCGGATGCTCCGCGCCGAACGACTCGGCGTCGGGGGATTCGCAGGCGCCGGCGGAAGCGGCGGTCCGAACGCCGGCCACCTCGGGCGCCATGGCGTCCTGCGGGGAAGCGCTGCCGAACCTGAGCCGCGTGGGCGAATCGGTGCAGGCGCAGATTCGCGAGCGTCATGCCGCCCTGTCGCCGCCCGCCGAGCGGGCGCGCATCCCCGCCGAGCTGGCGGCCGAGGCCGTCGGCGTGATGGGCATGACCCTCATGGCGGCGTGGTTCACCGAGGAGGCCGAGCCGTGCCTGCATGAGGCGGCGGCGCTGGCGCCCGACGACGTCCGCTGGCCCTACTACCTGGCGCAGTTGTACCGCGACCGCGGCGCGCTGGACGAGTCGGCCGCCTTCTTCGAGCAGGTCCTTCGCATCCAGCCCGAGGATCCGACGACGCTGTTCTGGCTCGGCGACATCCGCCTGGAGCAGGGCAGGTCCGACGCCGCCGAGCGGTTGTTCGCCCAGGCGCTGGCGCTGTTTCCGTCGTCGCTCTCCGCGCGCTACGGCCTCGCGCAGACGGCCCTGCTCGAGGAGGACTACCGCCGGGCCGCCGACCTGCTGGAGGAGATCCTGGCGCGCGAGCCGGAGATCGGCGCGGTGCACTACCCGCTCGGGATGGCCTATCGCGGGCTGGGAGACGACGCGAAGGCCGAAGAGCACCTGCGGCGGCGCGAGAACGCCGAAATCCGTCCCGCGGACCCGCTGATGGCAGCGCTCGACTCGCTCCTCACGACCGCCGGCACCTACGAGAACAGCGGCCTGGAGGCGCTCGACCGGCAGGAATGGCCGGCCGCGATAGCGCAGTTCCGGCAGGGGCTCGAGCTGGATCCCGACGATCCGGGGCTGCGGCACCGGCTCGGCACGGCGCTCTTCATGACCGGCGATCTCGACGGCGCGATGGCCCAGTTTCAGCGGGTGGTGCGAACCACCCCCGACTACTTCCCGTCGCACTACAGCATCGGCGTGCTGTTGCAGGAGGCGGGGAGGCATCCCGAGGCCGTGGAACGGTTCCGGACCGCTCTGCGCCACCGGCCGGGGGACGACGCCGTGCACCTGCGGATGGCGATCAGCCTGCGGCGCGCTGGCGATCCCGAGTCGTCGCTGTCGTACTACGAGCTGGTGCTGCGCACGAACCCGGACGCGCTCGAGGCGCGGTTCGGCTACGCGATGGCGCTCGTGCAGTTGGGCCGCTACCGCGAGGCGCGCGACCGGTTGGCGACTGCCACGGAGGCCTTTCCCCAGGAGACCTCCTTCGCGCACGCGCTGGCCCGGTTGCTCGCCGCCGCGCCCGATCCGACGGTACGCAACGGCCGGCGGGCGATGACGCTGGTCGAGCAGGTCATGGACGCCGAGCCGGAGCCGACCCTCGACCTGGGCGAGACGATGGCGATGACCCTTGCGGAGCTCGGCCGTTTCGGCGAGGCGGCCGAGGTGCAGCGGGCGCTGATCGGCGCTGCCGAGCTCGCGCAGTTGCCGGAGGCGGTCCGGCACCTGACCGTGATTCTCCGGCGCTACGAGCGGGGAGAGCCGTCTCGTACGCCGTGGCCCGCGGGCGCCATGCCGTGACCTTACTCTCCGCCTCGCCTGTTCGTCGGTTGGTTGCCGTCGCGGGGGTCGTTGCCGTGTGCGTTCTGGCGCACGCCGTGCCGGGGGCGCAGACCGCGCAGCAGTTGTACCTCACGGTGCTCGATCGGGACGGGGTTCCGATCGTCGACCTGCATCCCGGCGACATGACCGTCACCGAGAACGGCGTAACGGCGCAGGTGACCCACCTCGTGCGGCCTACCGCGGCGGCGGACGTGTTTCTGCTTGTCGACACGAGTCGCAACCTCGTCTCCGCGACGCCTCATCTGCGACGGGCGCTGCTGGCGTTCGTCGACAGGCTGGCGGGCAGCGCGCGGATGTCGTTGATGGTGTTCGGCGGCACGCCGAGGAACGTCGTGGCGCCCACATTGCGTACGGCCGAGATGCGCGAAGCCATCGCGCTGCTGTTTCCGAGTCCCAGCTACAACAACAACTTCCACGGCGCGTTGATCGAGGCTCGGCGCAGAATCGCCAGGGAAACGCCGCGGCGTCCGGTCATCGTCGCCGTCACCTCATCCGTCGCGAGCCGGCAGCCGTCGGACCGTTACCGCAGGGACTTCCTGAACTCGTTGACGCAGGTCGGCAGCCCGATGCACATTGTGGCGCTGCGCAGGCAGCCGGGCGATCTGCTGGGCAGTCTCGCCGAGATTGCGGCGCGCACCGGGGGCCGGTTCGCGACCGTCGCCAACCACACGAGGCTGGAGGAGCCGCTCTCCGCCATCGCCGACGAGATCCTGGCGCAGTACGTGCTGACCTACATCCGCCCCGAGCTGCCGCCCGATACCGACTCGGTCGGGATCGCCTTGGGCGTCGCACGCGAGGACGTCACCATCCGCGTCACGCCCGTGTTCTGAGCGACCCGGCGCCGGTCCTCCGACCGACTTCGCGTATAGTGAACGGACCCGGCAGGCAAGGAGAACCGCCATGGCGATGTCCACGCGATCACTCGGTTCGTCGCGTCTGCGTCCGTTCGTCGCCGTCGGCGCCGTCGTCGCTCTGTGGGCGGCGGTGGGCACGTTCCTGCCGGCGCAGTCGGCACAGCAGCTCTACCTGACGGTTCTGGACGACGACGGGAACCCGGTCGTCGACCTCCGGCCCTACGAGATCTCGGTGGCGGAGAACGGCGTCCGTTGCGAGGTGTTGTACCTGGCGCGTCCGAGCGGCCCGGCGGACGTCTCGATACTGGTCGACACCAGCGAGGCGGTCGTGCCGTCGACCACCCATATCCGGCGGGCCCTGGGCGAGTTCGTGGATGCCCTCGACGGCTACGCGCGGATGTCGCTGATGACCTTCGGCGACCTGCCGGTGCGCGTGGTGCCGCCGACCACCCGCCTCGGCGCGATGCGGGATGCGGTCGACCGGGTGTTCCCCGCCGTCGGCGCGATCCCGCGCTTCCAGGACGCGCTGATCCAAACGGTGCGCGACATCCAGAACCGCCAGCCGAACCGGCCCACGCTGGTCATCATCACCTCGGACCAGGTGCCGGGCGCGTTCGCCACCGAGTCGCCCAACACGTCGGCCCGCCCGGTCGAGCAGGTCATCGGAGTGCTGCAGGCCATCGGCGCACCGGTGCACATCGTCGCGTTGCGGAGCGGCGCCTCGTTCGATATCGTGGGACGCGGCGTCTTCGACCGGGCGTCGGCCTTCAGCGGCACCGCCGACAACAACATGCGCAACTCGATCATGGCCCGCGAGACCCGCGACTGGCTGATGACGCTCGAGACCGCATCGACTCGGACCGGCGGCCGCCTCGTCAATACCTACGCCAGCGCCGGCATCGCAACGCCGTTGATCGAGATCGCCAACGAGATAGCCGGCCAGTACGTGCTGACCTATTCCCGCGCGGCGCTCCCGCTCGACACCGAAACGCTCGAGATCCAGATCGGGATCGCGCGCGAGGATGTCACGGTGCGGGTGACGCCCGTCATCTGAACCCCGATGGCAGTTCCCGCCGGCTTCGGCGACCGATGTGAGCGGTGGGAGGGTGCGTCGCGGCTCGCCTCGGTCTTCGCGTCGTGAGGCTTGGACTGCTGGCCTGGTCGGGGGCGGCGGCGCTGGCCGCATGCGGTCCGTCCGGTGCCGGGTTGTCCGAGTCGACCGGGCCGGATGGGCCGCCGGTTGTTCCGCTCGATCCCGCCATCGAGTTGTTCGCCGACCGGGCGGTCGAGACCGGTCTGGACTTCGTCCACTTCAACGGCATGACGGGCGGCTTCTACCAGCCGGAGATGATGGGGCCCGGCGCGGGTCTCTTCGACTACGACAACGACGGGGACCTCGACGTCTATCTCGTGCAGGGGGAACTGCTCGGTGACGGGATACCGCTGATGCCGCTGCCGGAGGGACAGCCTCCGGGCGACAGGCTGTACCGGAACGACCTCGAGGTCCGGCCGGACGGGACGCGCACGCTCCGCTTCACCGACGTTACGGAGGAGAGCGGTCTGCCCCCCGGGGCCTACGGCATGGGGGTGGCGGCGGGCGACTACGACAACGACGGTCGGGTCGATCTGTACCTGACGCGTTTCGGGCGGAATCGGATGTTGCGCAACCGGGGCGACGGGACGTTCGCCGACGTCTCCGCCGAGACCGGCACCGACGAGGCGTCGTGGGGCGTGCCGGCGGCATTTCTCGACTTCGACCGCGACGGTTGGCTGGATCTGTTCGTCGGGAACTACCTCAACTACACGCTGGACACGCATACGCAGTGCTACAACCGGTCGGGGCCGCCCGACTACTGTCCGCCGGAAGTGAGTCCGCCGGCCCCGAGCCGGCTGTACCGCAACCGGGGCGATGGGACGTTCGCCGACGTCACCGCGGCGGCCGGGCTGGGCCGGGAGTTCGGGCCTGCGCTCGGGGCCGCGTCGGGCGACT
>CATQHX010000015.1 GCA_958296065.1 Vicinamibacterales bacterium | reverse complement strand
TCGCCGCCCACGTCCCACGCACCAGGCGAACGGCCGCGGCCGGCGACCCGCCATCCCGGCAGTCGCCGGCAGGCAAACCGCAGAGCACCTCGACCACCACGGCCGCGCTGCGGCGCCTGCGCAAGCGCATCGCCAACCGCGAGTGCATGCGCCGTTGCCGCAGCAACCTCAACTACATGCAGACTGTGTCCCGGCGTCGACCTGCCGCTGGAGGCCGGCACCTGCGGCCGCCTGATCTGGCCCGAGAGCAACAGGTGCATCTACTGCCACAACCGCCGGATGTGGCTTCTGAAGTACGCATCCGTCCGGCCATCGACCACTGGCCGGCCCCCGACGTCGCCGGGCCGCCACCCTGACGACACATCCGATCCCTCGCTTGTCTACTACCGGCCGCCACGGTATGCCCGCTGCTATCATCGCTCCAGACGTGCCGGTTCCTTTGTTCGTCCGGGGGTACTCGATGACTGCTATCGTACTCGCCTCTGCTCTGGTTGAAGCCCTGGCATTCCTCGGCGGCCCGGATGCGTACACCAGAGCGATCACCGTCGACGAGGACCTTGCATCCTCGATGTGCCTGGAGCGCCAGGCGACGCTGCTGCTGCCGTCGGGATACCGGGAGCAACTCGACGTGGTCGAGGTTTCGCCGCCCACCGACGTGACCGTGACACCGGTCGTCGGCAGCTCCCACGTCCAACGAGTCTCCGGCAACCTGGCCGTGACCGTCAGGGACGCGCGGAACTCTCTGACCCGAACGGTCCGCGTCAACTTCTTCTGCTCGGTCTACGGCCGCGGCACCAGCCCGTGGCGATACCGGATCATCAGCCACAGCAAGCAGTACCCGAACCCGGACAGTCTCTTCAGCGGGCGCCGGCCGCCATCCGTCCCTTGACTCGATGCTGGAGCTACACCCGAGCTGGCGGCAGGAGGTCGGCCGGTGGCTCGACCGCGCTGTTTCCCTCGCGATCCTCATCGCCGCCGGCCTCTGGTTCGCTTGGGGGTGCTAATCCGACGAGGGGGGAACCCCGCTCGACACTACTCCTGCCAGGTTCCGCGACGCGCCGGCCCGTGATTCCGGCCGTCATCACCCAAGCCGATCGTATCCGCTCGGCCATCGACGACCGGCCGCCCTCGAACTGGCGCGACTTGGCGGCCGACAGCCCGGACGACCCCGGAAGGTCTGTCCGCGCACGGCTTCAGGAGCCCGGTAGTTTCCTGCTCAGGAAGAGGGGTACAACGAGGGTACCACTGACGATATACATGAAGTAAACGTATTCATATCAATACTTTACTGGTATTCGAGAAGGACACAAGGGCATCGATGTCGACGTTCCGAAGCACCGGCTGGTCGTGTTCACCGGCGTGAGCGGCAGCGGCAAAGTCGTCGCTCGTCTTCGACACGATCTGCACCGAAGCGCAGCGCCAGCTCGTCGAGACGTTCAGCACCTACGCCCGCCGGCGGCTGCCCCAGCTCACCCGGCCGCCGGTCGATGCAATCCGCAACATCTCCCCCTGCATCGTGATCGACCAGAAGCGCCTCGGGGCCAGCAGCCGCAGCACCGTCGGCACGGTCACCGAGATCTACACCTACCTGCGGATGCTCTTCTCGCGCTGCGGCCAACCGTTCGTCGGCTGGTCGCACCGCTTCTCGTTCAATCATCCCGACGGCATGTGCCCCGCCTGCAAGGGCCTCGGCAAGCGCATCACAGTCGACGTCGACAAGCTGCTCGACCTCGACCGGAGCATCGAGGAGGGCGCCATCCGCCACCCCGCCTACGACATCGGCAAGTGGTACTGGAGGGAGATCGTCCAAACCGAGGTCGTCCCGCCCCGCAAGCCGTTGCGCCGGTTCACCGCGGCCGAGCGGGAGCGCCTGCTGTGGGCGGACGACGTGCGGATCGAGAAGGTCCACCAGGGCGCGACGTACGAGCGGACCTTCGAAGGCGTCGCCCGCAAGCTCGGGCGTCTGCACGTCGACAAGGATGAGGACCAGATCCCGCGCGCGGGCAAGGAGGACCTATCGGCGGTTGTTCACCGAGCGGACGTGCCCCGATTGCGGTGGGGTTCGGCTCAACGCCGCGGCGCGGGCGGTAGAGCTGGCGGGCGGCTGGACTGTTGGCCGGCTCGTCGACTGCGAGCTGACGGAGCTGGACCACGTGCTCGAGGAGCTCGTCGCGCGGAACGATTACGAACCGATCCGCGACGTCGTCACGACGCTGGTCGCCCGGATACGCGGGCTCCTCCGGCACCTGATCGACATCGGCGTCGGCTACCTGTCGCTCAACCGCAGCGTGCCCACGCTGTCCGGCGGTGAGAGCCAGCGGGTGAAGATGGCCCGGCAGCTCGATTGTGACCTCGTCGATCTCGTCTACATCGAGGCCGAGCCGACCGTGGGGCTGCATCCGGTGGGACATCGGATCACCTCATCGCCATGCTCCGCCGCCTGCGCGACCACGGCAACTCGGTGCTCGTCGTCGAGCACGACCCGGCGGTCATCCGCGCGGCGGAATGGATCGTCGACATCGGCCCGCGCGCCGGCGAACGGCGGCGGCGAAGTAGTCTTCTCCGGTGGTCTCGACGACCTCATGCGCAGCGACACCGCGACCACAGGGCTTCATAAGCACCCATTTCGCGGAACGGCGAGACGGCGCGGGCTTCGAACCCCGCCTCACGGGGAAGTGGTCGCTCCCCGCCGGACTTCTGCTCCGATGATGCACAATACTCCAATCCCCAAGGTAGTAGTTCACAGGCAGGAGACCAGGATGGTCAGACAGTTGACGGCAATCATCGAACGCGAAGGCGACGGCTACGTCGCCCTGTGTCCCGACGTCGACATCGCCAGCCAGGGCGCGACGGTTGGTGAGGCGCGCGACAACCTGAAGGAAGCCTTGGAGCTGTTCTTCGAGACCGCTTCGGCCACCGAGCTTCAGCGCCGGCTGCACGAGGAGGTGTACGTCACGCAGGTCGAGGTCGCGGTTGGCTAGACTCCGAGTGCTCTCCGGTCGGGAAGCCTGTCGCGTACTCGCCGATCACGGGTTCGTGGAGGTTCGGCGCAAAGGAAGCCACGTGATCATGCAGAAGGCCGAAGCCGGCGACACCATCACGATACCTGTGCCGAACCACCGGGTACTCCGTATCGGCACGTTGATGTCGATCGTTCGGCAGTCTGGTCTGCCCCGGTCTCTGTTCGACCGGGCCGGCGCCTCATGAGGGCCGCTGTTTCACCCGAACTGCGGAAGCCGGTCCCAACGGTCGCCAGACGTAAACGTAATCCGCCCTTATCGGATCCACGGTGGTCTGGTCACCCTGCGGGATCCGGCATCCACGGTGACTCCGGCGTCTCGACGCGCCGCCTGTGTGCCGACCGACGTTCGCTGACCGGCTGCACCAGAGCCTTGCCGAGATGCACGGCTTCTTCCTGTTCCGCTTCCATGAGCGCTTCTTGCAGGAGCCGCCAGGCACCGTAATCCAGGTCCAATTCGAGTTCGCGTTCCTCCAGAGCGACGACGGCTTCCCGCGCCTGCTGGGCTCGTTTCTGGATGTACTGCCCGCCGACCTGTTCCAGAGCGCCCTCCGCGGCGCGAAGCTGCATCTCCAGCTGCCGAACGTCGGCGGCAGCGGCGGCCTCGTCGGTTGGGGCCGGCAGCACGTCCAGGTTGGCACGATACTGATCGCGTAGAACCCGGGCCGCTTCGATGTCCTCGTCCTCGGTCGTGGTACGAAGCTCGGCCGCCTCGCGTTCGAGCCGGGCGAGTCCGTCTCGGGCGGTAGTCCATCGCCCGGTCGTCACACGCAGCGTCTCCCGCGCCCGACTCTCTTCAGCGTCGAGATCGGCGAGTGCCCGCCGCGCCTGCTCGACTTCGGTGGTCGCTTCGATCCTGATCTTCGCCAACTCGGCATCGACCGCTTCGAGCTCCCGCCGCAGGCGATCACCCTCGGCGCGCGCGCCGTCGAGAACCTGGCGCCAGTCACCTGTATCTTGCGCCTTGCGTGCGCTGCTCGGCCTGCTTCTCGGCGAGGTCCCGGCGGCGACTTGCGACTTCCCGCTCTTCACCGGCTATCGCGTGCTCCAACTGCTGGCGGAGCCCCTCGCGTTCTCGTACCTCGGCCTTGAGCCGGGCGATGCTCTGGTCGATGGACGTTTCGTCACGGGGCTGTTTGCCAAGGCCGTTGACGTGCTCTTCCACGGACTCGCCATCGTTGAGCAGCTCCACCAGGGCAGCCCGGCGTTGTTCGACATCGGCCTTCGCGACGACGGCGCGGCGTTCGAGCTCGTCGAGGTTCTCGGCGCGCGCCCGTCCCTGCTCGGCCTGGCGTTCGAGGCCTGACACGGTCTCGAGGAGGGGATCGGCGCGCGCCCGCAGGGCTTCCAACGCCGGGAGCGTCGCACAACCCGCGCGGGCGAAGACGGGTTTCGCCGCGCCTTTCCAGTCGTCCTCGGCGGGGGCGTAGAGTAGAGCACGCGGAGACGGCTCGGCCGGCGGCCCCGCCGCGCCCGGACGGTACCGATCATGAACGCGATCCGATGGAGCGAACACCGGCTGTACGCCGCCCTGGTCAGCAGAGTCCCGGACGAGCTGCACGCGACGCTGGCGCGCGCCGCCGACCTGATAAGCGCCTACGCCTGGCTGCGCGACGGCACGAGGCCGGCCGGGCTCGACGACGAGGGGAAGAGCCTGGACGGACTCGAGGGCCCGGCGTTCATCCGCGCCGTCGGCCGGCGCTACATGCGGCGGTGGGTGCTCGATGACGACGACGACCGCTTCGGGCAGAGCGAGGCCGAGAAGCTCGTCGCTGACTGGACCGACGAGGTTCTGCTGTTCAGCAGCGCTACGAGCGGCGGCAGGCGCGCGGTGTCGTGGCTCCCGGGACGGGTGGAGGAGATGGACGGGCTGGTCGACAGGGAGACCCTGGCCAGCCGGGGCGTGACGTACCGCTACTACACGCTGACCGAGCTGTGCGAAGCCAAGGAGCGGAAGCACTTCCTGGGGCTCTCCGCCCGGCGCCAGCGCCAGAAGGCGTACGAGGTGATCGACAGGCCGCGGGCGGACGAGCGCATCGCCCTGAACCCGGCGGCGCGCGAGACGCTCGGATGGGTGCTCCGCAAGCGGCTCCGGACAATGGAGGAGGTCCTGTGAGCAACAGGAGCCGAAAGCGCCCGGCAAGCCGCGCGAAACCGGCCGGGGCCGGGGGTGAAGACGGCTTCCGGCCCGACAGCGTGCCCCGGCGGCGCGCGGAGCCGAAGCCGCTCGCGAACCCCGTATGGCTCCACCCGAGCGTGTCGGACACGCTGCGCGGGTGGCCGCACCTGTACCGGCGGCTGGGGTTGATCCTCGAGCAGCTGGCGGCGCACGGGCGGACCGCGATCGTCAAGGGCTGCGCGCGGCCGAACCGCGGGTGGCGCCGTTCGCCGCTGGGTGGAGCCAACGGCAACCAGTACTACCTCTGGTGGGGGATAGCCGGCAGCAGCGGACCGGCCGACAACTGCGGCGCGGGGCCGGGGACGATCGTCGTGCGCGACGTGCGGCACCACGACGACCACAGGCCGCTTTGGGCGGGGCGCAGGCGGGACTACCTGCCGATCGCGCAGGCGACCGAGATCGACGGCGACATCGCCGGACGGCCGCGCAACAGCCGGCAGGCGGCGTTCGAGACCGACCAGAGCCCGGTGCGGATGCTCCGGGGACGCCCCGGCAGCGGCAAGACGACGGCGCTGTGGCGGGCCATCGAGGCCCGCTCGGACGAGAGCGTGCTCTACGTCACCTGGTCGGCGCGGCTGAGACGCAGCGCCGAGGAGCGGCTCAGAGCATTCGCGCCGGCGGCGAGCCGGATCCGGGCAACCGACTTCCGGACGCTCACCGGCGAGGTCACCGGCGAGGACGTGCGGCGGATGCCACCCGCCGAGAGCCGCGCGAGACTCGCCGAGGCCATTCAGAGCGCGGTCGGGCACGAGAGGCATCCGTGGAAGGGCCACGAAGGGGCGGTGTACGCCGAGGTCCGCGGACGCCTGCTCGGCCGGGGCGTCGACGGGGAGGCAGACAGCGAGGCCGGCGGGAAGCTGGCGGCGCTGCGCCCGGAGGCCTACCGCCGCCAGCGGGGCCACGAGCAGGGCATCGGCGGCGCGACGGCGAAGACGCTCCTGCGGGTGTGGGAGAAGGTCCCAGAGACCACTCGCGTCGGGATATTCCCCGAACTCGCGGCCGCGGCCGCCGCGGCGCGCCTGCTGGCCACCAACGGCCTGCCGCCGGAGATGGAGTTCGACCGCCTCGTCGTCGACGAGGCGCAGGACCTGACGCTGACCGAGTTCTGGATGCTGCTCGAGCTGCTGCGCGCATGCCGCCAGCGCACGGGAAAGAGCCCGTGGCTTCTGGTCGCGGGCGACGCCGGCCAGCGGGTCGAGGCCAGCGGGTTCGAGTGGGGGCGCTACACCGAGCTTCTCAGCAGCCGCTGGCGCAAGCCGGCCACGTTCGACCTGGTGGACCACGTGCGCTGTCCGGCGCGGATCGCGGCGGTCGTCAACCGGTCGAGCATCTTCTACGCCCTGGTCGACAAGAACCGCCGGCCCGAGAAGCAACAGCGCCAGGAAGAGACCGAGCACGTCACCGGAACCGCCATCTCGGTGCGCGTGGACGAGAGGGAACAGGCCCGCGACCTCGTCGAGCGGCTCGCCGCACTGGAAGGGACGGCGGTGATCACCGCAGCACAGGACCCGCCCGCATGGCTGGACGAGAGGCGCCGGAAGCTGGTCCTGACGCCCGCAGAGGCCAAGGGCCTGGAGTACCAGCAGGTGTGCGTGCTCGATGCCGGGGCCGCGATCGAGAGCTTCAACCGCTCGCAGGACGACGAGCGGACGGCGCTGCGCCAGGAAAGCCGCCGGACCGCGATCGACCAGCTGCGCGTGGCGCTGAGCCGGGCCACCGAAACGCTGGCCGTGGTCAACGTGGAACCGACCACCGAGGAGGACCTCGCCACGCTGGCGCTGGTGGGGGGAACCGGCCGCTACAGGGCCGACGACCTCATCGAGCGCTTCGGCGACCAGACGGCGACGCCGGAAGAGCGGACGAACGAGGCCGTCCGGCGGGCCGAGGCCGTCGCCGAGGAAGACCCGGAGCGGGCCTGGGAGATCGCCTGCCAGGCGATGGCCGAGATGGGAGAGCCCCACCTGCCGAACGGGGTCGCCGACACCACGGTGCGGCGCGCCACGCGCGCGACGGCGATGCGGATGGTGACGCTGCTGTTGACCACGAGCAGGTCGGAGGGCGACAAGGCTCACCTGGAGCGTTCGCTGCAACTGGCGCTCATGGTCGACGGCGAGGACGACGGCAGCGAAGACAGCGAGGAGACGACCAGCGAACAGATCATCCGCTCCATAGAGAGTAACGTCGTCGACTGCCTGCGGCGGGAATCGCCGGACGACCCGGCGAGGCTGAAGCTGCTCGAGGGCCTCGAAGCACTCAAGGCCAGCGTCCCGCCGGAACGGTACTGGCCGGACCTGGCCCTGACGCAGATGCAGCAGAGGCTGCGCAAGGGTCTGACCGACGGCGCCCGCGACCCGCGCTCAGCCCGCCACTACTTCCCCGACGACGTCGAGGACTGGCTGGGAGTCACCGGCTACCAGGGAGACGCCGGGGAGAAGGCCCGGACGCTGTGCGCCACGGCGACGGAGACGCTGATCGACGCCGCCGGGATCGAGCCGGAAGGCGCGGCCCGCGAGATGCTGCTGGGCCACGCCGAGGACCTGCTGCAGGCCGGCGGGTGGAACCGGCTGCTGCTCGCGCGGCTCGACGAGGCCAGGGGGCATACGGCCGAGGCGCAGGCGGGCTACGAACAGCACGGGACGCCGGCCGACATCAGCCGCATCCTGCGCAAGGATGCGCAATGGGAGCAGGCGGCGGAGCTCGACGGCGAGGACGTGGACCTGAAGTGGCTGCTGAAGGTCGAGGAAGTCGCGCGCACGAGGCCCGGCGGACTCGACGGGCGGCTGCACGAGCAAGAACGCCGGCGCCTCGACGAGACGCTCGAGCGGATGCGGAACAGCAACAAAGGTGAGAGGTAAGGATCCGGGCAGGGGAGACCCAGGGAGTTCTCCAGGGAGTACGACGCCCGAGGGACAAGCCCGCCGCAGGCCTCGGCGCGTAGCCGACGCCCTCGGCTTCTTCGCGTCGGTCGAGAATCCGCGGAAACGAAGCGCCGGCATCGGTCGAGGCCTGCAGCTACTGGTCGACGTGGGCGTCGGCTACCTGCGCCTCGGCCAGTCGCTGTCGACCCTCTCGGGCGGCGAAGCGCAGCGCCTCAAGCTCGCCTCCGAGCTGACCCGGACCGACAACGTCTACGTCATGGACGAGCCGACCACCGGCCTCCACCCGGCCGACATCGACCGGCTGCTCACCATCGTCGACCGGCTCATCGCGGGCGGCAACACGGTGGTCGTCATCGAGCACAACCTCGATGTCATCGCCGCCGCCGACTGGATCGTGGACCTGGGACCCGAAGGTGGGAAGGACGGCGGCGCCATTGTCGCCGAGGGCACGCCAGAGACTATCGCCGCTCACCACGCGACCAGCCATACCGGCCGCTATCTGAAGGAACGCCTGACCGAACCTCCTGATCGAACCACCGCCATCCCCTCGGCGACGTCGTCCATCCGGATGCCTGGCGGCGGCGACCGAGCTTCGGCGTTCCCGCCCGACGTCCGATAACGCCGAGTTCAGTTAACGAGGTCGGGCCCGTGTTCACGCGGATCCGCACCGGAAATCGACTCCGCGGCGTGAGCACGGAAACCGCCGCGAGACCGCGGCCGCTCCGCCTGACTCAGGCCCGTATCGGCGACACGCTGCACGGACGGCAGTAGTGCCGGGGTGGTCATCGTCGTGGGTAAGCCGCGCCACATCCAATCCGTCAATGCACCGGCCCTCCCTGCTCGCGTGCTTCCTCACGCCTCGCCCGCAAGAGCCGCCAGGGATAGTCGGTCCCGTGTCCGTGCAGCTCCCGGCGGACGACAATCTCCTTGGACAGCGCATCGTCGATTCCGGCGCGTACCGCGTTCCGCTTCTCGATGAGCGCGTGCCGGCGGGGCACATCCTGCTCCCAGAGCAGCTCCTCGACCGGTGCGAGTGCCGCGGCGCGTTCGGCCATCACCCGAGGGTGGGTGTGCAGCCAGCGGAGAAAGTCGGTGGCCTCGCCGTTTTCCTCCCAGCGCTTCGACCAGTGCTCCTCATAGTCGTACGCGCCTTCGTAGTCGTGGAGGTTGCTTCCAAGCCATAGAGGCATCGGTTCGGGGAACAGGGTGCCCGTCAGATGCTCGGCGATGTACGGGTTCTCGATCCCGGCATGGCGGAGCGTGGTCGCCGCGTCGACGTACTTCTCGTCCTCGAACTGCGCCAGCCCGAGTTCGTAGCGCATGGCCGGGTTCTCGCCAGCGGTTTCCGCCAGCGCCTTCATGCTCTGCCGGCGGCGGCCGGCCCGCAGCAGCGTCGGTCCAAGGACGTAGCGGATCCCCTGGTTGTCGTTCGGGTTCCACTCGAGGAGCTTCCGGAGCACCGGGATCGCGTCGTCGTAGCGTTGCTGGCCGACGAGTTCGAGTCCCCAGGCCGCCACGGTCCGCAGGAACGTGCGGTTGTCCAGGATGCTCCAGGGGAGCGGTCCCTTGAAGTTCTTCGGCAGCACCGCCATGCATCGGATGTAAGCGCGCTTGTAGTCGCGCGCGCTGTCGGCATGTTCGTCGAGCTCGGAATGCAGCGCGGCGCGCAGCAGCAACCCTTCGAGCCAGTCCGGACTGGCCGTCAGGGCGTCGGTCAGTCGCGTGATGGCGTCCTGGTGACTCAACGTTCCGTTGTCAAGGCCGTCTTCCAACTCGTACTGCAACTCCCGATGTTTCTTGGCCTCCGGCGCGAACACCATCCAACTGTCGATGCGCCACGCAACCTGAAGGCTCTCCGGATTGCTCATGCTCGGCTCTTTCCTCTCACCTGCTAGTGCGCACACGCCGGGTAATCAGTCGATGATCAGGTAACGGCCGGGCGTCGATGGTGCCAGGGGTCCGCCTGCTCCAGCACCGCAGCACAGCGCAGCACGGTCGCCTCGTCGCCCGGTCGCGCAACCTGCCCTGGGGTGCTGCTGATGGTCGGGCCGCTGCTGGTCACTCGCCGGCTCAGCCAACGTGTCCGATCGGTGGTCACGGCGCTGGTGGTGAGAGACGGCCTCTGATCGTCTTCACGACCAAGCCGATACCAGCCCCGATGCCTCCCCAGATCAATCCGCCCACAGTGCACAATGGCGCCGCTCCGGGGCCGCCCGAATCATCCGCCGCGACGACAATGCCGACGATGCAACCGGCGAATGCCCCCGCGACCGCGCCAATGAGTATAGGCCTGCCTCCCTGCCGTGCGGGTTTCGGTTCGTCCGGTGCTGGTGCCGTTGGCTCCTGCAACGTCCAGACCTCGACCTTGGCCGATAGCGGCGGACCGTTGAACGTGAGGCTGAACTACTATGCCGTCCCGACTAGCGCCCAGGCCCCTCGCGGCTTCGTACGGCGTCTTGAGTGGATTTGGCTCACGACCTTGCGTCGACGGTCACAGAAGACACGGATGACGATAGTTCATGTAAGGCGCCTCGCAGCGATATATTGGCCCCCCGTGAGGGTTCGGCACCCTTGGCCTGACACGCGGTTTGCCGTCAACCACCCGAGGTAGGAGCCGTATGCGTTAGCGCGCACGTACGGATCTGCGCGGGGGGACCGGGGTAACCCGGTTCCCTACCGCAACCCACCACTGCGGCGCTCAGGCGCGCGTGGGTCGTTGCCGGGTTTTCGTTGGAGAAGTGGCGTTCGTGCGTCATCGGCGTTTCTTGCGGGACGGCCGCCGGTCGTGTCCCCGCTCGGGCCGGCGGGTCCGTGACGGAGGGATTGGCATCACGTCTCCGGTCCGGTCCGTCCGGGTCTGCCGTCACGGTCGGCGGCGGTGACGAGTGTGTGCGACGCGGGACGCTCGGCCCGGTTGGCTCGACGCGCTCTGTTGCGTGGCGCAGGGTGGGTCATGCCCGGTCCTGGGGCGTTCGGTGCGCGGCGGGTCCTCGTGCAGTCGAGCGTCCCAGGCTGCTCGGGGTTGCGGGTACCATGGGGCAGTCGGCTGCTTTCGGTTGCATGATGCCGAGGAGGATGCGTGGGGTGGTTTCGGGGCGCTGCGGATCCGGCCGCGGATCGTGCTGGCCGGGCTGCCGGCGCGGGGCCGTCGGCGGCGGTGGCCCGCGCAGGTGTTCGCGGGACGTTTTCCGGTTGACGGATCGGCGCGTTGCGCCGGGGTTTCGGAGGGCGTTTTGGCGCCTGACTTTCGCCTCTGAAAACTCTGGACTTTGTCTAATTCTGGGCGATGTTCTGGAAACGAAAGAGCAAGTAGAAACTGCACCAATTCTGGTGCATCGGCCGACCGTCAATATATTGACACACTATGGATGTTGGCCGGACCTTCCTGGCGGCCGTCTACAGGTTGAATCCATGGAGTCAATCCAAGGAATTGGATCGGCAAGTAGAAAAAGCGAAATCTTGACGAAGGTATAGCATTTGCACGTGGCTCACGTGCATGCAGTTCCGCCTCCTCCAGACACCAGTTTTCGCGCCTGTTTCAGGCTGGCGCTGTCACGCCATCGCGGTCGCAACTGTTGCGCCGGGACCGGTGCGCGACGGCGAGTCAATCGCGCGCAGACTCATGACGGGACCGCGCTGGAACAGGGTGTCCCGTTGGGGACTGGGCAGCGCATTCAGCGGGGAGCACGCGATGGCGGTTCTTCGTTGGCGTGGCCTTGCACGGTTACGCTCGCCAGCGTTATGGCTGACCTCGTAATCGTCGAATCGCCCGGAAAGACGCGCAAGATCAACCAGATTCTCGGGTGTGGCTACGTGGTGCGGGCCTCGCTCGGGCACGTGCGCGACCTGCCGCAGCCGAAGCGCGACGGGCGTTCGGCGGGCAAGCTGCCCAGCATCGGCCGCGGCGGCACTGTCTGGCTGGCCACCGACCTCGTCCGCGAGGGGGAGGTGATCGCGTGGCGCCTGCGGGACCTGCTGGGCGGGTCGGAGGACCGCTTCCGCCGGGTCACCTTCTCGGAGATAACCCCGGAGGCGGTGCGCGCCGCGTTCGAGGGCCCGCGCGGGATCGACTACGACCTGCTGCGCGCCCAGCAGGCGCGCCGGTTCCTCGGCCGGGTGGTCGGGTTCACGGTGTCGCCGCTGCTGAGCCGGCGGCTGCGCGCGGGACTCTCGGCGGGCCGGGTGCAGTCGGCCGCGCTGGCGATCCTGGCGGCGCGCGACGAGAAGATCCGGGTCTTCGCGCCGGAGGAGTTCTTCGGCGTCGACGTGCTGCTGGCCATCGACGGGGCTGAGCCGGTCCGGGCGTCGGTGGTCGATTCCGGCGGCGGGGTCCTGCGCCTCGCCGAACGCGCCGAGGCGGATGCGCTGGCGGCGCACCTCGCGTCGGTGGCGGTGACCCTGGACGATGTGGAGCAGAAGGACGCGTCGCAGCGGCCGCAGCCGCCGTTCACGACCTCGACGCTGCAGCAGGCCGCCTCGTCGCTGCTGAAAGCTGTCGGTGGCCGACACGATGGCGATCGCGCAGAAGCTCTACGAGGCGGAGAAGATCACCTGCATGCGCTCGGACGCGGTGATGGTCGCTCCCGAGGCGCAGGAGGCGGCGCGGCGCTGGCTGACGGCGGCCTTCGGGGCCGGGGCGGCGCCGGACGAGCCGCCGCGTTACGAGTCGAAGGAAGGCTCGCGGGAGGCGCACGAGGCGATCCGGCCCACGGACCCGGCTGCCGGGGCGGAGGGGCTGTACCCGGCGCATGCGCCGCTCTACGACCTGATCCGGCGCCGCCTGCTCGCGTCGCAGATGACACCGGCCAGGATCCGGCGGACGGTCTCGCCCGACCTCGCGCCGAGGCGCCGATTCGCCCCGAGTCCTGCGAAGCCCCGGATACGGCGGCCGAGCGCGGATCCGCACGCCTCGACGCCGCGGGCGCTGGTCTGCCGGCCGCCTTCATGACCGGCTGGCTGTCAGGGGATCGTGGCGCTATGGTCCGCCGACGACCACTGTCACGCCGGGACTGGCGCGCGACGCGCGTTGCGCGCGGTCGAACTCGATCGGTGCGCGCTGGTAGTCGAGGATCGCGCGCCGCTCCAGCTCCTGAGCGGCGGCCAGCTCGCGCTGCATCTGGACGACCAGGTAGTTGGTCGACAGCCCGACCTCGAACTTGATCTCCTCCGCCCGAAGCTGTTCCTCCGCGGGCCGCCGAGCCCGGCCCGCGGCTACGCCGCCTCGGTCGACCAGCAACGCAGCGGCCCGTCGCGCAGCATGTGAGGCGCGACAGCCGGCGCCTCGCGGCCGCGCATCCGACAGCACCCCGTAGCGACGCTGCGAGGCACCCGAGTACCGTCATGCCCACCACCGTCCCGTCACCGACCCCCGAAGAGCACGAACGCCTTCTGGCCAGCTGAACGACTGCCAGCGCGAGGCGGTCACCGCACCCGACGGCCCGACGCTGGTCGGCGACGAGCACGCCGCGCGCAACGCGCAGCTGGCCGCCGCCTCCCAGGGGGCGCTGGACCGGATGAACGGGCTCGACTTCGACGACATGCTGCTCGGCGCGATGCCGCCTGCTGCCACGTCGAGGTCGTAACCGGCGACTTCGGCCCGTTGCACCTGCTGTTCGACTCCTTCAAGTCTGCCCCGCCCGCCCGCCTCGCATCGGGCCGGGCAAGCCGCCCCCACCGACACCACGCCGACGCCGCTGCCGGGCCGGCGCGCCTCCCCGAGTCGGCGCGCGGCACCACGGGACCCGGGAGGAGAGCGGCAGCGGGCGAGAATCAAGCAGAGCGGACGCGGCCGGACAGGCGGAACGCGGGCGGGCAAGGCAGCGCTTCGGCATGCTGCGCCTCGCCCCACGCCGCCGGTCGCCGACCCCACGTCCGCCAACGCCTCGGGCCTGCCGGCCCGCTTCACCCGGCCCTGCTCGGGCCATTCCCCCTTTATCTGCGGAGGAAACCTGATGCCTCTCATCGACCTGCTGCGCCCGGACCAGCGCGCCGCGCTGCGGCGCCTGCGCAAGCGCATCGCCAACCGCGAGAACATGCGCCGCTACCGCAGCGACCTCAACTACATGCAGCTGTGTCCCGGCGTCGACCTGCCGCTGGAGGCCGGCACCTGCGGCCGCGTGATCTGGCCCGAGAGCACCCGCTGCATGGCCTGCCGCAAGCGGCGCGACTGGCTCCTCACACACGCGCTCAACCCCGCCGAGGTCGCGCTGTGCACGCTGCTCGACGGCATCGATGCCGACCAGGCCGATGCCGGTGCGCCCGACGACGACCACCCCGTCCCCCTGCTCGACGACCTGTCGGGACTCGGCGATCCCTGCCTGCGCTGGTAGCGCCGAAGACGCAACCGCCGCGGCGGACAACGCCGACGCCAGGCGGGCGTCTTCTTCCAGCCCCGTGCTGTGCTGCCTGCGGCCACGGCCACGCATCGAGCGACGCCCCGGCACCCAGCAAATACGTTCCATCACTCCCGCGCACGCCCGCCCGCGTCATCGCTCGGGCTCGACCGCGGGGACCGCGCATCGAGCCTGCGCCGGCGCACCGGTTGCTGCAGGACCGCGGTGCGGGGGCGCCGGAAAGGCGGTCACCTGGCCGCCTTTCCGGCCAGCCATCGACGAACCGGCACGATGACGCGTCGACCCGGCGGTGGTGCGAAGCCGCCGGGCGGCTGGCGGCGATTCGCACAAGCTACCGCGGACATCGTCGACGCCGACGAGCTCCCACCGCCGGCACAGGGCAGGGCACACAACGGATGTGCGCCGCTGCGGGAACCTCACCCGGCGCGCAGCGCAGGGCAGGCGACCCGCTTCGCGGCCTGACTCGAGTGCATCAGCCGGCCCTGCAAGGCCGGGCCGGCTGATGCAGGCTGACGAGCGGGACAGCGGCATGCGACACGACGACACGCTGCCGTGGGTCGACAGGTTCCTGGCCCTGTGCGAGCGGTACGGCTCGGAAGAGTCGGCGAATGGCCGCTGTCGTGCGGGGCCGGCGCGCGGGCTTGCCGGGGTTGCCCTGGCGTGACGACTGGCCGGCGTGGAACGCCGAATCCGGCGCGTGGGGTCGGTAGCGGCCCCGTCGGTCTCGGCGGCGGCCGTTCGTGCATTTCGGCGACCGGCGCGATGCGGCGGCGGCTCGCCCTGCAGGGAGCATTTCACGATGTCGAGGAGCGGAATCCTGGACGCGTTGCGCAACGAGGAACGCTCGCTCAAGAGCCAGCTCGTCGCCATCCAGCGCGCCATCGAAGCGATTGAAGGAGCTGCCGCGCCGAGCGCCCGGCGCGGCAGCAAGAAGGCGGTCAAGGCGGTCGGGAGGCGCAAGCGCGCGATGACCGAGGAGCAGCGCCGGGCCGTGGCCGAGCGGATGCGGAAGTACTGGGCCGCACGACGGGCGGAGAAGGCCAAGGGGAACTGACCGCAGCAGGGACGCGAACCTGTGCGCCTCGGTTCTCCACGCCGGCGCGTCGGCCGGCTCACCGGGACCCATGCACTCCGAGCCGGCCCGGCGTCGCCTTTTGCGGACGGCGCCGCGTCCAGTCACGCGGCGACGGTCTCGCGGTCCCTCCGTCCGGGTCACGCGAGGCCCTCGCGCAGCAGGCGCGCCACCCGCCGGCAGATCGCGTTGACGCGCGCGTGCTGATGATGCACCCTTGGCTCGCGCGTGCAGCCGTCGATCAGCCGGGACGTGGCAGGCGAGCCGGCGCAGGGCGGTGGCCGTGTCGTTCCGGGCGAAGCGACCCGGTTTGCCCTGCCGGGCGACACGTCGCGCTGGATGGCGTCGCGCGGACGCTGGACAAGCTCGCCGGCGTCGGCCGGGAGCCGGACGGTACACGTCGAGTGCATCGCCCGCGGGATCGGCTCGGCCAAAGCAGCGGCCGACTACCTGCTCGGCGAGAGCGACGCGGCCGGGAAGCTGCGGCGGCGGCGAGAGCCCGCGCGCAGATCCCAACCACGGATGGCCGCTGTCCCGAAGCGGACGCTGTTCGCCATGCTGGACCACTACGCCACCATGGAGTCCCTCGACCTGGACGAGACCCAATCGACAAGACCGACACCGAGCGACTCCCCGAACGAGATCATGGACGCCATCAGCCGCCGGGTCGACGGGAAGCTCGTCGTGCGGACCTGCCGCGCCACCAGGAAGGGAAAGAGCAGCTGCGAGTTCGACTGCCCGCTCGATGACACGGATCAGGCCGGCGAAGCGCAGACCCGTCTGCCTGGCGCTGTTCGTGCGCCTCGGACAGCTTCTGCAGACCGCCGCCGGTCGCCGACCAGGAAGTCGCCGAGGACGTCGACCAGGCGACGATCGACCGGCTGGCCGCATCCATCGAGGTCCTCGAACCGTCCGAAGCCGTGCACTGACGGCGCGCACCAAACGGGAAGACGCACCGAGCGCAACGCGCAACCGGCACGCACCGGGCGGGCTTGGCGCCGAGCAGGACTTGTGGTCCGTAACGTCCTCGAGCAGCGGCATCGAGCACCACGCCGGTCAGCAACGCGGTCGCACCGAGCAGGACGAGCTCCTCCGCACGCGGCCGCACGAGGTTGCCCGCACCGAGCTGAACGCCGATCGGGAGCGAGGCGGCACGCAAGCGGATGGCCGCCGTCAACCGGCGCACACAGCGCAGCACCGACCATGCCGGTGAGCGCGCACACGGCGGCGCGCATCGATGGAAGATCCGGGCCGCCGCGCCGTCCGCATGCATCGACCAACCGCCCCGGGCACCCAGCGGTACGCTACTCGGGCGACCGCACCGAGCAGCACGCCGATCCGGACCGAGTCCACACCGAGCAGGACACTTGCCTGAACGCACCCGGTGCGCGACGCCGTTTCGGACGGTACGCCAGGACCACCGAGAGCGCCCTGCCACGCACACAGACGCTCATCTTCAGGAACGCGCCGCATGGCTCGGCCTTTGCCTGCCAGGCGCCACAGCCGGACCGCGGATCGGGACGACAGCGGCTACGGATCGGCAGACGCACCGAGAGGAAAAGATCAGCAACCGCTTGGCGCGACGGTCGGCTGCGAACGCGGCCCGGGGGGCGACCCCACCAGGCACGACGCCCGATCCGGACGAAGTCCACATCGAGCACCACGCTTTTCCTGAACTCGCCGAGTGTCCCGCCGGACCGCCGACAGCGTTCCGTACGCACGCAGACGCCTGTCGGCAGGAACGCACCGAGTGCAACGGCCGGAGCAACCTGCCAGCACGCGCCGAGTGCAACGCCCGCGACAACTGCCAGTACGCACCGAGTGTACCGGCCCCGGAAACTGGCAGACATGTGGTCTGCGGAAATGTGGGTCGCCGCCCCAGGTTTGGTTCCCTTCCGTCTTCGGCGGCCTGCCTTCCGGACGTGGGGGAGCGCGCCTGCCTGGCGATCCACCGCTCGACTTCGGCCACCGCCCGCGCCGCCGCCGCCCGGATATCGTGCCGATCGAGCACCGCCGCCGCTACCGCCTTGAGTCCGTCGCGCCACTCGATCGCCTTGACGGTGTTCAGCGAGTCTGCGATCGCCTGCTCGACGCGCGCGAAGACGGTCTCGACGCCGGCGGGGTCCATCCTGGGCCAGCGCCACCGACGGCGAGTGTGGCGTGGTCCCGTCATCCTCGCCTGGCGCCCGTTGTTTGCATCGACCGGCGTCACCGCAATCTGCGCCGGCCGATGGAATCGGCAGCTCGGCATGCAGGCAGCCGCCGGCCGCCGCACGAGCCGGCGGCCAGACGCCGTAGCGGCCTCGCGGGTCCGTCCTGGAGCGGCGGCCAGCGCTCGGCGAGCTGTGGGGCAAGCTGGTGCGCCGACGCGCGGAGGGAAACGAGGCCCGGTCGAGGTCACGCCGCAGACCCTGGCCGAGATGCTCGGCGCGCCGGCCGAGCCGAACGTTGAGGCCGCCGGCCGTAAACGGGCGGCCGGGCGTCGCCGCCGGGCTGTGCCGCACGGCGGAGGGCGGCGGCGAGGTGCTCGACGTCGAGGCCAGCCGCCTGCCCGGTTGCGGGGCGCTGGTCCTTATCGGGCACCAGGGCGAGGTCATTGCGGCAGTCGGCGCGCACCGCGCTGTCGTGGCTGCGCGCCACCGCCGCACGCTACGGCCTCGACCCGGCCTTCCAGCGCGACACCGGCGTCATCTGCACGTGCAGTTGGACGAAGGTCCCCAAGGAGGGCGTCTCGGCCGGCGAGACGATGGCCGCCGCGCTGGTCTCCGCCTTCGCGCGGCGTCGGCTCAGTACCGACGACGTGGCGATGACCGGCGAGGTCACCCTCGGTGGACAGGTGCTCCCAGCCGGCGGCATCGCCGAGAAGGTGCTGGCCGCGCACCGCGGCGGGTTGCGCCGTGTCCTCCTGGCGCAGCGCAACCGCAAGCAGGTCGATGAGGATCTCGGCGACGACCTGCGGCGCGTGGTCGCCGTCGACTACGTGACGCGGGTCGACGCTGCTGGAGTTGGCCCTGCAGCCCACGCCGGCTGCGGGCAGCGTGGCGGCACTCACGCCGGCCGGCCGCGCGTCCTGAGCCGGCCGAGTGCGAGCCGGCGCGCTGCGACGAGGACGAGTAACCAGCAGCACGGTCGGACAACACCGTGCAGGTGCCCGCCGACGGGCGGCCGACCCCGCGAACGACGGCCGAATGCCACCCCGGGTTGGCCGCCGTCCTTTACACTCCCGCCGCCTCGGCGTGCCCAACGTGTCCTCTGCCGGCGCCGCACCGAACGGACACACGCGATGCGGCGCGACCGGCGCATTCGCCGACTCGATGGCGCCGTCCCTCGCAGCCGGTGGGGAAACCTGACGGTCAACCGGCAAGTTCCGATGCCGCAGACCCTGGCCGCGTGCAGGCGGCGACGCCGATGCCCGCCGACCCGGCCGCCCGTCCCTCGCAGCCGGCCGGGAAACCTGACGGTCAACCGGCAGGTTTCGATGCCCGCGAAACTGACCGCGCGCAATGCGAAAGCGACCGAGCGTGGTTCGAGCCGTCGCGGCGGCGCGGGCGATCCTCAGCGCGGAGGGCGTGCATGAGCAAACGGTCGCGGCAGCGGAGTTCCTCGTTGACCACGCATGGGATGTGCCGCGCGGGGACTGGCACGGCGCCGTCGGCGCCAAGGCGTTGGCAACCCACGCGCCGCCCGGCTCCAGGCGGTGGCTGTGGAAGTGCTGCCGCGCCGGGACAACCGTGTCCAGGCGCGCCGACCTGGACGGGTGATGCTGTTTGTGGTCAAGCGGCGAGACGGGCCACACACCCTCGTCAAAGCGGCCCGCGTCGCGACCGAGGACGACCTGCTGGTGTTCCATGACCAAGACGGATTGCCGTTGATGACATTCCCAGCGGCGAGCGTCCGGAAGATCGTCACCGTGACCAGGACCGATTCCCTTCGGGCCAAGCTCCCGGCGCCGCCGGTGTGATGCCTACATGGACATGGCAAGCAGAAAGGCCCCCTTCTCTGTCCTTCGTCTTCGCCATCTACGATTCCGCGGTTCAGATCAGCGCCAGCAAATTCGCGGAGGCCCGCGTCGTCGGAGATCTGGGCGGGCGCCTGCTGGGCCTGCTGGACCACGAAGCCGGTCGCGACAGCGACGCCATGCTGGAGGTTGTAGTGGCACTCCATGCGGCGCAGCGCTGCGTCCGGTCTACAGACTGAACCGCACCTCGCCGACGACGGTGCGCCGCAGGATGTCTCCGAAGATGTGCTGCTGGATGCTCTGGTTGAACAGGTTCGTCACCTTGACCAGCGTCGTGATCGCGCCGTCGCTCCACTTCATCCCGAAGCTGCCGTTCACCATCGTGTAGCCATCCGAGTAGCCGTGGAATTCCGGCGTGAACACGTCCGACCAGAACGCGGCGGACGCGGCGCTGACCGACACGTTGCCGAGGAACCGCGACCCGTTCAGGGAGCCGCCGACGTTGACGCGGTGGGTCGGCGGCAGGCTGAGCTCAGTGGGCAGGAACGGGTTGTCCGAGTCCAGGATCCGCGGCTCGTCCTGCCACGAGTAGTTGAACCAGGCGGACGCCGAGCGCGAGATCCGCCGGTCGACCCACAGCTCGGCGCCGACCTGCTGCGTCGGCCCCAAGTTGACGTACGTGAACGCGGTCCGCGGCAGAACGACCCCGGCCAACGCCATGAACGTCAGGGTCTGCGGCGGAAGCAGCCAACCGGGCGGCGGGTTCTGCGCGGTGTAGGGCTCGGCGTCGGGCGGCAGCGGCACGAAGCTGATCGGGTCGTCGCGCCGGTTGAGGTAGACGGCTGCTCCGGCTGTCGTCCTTCCCCCGAACGTTCCCGTGCAGCTCAACTCGTACGCCGTGAGCGACTCCTCCTTGATCCCGATGCGCGGCCGCTCGCCGACACAACTTGCCAACTGGCGTGACGCCCCAGGCCCGTGATTGCAGGGCTCGCGCCCGCGAACGTGGCAACGTAGTTTTTCCGTCACTGTCCTTACTGACCCGCGGGTCAGTAATTCTGTAATCCGCCGGAGACGTCCGGTTGACCCACGCGCCGGCCGGGCGCAACGGCGCGTCTTCGGGTGACCGCCGCAGGCGCCGCGGGCTGTGAAGGGTGACCTCTGCAGCGTGGCCGAGCCAGTCGAGATGTCGGCAAGGCAGCAGCGCGAGCCCGTCGCGGAAACGACCACGGCAGGAAACCGGACGCCCTCGCCGAGGCGCTCCGCATGGTCATCGACGACGGCCTCGTCAATCGCCTCGCGCACATGCGTGCCCGCATCGACCGTGACCTCGTCGACTCGCAGCGCGCGGCCGGTCCCTCAGTGACCCTGCACCGAGCAGAACGCAAGGCCCACAGGAGCCGAGCAGGAACCGCGGGCCACACTGCCGGAGGCTGCCCGGCATGACCCTGACGGCCACCAGCCGCATCGAGGGGATCGCGATCCTGCAGCATCACGACCTGGTGACCGCCGAGGCCATCGTCGACGCCAACGTCCTTGAGGAGCGGCATCGAGCACCACGACGGTCAGCGCGGCGGCCGCACCGAGCAGCTCGACCTCCTCCGCACACAGCCGCCCGAGGTTGCCCGCACTGAACTGAACGTCTCTCGGGAGCGAGGCGGCACGCAACCGGATACCGCCTCAAGGGGCGCACCCGGCGGTTTGCCGTCAACGCCGGCAAGCGCGCACACGGCGGCGCGCATCGGAATCCGGGCCGACGCCCGTCCGCACGCACCGAGAGCAACAGCCCCGGGCCAGCAGGCAGTGCGCTACTCGGGCGACCGCACCGAGCAGCACGCCGATCAGGGACCGAGTCCACACCGAGCAGGGCATCTTTACTGAACTCCAGCCCAGTGCGGCGCGTGTTTCAAGACGGTAACGCCAGGACCACCGACAGCGCCCTGCACGCACACAGACGCCCCCTCTTCAGGAACCCGCCGAGTACAGCGACTTCAAAGGCTGGCAGCACGCGCCGAGTGCAATGCCCCCGAACGCCTGCGCACCGAGCGGTCCTCGCACCGAGCACAGACGTCTCAGGGCCGGTCGCCGGGATGTCCGCCGCGGGCCGGGAAGACTCCAGGTTCCCGGACCGGTCGACGCCGTAGCCGGCCGACCGTGCGTCGGTGGCGGGACTCGGTGGAGGGGCCGTCTCGCCGGCCTTGTGTGTGTCATGGGAGCCGCCTCGGAGCGCGGCGGATGACGATCGGGCTCCCGCCGCTCGCGCGCCACTTGTCGGTCCGCCTCGGCCACCACCTGCTCGAGTGACGGCGAGTACGGTGCTTTCGACGAGCGTCGGCTGAGGTCGAGGCCGACCGCGCGAACCGCGCGCCGCTCGGTGTCGCGCAGCGGCGCCAGCATCCAGTCGTCGATGGCGAGCAGGTCGAGCTTCGCCAGACGGGTGAGCAGTCGCGTATAGGAGCCGTCCCCGCGGCCGACGGCCAGCTCGTGCAGCAGGCGCGGCATGCGGAGGTAGCGCGCGGTGAAGCCGCGGCGGCATGCCCGCTCGACGAATGCACAAGCGAGAAAGCTCTTCCCGACCGCACAAGGAGGGACGATGATCACGCCCGCACAGCGCGCCGAGATCCGACGCCTGTTCATCTTGTTTACCGAGGGGAGTTATGGTACCTTGCCCGGTAACCGAGAGGAGCATCCGATGACCAAGCGGTCGGGCGTGGGTCAGGCGATGTTGGAGGGCAGGGAGAGGGTAACCCACTCCGGCGCCACCCTGAAGCAGCTCTTCCAGGATGGCCGCTATGGCCTGCGGCTGCTGCGCCGAGGAGCCCGGCTTCGCGGCGACGATGGTGCTGACCCTGGCGCTCGCGATCGGCGCGACCACGACCATCTTCTCGATCGTCGACGCGGTTCTGCTGCCGCCGCCGTTTCCGGAACCGCACCGAGTAAGCACCGGTATCGAGCAACCGGGAGGAGTGGTCAGGGATGAGCAAGCCATCGAACCTCGTCCAGGGGACGCTGGATCTTCTGATTCTGAAGATCCTCGACCTGGAGCCGCGAAGCGGATGGGCCATCGGCCAGCGCCTGAAGCAGGTCTCGAACGACGCGCTGCAGGTGAGCGACGGCTCACTCTACCCGGCGCTGCACAAGCTGGAGCAGCAGGGCTGGATCAGTGCGGAGTGGCGGAACACCGAGAACAACCGGCGCGCGAAGATCTACTCGCTGACGCCGCCCGGACGCCGCTACCTCAGGCAGGAGGCCGCGAACTGGGAGCGGCTGTCGCAGGCCATCACCCACGTCGTGCGCCTGACCGAGGTGTGAGGCATGTCCTGGGAGCGGTGGCTGTACGCGTGGCGAGCTCGGTTGCGAGTGCTTCTCGACGGCGACCGGGCGGACCGCGAGCTTGACGACGAGCTGCAGCATCACCTCGCGCGGGAGATCGAGGTGCGGCGCGCTAACGGCCTGCCGGCGGCGGAAGCCCGCCGGCAGGCGCTGGCGGCCCTCGGTGGCCTGACGTCGACCAGGGACCACGTCCGCGCGTCGCGTTTCGGAGCATCTGTGGAGGCGGCGCTCCGGGACGTCCGCCACGGTTTGTGGTTGCTGCGCCGGCATCCCGGTTTCGCGGCGGCCACGGTGCTGACCCTGACGCTGTCGGTCGGCGCGACGACGGCCATCTTTTCCGTCGTCGACGCCGTGCTTCTCCAGCCGCCCTCCTTCTCCGACCCGGAGCGGCTCGTGACGCTCTGGCAGACCGATCCGGACGATGGGAACCGTCCCGTGCCGGTCGGTCCCGCGGATTTCCTGGACTGGCGAGATCGGGTCCGGAGTTTCGAACGCGTGACGGCGATAGAACCCTGGTCGCTGGATTTCACCGGCGCAGGCGAGCCGGAGATACTCACCGGATCGCTCGTCTCGGAAGGCTTCTTCGAGATGCTGGGCGTCAACGCTGTCCACGGTCGCACGTTCCTGCCGGAGGAGTACCTGCCGGGCAGCGGCGTCATCGTCCTGACCAACGGTCTGTGGCAGCGGCGCTTCGGGGGCGAGGTGGACATCATCGGGCGCTCGCTGGTGCTGGAAGGCGAGCCGTACACCGTGATCGGCGTGCTCGGTCCGGACTTCGAGCTGGGCCTCGAGCGACGCGGGGAACGCGACTTCTTCCTGCCGAAGACGTTCTCGGAGTACGAGACCTCGAGCCGCGGCCCCGGCTGGTGGCACGTGATCGGACGGCTGCGCTCGGAGGTGACGCGGACCGAAGCACAGGCGGAGATGGACGCCGTCGCGGCCCGGCTCGCCCAGGAGCACCCGCGCACGAACGCGGATGTCGGCGCGCGGGTCATCCCGCTGCAGGCACGGCAGGTCGAAGCGGTGCGGCCGACGTTGCTGCTGCTGCAGGGCGCGGTGCTCTTCGTATTGCTGATCGCGTGCGTGAACGTCGCGAACCTGATGCTGGCCCGCTGCACGCGACGCGCTCCCGAGTTTGCGGTGCGGATGGCGGTCGGCGGCGGCCGCGGCCGCCTGCTGCGGCAACTGCTGACCGAGAGCGCCGTGATCGCGGCCCTGGGCGGCGCCGGCGGCTTCGCCTTCGCGGCCGCCTCGCTTGAGGCGATCACCGCGTTCATGCCGGCCGACGTGCCGCGTCTGGGGCAGGTCGCCATGAATCCGCGGCTCCTCGGGTTCACCGCCGGCCTCGTCGGCGTTACGACCCTGGCGTGCGGGATGGCGCCCGCCCTGCACGTGGTCCGGCAGAACGTGCACGACCTGCTCCGCGGCCAGCGCACCGGCGCCAACGCGGTGCAGCAGCGGCTGCGCCGGGTACTGGTGACGACGGAGGTCGCCCTGGCGCTGGTGCTGCTCGTCGGCGCGGGCCTGCTCCTGCAGAGCTTCGTGCGCCTGGTGAACGTCGACCTGGGCTTTGCCCCGGCGAACACGGTGACGCTGCAGGTGTTTCATTACCGCGACGACGGGCTGGCGGCCACCGCCAACTTCTTTCGCGAGACCCTCGACGGCATCCGCGCGCTGCCGGGCGTCACCGCCGCCGGGGCGGTATCGGCCTTCCCGTTGGGACTGGCCGACGTCACCAGGCAGAGACTGCTGCAGCTCGATGACCGGCCGCCGTTTCCACCCGGCGAGGAGCCGTCGGCCGCCGTCTCCACCGCGACGCCCGGGTACCTGGACGCGATGGGTATCCCTCTGCGGGCGGGCCGCTGGTTCGACGCGCGCGACGACGCAGAACAGCCGGCCGTGGTTGTCATCAACGAGGCGCTGGCGCGGCAGCACTGGCCGGATACGGACCCGGTTGGCCGGCGCGTGTCCTTGTCCGTCGTGTTCAGGGGAGACATCGACGCGGAGATCATCGGCGTCGTGGGCGAAATCCGCCCCGGGGGCTACGACACTCCCCCGCGCGCGGAGCTGTTCGTCCCGCACGCGCAGGTCCCGGACGGCTCGATGACCTACGTCGTGCGGACAGCCGGGGATCCGGGGGCCAGCGTCGCGGCGATCCAGGATGTCGTCTGGGACGCCGACCCGTTGCAGACCTTCTACAGCGTCGCCACCGTCGAGCAATTGTTGTCAGACACGCTTGCGGCGCGCCGGTTCACCACGACCTTGCTGACGCTGTTCGGCGTGGCGGCCCTCGTGCTGGCCACCCTCGGCATCTACGGCGTGATCGCGGTCGCCACGGCGCAACGGACCCGCGAGATCGGCCTGCGTCTGGCGATGGGAGCCGAACCCCGCCACGTCGTGGGGATGATCGTCCGCGGGGCGATCGGTCTGGCCGGCACGGGTGTTTCGATCGGTCTGTTGGCGTCCCTGCTCGTCTCGCGCTCCCTCGGCAGCCTGCTCGTCGACATCGCCCCGTTCGATGCCGCAACGCTGGCCGCCGTGTCGGCGCTGCTCCTGCTCGTGGCTGCCGGCGCCGCCTATCTGCCCGCGCGGCGCGCCGCCCGCGTCGACCCGCTCGCCGCCCTGCGGATGGATTAGGCGGACTCCGTCGTCACCGACCTCGTTTGACCTCGCCGGGTTGGGTGCCGCCCCTATACCTTGACAGTCCATGGGAACCGTCTATACTTAGACAACGTATGCATAGATAGAAAGGGAGAGGTAAGGCATGGTCCAGCGGAATCCGGAGATGTTGCGGGGCACGGTCGAGTTGCTGATCCTGACGACGCTGCGTGGCGGTCCTCGCCACGGCTTCGGCATCGCGCGCTGGCTGGAGCAGACGTCTGATGACGAGCTGCAACTCGAGGAAGGCTCGCTCTACCCGGCGCTGCACCGCATGGAGCGGCGCGGTTGGCTGGAGTCCGAATGGGGGATCTCGGACAACAACCGGAAGGTGAAGCTCTACCGGCTGACGTCGCGCGGCCGAGCTCGGCTCCAGAGCGAGACCGAGGGATGGGCGGCATTCGCGGCGGCCATCGGCAAGGTGCTGCGGGCGGCGGAAGCTGTCTAGCGGAGGTCTGCAGATGGGGCGAACACCGATGTGGCGGCGCTATCTCCGGTTCTGGGGATCCGACGCTTCCGCAGACGTCGATGCGGAGCTCGACCATCACCTGGGGGAGCTTGTCGAGCTGCTCGTGCGCGAAGGCCACCGCCCGGCCGAGGCCAGAGCGGAGGCCGAGCGGCGCTTCGGCGACTACGCGGAGGTCAAGGAGGCATGTGTGGACATCGATCAGTCGTGGGAACGGCAGCAACGGTGGCAACGGCTCCTGGCCGATTTCTGGCAGGACCTTCGGGTCGGCGCCCGCACGCTCGCCAAGAACCCCGGGTTCGCGATCTCGGCCGTCCTCGTCCTGGGTCTCGGCCTCGGCGGGGCGACCGTGATGGTGAGCGTGATCAACGCAGTGTTCGTTCGCCCGCTGCCATTCCCGGAGCCGGATCGGATCGTGAGCGTGGTTCGCCACGACTCCCGGTTCAGGGGAGCGAACGAGTTCCACCCACAACGAAACGTCGCCGTTCTTCGCGACCGCAGCAAGGCCTTCGAGGCGCTCGCCGGCATCGGCATCAGCCCGGGGATCAACCTCGTCAGCCAACACGGGTCGACGTTCATTTCCAGAGTCGAGGTGACCGCAGATTACTTCCAGGTCTTCGAGGTCGCGCCACGGCTGGGACGGGCCTTCTCGCGCGACGATGAGGTCGCTCCATCCACGGTGGTGCTCAGCCACGACGTCTGGGCCGGTCATTTCGGAGGCGATCACGGCATCATCGGTCAGGTCGTACGGCTCGGTGGCCGGCCCCACACGGTCATCGGGGTGATGCCGTCGGGCTTCTGGTCGTTCGAACAGGCGGATGCCTGGACGCCGTTCCGCCCCGATCCCAGCGGGGGCGACCAGAACTATCGGCTGATTGGCCGGCTCGGGGCGGGATGGACTCCGGCGCAAGCGCAGGCGGAGCTGCGGGCCGCAAGCACTGACCTGCACGCCGACCTGCGGGACCCGCGCGACGAAGCACGGCTCGACGTGCAGTCTTATCATGAGTCCGTTGCGGCCGGGACCGGCGGCCTCGTCTGGTTCCTGACCGCCGCTGTCGGCGCCATCCTCTTGCTGGTCTGCGCCAACGCGGCGGGGCTGCAGGTGGCCCGCACCGTGGGACGCCGGCAGGAGCTGGCCCTCCGGGCGGCGCTCGGCGGGCTTCGCGGGCGGCTGCTTCGGCAGCTCCTGACCGAGAGCGTGTTGCTGGCCACGGCCGGAGGGGCGGTCGGCGCCCTGGCCGCGGCAACGGGCGTTTCCGGGTTGGTCGCGCTACGGCCGCGCCTTGCGATCTGGGACATCACCGTCGATGGGCCGGTACTGTTCGGGGCGGTCGCGATCGCGGTCTTGTCCGGCGTGCTCTTCGGGTTGTTGCCGGGCGCGCTGGCAGTGCGCAGCGAAGCTGCGGACACACTTCGCGCTGGCCAGTCGCGCAGCGTGACCACGGCCCACGCGTCCTGGATGCGGCGGTCGCTGGTAGTCGCCCAGGTCGCGCTCTGCACGATGCTGTTGGTTAGCGCCGGCGTGTTTCTGCGTACGTTCGCCGGACTCAGCACGTCGGATCTCGGGTTCGATCCGGCCAACGTGCTCACGGCCCGCGCGTCGCTGGAAGGACCCGCCTACGGGTCACGCGACGCCGTTGCGGCACTCTATCGGCGCACGTTGACGGAACTGGCGCAGCTGCCCGGGGTCGAGGCTGCCGCCGTGGCGAACAACCTGCCGGTCGAGCGTGGTCTGCAGATGCTGCTGCTGCAGAGACCCGACAACCGGATGGAGCCCGCGGAAGCGGACTGGCGCTACGTCGCGGGCGACTATCTCGATGTCCTGCGGATTCCACTGGTGGCCGGCCGGGCGTTCAGCGCGGCCGACCACCGCGCCGCCGCACCACCGGTGGCGCTGGTCAACGAGATGTTCGCCAGCCGGTTCGGGGGCCGGGCCGTCCTCGGCACACGCCTGCAGATGACTGCCGGCGAAGTGGACGACCAGATGCGCGAAGTCGTCGGCATTCTCGGAGACGTACGAACGCGCGGCGTGACTGCGACCCGGCCGACCGTCTTCGTGCCGGTTGAGCAGGTGCCGGATGACCTGCTCGCGGAGGCCCACGGGTTCTTGCAGGTGAACTGGGTGCTACGTACTCGACAGGGCGCGACCGGTCTGGTCCGGTCTGTCGAGCGGGTGATCGGCGAGGCCGATCCGCTGCTTCCAATCACCGCGATTCGCACGATGGACGAGGTGGTCGGCGCAGCGATCGCCGCGACGCGCTCCCGCACGTTCCTGCTGGGTCTGTTCGCCGTCGCGGCGCTGACACTGGCAGCCGCGGGTCTGTACGGCTTCGTCGCCTACACGGTGGCGCAGCGGACGAAGGAGATCGGCATTCGTCTGGCGCTGGGCGCTTCGCGCGCACGGGTCACGGCTCGCCTCGCGCTCCAGGGGGTCGTGCTCTCGGCAACCGGAAGCGTGCTGGGAGTAGGCGCCGCGGCACTCTTCACAGTGGCGCTGCGGCGCATGACGCCCGACGCGCTACCGCTCGATTCGTGGACGGTCGCCGGTGTCGTGTTCGTCCTCGGCGCAGTCAGCATCGCCGCTACCGTGGTGCCGGCGGTCCGCGCGACGCAGGTCGATCCGGCGACGACGCTCCGCGCGGAGTGACATCGCACACGCGAGAGGGACTGACTTGTTCCCCCTGCTTACCGAGATAAGCCGTTGACAGCCTGCAAACCGTAACCGAGAGGAGGTCCTCATGGACATCGCACGCCCCGATCTCGCCCGGAAGAAGCAGATGCGACACAGCCTCTACAGCGTTTCGGCGCTCATCGTGGTCGCCCTGGTCACGGTGGGGGTCTCGCGGCTGGAGCCGGCGGCGCCAAGGGTCGATCGCGACACCGTCTACCTGGACACCGTGCAGCGCGGCCTGATGGTGCGGCAGGTGCGCGGCACCGGGACCCTGGTCCCGGAGCGGATCCGCTGGATCCCGGCCACCACCGACGGCACCGTCGAGCGGATCGTCATCCGCCCCGGCGCCCTCGTCGCGCCCGACACCGTGATCCTGGAGCTGAGCAATCCCGAGCTGGAGCAGTCCACGCTCGAGGCGCGGCTGAATCTCGAAGCGGCCGAGGCGCGCTACAGCAACCGGCAGGTGGAGGTGGAGCGCGATCTGCTCGACCAGCGAGCGACGCTCGCCACCACCGAGGCGCAGCGCAAGACGGCCCGCCTGCAGGCGGACGCCGACGATCAGCTCTTCACCCAGGGCCTCGTCTCGTCGCTCCAGCTTCAGCAGTCCCAGTCGGCTGAGCAGGAGTTCGATACGCGCTACGCGCTCGAGCAGGAACGGCTGCAGATGGCCACCGACACCGTCGAGGCACAGCTTGCGGTCGAGCAGGCCGAGGTGGACCGCCTGCGGACGCTGTACGAGCTGCGGCAGCAGCAGATGGCCGACCTGCACGTGCGGGCCGGGATGCCCGGCGTGCTGCAGCAGGTGCCGCTCGACGAAGGGCAGCGCATCACCACAGGCACCAACCTGGCGCGGGTGGGCGACCCGACGGTGCTCAAGGCCGAGCTGCGCATCGCGGAGACGCAGGCCAGGGACGTTCAGATCGGCCAGTCGGCCACCATCGACACCCGCAACGGCGTCATTCCGGGGCACGTCACGCGCATCGACCCGGCGGTGGAGAACGGGACAGTGACGGTGGACGTGGCGTTGGACGGGGCCCTGCCGCGCGGCGCCCGCCCGGACCTGACGGTGGACGGCACCCTCGAGTTGGAGCGGATGGACGACATCGTCTTCGTCGGCCGGCCGGTGTTCGGGCAGGAGGAGAGCGTGGTCAGCCTGTTCAAGGTGGAGGAGGACGGTACGCACGCATCACGCGTGCGTGTGAGTCTGGGCCGGGCCTCGGTCAACACGATCGAGGTGCTCGAGGGTCTGCAGCCGGGCGACCAGGTGGTTCTGTCCGACATGTCGACCTGGGATCAGTTCGACCGGGTGCGCATCGAATAGGGCCGCTCTGCCGCGTCGGGCAAAGGGGCGAGGTCACCTGTGAACGGAGGGAGGGAGGTCGAGATGAGCGAAGCGTCAGCCCTGATTCAGTTGGAGAACGTCTCGAAGATCTTCTACACGGACGAGGTCGAAACGCATGCCCTCGACGGCGTCGATCTGTCCATCCACCCTGGCGAGTACGTCGCCATCTCGGGTCCGTCGGGTTGCGGCAAGTCGACCCTGCTGTCGATCCTCGGCCTGCTCGACTCGCCCACCACGGGCGATTACACGCTGAACGGCCAGCCGGTGGCGCAGCTCAGCCAGGCCGAGCGGGCGCGGACCCGTAACCGGGAGGTCGGGTTCATCTTCCAGAGCTTCAACCTGATCGGCGACCTGACGGTCTACGAGAACGTCGAGCTGCCGCTGACCTACCGCGGCATGCAGCGGGCCGAACGCCGCGAACGGGTGACCGAGGCGCTCGAGAAGGTGGAGATGGCCCACCGCGCGCAGCACCTGCCGAGCCAGCTCTCCGGGGGGCAGCAGCAGCGCGTGGCGGTGGCGCGGGCCGTGGCCGGGCGGCCGTCCATCCTGCTGGCCGACGAGCCGACCGGCAACCTCGACTCGAAGAACGGCGAGGCGGTGATGGAGCTGCTGCAGGCGCTGCACGACGAAGGCTCGACCGTCTGCATGGTGACCCACGATCTGCGCTACGCGGAGCACGCCAGGAGGGAGATTCACCTGTTCGACGGGAGGTGCAGCCCGCATTCCACCGCCGCGGCCCGCGACTAGGGACACCCAGGACACCCCACTACCGGGTTGGACTTCCAGACTGGAGGGTGATCGTGTCTACTCATCTTCGTGTCTTCGCATTCGGGCCACTCATGGCCGGTCTGCTGCTTGCGGCGGCGGCGCGGACGACGCACGCCCAGACCTTCGACGCGGTTGCCGGCGAGAGGGTTGCCGGCATCGGCTGGCAAGCGACTCCGTCCGGCCAGCCGGCCCGCCGCTTCGACCTCACACTCGACGATGCGGTCCAGCGCGCTCTCGAACGCAACCTCGACATCGCCGTCCAACGCATCGACCCGCTCGTGCAGGACATGGTGGTCGCCACCGCCGGCGCGGCGTTCCTGCCGTTCGCCTCGTCCGGCTTCTTCCTCAACCAGGCCACCCTTCCCAACCGCTCGATATTCGACGGCGGCGGGCTTCGCGGCCAGCCCATCGTCAACGACCGGGGCAGCTACGACCTCGGGATCGGACAGCAGGTCAAGTGGGGCGGCGGCCGGTACGACGTCACCTGGGACAGCTCGCGGTGGGAGTCGACCAACATCTTCTCGACCTTCAACCCGAGCTTCGGCGCGAACATGACGCTGCAGTACACGCAACCGTTGCTGCGCGGCTTCCGGACCGATTCGCGGCGCACGCAACTGGTCGTCTCGCGCATCAACCGGAACATCTCCGACATCGACCTCGAGGAGACCGTCGTCAACACGCTCGCCAGCGTGAGACTGGCCTACTGGGATCTGGTCTACGCGCGCGCCGCCGTGGGCGTGCAGCGGCAGGCGCTGGCCTTGGCCGAGCAGCTCGTGGCGGACAATCGGGCGCGCGTCGACGTCGGGACGATGGCGCCGATCGACGTCGTGCAGGCGCAGTCGGAAGCCGCGGCGCGCCGCCAGTTGCTGGCGCTGGCTGTCGAGACGCAGCGCACCTCCGAGCTGGCCCTGAAGGAGCTCATCGTGGGGGGCACCTCGGAGGAGTTGTGGGAGGCGGAGATCCACCCCACGGACCAGCCGAGGATGGAGGCGGCGCCGATCGATCTGCAGGAAGCGATCCGCGGGGCGCTCGACCGCCGCACCGACATCTCCCGCGCGCGACGCCAGCTCGACGTCAACGAGGCGACCGTCGACAATCTCCGCAACAGCACCCTGCCCGCGCTCGACCTGGTCGGCAGCTACCAACTGACCGGTCAGGGCGGTCCCCGGCTGCTCCCCGCGGGGAACAGCTTCGAGGACATCTTCGGCGGCGCCGGCGGCGTGATCCCGGGGGGCTACCGGGACGCGCTTCACAGCATCGCCAATGCCGACTACCCGATCTGGAGCGTCCAGCTGCGGATGACCTACCCGCTCGGTCGAAGCGCGGACCGGACCGCGTACGAACGGGCCCGGCTGGAGCTGCAGCAGAACCGCGCGCAGATTCGCCGCATCGAGCTGCGGATTGCCAGTGAGGTCACCAACGCCGCGCTGCGCATCGAGTCGATCCGCGAGCGCATCGAGGCCGCGACGGCATCGCGGGAACTGGCGGAAGAACAGCTCCAGGCGGAGGAGAGCAAGTTCGAAGTCGGCCTGTCGACGAACTTCTTCGTCCTGCAATCGCAACGCGATCTGGCCACGGCGCAGGATGCCGAGCTGCGCGCGACCCTCGACTACCAGCGGGCCCGGATCGAGTTTGAGCGGACGCAGCGCGCTTCGCTCGGCGCCGCCGGCATCGCCGTCGTCAGTGGGGCGACGGGCTGGGGACCTGCGAGCCCAACCACGGCCTCGAGATCGCTCGGCGGGTGGAGCAGATAGGAGGTTGGAGATGTCTTTTTCGCCACGCGGTGAACCCGATGCCGCTATTTCCTGCGCGGTCTGTTCCGTCGCGACCAAGTCGAGCAGGAGCTCAGAGAGGAACTCGACGACCACATGAACATGCTGGCCGAGCAGAAGATCGCGGAGGGGATGTCGCCGCACGCGGCGCGGCGCGCCGCACGCCTGCAGCTCGGCGGGATCGACCAGGTGACCGAGCAGGTTCGGGACGTCAGGCTCAGCGCATGGGTCGGCTCGGTGGCCCGTGAGTCCAGGCGGTGCTTTCGATCGCTGGTGCGCAATCCGCTCTTCACGGGGACCGCCGTACTGACCGTCGCTCTCGGCATCGGCGCCAGCGTCACCGTCTTCACGATCGTCAACGCGGTGCTGCTGCGCCCGCTGCCGTTCCCCGACGCCGATCGGCTGGTGGTGCTCAAGTACGCCGCCCCGGGGTTCGGCGGGCGCCGGGGTGGCATCAGCGAGAGAATCTCCGGCCCGCTCTACTTCCTCTATGCCGATGAGAGCCGTGCGCTGGACGGCGTGACAGCGATTCAGATGGGCAACGCGAGCTTCACCGACGCAGAGAACCCGCAACGCGTGCTGACCTCGGATGTCACGGCGTCGTTCTTCGACATGCTCCGGACGCCGCCGCGTATCGGTCGGGCCTTCAGCCAGCGAGACGAGCGAGAGGACGCAGAGCCAGTGGTCCTGCTCAGCGACGCGCTGTGGAGAACGCGTTTCGGCGCCGATCCGGACGTGGTCGGCCGCCTCGTCGATGTCGACGGCTCGCGAACGGAGGTCGTGGGGGTGTTGCCGCCAAGCTTCACGTTTCTGTGGCCCAACATCGATCTCTGGCGACCGTTGCGGCTCGACCGCGAGACCGTGCAGCTCGGTAACTTCTTCCACATGGGGTGGCCCGAGTCGCGGACGGCTTCACGCTGGAGCAGGCCGAGGCGGAGCTCGGCGCCATGACGTCGGATCTGCGTGCCGTCTTTCCGGACCAGAACGCCGCGCCGACGCTGGCGGAGGCCGGCTTCAGGCCGGTCATCGTTCCTGCTCGCGAGCACCTGGTCGGCGACATCGGCGCGACGTTGTGGATCCTGCTTGCCGCCGTCTGGTTTCTGCTGCTGATCGCCTGCGCCAACGTGGCCAACCTGTTTCTGGTCAAGTCCGATGGGCGTTACAGCGAGTTCGCGATCCGGTTCGCGCTCGGCGCACGGCGCGGGCATCTGGCGGGATCGGTCTTCCTCGAGAGCATGGCGCTCGGTCTGGCAGGCGGCCTCGTCTCGGTTCCAATCTCCCTGCTGGCCGTGCGGCTGCTGGTGCGCTGGGGCCCTCAGGAACTGCCGCGCCTGCAGGAGATCTCGGTTGACAGCTCGGTGTTGGCCTTCGGCGTGGCGATCTCGGTTCTTGCGGGGTTACTGCTCGGCTTGCTTCCCGCGTGGCGCACGACGCTGGTCGCGGCATCCGCCGGCCTGACCGCGGGCGCGCGCGGCGCCACCGACGGACGCCCAGAACGCCGCGCGAATGTCCAGAAGGGAGCGCGCCTGACGGGGACAAGACCCGACGGGTGTTGGCGAGCGCGAGGATCTGAAGGAGACGCGACTCCGGCCGACCACAAGATGTTGTGGTCGCTGGCGGCATCGTCAAGCCAACAGCCTGCGCGTGTGCTCACCGGCGTCAAGGCGCGTCGCTGCGCTCCGCCCCCGCTTCGCGGGGCTGACGGCCTTGACGCCGGCTCCGCGCACGGCTCGTCCAGACTGGCTCTTGCTGACGATGCCCACTCATACGCCCCCTACATGTTGTGGTCGCCGTCCTGTCCAGGGGCCTTCACTTTCCAGCGACCGTTGACAGACGGGTGTTCGGCGCCGTGACGCGGCTCGGCTCGCCGCCGGAAAGACGCCGGTACGCGCTGACCTGCTTGGTGTCCCTCCCGAAATGGCCACTGGGGAGACGCACCCGCGGGCAAGAGAGCCCATGAATAGGGCGACCTCTACGAAGAAGAGCCGCACCCTATCCTGGATCATGGAGACGCTCGGGCACTCGCAGATCAGTCTGACGTTGAACACCTACGCGCATGTCATGCCGGCGCTGCAGCGCGCGGCGGCGGCGAAGATGGACGCGATTCTGAGCAGGTAGAGGGAAGGGCCGTGGCTGTCATCACGTTTCTCATGGGTGTCGCCCTTGGGCTGGCGATGTTCTTTGCCATCAGGCACATTGGCGGTTGGCTCGACAAGCCGATACTGGAGGTCCAGGACAAGACGATCCGCCTGTGGCTCAGGGGCAGAGTCATCGAGTTGACCCCAGACGGCGCGCGGACCCTGGCGGACGACCTTGTCCGCAGAGCGAAAGAAGTTGAGGTCAGGTCTGGCCTGATAGTCTCCTCGCGTGACGAGCCATAACAAAGCCCACTTGGGTGGAGGAGAAGCCGATGCTTCGTCTGCCGCTTTCGGTGAAGCCGACACGCGGAAGCGCGCTGGCCGTCGCGGGCGTTCTTCTGGCCGTTCCAGTCGTTCTCGGGACCGTCGCGTTCGTGTCGGCCGGCTGGTTTCCGGGGAGCCCGGTCGCGGTCGGCGCCGGCTGGACCTTCTACCTCATGCTGGCCGTCATTACCGACGTTCGGGGGATGGCCACGCTCGGCGTCGGCGCGGCCATCGCCGCCATCGTGTGGACTCTGACTCGTCAGCCGGAGCAGGGGGCCGGCACTCGACGACGATAAAGGGTTCGTGATCGTCGTCTTCGGGGCCGCCTTGCTCGCGAGCCTGCCGGCCCAACCTGCGTTCGCCCAGGGCACGCCCTGGATCGCGGAGCCGGGAACGGGCACCATCAGCTTCACCTACGCCAACCAGAACGCCCGGGAGTTCTGGCGGCCGGTCGACGGCTCGATCATGAAGGTGAAGGGGCCCCTCGGGGACCGTGGCCTTCGACATCCAGTCGGCCTTTGCATCCAGCTTCGTCAAGGGGGGAGTCGGTCCTTCCGGCGGGCAGGAGAGCTACAGCGGCCTGTTCGAGTCCAATGTCGCCCTGACCTTCCGGCTGGTCGACGAGCTGCTCAGCGACGCGCCGAGCGTGGCGGTGCGGGTCGGCGGGATCCTGGCCGGCGCGTACGACACCGGCTACATCAACTCGCTGGGAGACGGCGGCCACGGGGTGGAGACGTCGCTCATCATCGGCAAGTTCGGTAACGCGGCGGGATTCTCCGCCGAGGTAGGATTCCGGGTCCGCGGCAGCACGGACGTCAACACCCAGGCCGTGGGCGGAGCCATGGCGTCGGGCGAGACGGTCGACGTTCCGAACGACATGTTCGTCAACCTGGGCCTGTTCATCCGGGCCGGGAGCGTGGTCACCCTCGGGGTCGACTACCGAATGGTCAACGCGATGTCCGGCATCGACATCGGCGGCCCGGGTTTCTCGCCGAGCCGGTTTCCCGGGCTCGAGGAGGACGCGCACATCGTGGGGGGGCGGCTGCTCGCCAACCTCACCGACACCGTCAACCTGAACGTGTTCTTCGGACAGGTGGTGGCGGGCAACAACACCGCCGCGTCGCGGATCTTCGGCGCCGGCATCGGCATCGGCTTCGGCGCCGGCGGCTTCGACTTCTGACCCGGCGCCCGTGAGCCTCGTTTCGCGGCTGGAGGCGGGAGCCTGGCGAGGGCGCGGTCTCGACGTGGTCGAGGCGGCGCTCCCCTCCCTGCTTCCGCGCTTGCCTTCACCTCTCGGGTTGTTCCCGTTCGGCCCTGAGTTGTCGCACCAGACCGTGCACGTCGCCGAAGAGCCAGATGTCGGCGATCCGGCCGTCGCGGGTCTCGAAGCGGGCGGCTCCTTCGAACGAGACGCGCCGGCCGGTCGCGGGCAGACCGAACAGGGCGCCCCGATGCGTGCCGCGGCAACGCAGGCGGACGAACGCGGAGCCACCGACGGCGTCGACCTCCACTGCTTCGACAGTCTGCTCGAAATCCGGAAACGCGCCGCGCACCAGCTCCAGGTAGTCTGCGAAGGCCGCGTGCCCTGCGGCGTGGCGCCCGAGCGCACCGCGCAGCGTCACGTCCTCGGTCAGGAGGACGGGTATGAGCGTGGAGTCGAACCGGTTCCAGAGGTCGTGGTAGAAGCGCCGGACCAGTGTCTCCAGCGTGGCGGTCACGTCAGCCCCGGGATGGTTCGCGCTCGCGCTCGTGCCCGTGCCGTAGCGGCTCAACCGGCCAGCATGGACTGCCGGAAGCCGCCGAGACCGGCGAAACCGCGCCGCGTCGCCCAGCTCGTGCTCGATGCGCAGCAGCCGGTTGAACTTCGCGGTGCGCTCGCCGCGGCAGCCGGAGCCGGTCTTGATGTGGCCGCAGCCGGTGGCGACGGCGAGGTCGGCGATGAAGGTGTCCTCGGTCTCGCCCGAGCGGTGCGACATGTAGGCGCCGTAGCCGTTGCGCTGCGCCAGGCGCACGGTGTCCAGGGTCTCCGAGACGGTCCCGATCTGGTTCAGCTTGACGAGAATGGAGTTGCCGACGCCGCTGTCGATGCCGCGCTGCAGGATGGCGGGGTTCGTGCAGAACAGGTCGTCGCCCACCAGCTCGATTGATCCAGACGCCACCGGGCGACTGACAGCGACAGCAGGCTAGAATCGCTGTTCGCCGCGGGCGGCCGCAGACGCCAGACAGGAACCGGAATGTCGAGGAACGACGACGAACGAGCCGCCGGACGGGCCGAGTGCTTCGCCCGGCTGGTCCTGGCCGGCCAGCAAGACGCGCACGGCCGCAGCCTGCTCGACCACGCCGAGCGGCTGACCGAGCGACTCGCGATGTACTGGGAGAAGGAGGTCGGCTGGCTGAGCGCGTCACTGGGAGCCGACCGGGTCGACGAGACCACGCTGCTGGGGGTGGGCTTCAACATCCAGCAGGTGCGCCACGCCACGGTCGTCAAGCCGCGCGCGGGCGAGCGTCCCGGCGACTACGCCGAACGCATCGCGATCTACAACGAACCGGACGCCCTGGCGGTAGCGACGGCGATGCTCGAGGACGCGGCGGCCATCAACCCGGCAGTCCCGGTCGAGACCACCGACGCGGCGCGGCGCGACGCCATCGAGCGGCTGGGCCACGCGATGGAGCAGTGGTATGAGGACAACCAGCAGGGGAAGCCGCCTCCGGGCGGGGGGATGGCCGACGGCCAGCCCACGGCCCCCGGACTCTCGGCGGCGCTGCTGCGGATGCGGCACCACACGCGGATGGCGCTGCTGAGCCTCGACGAGATGTCGCGGGGGCCGAGCAACCGGCGCTGGGGCATCATCGAGCGGCTCGACGCCCGCGACGTCCTCGTGTTCATCGACGTTGCGTTCGAAGCGCTCCGACTCGCCGCCGCGGTCGTCGCCGAGACGTCGGTGGGAACATCGGCCCCGGCGACGCCCGCAGACCGGCAGGCTCTGAAAGCGGCGCGCGACGGCCGCCGGACCGGCCTGCAGGCAATCAGCGCGACCGCCTCGGTCATCGAGCGGATCGCCACGCGGATCCTCGCCTCGCCACCACCAGAGGGCGACGACGACGGCGCGATCCACTGAGCGACGAGAAGATGTGTCCACGGGTTTGGAGTACGCCCGCCCACTGCCGTGCGTGCCCAGCCTGCCGTTGGGGGCTTGCGTCCTGACTCGCGGTTGACGCCCACTTCGGCGCGACACCGGCGAAGACGGCCTCGACGGTCCATCTTCGCCCAACGCCACCGACGGCGACTGTGGCGTGGTCCCGACATTGCCGTCCGGCGGCAGGTCCGTAACGACCTGCGTCACCGTGCTCCTCTCATCCATGCCCCTCCCTTCCGGACGTGACTGCCCGCGCATGGAGCAAGGATTCGGGACGCTGGCCATCTGCGGCCGGACGATGCAGTCGCCAGTTCGGCATGCAGGCAGCCTGATGGCCGCCGCACGAGCAGGCGACCGGACGCCGTAGCGGCGCAGGTTCCGATGCCGCAGAACCTGACCGCGTGCAGACGGCCGCGCCGGACACTGCCGGAAATTACCTGCCGGTGTCCGAGGCGTGCGAAGCAGCAAAACAGGGGCTGTGACTCGATGAAGGTGGCAACTCTATATCGATCACTGCCCCGCACCGCGCCGCGGACTTGGTACACCCGCGGGCCGCGGTCCCGACCCTGCCCCTCGGCCCCACGTCTGAACTTGATCCTGTCAGAACCTGTTCAGATGCCGGACCTGATGGCGAGGACCGCAAAGGCCGATACCACCGGTTGATGTCACTGTTCGCCGTGCAGCAGCAGGCCGACGACGACACGTCGCTCGTCATCGAGGCGACGGTCGCCGGCGACCGTCGCCTCGATGACGAATGGGCCGCCGTCCTGCGCGGACCGCTCCACGGCGAAGAGAGTCACCATGCAAAGGGTTTCGGTTCGACCCGAACTTGAGAATAGGAGGTCCGGTCGTGCGCCTCCTGTTCGGCGTCAATGGCAATGGGCAAGAGACCGGCGGCGCGCCAAGCGTCGCCGATGTGGGTGGAGATGTCGGACCTTCCGACGAGCGACGGGCGGCGCCGGTCATCGACCCGAATCCGTCACGCGACCCCGTGGCTGAAGACCACGCTGGTGCGGGCCGCGTGGGCGGCGACCCGGAAGAACGGGAGCTCTCTGCAGTCACAGTTTCGACGCCTCAAGGGCCGGCGCGGTCCGAAGAAGGCGATCGTGGCGGTCGCCGCCTCCATGCTGACTGCTGCCTACTTCATGCTCCGCGACGAGAAGGACTACCACGACCTCGGCGGCCGGTACCTCCCAGACCGCGACAAGCAGCGCGTCACCCAGAGCCTCCTCCGGCGTCTGCGGAACCTTGGCGTCGAGGTCGAAGTGAAGGCCGCCTGAACAAGGAGAGCCGCTCTGAGTTTCTTTCTAACAGCCTGCACGGCCGCTGCGCGGGAACTCGCGCACCGGCAGCCGCGGTTCGGATTGGCAGGCTCCGGAATCGCCCCGACCGCAATGCGGGGCGGGACGCCCCCTTTTCGAACGCCGCACGAGAAATTGCGGGCGGCGGCCCACATTTTTCCGCGGCGGATACGGCCTGACGGTGCACGCCGTGTCACCCTTGGCCGCTCATACCTCGGTCAGCACCCTGGGCAACCGCACGGCATCGAGCAGCACGCCGGTCACCACAGCGAAACGCACCGAGCAGGACGACCTCCTCCGCACACGAGCACCTGTGGAGCATCTCGGAGCATCTACCGACCGGCGTGCGCGACGCCCGACCCGCTCGAGCGGCCGCGCCGCGGAAACGCCGGCTGCACGATGACCGCGGATCTGGACCAGTTCGTCGCCCGGCCGGTCGGGCCGGCGCCTTCGGCTTCGCCGGTGCACTGACCGCGCGCATCGAGCGGGAAAACGCACCCGGCGGCGCCCCCGTCAGCGTCGCAGAGGGAACAGGAACTGACGCGCTCCTGCACCGACAGGCAGCTGTCAATGCGCCGAGCAGCACGCGTCACGCATAGGCCCGGGCCGTCGGCGTCGGATCGCCGGTGCGGGGCGCTGGCGTCGCCCCCAACCAGCAGCCCTGCACGGCGGCTGCGCGGGAATTCGTGCGCGCCGGCAGCCGCGGTCTGGATGGCAGGCACAGGAATCGCCCGGACCGCAATGCGGGGCCGGATGCCCCCCTTTCGAACGCCGCACGAAAATTGTGGGCGGCGGCCCACATTTTTCCCGGCGGCGGATCCGGCCTGATGGCGCCCGCCGTCTCGCCATGGCCGCGCATGACTCGGTCAGCATCACAGGGACGGGCGGTCCGCACGCACCGAGCCCCGGCCACCGAGCAGCACGGTCGAATCCGAACTCTTCAGGGCCTGGATCGACACGCTGTGGGACCTGCCCCGCGTCAGCGCCCGAATGGCTCGACGACGTCGTCATGCCCGAGAAGATGCACGTGGTCGCGATCGAGATGTTCGGGAAGTACCGGGTGGACGCCGCCATCAACTCCCGCAACCTGATCCAGCGGTTCAAGACCACGGTGAACATCGAGTTCAGCGACTTCGTGGCCGTCTTCGAGGCGCTCGGGGACGAGGCGCGCAGCCTGCATGCTGCGGTCGAGTCCGAAGGCAGTCAGTCGACATCTGCAGGCTACGAACGCAGCCGCCCGAGGTTGCCCGCACTGAGCCGATCGCCCTATCGGGAGCGAGGCGGCACGCCAGCGGATGGCCGCCGTCAAGAGCCGCACACAGCGGCGCGCCGATACAATGCCGGCGAGCGCGCACACGGCGGCGCGCATTCGTAGAAGGTCCGGGCCGACGCGCCGTTCGCACGCACCGAGCAACAGCCACGGTGGGCCGCCAAGCGGTACGTCACTCGGGCGACCGCACCGAGCAGCACGCCGATCAGGGACCGAGTCCACACCGAGCAGGACACCTTTCCTGAACGCACCCGGTGCGGCGCCGTTTTCGAGACCGTAGCCAGAACCCACCGACAGCGCTGCACGCAACCCGGACGCCTATATTCAGGAGCGACGCCGAGTACAGCGACTTCAACCGTGGCAGCAGGAACAGGGACCGACCCGGTCCCGATCAGGACGCAGTCACGCCGAGCGACACATTCCTCGTGAACCCACCGAGTACCGCGCGATTTGCAGACGCTACGCCAGGACGGCCCCCAGCGCCCGCTCGCACCAACAAGCCCACCTCCAGGTACCCGCCGAGTGACGCGCGCCCAGGAAACCAGCACCCACCGAGTGAAACGGCCCCGGAATCGAGGGCAGCAATCGAACCCGCCGATGGCAGCGACGCACCGGACACCGCGCTGCTCCAACCAGCCGAGGCGACGACCGACCGCCTGGCCACATCCATCGAAGATCCGGGGTCAAGGCGCGCCGAGCCGTACGCTGCCATGTACGCACGGAGCCGAACGCGCCCGGACGCCCAGACGCCATGCGCGGTGCTCAAGCGCTGCACGCAGACGACACGCACCGAGACGGAGATCATGGAAGCCGGCATGCCCACGCCGCCGTGGCCCACCAACGAGCCGATGGACGCCATCGACCGCCTCCGCGTGGACGGGCAACCCGTCGTGCGAACGTACGGGACGACCACAAGACGCGCTACGAGTTCGGCTACCCGCTCGAGGACACGCACCTGGCTGGCGAAACCCAGCAAGTCCCGGAGGACGCCGACCCGGCGACGGTCGAAGAAGCGCCTGGCCGCTACCATCGAGAGCGTGGAAGCGCCGGAGACGGTGCGCTGGCCGCAGGCGCAGAACGGAAACACGCACCGAGCGGCACGCGCAACCGGTATCCACCGGGCGAGGCTTGCCAGACAACCGCCGACCGCCGCCGCGCCGAGCACACGTCATGAACCTACGCCGCAAGCGCCCGCCGGAGCCGGCAGATCGCGAGGTCCTGGCCGGGCTGGTCGAGCACGTCGGCTACCACGACCCGGACAACGGGTTCTGCGTGCTCAGGGTCAAGGCGAGGGGCCACCGTGACCTGGTCACCGTCGTCGGCCGCGCCGCCGCGGTCGCGGCCGGGGAGTGGATCACCGCATCCGGGCAATGGGTCCACCACCGCACCCACGGCCACCAGTTCAAGGCGCACTTCCTGCGCAGCTCGGCGCCGACGTCGACCGAGGGCATCGAGAAGCACCTGCGCTCGGGCATGATACGCGGCATCGGCCAGGTCTACGCCCGCAAGCTGGTGCAGGCGTTCGGCGACAAGGTGCTCGACGTCATCGAGACCGAGCCCGAACGGCTTCGCGAGGTCACCGGCATCGGCCAGGGTCGCGCCGGGCGCATCACCGACGCGTGGGCCGAGCAGAAAGCGGTTCGCGAGAGCATGGTCTTCCTGCACAGCCATGGCGTGGCCACGGCGCGGGCGATGCGGGTCTTCAAGACCTGCGGGAGCGACGCGGTCGAGGTCATCACGAAGAACCCTTACCGCCTCACCCGCGACATTCGCGGTATCGGGTTCAGGATCGCCGACGCGATCGCGATGAAGCTGGGAATCACAGGACGGCGATGACCCGGGTGCGCGCCGGCATCGGCTACGCGCTGACCGAGGCGATGGACGACGGCCACTGCGGACTGCCGGCCGACGAGTTCGGCCCGCTGGCGGCCCGCCTGCTCGGCGTGCCCGACGATGCGGTCCGAACCGCTCTCGAGCTGGAGCCGGCCGAAGGCGCCGTCGTCGCAGACACCGTCGCGGACACGCCGTGCGTGTTCCTCGGCGGCTTGTACCAGGCCGAGCGGGCGATCGCCGAGCGGCTCGTCGACCTTGTGGCTGGCAAGCTCCCTTGGCCGGACATCGACGTCGAGCGAAGCCCGCGAACCACGGCGCCGAGAAGAAGACCAGCCGGAACCGAGTCCGCGCCGAGCAGCGCATCCTGCCCGAGAACGCCGAGCGTACCGGCCCCGCAAACGCGCCCCCTCCGAAAAAGATCGGCCACCCGGGAACAAGAGGCCGGAATCTGGCGTCTAATGGTGCACGGCACCGAGAAGTGCGCCTCTCAGTGCCGGAGCGGCGATTCCGTGCTCGCAGCACTCGACCTGACGGCCGACCCGATAACGCGAACGCTGGCGCCGCGCCACACCCCCACGCGCGGCGTTACTCCCGCAACTTCAACTGCCCGTCGGCCTCGTCGGCGACATCGATCAACTCCCCTCGGTGGGGCCGGGGCAGGTGCTGGCCGACAGCATCGCCTCGGGCATCCTGTCCCGGTCGTGCGGTTGACCGAGGTCTTCCGCCAGGCGGCGCGCAGCCGCATCGTCACCAGCGCGCACGGGATCAATCGCGGGCTGATCCCCGACCTGTCCGCGCCGGTCTCGATCACCGGCACCGCCGTGACGGTCGCAGCACCAACAGCAACATCAAAACGACCCGCCACCGGTACACACCGAGTGTTCCGCGATACTGACACGCGCCGAGCGTCCCGCGCGCACAGACCGAAAAGCAGGACGCCTGCCAACCGGCGCCGAGCGTACCGGCCCCGCAAACGCGCCCCCCCGAAAAAGATCGGCCACCCGGGAACAAAAGGCCGGAATCTGGCGTCTAATGGTGCACGACACCGAGAAGTGCGCCTCTCAGTGCCGGAGCGGCGATTTCGTGCTCGCAGCACTCGACCTGACGGCCGACCCGATAACGCGAACGCTGGCGCCGCGCCACACCCCCACGCGCGGCGTTACTCCCGCAACTTCAACTGCCCGTCGGCCTCGTCGTGGATGACTTCGATATCGTGATCAGCCAGCCACGCACGGCAGTGGAACGCCGCGTCAAAGTCGGGGTGGTCCGTCACCAGCAGACGCCACGCCCGGTCCGCCAGTGCGTGCGCTGGCCCAGACTCGGCGCGCCCGGCCTCGAGCCCGCGTTCGTACTCCGCCTGCAGCTTGATCGCATCCACCGGTAGCCGCGTCGGCTTGTCGACGCCGGCAGCATGCCGCAGCATCCTCTCCAGAGCATCTGCACCGGTAGGGCAGCCTTGAACCAGAGCCTCTATGACCCGCGGCCGACTCAGGCCGAACGTGCCGAGCCCGACAGCGAGCTTGTCGAGCCGTTCCACCAGGCCCGCCGAGAGACGAACCGTCACCGTCGCTTTCCTCATGCCTCCACCCCACCACGCCTTGCTGCGCAATGTCCACACAGTAGCGGCATGAGTCGTATCTGGGCAAGGTAAACAAGTTCATTGCAGGGTACTGCGACCGATCGCGACCGTCGGTCCGCCTGTGCGAAAGTGCGTGGATTGTTCACCATGAACACGCCGTAAGCGTCCGCAAACACTGGGGGGTTCTCGCACCAGTGCACCCCACCGCGCATTCGGTCTAACAACACCACGAGGAGGAGGCAAGAGGGGTGAGCGACCCCGGTTCCGGGGTCGCTCACCCAGTATTTTTCCCTGCGGGAAGGCCGTTTCGGCGGTCACGCTGTCACCGTGCAATGCAATGGCCCTGATCGGCCGAAAGCATGGCCCTGGTGCACTTCAATGCCATGACCCCAGTTCAGGCCGTGCGATGGCCCCAGTTCTCGATTCAGGTGGGTGAAGCGCCCCCGAGATCGCAACTCACGGGTCGCGGACCACCGGAACGCCGGTGGAGATAGCCTGCAGTGAAGTCCAGCCTCGCGCCGCTATTGCGCCCCGTCGGTGATGGTCACCTTCGTCGATTCGCTGCCGACCACGATCATGGTCGCCGTCTTGCCCTCGGGCACCAGGGTCTCAAGCCGCCGACCGATGGCGGCGCGCACCGTATCGCGTAGCGCCCTCTCCGAGTCAAGCAGGACGTTGCATGCGACCTCGTCGCACCGCTCCCAGCAGTCGACCTTCGTCCACTCGTTTTCGTTCGGATTGAAGACGGCTTTGAAGATCAGCTCACTGAGCTCCATGACCGTGCAGTCGCTCGCCCGGGTGACGATGGGGTCTCTGCAGGACGGGGCGTCGTGGCGGCGGTCGCCGAAAGCGGCGTCGTAGACGACGATCTCGCGGCCCCCGGCGAGCAACCGCATGCGGATGCTCTTCGTCCACCAAGCGCTTCACGCGGCCGCCAGCGGCGATCTCGCACTCGACGATGACGGGCTCGTGCCGAACGCGGTCTTGATCTCCAGCGTGTAGATGGCCGCGGCGTCCTGGCCGGTGAAGTGCGCGGCAGCAACTCGGCCTCCCGCGGCCCAAGTGGCCGCGCCCGCGACGAAGCGCTCAACGCGGGCTCGCGATTCGCATGCGCACGCGCCGCCACGACGCCAGGGCGAAACCCATGCCGGCCGGGTCCTCACGCCTGGTGCGCACCTCGTGCCATGTCTGCTGCGCCCAAACGCGAACAGCGCTTCGGGGTGGGCAATCCCGCAGCCGTCGGCGCCGATGACGACCCAGCGGTCGGCGCGCGTCACCTCGATAGCGGTTACGCCCGCTTGGCGCGCGTTCTGGAACAGCTCCCGCAGGCAGCGTGTCGGCGATCGTCGCGTTGAAGAACCGCGTCACCTTCTCCATCCCGCCGGAGTCGACCCGCCCGCATTCGTCCGCTCGGTGTCCCGCTCATGCTCGTGGTCCCCTCGCTCTCTTCCAACGCGTTGGTCCGTCCACGCCTGAGCGGGTCATTGCTCGGGTCTTGACGGCTCGCCTGGGATTCCTGTAGGGTGTTTCTTCTTGCCGCGCTGTGTACGCATCATCCATTAACACGTAATTGGGAGTAACCGAATGGCCCGGAAGATCAATCTCGAGGCGCTGCTCGCGGGCTGCGCCCACAACTCGTTCGACGACGGCATCCGGATCGACACGGAACTCGTGCCCTTGGCGGGTCCTGGCGGCCCGGTAAAGCCGGCGGTCTACGAGGGCGGAGTCTACCAGCAGGATCGCAGATGGGCCGCGCCCGGCGACGCCGAGGCTATCCCGGTCATCGTGATCGACAACGTTCCATCCCAGGCCAACCGCCTCGAGGATGCGCTGCGCCGACATCGCGACTCGACCTCGATACCGGAACTGGTGCTCGATCTCTCCAAGCTCAAGCATCTGCCGGCGCATCTTCCGAAACGCCTGTCGAGCCTGCAGTTCCCCCATCGTTCCGCAGATGCTTATCTTCGAGATGCCAGGTTGGGCGACCAGGACTTCATCAGGACGGAATTGGGGCGGGCCATCTTCGGGGCGACCGCGCAGGCCTGCGGACCCCTGATGGCGTGGTTTCCGCAGGCGCTGCTGTACGGGTTCTGGCAGTCGCACTTGGGCAAGAAGGGACACAACAGCAAGCATGCCCGGGCGTGGGTGTCAGAGATCATCGGCTGGCATCCGGCGACGACGGAGACCAGGGTTCTGGGCGTGAAGGGTGACCCTTTGAACCTGTCGATCTCCGAGAAGGTGGCCTTCTCAGAGAACAACCTTACCGAGTGGAGCGCTACCGACGAGCAGAAGGTGAAGGGCCAGAAGAGAGAGAACCTCTCCGAAATCGGCCACGGACAGATCTTGTTCAAGAAGGGCACCGACGCAACGCCCGCGTCCGTGTCGTTCGCGCGCGTGACCCAGCGAGCGACCGTGTCGTTCGCTCAGCTTCGACGAGTCAGCCTCGGAGATCGGTCCGACGAGGCGGACACGGCTGCGCGTGCTCTGTTGGTGGCGCTTGGGCTGCATGCTCACCAACTCGCCTTCGGGCGCGGATTCGCGCTCCGCTCTGGAGCCGACCTGCGACCCAAGGCGACGACCGTGACGTGGCTCGGAAGTGCGGGCGAGGACGCGTGCGACCTCGGGGGCGCGGAAGCGACGCGTGAGTTGCTGCGATCCGCCAAGGAACAGGCTCAGTCGAGCGGCGTACCTCTGGACGGTTGGAATGAACAGCCCACGGTGCTGTTGCCCAAGGACAATCTCCTCTCGGCCATCCGTTCGACCTGGCCGGAGCTGGAAGACTGATGCTGGCGATCTCCGTAGAGCTGCTTCACGGGACCTTTCGCGGCGATCCCGACGGCACAGCCGCCACCGGTCGCCAGATCCGGGGCGAGTGGCCGCCTTCCCCTGCGCGGGTGTTCGCTGCGCTGGTCGCTGCGGACGGCACACGGCAGGAATGTCGCGTGACCGACGGCACCGAGCTGACGTGGATAGAGCGGTTGGACCCGCCGGTGATTTACGCCGACGCGCAACGGTGGGAGCAACGGCTCGAACCGCGATACGTCGTCAGACACGGCGGGAGCACGTCGAAGTCGGCGCATCAGGAGTACGTCGGACGGTCGGGCGCACTCAACCGGAGCGGGGTGCGGGTCTCGCCGCGCGATCCCTTCGTCGTCTACGTCTGGGGCGCAGAGTCACCGGGCCACGCGATTCTGGATGCGCTCCGCCTGCGCGCCGCACGGGTCGGGTACCTCGGGGCTTCCGACTCGCCGGTGCGGGTGTCCGTAACTACGCGGGTGCTCCCGGACGTCGTCGCGAAGGGAGCCTTCATTCCGGACCCGCGAGGCGACACCGTGATCAACGTGACCCGGAGAGGACACCTGGACGTTCTCGATCGAATGTACGACGCGTGGCGTGAGCGCGGCGCGGCAGTGAGCCGACAGCAGTTTCCCGCGCTCGCCCATGGAGTGCCGTATCGCTCACCCGGAAGGGCCGAACCGATCGACAAGGGAACAGTGGTGGCGTGGCTGCGCCTCGGCACGGCGGTCTCGGGACGCCGCATCTCCAGGGTCACTGCGCTCTTCAAGGAGGCAGTCCTCAGCCGCCACCAGAGTATCCACGGCGAGCCGCCGCCGGTGCTGCACGGCCACGGGTTCAACACGAAGGGCTACGAAACAGCTCGCTATCTGGCGCTTCCCGACGTTGGCTTCCAGTGGTCTCGAGGACGCATTCACGGCCTGGCCCTGTGGATGCCTTCAGGATGTGCCGCGGTCGAGCGCCAGAAGGCGCGTGACGCCGCGTTCGCCATACCCCGCCTTTCTGGTCGCAACGTCGACGTGTCCGTCGCGCCGCGTGACGATGAGAAGTACCCGGTCGCGGCTGATCCGGCCCGTTGGGAGAAGCAATCGCGCCGCTGGGCGACGGCGGTTCCGGCAATACACGAGCGACGGCGTGCGGTCGACCTGGCGGAAGTCGTCCGCTGGTGCCGTCATGCGGGCCTGCCCGAGCCCGTGGCTTTTCGGTCGGCGCGCACCCCGCTTGCCGCCGGCGCGCTGGATCTGGCGCCGGTGGAAGTGAACCGACCAGGTCGGCCTGCACTTCCTTACTCGCACGTCGAGCTTCTGTTCGACCGACCGGTCACCGGACCGGTGGTGATCGGCTCCGGTCGGCAGCGGGGCTTCGGTCTCTGCATACCTGTTCATGACTGATCGACAGCCGAGGATGAGAGCGAGGCGATGACCATCACACAGCGTGCAGCCGAGGCGCCAGCGGCACCCGTGGCGACGTTCAACGAGTTCTATCGCGCGGTCAACACGCGAGTGAATCCGCACAAGAACGGTCCGGACCGGTACACGTGCCGCGATCCGTTTCCATGGCAAAAGAGGCTGGCGGAAGAAGTGGCCCGCGACGAGAAGTGGCGCAGGGAAATCGGCGTACAGACAGGACTGGGAAAGACAGCCTGCCTCGAAATCGCGGTGTGGTGGCTGGCTTCTCAAGCTCACCGGTGCCCGGCCGAGCGGACGGCGCCGACGCGGATCTGGTGGGTGGTCAACCGTCGACTGCTCGTCGACTCGACAGCAGCACACGCGGAGACAATCGCCAGGCTGCTCGAAGCACCAAGCCAAGCCGACCGACCCGAAACGGCGCGCAAGACCCTGGAAGCCGTCGCTGCACGGCTGCGTGCACTGTCCGCCGATCCGCGGGGCGTGCCACTCGAAGTCATCCGGCTGCGCGGCGGCGTCGCCGCTGAAACGCCGACGGATCCGGCCCAGCCCGCAATCGTGCTGTGCACCTTGCCCATGTACGGATCGCGGCTGCTGTTCCGCGGCTACGGATCCAGTTCAAGACGGCGCGCGGTCGATGCCGCAATGGCCGGCACCGACAGTCTCGTGCTGTTGGACGAAGCCCATCTGGCCCCGCACCTGAGAACCTTGCTCCCTGCATTGGAAGCGTGCACTCCCGGAGCGCAGCCGATCCTGGCACAAGCCCGCGCGAGGCCGACGCTGGTATCGCTGACCGCGACCGGAGACGCCGCCGACAACGAACGGTTCGAACTCGACGAGGACGACAGAGCGCACCCGATCGTCCTGCAGCGTCTCGACGCCGTGAAGCCGCTGGAGTTGCGCATGGAGGCGGGCGAGGCCGCGCGACGACTCGCGGACGCGACGCTCGATCTCGTCGGGCAAGCGCCCGGGCGGGCAGCGTGCGTCGTTTTTGCCAACACGCCGAAGACCGCGCGCGAGACGTTCGACCGCCTGCGAAAGAAGTACGCGGAGGGTGCGGCCGAGCTGTTGCTGTTGACCGGTCTCTTGCGGGAACGGGAGGCGGAACGGGTGCGTGAGCGAATCCTCCACAAGAAGGATGGCATGGCGGCGGTGCGCGACGAGGCTGCCAAACGTGAGCGCCACTTGATCGTGGTCGCGACGCAGACCCTGGAAGTGGGCGCGGACATCGACGCGGAGTACCTGGTCACGGAGGCTTGCGGCGTCCGAGCGCTCACGCAGCGGTTGGGTCGACTGAACCGCCTCGGGCGATACGAGCACGCGCGCGCGGTCTACGTCCATGTACCGCCACCGAAGTCACTGAGTGCACGCAAGGGTGGCAGTCAGGATTCGGACACGTGGCCGGTCTACGGCGCCGAGCCCGCCACCTTGCTCAAGAGGCTTCAGGATGCTGGTGGCGAGGTCGGAGGCACCGTCGTGAACCTGTCGCCCAGGCGCGTGGCAACCGTTCTGGGAACGCCCGATGAGGTGCTAAGTCGGGCGCCGGAGGTTCTGCCGGGAATCCTGTGGGAGTGGACGAAGACGACGACGCCACCGCGTGGCGAAGCGCCCGTGGAGCCGTACTTCAGCGGCATAGGCGGGGCGGATCACTCCGTGTCGCTGATCTGGCGTGTCCACGTGCCCGAAGCGGGAGACCGGCTCTGGCCGCGCGCCACAGATCACGAAGCGGTAGGTGTCTCGGTCGAAGAGGTGCGTCGCATGCTGAGAGACGAGGACATCCGTCGGTTGGGGCCGGACGGAGTGACGGTCGAAGAAATAGAGGCGGCGGAACTGCGGCCGGGTGATCAGATCGTGTTGCCGAGCGATCGTGGCCTGCTGGACCCATTCGGTTGGAATCCGGAGGCTTCCGATCCCGTCGTTGACGTGTCCATCGCCAGACAGGGATTGCCGCTAGATGCGACGGCAGTCGAACGACTGTGCGGGGTCGAACTCGAGAAAGCGCTGATCAAGACAGCCTTGGGGATCACCGACGAGGATGGCGAGGAGATCGATCAGGACGAGAAACGCGAAGCGGTTCAGGCGATTCTGACTGCGGTCGGAACCGCCCCGACACCGAATGGTTGGGATGAGGCCGAGTGGGCCAGCTTCACCGAGTCGCTGACGCCATCCATGGTGAAGCCTCGCGAGGAGGTACCGCGGTTGCAGGTCAGGAAGCAGGCGCTCGAGAGGCATGCCAGCGACTTCGACGAGACCTCGCTCGGAGCGGCGGTAGAACTGGATCGACATGGTCAGGCAGTGGCGGCGCGGGCCGCGGGAATTGCGCAGAGAATTGGTGTAGGGCGGGAGCTGATCGACGTCGTAGAGCGCGCCGGAGCCCTCCACGACATCGGCAAGGCCGAACGGCGCTTCCAGCGGTGGCTCGATCCGTCGGGGAAGCGAGGTGTACTCGTAGCGAAGTCGGAGGCACCGCGTGACCAATGGGAGACGATGCGCATCGCTGCTGGATGGCCGCGGGGCGGCCGACACGAAGACCTGTCGGCTCGATTGGTGCGCGCATGGCTGGCACAGGTCCCCGCCTGGGGCGATCCCATACGCCGGGATCTGCTGGTCCATCTGGTGGTCAGCCACCACGGGAAGGGCAGACCTCTCGTGCGACCGGTCGTGGACGGTACTCCGGCGGTGGTGAGTAGGAACATCGCAGGAGCAAGCGTCCAGGCGCTGGCGGACCTGGCTGTCGTCGACTGGGAGCAGCCCGCCCGCTTCAGGCGGCTCAACGAACACTTCGGAGCCTGGGGACTGGCGCTGCTCGAAGCGCTCGTGATTCGGGCGGACCATGCCGTATCCGGAGGAGCAGAGGTCGAACTGGAGGCAGCGGAATGATGCAGATGGTGTGTCCCGGCTTGCCGGCTGCCTGGATCAACGCCTGGCTTGCGGCGGTCGGGGTCACGGTGCTGGATCCGCGGATCCGATTGCACTGGACGACAGGGGGCACGCCCGTGGCGGTGCTCTCGGCCGCCGAGGCGGAGCCCCTAACGATTCTTGTCGAGTCGTGGCCGGACGAGGCGCTGGTGGCCGACTTGCCGATCGCCGAGAACTGGAAGAGAGCCGGCAAGCTGCAACGAAGGGTCGCGGTGGAAGCATTCGCTGAGCGAGCACGAGTTGCGCGCGGCCATCCGTATTCGTGGACTCTCTCGTCGACGATGACGGATCTGTGCGTCGACGAGAACGGTGAGGTTGCGCATGCGCCGTTCGACCCGGCAGGTCCGGGGACGATCAAGTGGCTGCATCATCGGCTGATGAGGATCCATGGGCAGGTGGAGCCTTCACCGACCCGGATTCGGGATTCACTTGCGGGACGAGCTGTCCGAGCGGAGGGCAATGGACTGGGGTTCGACCAGACTCGACTGGGCTCGCTGGCGGATTCGACGTCGATGTGGACCGATCCCGTGATCGAAGAGCTCGCCTTCTTCGGTCTCGCAGTCCTGCCGGTCCGGGGCCAGGGAGCCGATCGGCGGCTTGACCGATCCGCGGATGTGAAGGAGAGGCAGAGGGGTTGGCGCGAGGCTCGCGAGAATCGGCGTTCACGCGGCTTCAACTGGCCGGCATGGCGCCAGCCGCTCGATAGCGCGGGAATCGACGCACTAATGGACGTCTGGAACCCGCCCGACAAGAAGGGTGTGTGGGAGCGCGTGGGGGTCCACGCCGCATGGCGCAGCGTTCGTTTCGAGCCCAGGGGCTCGGCGGACACGACGAGGGCGTTTGGAGCCGAACGGCTGTGAAGCCCGATCCCATCGTACCGATTTCCGCCATCGAGCATTTCGTGTACTGCCCGCGGCAGTGCGCCCTCATTCATTGCGATGGCGTTTGGAGCGACAACGCGCATACGGTCAGGGGATCGCGCGCGCATCGGCGGGTCGACAGCGGGCGCCATCGCCGTGAACGAGGACGGCAGGTGCTTCGGGCCATTCCGCTGTGGTCCGAGGCGTTGGGACTATCGGGACGCGCCGATGCCGTGGAAATCGAAGGCGGCGCGGTGCGTCCGGTCGAGTACAAGTCGGGCGTTCGCCATGGCACGGCGGCGGATCTGCAATTGTGCGCGCAGGCGCTGTGTCTGGAGGAGATGCTTGGCGTCGATGTGCTCTGCGGGCATGTGTGGTACGGGGGGCCAAGACGCCGCGTCCAAGTCGATTTCACGCCGGCGATCCGTTGCGACGTCCAGGACGTGATACGCCTGATTCGGGCGCAGATGCTAACGGCGGAGTTGCCGGATGCGCCGAATGATCCTCGCTGCGCGGAATGTCAGCTCCTGCAGCACTGTGTTCCCGAGTTGACGAGTGCGCCCCGCAGGGTGAGTCGTTACATGGCGAGCGTGGTGTTCGAATGCGCTACTTGAGCACCGTCTACGTTCGGAACCACCGCGCCCGCGTGCAGCACCGCCGGGGCGCACTGTTGGTGCGCTTGCCGGAGGGTAGTCAGCGAGTTCCGCTCGAGGCAATCGACGCGGTCATCCTTCTGGGCGGCGCTCAGGTCACGACACAGGCGCTCGAAGCGTGCGTGCGCCGCGGCGTTCGCGTCGCGGCACTCCAGATGAGCGGAGCGGTCCGGTTCGTCGTCCAGGGCAGGACCGGTGGGAACGTGCATCTGCGTACCGCGCTGTTTCGGGCAGCCATGGACGACGCCCGAGCACTTGTCCTGTCGAAGGCCATTGTCGCGGCGAAGCTCCAGAACAGCAGGCGGATCGTCGAGCGCTGGTCGCGGGACGAGCAGAAGGCAACGGAGCGTGATTGGCTTGCGACTCGCGGTGCGCAGATCAGGGACCGGATCGCTCGACTCGCCGACGCCGACACCGCGGATCACGTCCGGGGCATCGAAGGCGACGCCGCGCGAATCTATTTCCGTGCTGTCGGTCAGGCCGTCGCGTCGAGCGGCCTCGATTTCTCGGCGAGAACGCGGCGACCACCCCGGGATCCCGTCAACGCCATGCTCGGATTCTGCTACGGCTTGCTGGTGACCGAGTGCGTCGGCGCGACGGAGACCGTTGGTCTCGACCATCAGATGGGTTTCTTTCATCGGCCGCGCGCGGGCCGCCCTTCGCTCGCCCTCGACCTTGCCGAGGAGTTGCGCGCCCTCACGGACCGATTCGTCGTGTCGATGATTCGCCGTCGCCAAATCCGTGCCGACAGCTTCGTCCACATGCCCGGAGGCGCCGTTTACCTGAGTGACGATGGACGAACGCATCTTCTCAAGGCGTGGGAAGAACACAAGGAAGGCGAGATCCAGCATCAGGTGTTGGGTCGCCCGGTCGGCCGGTGGGCACTGCCGTCGATTCAGGCAACGCTGCTTGCCCGGCATTTGCGTGGGGATCTTCCGGCGTATCCACCGTTCGTGTTGCCTTGAGGCGATGGACGTCCTCATTGCCTACGACATCGCCGACACGGAGGGGACTGGTGCCTCGCGGCTCAGACGTGTCGCCGAGATCTGCGGGAAGTATGGCCAACGGGTGCAGCTCTCGGTCTTCGAGTGTCGGCTTTCTCCCGCCCGGCTCGCTCGCTTGATCGGTGAGGTCGAGGACGCGATCGACCGCCAACGCGATTCGGTGAGTGTGTATCGCTTCCCCGGCCGGATCGAGGATGCGGCGCTTCGCTTCGGGCGAAAGCAGCACCGCGAGTTGGGGCAGCCCTGGGTGCTCTGACGCGCCTGCGAACCCCCGATGATTCCGGCCCGTGACAGGGACGAACCGTCGTTGCCTCCCGAATCCGGTGGCGGATCAGGCAAATATCGTCGATAGCGGTGCAGAATGGCGTAGGCTGCTGCGCTGTGAGGCATCGAATGTCCACCAAATCGGTCAGTCTTGGCCGATCTCGGTTGTCTTGGTCAAATTAGCGGTGTCGCCGGGGTGCGTGCCCCGGCCTTCGTTGAGCGGACCACAGCGCCGAGGGTATAGGCCAGATGCTGCAGGTGTCGCCGGGGTGCGTGCCCCGGCCTTCGTTGAGCGGCGCGTCTGTGAGGCGACTACGCTACCGTCTCGGCCTGTGTCGCCGGGGTGCGTGCCCCGGCCTTCGTTGAGCGTGCATGGCGCGGGGGGTGTCAATGGGGTCGGATAGAGGTGTCGCCGGGGTGCGTGCCCCGGCCTTCGTTGAGCGGTGCGGGAGTGGTGCACGATTGGTCAGGACACGTCGTGTCGCCGGGGTGCGTGCCCCGGCCTTCGTTGAGCGCGCGATACCGCGCGTCAAGCCGCTGTTGCTCCCTGGGTGTCGCCGGGGTGCGTGCCCCGGCCTTCGTTGAGCGCTGCATCACGCGGGTATTCTGCTGGTCGCTGATCACCGGTGTCGCCGGGGTGCGTGCCCCGGCCTTCGTTGAGCGCGACGCGCCCGGTATGCCGGTCCACCGCCACCATCGCGGGTGTCGCCGGGGTGCGTGCCCCGGCCTTCGTTGAGCGTGCTCCGGGCAGGCCACGCACGTCTGGACGAACAGGAGTGTCGCCGGGGTGCGTGCCCCGGCCTTCGTTGAGCGAACTCGAAGCGTGCCACTACTGCGGGCATGTCAGAGTGTCGCCGGGGTGCGTGCCCCGGCCTTCGTTGAGCGGAACGTGTCCCCGCGCCGCGCCATCATCTTCAGAACGTGTCGCCGGGGTGCGTGCCCCGGCCTTCGTTGAGCGTCGACGAAAGCCTCGGCAAGGACTGGCAACCGCAGGATGTGTCGCCGGGGTGCGTGCCCCGGCCTTCGTTGAGCGCGCCGGCGCGGAGCTGGCGAGGCGGCGTCCTGCTGCCGGGTGTCGCCGGGGTGCGTGCCCCGGCCTTCGTTGAGCGGGTGGTGTTCGTCCGAGTCTCCATCGGGCGCACGCGGGTGTCGCCGGGGTGCGTGCCCCGGCCTTCGTTGAGCGTCGCGCCCGACTTCCGCCGGCTGCCGAATGCCCCCGAGTGTCGCCGGGGTGCGTGCCCCGGCCTTCGTTGAGCGACCAACTCGTGAACCGTCGCGGTCTCGGCGTCCACGTGTCGCCGGGGTGCGTGCCCCGGCCTTCGTTGAGCGCCGCACGGCGGTAGACACCCCGTCCGCGCGTCTTCCTGGTGTCGCCGGGGTGCGTGCCCCGGCCTTCGTTGAGCGAGGCAGGCGTCGGCGGAACGGTCTCGATGGTGGCGCGTGTCGCCGGGGTGCGTGCCCCGGCCTTCGTTGAGCGGGCTCGGTGCGGTGGCGTGAGGTCGCGGACAGTGTGCGTGTCGCCGGGGTGCGTGCCCCGGCCTTCGTTGAGCGGACAGGACGCTGCGCGCGGCGGGCGAGCGCGCCGAGTGTCGCCGGGGTGCGTGCCCCGGCCTTCGTTGAGCGGGCGCTGAACGGCAGAGGCATTACAGGTCGCGGCCAAGTGTCGCCGGGGTGCGTGCCCCGGCCTTCGTTGAGCGTTGCATGACACACGCACTGAACGTCGTCGTCGCCGCGTGTCGCCGGGGTGCGTGCCCCGGCCTTCGTTGAGCGGCTACGGGTGCTGCCGCGATGACGATGGGTGCTGCCACGTGTCGCCGGGGTGCGTGCCCCGGCCTTCGTTGAGCGCACGTGGATGCCGAAGCGCGCCAGCTGCGCCTCCCACGTGTCGCCGGGGTGCGTGCCCCGGCCTTCGTTGAGCGCTACGCGAACGCCGCGCGGTTCTTTGAAGCGTTCGAGTGTCGCCGGGGTGCGTGCCCCGGCCTTCGTTGAGCGCACCAACCCGGACGATGTCACTTGCCTGGGTTGCAAGTGTCGCCGGGGTGCGTGCCCCGGCCTTCGTTGAGCGCAGGTCAGCGCGGCGACGATCCGCCGCATCGGCGGGGGTGTCGCCGGGGTGCGTGCCCCGGCCTTCGTTGAGCGAGGCCCGAACGCCGATCCGCGAGGGTTGAAACCCTGGTGTCGCCGGGGTGCGTGCCCCGGCCTTCGTTGAGCGGAGTCGGCCGGTCGGCAAGGCGAGCAGGCATACGAGTGTCGCCGGGGTGCGTGCCCCCAACGATGCTCGCGTGTCGCCGGGGTGCGTGCCCCGGCCTTCGTTGAGCGCTGCGCGGCTCGAACGAGGGCGGCTGGCGGCCGGTGCGTGTCGCCGGGGTGCGTGCCCCGGCCTTCGTTGAGCGGCCCTGACCGACGCCGACAAGGCGCGGATCGGTCCGAGTGTCGCCGGGGTGCGTGCCCCGGCCTTCGTTGAGCGCAGCCGATTACGCGCGTTGACCTGCGACGGCTGCACGTGTCGCCGGGGTGCGTGCCCCGGCCTTCGTTGAGCGCTGCCCTGGCTAGCGCGCGCACTGGTCGGTAGGGAGCGTGTCGCCGGGGTGCGTGCCCCGGCCTTCGTTGAGCGGTCGATATCGTCGCGTTCGTGTCAGGCTCGCCTGGCGTGTCGCCGGGCTGCGTGCCCCGGCCTTCGTTGAGCGACGAACGACGCTTACACGCGCCTGGCCCCGGGCGGTCGTGTCGCCGGGGTGCGTGCCCCGGCCTTCGTTGAGCGCTCCGGAACGAGCACGGCGACGTCGGCCACGTCCACGCGTGTCGCCGGGGTGCGTGCCCCGGCCTTCGTTGAGCGGTGACTGACACAGCCGGTGTCGAAGTAAGGCGCTGGAGTGTCGCCGGGGTGCGTGCCCCGGCCTTCGTTGAGCGATCCACAGCGCGCCGGGCGAGTCCTGCCCTGCCCAGTGTCGCCGGGGTGCGTGCCCCGGCCTTCGTTGAGCGTTGCGCAGTTGCCTGCTCGCCCGCCGGCGTCTTGGCGCGTGTCGCCGGGGTGCGTGCCCCGGCCTTCGTTGAGCGGGTGCGGGGCGGATCATCCTGGAAGCGGCGCCGGAAGGTGTCGCCGGGGTGCGTGCCCCGGCCTTCGTTGAGCGGGCTTCACGGCGGCCGGCGTGCGGCGCTACCTGATGTGTCGCCGGGGTGCGTGCCCCGGCCTTCGTTGAGCGCCGCGGGGGACGCTGGTCGCCGGCCAGACGCTCGAAGTGTCGCCGGGGTGCGTGCCCCGGCCTTCGTTGAGCGGTGCGCGGTCTTGCTGCGTAGTTGGACCCGTGTAGGGTGTCGCCGGGGTGCGTGCCCCGGCCTTCGTTGAGCGGGCTCCCACTCGTTAGACTGCTCGGAGTCGGGACAGGTGTCGCCGGGCTGCGTGCCCCGGCCTTCGTTGAGCGTCGGCGGAAGTCGGGATGACGATGGGCATCGTGGACAGTGTCGCCGGGGTGCGTGCCCCGGCCTTCGTTGAGCGGTACGGATGCAGTCTACCTATCCGGCGCTGCCGAGTGTCGCCGGGGTGCGTGCCCCGGCCTTCGTTGAGCGTACATGGCACCGCGCCAGTCAAGGTCGTCGGGGTCGGGTGTCGCCGGGGTGCGTGCCCCGGCCTTCGTTGAGCGGGCAGCACTGAGTCACTCGGATACCGGCACGTGGGGTGTCGCCGGGGTGCGTGCCCCGGCCTTCGTTGAGCGTACATGGCACCGTGCCAGTCAAGGGGTCGTCGGGGTGTGTCGCCGGGGTGCGTGCCCCGGCCTTCGTTGAGCGTCGGTCGCCAGCGACGTGAGCCGCTTGCTCAGGCTGTCGTGTGTCGCCGGGGTGCGTGCCCCGGCCTTCGTTGAGCGCTGGACGACTCGAGCTGGAAGCGCGCCACCAACACCGTGTGTCGCCGGGGTGCGTGCCCCGGCCTTCGTTGAGCGGTTGCCAGTGTCATGGACTGGCCCACCTGCCGTGCTCCTGTGTCGCCGGGGTGCGTGCCCCGGCCTTCGTTGAGCGATGCTGGTCGGGTACTGGCCGGGTGAGACGCATGCGTGTCGCCGGGGTGCGTGCCCCGGCCTTCGTTGAGCGATCGGCGACGACGCCGCGCCGCCTGCCCTGACCGAGTGTCGCCGGGGTGCGTGCCCCGGCCTTCGTTGAGCGATCCTCCGGAGGCTCCACGCCGAAGAACTTCCGGAAGTGTCGCCGGGGTGCGTGCCCCGGCCTTCGTTGAGCGCCGGCCAGCATGCGGTCCGCCGCATCGGCCGCCGCCTGTGTCGCCGGGGTGCGTGCCCCGGCCTTCGTTGAGCGCGCGTAATCGGGATGCGTGCTTCGGGCGGTGGACTCGTGTCGCCGGGGTGCGTACCCCGGCCTTCGTTGAGCGCAGTTGCCGGCGGCGAGCGGCGGTGTCCCGCCCTACGTGTCGCCGGGGTGCGTGCCCCGGCCTTCGTTGAGCGTGGAGGGGGACGCGTGACCTGCATCCGCTGCCGCGAGTGTCGCCGGGGTGCGTGCCCCGGCCTTCGTTGAGCGTGGGCAAGGCGCGTCCGGCGGCGTCCACCTTCACGGGCGTGTCGCCGGGGTGCGTGCCCCGGCCTTCGTTGAGCGCCGTTGACCTGGCCGGAGACGCGCGAGCGGACGCCGGTGTCGCCGGGGTGCGTGCCCCGGCCTTCGTTGAGCGAACATGAACGTGTACGACGGCGGGGACGCGCCTGGAGTGTCGCCGGGGTGCGTGCCCCGGCCTTCGTTGAGCGCGCTTCGCGTGCATCGAGCCGGCCGAGACTTCGGGTGTCGCCGGGGTGCGTGCCCCGGCCTTCGTTGAGCGGGCATCGGGTAAGGCAGCGCCCCGAGGTCGCGGATGTGTCGCCGGGGTGCGTGCCCCGGCCTTCGTTGAGCGGTGTCGAGGTCGCGACGCTGGATGCGGACCGACTGCCCGTGTCGCCGGGGTGCGTGCCCCGGCCTTCGTTGAGCGCTCCGTCGATAGCATGCATCCGTGCGCTACTCCAGTGTGTCGCCGGGGTGCGTGCCCCGGCCTTCGTTGAGCGGTCTTGCCGTCGTTGACCTGGAAGTACTGCTTCAGGTGTCGCCGGGGTGCGTGCCCCGGCCTTCGTTGAGCGGGCGCAACGTGGAGCACTTCCAGAACCAGCACCGTGGCGTGTCGCCGGGGTGCGTGCCCCGGCCTTCGTTGAGCGGGTCCGGAGACTGTGCACGCGCGCGTGTGCTGCGTGTGTCGCCGGGGTGCGTGCCCCGGCCTTCGTTGAGCGGGGTCGGTCCGGTGGCGGGAAACGGCTGATGCGGCCAGGTGTCGCCGGGGTGCGTGCCCCGGCCTTCGTTGAGCGCGGAGCGTGCGGCGCGTGCTCGCGGGACGCTCCTCGCGTGTCGCCGGGGTGCGTGCCCCGGCCTTCGTTGAGCGCCGATAGGAAAGGCAGGCCATCCCGCGTAGCCCTCGGTGTCGCCGGGGTGCGTGCCCCGGCCTTCGTTGAGCGTACAAGGACGCGCCTGAGAACTCTGTCTAACAAGAAACTCATGGTGCGGGTGTTGGCTCAGGCGGCCTTCACTTCGACCTCCACGCCGAGGTCGTGCAGACGCCGGAGGAGCCGCTGGGTGATGCGGTGCTTGTCGCGATCGTCCAGGTACCGGCCGCCGAGTTCGTGGTAGTCCTTGTCGTCGCGAAGCATGTAGTAGGCGGCGGTCAGCATGGAGGCGGCGACCGCCACAATCGCCTTCTTCGGGCCGCGCCGGCCCTTGAGGCGCCGAAATTGGGATTGCAGGTAGCTCCCGTCTTGCGGGCCGCCGCCCACGCAGCCTGGATCAGCGCCGTCTTCAGCCACGGGTTCGCATGACGGATCCGGGTCGAGCGGCGCTTTCCCGCACTCTCGTCCAGGCGCGGGCACAGGCCCGCCCAAGAGACCAGATGGCCCGCACTGGGAAACCGGCTCATGTCCACGCCGATCTCGGCGACGATCACCCGCGCGGCCGTCTCACTGACCCCCGGCATCGTCGTCAGCCGGTCGGCCGCCTCGCGAAAAGGGAGCAGCACCTCGTCAGCCTGCCGCTCCACGTTCTCCACGGCCGCACGCAGCGCATCGATCTGCGTCAGGTGCAGTTGCAGCAGGAAACGATGATGAGCCGTCACCCGCCCGTGTACCGCGGCGACGATGTCCGCGCGGCTGGCCTTCAGGCGCACGTCGGTGCAATCGGCCAGCCGCTCGGGATCGGTCTCCCCGGCGATCAGCGCCGCGAGGATCGCCCGGCCGCTGGCACCCAGGATGTCGGTGACCACCCGCGTCAGCTTCACGTTGGCGTCTTCCAGCGTCTTCTGCAGCCGCTGCGTGTGGCGCGCGACCTCGCCGACGAGTTGCTTGCGGGTCCGCGTCAGGTCGCGCAGTTCCTGGATCGGGGCCGGCGGCACGAAGCTGCCCTCAATCAGCCCGTGCGCCAGCAGGTCGGCGATCCAGGCCGCGTCCTTCCGGTCGCTCTTGCGGCCCGGAACGTTGCGGATGTGCTGCGCGTTGGCGAGCACCAGCGTGAACGACTCCTCGTCTTCGAGGATGTGCCACACCGGCTTCCAGTACACCCCGGTCGCCTCCATCGCCACGTGCGTGCAGCCCGCCTCGCTCAGCCATGCCGCCAGATCGAGCAGCCCCGCCGTCGTGGTCGCGAACTCCTGATGCTCGGTCGTGACCTTCCGACCGGCAGCCACGCGCACGCACGCATTCACTTGCCGCGAGTGCACATCCAACCCGGCGCACCGGGCATGCAAGACTTCCATGCGTCACCTCCTGATCCCAAGGGCGCTGGCGTGGAGTCCGCAGGTACGAAATCTAACAGGCGCGCTCCCCGGATCCGCCGGGCTCGCAATGTGGGGTGCTCGCGGGACTCCGGGTCCAACTACTGAACGGGCTCTGGGCACCATGGCAAGAACCGACCTCTGTGCCAGCGCCTACGCTCCGCACGATACCCCGTTTCATGCATGCGTGGGTCCGGCGCCGCCGGGTGGAGAACTACTGGGAGTGTCGCCGGGGTGCGTGCCCCGGCCTTCGTTGAGCGGTGCCAGCTACGCTCATTTCGCCCGACGACATTGGGTCGTGTCGCCGGGGTGCGTGCCCCGGCCTTCGTTGAGCGCGGAGGATAGACAGATGCCGAAGACGATCACCACCAGTGTCGCCGGGGTGCGTGCCCCGGCCTTCGTTGAGCGTTCCGTCTGGCGTGTCTCGGGGAGCCGCCGGTCGTGTCGCCGGGGTGCGTGCCCCGGCCTTCGTTGAGCGTTCCGGTGGCAGCCGGGTGGTTCTGGCGCGGGACGAGGTGTCGCCGGGGTGCGTGCCCCGGCCTTCGTTGAGCGTAGTGGCGCGGCGGACGCTGGCACCGTGGGACGCGGCGGTGTCGCCGGGGTGCGTGCCCCGGCCTTCGTTGAGCGAGGTACTTCTTGAGCTTCACGACGTCGCCCCGCAGGTGTCGCCGGGGTGCGTGCCCCGGCCTTCGTTGAGCGCCCTGCCGCTGCAGCTCCTCGCGGATGGCTGTCCAGTGTCGCCGGGGTGCGTGCCCCGGCCTTCGTTGAGCGTGAAGGGAACCGCGGCCGGGTTCCGGCGGGCCATTGGTGTCGCCGGGGTGCGTGCCCCGGCCTTCGTTGAGCGTGGAAGACGTAGAACTGGAACGCCCGGGCGACGAGGGTGTCGCCGGGGTGCGTGCCCCGGCCTTCGTTGAGCGTCGACAGCGAGTCGCACTGTCGGATCGGTAGCCGACAGTGTCGCCGGGGTGCGTGCCCCGGCCTTCGTTGAGCGCGGATGGCGGCGTTCGGGCGTCTCGACACGCTGGGCGAGGTGTCGCCGGGGTGCGTGCCCCGGCCTTCGTTGAGCGCTCGTCTGTCACGGGGACCGGAACGCGACGACCGGCGAGTGTCGCCGGGGTGCGTGCCCCGGCCTTCGTTGAGCGGCGAAGGACCCGACCGGCACGGCAGTGCGGCCGGTGCCGGTGTCGCCCGGGGTGCGTGCCCCGGCCTTCGTTGAGCGGGACTCGTCGAACACGTTGTATTTCAACCCTGCGGCAGTGTCGCCGGGGTGCGTGCCCCGGCCTTCGTTGAGCGCTGATACCCCTGCCAGAGCAGCGCTACGGGCGTAGCTGGTGTCGCCGGGGTGCGTGCCCCGGCCTTCGTTGAGCGATGGCGGCGCGGCGCGCCCGGATGCGCGCGCAGGGTGTGTCGCCGGGGTGCGTGCCCCGGCCTTCGTTGAGCGGCGAGCGACCCCTGCGCCAGCGTGTCGGCTACCGCCTGGTGTCGCCGGGGTGCGTGCCCCGGCCTTCGTTGAGCGCGGGACGACCCGGGCGCCGAGCTGCGCGATATTGCCCAGTGTCGCCGGGGTGCGTGCCCCGGCCTTCGTTGAGCGGAACAGCGTTGGGGGTGGCCTCGCAGCGGCGGGTATGTGTCGCCGGGGTGCGTGCCCCGGCCTTCGTTGAGCGTCGCGCTCCAGGTGCAGTGCGTCGCGGCGCAGCGGGTGTCGCCGGGGTGTGGAAATGGCAAGTACAAAAGGGACCCCTGTGGCCACGTGAAAAGGGACCCCCCGTTGACGGGAGCCGTCGCGGGAATCGAAGCCGTCTTCGTACCGGGACGTCCCCGCACCCGGCTCGTTCAGTGCGTCAAAGGTGAGCTCCTCCTTCCTTGAAGAGTGGTTTCCGGCTGTCGGGCAAGATTGCCTGTGACCGTGCGCGGAGCCGGTGTCAAGGCCGCAGCCCCGCGTAGCGGGGGCGTCGCGCAGCGACGCGCCTTGACGCCGGTGAGCACACGGTCACACTGGTCGGCCCGACAGCGCGGGTTGTCGATATCCGTGCTCGACGCAGTTGAGCATTCTTGTCGAGCCGACGCGTGTTCGGCATCGACTACATTTGGCCGGCGCGCTAGCGGTCACGCCCGAAGCCCCTGGGCAGCTCGACAGCCTCGAGTGCCGACAGATCCAGATCGCAGGCCTGTTCGAGCAGCTCCGCGGTCGCGGACCCGGCCAGCGATTCCGGCAACGCGTCGCGCCACTGCCGGTACTGTTCCTGCAACTCCAGGAGTGTCTGCACCGCGTCGTTCCACTGTTGTGGCCGCGACCTCCGGTCCGCCGGCCGGCGGTACCGGAGCCGGGATTCGCCGGCCTTGCGCCGCTCCCGGTAACGTGCCTGCCGCTCCGCGTTGGTCAGCGCCACAAGTCAATCCTGCGCCGTTACGTAACGGAGGGGGAAGCGGTCGGCCGCGCGATCAAGGGGCAAGCGTCGTGACAGGCCCACCGCTCGGTCGTCGGCATCGGTCCACGAGCGGCTCCCCGGCGCCGCACTTCGGACAGTCGAACGCGGGCCGGCACGACTCGCCGGCGTCAACGGGGTCCCTCCTTGCCGGACGCCTGCGTCTGGTTCCGCTTTGCAGCCTGTAACCTGTAGCTGTTGCCCGAGGTCTGCAGTACCGTCGCGTGGTGGACGATGCGGTCGATGACCGCGGCGGCGGCCGTCGGGTCGAGGAAGACCTCGGACCAGCGGGCGAACGGCAGATTCGTCGTCACCACGAGGCTGCAGCGCTCGTAGCGCTGGCTGATGAAGCCGAACAACAAGTCGGCGCCGGCCTTGTCGAGCGGTACGTAGCCAAGCTCGTCGCAGATGACGACGTCAAAGCGGGCGAGCTGGGCGAGCTTGCGGGCCAGCCGGCCTTCCTGCTGCGCTTCGACGAGCATCGTGACCAGCTCGGCTGCGGTCACGAACCGCACCCGGTAGTCGTGCTGGCAGCAGGCCATCCCCAGGGCGATGGACAAGTGCGTCTTGCCCGTGCCGACGCCGCCGACGAACACGACGTTGGCGGCCTCGGCGACGAAGCGGCAGTCGAAGACCGCCAGCACCGCATCGCGGTCCAACGCCGGCTGCGCCTCGAAGGAGAAGGCGTCGAGCGTCTTCAGCATCGGGAAGCGGGCATCGTGAATGCGGCGTTGGATACGGCGCTCCCGGCGTTCGGTCACCTCCAGATGCACCAACTGGGCCAGGTAGTCGGCCGGCGCCTGCCGCTGACGGGCGGCCTGCTCGGCCAGCGGCCGCCACTGCGCCGCGACCGTCGACAGGCACAACGTCTTCAGGTCCGTCTCCAGATGCGGGGGCTCGATAGTCGTAGTCGCCATCAGCAACCCCCTTCCACCAGCGCGTCATAGGCCGACAGCGTCGGGGCGGGCACCGTAATCTGCGCCAGCTCCGGGCGCACCCGGGTCACCGGCGGGCAGACCGGCGGCGGGCCGGCCTGCTGCTGCCGGAGGAGGAGCCGCACCGTCTCCAGGCGCGGCGAATGCCGTTCGAGCGCGGCGGCCACCGCGCGTTCGACGGCCGCGGCCGGGTACGTCTCCATCAACCGCAGCATCCGGACCCACTCCTGATCGGGCTTGCGCGTGTGCTTGGCCAGCTCGGCCCGCACCTGCTCCCACACCGGCGCCAGCCGCCAGCCGGCCAGCGCCGTCGCCTCGGCCACCGCCCGGTGCTTGCGTTCCAGCAACGGCAGCACGTGGAACGGGTCGAGGACCTTGGTGCCCCGGCTGAACGCCCGGGGATGCTCCGCAACCACCTCGGCGCCGACGGCGATCGCCACCCGGTCGTGATACAGCTTCACCCACACGGGCCGCCAGGCGTGGCGGACCGGCACCGAGTAGGTGACGTGGTCCACCCGCACATGGCCGAACTTGTCGGCCACCCGGGCGACGATGCGGCAGGTGGCGGGAAGATGCTCGGGCAACGCTCGCAGATGCTGCCGCTCCAGCGCCAAGGCTTCCTGCACTGGGCGCCCGTCGTCGAGGTGGCGCGTCGGCAGGTCGGCCTCCAGCTCGGTGCGGATCGTCGCGTTGAGCGCCGCCCAGCTCTCCACCGCCAGCCGCGGCCGGAACACCAGGTTCCGGACGTATTTGACGCCGTTTTCCACGGAACCTTTTTCCCAGCCCTTCGCCGGCGCACAGAACTCGGCCCGGAACGGATACGCGCCCCGAAACGCCTCGAATGCCTCGGTCTGCACCCGGTCCCGTCCGGCCAACACGTCCTTGACCGCCAGCGAGGTGTTATCGAGGACAACGCGGTCCACGACGCCCCGAAAGTACTTGAACGCCGACTCGATGCCGTCGAGCAGCGACTCGAGCCGCTCGACCGGATACGCCTTGGCGAAGTACGCGTTCGAGAACGGCAGCGTCGCCACCAAGTACTTCACCTTGCACGGCGCCCCGGCGATGTCGGCCCACGACTCGCCGAAGTCGACCTCCATCGTCGTACCAGCAGCCACGCTGCGGTGGACGAAGGCCTCCTTCGACGTGACAGTCCTCCTCAGCGCCGCCACGTAGCGGCGCACCGTGCGCGGGGAGACCGCGCCGGCCAACGGCAACAGCAACCGGCGGATCCGCTTCGCGGTCAACTTCCGGTCCTCCCGCAGCCACTGCTCGATCTGGTCCCGCCACGGGTCCAGGCTGCCGGCCCTCGGCGGCGACACCCGCACCGGCGGCGTCGGCCGGACTACGGCGCGGCGCACCGTCTTGACGTCCAGCTGCAGGCGCCGCGCAATCTCCTTCTTCGGTACCCCTTCCACCAGATGCAGGTGGCGGATCTCGGCCCACTGACTCATCCTGATCACCTCCGCGTCCTCCTGGCGATGTCGACGAGACGAACGTGTCTCGTCCATCGATTCATCGCCGCAGGAACGCCATTCCTTGAGTGCTCAGGGGGTCCCTTTTCAGGTGGCCACGAGGTCCCTTTTCATGTTGCCACTACCAAGGAGGTGCCGGTGGAAGCGTTCGTCGCGGCTGAGCTCGGAGGCCTGTCTTCCCGCGAACGCCGCGAGCGCAGCCGTGGCGCCGGCGGGATCGACATAGAGGCCGAACGCGTAGACGTCGACGCGGAAGATCGTCCGCTGCCGGATGCCGGTCCCGACCAGACGGTGCGTCGTCGTACCCGGCGGTGTGAGGACGACGGGGAACGCCGTTCCGCTCTCGGGTTCGCGGACCGTTCCCGGCGCGGGCGGCTGGCTGCCGGCAGGGGCCGGGAAGGCCAACAGGCTGAGGATGACTGTCGAACCCAGGAATCGCTGCATCGTCATCTCCCGAGCTCGGCCGCCCGCTCCGGCGCGAGCGTTCGGATCGCCTGTTGTCCACGCGCCCGGCCTGCCCCGGCAACTGCATCACGGTCCTGCGACGTCGGCGGCGCGGTGTCGATGTGCGGATACAGCCAGGAATGTTTCAGTCCCGGGTGGCGTCCGCCGTAGCGGGCCGGAACGTCCTGGGTCCAATTGCTCGGGATCGTCAGGCAGAACGCGAGCAGGCCGGCGAAGGCGAGGCGCTGAGAGACGAGCGGCGGCGCGTCGTCACGCCGAGCCGGCGGAGCCGCGTCGCCGGATCGACCCGTTGCCGTCGCGGTGGCAAGACCCCACCCGGCCGTGCGCTTCAACCGGCCGAGCCTCCGCAGCCGCGACCGGTACAGGGTGCCCGCGCCCAGCGCCGCCATCACGATGTTCAGCGTCTGTCCGGTGCCGAGGGCGAGGCGGTGGGTGGGGTAGTCGCGCAACAGGTCGATGAAGAAGCGCGGGAAGGCGTACCAGAAGACGAAGCGGGCGGCCACCGCGCCCGGCGTCCGGTTCACGCGCCGCACGTGGAGCAGGTACGCCATCAGCAACAGGTTCTTGGCGCCGTCGTAGAGCACCACAGGATGGCGGAACCCTTCCGCGTCGGGGAACTTCACCGCCCACCAGACGTCGGTTGCCGCGCCGACGATCTGGCCGTCGATGAAGTTGCCGATGCGTCCCATGCCCATCAGGAACGCGGCGGGAACGACGAGGACGTCGGCCACGAGGAGGAACGGCTTGCCGTAGCGGCGCGCGAAGAGCGCGGCGCCCAGCCCGCCGCCGAGCAGCAGGCCGTGCGTCGCCATGCCGCCGAGCCACCAGGCGGGAACCAGGTGGAGGTGATCCCGGTAGAACGGCCATTCGTCGAAGGCGATCTCGACGGCGCGCCCGCCGACCAGCACGCCGACGGCGACGAACAGGCTGAGGCTCCACACCTCTCTGGGTGACAGGCGCAGTTGCCCGTGGCCGCGCCTCAGGAAGAGGTGCAGCTCGAGGAATCCGAGGGCGAAGCCGAGGCCGTACCACCAGAGGTGGACACCGCCGACGTCGAACAGAATCGGGTCGATTCGGTGGGTGTACGGTCCGAGCATGTCTGGCTCCCCTGAGCCGCGTATGGTTGCGGCCCCATGCAGGAGAGAGCACGGTCCGTACCGTTTCGCGAGCGACTACGTAACTTCCTGTACAGAAATGACTTGAAGGGGAGAGCCGGTCGTCGGTTGTGTGGCTGCGATGCCTGCCGGTGAGCATTGGATGACAGGAGATGTACGCTCAGCGTGCCACTGAGCTCGGATGACCTCGTCGACGCCCGGCGACCCCGACCGGGAACGCGCGAATGCCGGTCCGGTACCGAACTCGTGTTTTCGGTCTCCGCGGAGCGTCAGGTGGAAGGCGAGCGGTTCGGGCGAGCCGACGCGCGGACGGCGGCGTGGCGGGGTGCGGTTCGAGCAGGGGGAATCAGGCGTCGGTGACGCTGCCGGAACGCGACGCGCCCGGACGCCGGCTCAGAAAGCGCGCGTGAATCCGCCGCTCGATCCCGCGAAGCGCGAGTTCACCACGTTGTTGAAGATCGAGCCGAACGAGTAGGTGAACCCGATGCGGAACTGCCACTCGTAGTCGGTGGCGAGCTGGCGCTGGCGCACCAGGATCTCGGCGTCGGTGGCGTCGCGGCGGGGCAGGTAGATCTGGTCGCGGATCAGCGAGCTGTCGGCATCGAAGCGGAGAAAGAATCCGCGGAACAGGCGGATGTCGAGCTCGCCGTAGAGCACCAGCCGGCGCTGGTCGGGCTGGTCGAGGAACTGCGAGAACTCGAGGGTGACCTCGCTCTCGCCCCACGGCTCGTTGACGAGAAACGAGCTCTGCACGGCGTGGTTCGTGCGGTGTTCCTCCATCCGCTCGAAGATGGTCGGCTCGATGTAGCGGAAGGCGTTGTAGCCGGCCGTGTAGGTCACGGTGAACTGCCGGCGCGTCGACTCCGAGTACGGGAAGAAGTTGTACTCGATGGCGGGTGCGCCGCGCAGCGTAAGGTCCTGGTTCCGGAAGTTGGAGCTGATGGCCGACCCGCCGAAGCCGATGCCGACGTGCTCGCCGACGCTCTTCACGAAGCGGGCGTCGAGCGAGGAGCTGCGCCGGACGTTGGAGAACGTCGAGTCGGTGAGCTCGAAGGTGTCCTCCCGGTAGTTCGTGAAGAAGCCGATTCGCATCTTCCACATCTCGGTATCGCGGTTGGCCGAGACGGAACCGCTGATCGACTGCGTCGATTCGCGCTCCTCGGCGTCGAAGAACATGTTGAGGCGCGTGCGGAAGACCCAGAAGTTCCAGGGATCGTCCTGCGGCTGGGCGTTCGCCACACGGCGCGCTCCCAGCGGTCCGCTGGGTTGGGCGGATACCCGGAGCTCCTGGCCAAGCGGGGTCTGGGCGGCGTAGCGCACGAGTCCGAGGCGCAGCATCTGGGCCAGGGCGCGGCGCTCGCTGTCGTCGGTGTCGTCCTGGGACGTGTAGAAGACGAGCTGGTCGTCCATCCCCGTGAACTCGTCGATGCCGTAGAAGTCCAGGGTCCAGGCGTCGCCGCCGCCGCCGGTGTTCTCACGGGTGACCAGCACGTGGATCTGGGCGTCGCGGCGGTCGCGTACGTAGTTGACGAAGGTGATCTCGCGGCGCAGGTACTCGTCGTCGCACGGGCCGCAGTCCAGGAAGACGCGCAGCAGATCGGCGCCGTTCGGCTCCTGCGCCTCTTGCGCCGCGCCGGCAATCCCAGCCCCCAACAGGATGGCGAGCAGACCGAAGAGCGCGGCCTGCATCGATCGCGTCTGGACGTCCGGCCGGCGAGGCCGTAACGGGCGCGTCGCCGATCTCCGGGCGCTGGGCCCGCGGTCGACCGATCCGTCAGGGGATCCGCATCCGGCTTCCAGTGACCGAAACCGTGGCGCTGCAGATGCTGTGTGAGGTTCCACCGCGGGTTTGCCAAGTGGTTCGGGCGGGCGTGTTCCCGGTGCGTCGAGCAACCCGTATCTTATACTGGGCGGCGCCATGTCCACGCTTCCCCTTCCCGGATTCAGGGCGGCCTCGTTTGCGTTGCGCGACGCCGTCGGCGACTCCTGCGTTTTCGGCCCCGACGGGCCGGCCGCGCCGGCGACGCTGCTGTTCTTCTTCAAGCACGACTGCGCTACATGCGACCTGACGGCACCGCTCGTCGAGCGCGTGCACGGGGCGCTGTCCGGGTCCGGCCTGCGCGTCCTCGGCGTGTCTCAGGACGATGTGTCGCTCACCGCGGCGTTCGCCAAGCGCCATGGATTGACGTTTTCCCGGGCCCTGGACACCGAGCTGCTCGTCTCGGAAGAGTACGGCTTCGACGCGGTGCCCGCGCTGGTGCTGGCCGACGGCGACGCCAACGTCCTGGCGAGCTTCGAGGGCTTCGGCAAGATCGACCTGCAGGCTCTGGTCGATGTCGCGGCGGAGCGATGCGGTACCGTCGCGCCTGCGATCGAGAGGGAAGGCGAGACGCTTCCCGACACGCGACCCGGTTGTGGATCGAAGGTCCACGATCCGGATGTAGCCCGCCGGCTGGCGGCCAGGCGTGATGCATCGAAGCTGGCCGCGCGCCGGGTACGCATGCCGGCCGATCTCGACCCGTTCGAGTTCCTCGATCAGCAGGGCCTGACCGACGGGCTGCCGGTGGTTCCGCCGACCGAGGAACGCGTCGCGCGGATGCTGGCCGGCACCTCGCGGCAGCCCGGCGACGTCGTCGCCGACGTGCCGCCCAACCTGGCCCCCGCCACGGTGGAGAAGGTGGCCATCAACGCCGTCATGGCGGGCTGCAAGCCGGAGTACCTGCCGGTGGTCATCGCCGCGGTGGAGGCGGCCTGCACGGACGCGTTCAACCTGCACGGCGTGTTGGCGACGACCTACTTCGTCGGCCCGCTCGTTATCGTCAACGGTCCCATCCGCCATGAGACAGGACTCAACTGCGGCAGGAACGTCTTCGGGCAGGGGACGCGCGCCAACGCCACCATCGGCCGCGCGCTGCAGCTCGTGGTCCGCAATGTCGGCGGCGGCCGTCCCGGCGAGGTCGACATGTCGACGCTCGGCCAGCCGGGCAAGTTCGGCGCCTGCATCGGTGAGCTCGAGGAGCTGAGCTGCTGGGAGCCGCTGCACGTCGAACGCGGCTTCGACCGCGAGCAGAGCACCGTCACCGTGTTCGCGGCCGAGGCGCCGCGCGCCATCCGCGACCAGCTCTCCCGCAACTCGCGGTCGCTGGCGGCCAGCATGGGGTTGTCTCTGGAAGCCATAGCCCACGTCAAGCTGCACGGCATGGACCAGGCGCTGCTGGTCGTCTCGCCCGAGCACGCCCGCACCTTCGAGCGCGACGGATTCACCAGGGACGACCTCCGCGCCCGCATTCAGGAGGTGACGGGCAGGCCGTTGCGCGACGTGTTGCCGAACGAGGAATGCCAGAAGGGGACCGGCGTGCGCGCGCTGCCGAAGGAATGGCTCGGTCCCGATGGCCGCCCGAGTCCGGAGGTCCTGGACCGCCCGTTCCCGAAGTTCTCGCAGCCCGAGAACATCCTGATCATGGTGGCCGGCGGCACCGCGGGGAAGTTCTCCGCCGCCGTCGGCGGGTGGGCGAGCGGCGGGCTCGGGTCGAAGGCGGTCACGCGGGCCATCGAGCGGTAGGGATCGGGCTACCGGTACACGTCGCGCCGGTTGCCGAGTCGTACGACCAGGACGCGCATTGCATCGACACGGATGTCGCAGATCACGCGATAGCTCCCGACCCGATAGCGCCAGAGTCCACCGAGCGCACCAGCAAGCGCCTTCCCCTTGCTCCGTGGATCATCGAGGCCCGCAATCCGTGTGTCCATGTAGTCGAGGATGCGGCGAGCGTCTTGCCGGTCGATCTTTCGAAGCTGAGACAGCGCGGTCTCGGTGTACTCAATCCTCCAGACCAAGGTCCTTCCTCGCATCCGCGGCGGAGTACACACGCTCGTCGCCCTGCCGCAGGCGTTCCACGACGCCCGCGGCCAGGTAGTAATCCTCCATGTCCTCAAGCCCCCGCTCGATGATCTCCCGGAGGTAGAACGCCTTGGTGCGGCCCGTTCGGGTCGCCAGAGAGTCGAGCCGCCGCTCCGTCTCCGGATTCAGTCGGATCGATGTCGCCATAGCCGCACCTCCTCCTGCGAGTACACGTATTCAGAGTATCGCATGACCATCGACGGCCCATTTCTCGTCTTGGCGCTACCTCGGCGCGCTTCGGAAGGCCGTGACAAGGGCCCCGTACCACGGACTCCTGGCGCGGACCCCGGTATGCTAGAGTGAAACGCACCCAGTCGGGAGGCCGCATGCAAGACGCTTCTGTCATCCTCGATCCGACCGACGAACGCGAGCCGATCGGCCGCCAGCTCGCGGGCCGTCGCGGCGCCCTGTCCGGCACGGTCGGCATCGTCGACATCTCGAAGCCGCGCGGCGACGTCTTCTGCGATGAGCTCGAGGCGCTGCTGCGGGACCGGCAACCCGGCCTCGACGTCCTTCGCCTGCGCAAGCCGACCTTCACGCGGCCGGCCCCCGCCGATCTGCGCGAGGAAGTGGCCGAACGCTGCAAGGCGGTGATTCAGGCCCTCGCCGATTGAGGGTCCTGCACGTCGTGCAGTGTGCACGACCTGGTCGACTACGAGGCGCGGGGCATTCCCACCGTGATGGTGGCCTCCACCGAGTTCGTCGAGGCGGCGGAACGGCAGTCGGTGGCGCTTGGCATGCCTGACGTGGCGGATCGCGCGGTCTACGTGCCGCATCCCATCCAGGACGCCACGGACGAAGAGATGCGCGCCAAGGCGCGCGCGGCGTACGACGCCATCGTCGGGGCGATCACCCACTGACGCGCAGCGGCGCTGCGGGGTCCCGACCGTCACCGCGGCCGGTTCGCTGCCGCCCGATGGACGCCTGCCGTGCCGCCAACGTGCATCGGACACGGAGCCGCGGCGCGCCCGGCGGGGCGTGTCCGAGGGCCGATGTCCAGCCTTGAAGGCTGATTGCCCATGGATGCCACCGCGGTCGGCGTCATCGTCCTCTACCTGATCGCCGCCACCACGATCGGCAGCCTGATGGCGCGGCGGACCACCACGTCCACCGGCTGGGCGGTGGCCGGCGGCGGGATGCCGACGGTGCTGGTGGCGGTCGGCATCGCCGGCACGCGCATCGGTGGCGCCGGCACCTACGGCGTCGCCGGCGACGTCATCAGCGGCGGGGTCTGGAACTTCTGGTGGTACGGCATCAGCACGTTCCTGGCGCTGGCGCTCGTCGGACTCTTCTTCGCGGTCTACTACCGCCGGTTGCGGCTGCAGACGGTCGGCGAGATCTTCACGCTCCGGTGGGGGAAGCGTCGCTGCCAGTGGCTGACCAGCCTCTGCGTGCAGACCGAGTACGTCATCGTCAACCTGATCGAGGCCTATGTCATCGGGGTCATCGTCAGCACCCTGACGCCGCTCTCGATGTTCTCCGGCGTCATGGTGTCGGCCGCCATCTTCGCCACTTACGTCTCGCTCGGGGGGCTGTGGGGAACGGCGATCACCAACCTGATCCATTGTTCGGTGGTGCTCATCGGTCTGGCGGCGGTCGGACTGCTGGGCATCGAGCAACTCGGAGGCTGGGGCGGCGTCACGGAGGCCATCGGCGGGCACCTGTCCGCCGCGTCGCGCGACACGGCGGCCTGGTGGGGGTTCGCGGGCGCCGGATGGCTCCCGGTGTTCGCGATGATCTTCTCGGCGGCCATCCACACGCCGGCCGCCTCGGTTTACACGAACTACGCCGCGGCGGCGCGGAACGAGCGGTACATCGCCCCGGCCTTCGTCGCCGCCGGCATCATCGCGGCGCTGATGCCGATGCTGGCCGGCCTGATCGCCATCCTCACCACGGCACGCTACGGGATCGACGCGGGGCTCGCCGGCTACCGCAACCTGACGACGCTCGCCTCGGAGATCAGCCCCCTGGTCGGCGGGGTGGCGCTGGCCGCGGTGCTCGCCGCCGTGATTTCCTCGGGCGGCCCGATCCTGCTGTCGAGCGCCACGATGTTCGTCCGCGACTGGTTGCCGTTCACGCGCCGCTACGACTCGGCGCGCAGGCTCCGCGCCTACCAGGTGACCACCATCGTCTACGCCGTCGTCGCGGCGCTGGCCGCGTGGGTGGTCGCCACCCGGACCAGCATTTCCATCCTCGACCTGCTGCTTTTCGGGTTCGCGATGGTGGTGCCGCCGGCGATTGCCGTCGGTTACGTCATCTACTGGCCCCGCACCACCGAGCGGGGCGCGTACTGGGGCATGGCGGTTGGCTACGGCGCGGGACTGGTCTGGTTCGCGCTCGCCAAGCTGGCCCTGATGTTCGGGCTCAGCGCGCCCGAAGAAGCCTCGGCTCTGCACCGGCTGCTCGTCTACTGCCTCACCGTAGACGGAGAGGGATTGGACCCGTCGTACATCACGACCTTCGTGCCGTTGATCGTGATCCCCGTCGTGTCGCGGCTGACGTCCGATACGACCGGGGATCGTACGAGCTTCTACGCGATGCTGGATGGGACGCAGCCGGTGGATCCGGAGCGGGAGTAGGTCCGCGGACACATGGAGCCGGCGCCAGCGGGGCGGCGACTATAATCGCTGGTGGTGGGCTGGTTTTCCGGCAACAGCCCTCGCGTCGGGCCCGTCCGTTCCCATGAAAGGTCACGCATGCCCGGTTCCGTCACGTTCGAACGCCACGACGACGTTGCCCTCCTCCGTCTGAACAATCCGCCGGTCAACGGCCTGAGCTTTGCCATGCGCGCCGCGCTCGGCGAGCGTTTCGCCGAGGCGCTGGCCGACGACGCCGTCAAGGCCATCGTCATCGCCGGCGCGGACCGGATGTTCTGCGGCGGAGCCGACATCCGGGAGTTCAGCGCACCGCCGCCGCCCGGGGCCGCGCACCTTCCGGCGATCCTGGACGACATCGAGGCATCGCCGAAACCCGTCGTGGCCGCCATTCACGGCGTGGCGGCCGGAGGCGGCATGGAGGTGGCGCTGGCGTGCCACGTGCGGCTTGCCGCGCCCGGCACGCGGCTCGGGCTGCCCGAGGTGACGCTCGGGATCCTGCCCGGCGCGGGGGGCACGCAGCGGATGCCGCGGCTCATCGGCGTGGAGAAGGCGCTCGACGTGATCGTCGGCGGCAAGCTCTATCCGGTGGAGCAGGCCGTGACGCTCGGCTTCGTCGACGAGTGCGTCGAGGGAGACCTGGTCGGGACGGCGATGGATCGGGCGCGTCAGCTCGCGGCCGACGGTACCCCGCTGCGGCGGGCGTCGGAGCTGACCGAGCACCTGGAGGCGGCCCGCGGCCGGCCGCAGATCTTCGACGACTTCCGGAAGAAGATGGCGAAGCGCGCCCGCGGCTTCGACGCGCCGTACGCCTGCGTCGACTGCGTGGAGACGACGCTGACGATGCCCTATGCCGAGGCGCTCAGGAACGAGCGCGCGGTGTTCCACCGGCTCCGCGAGTCGGATCAGTCGGCGGCGCAGCGGCACGCCTTCTTCTCCGAGCGCGAGGTGGCCAAGATCCCGGACGTGCCGAAGGACACCCCGGTGCGGCCTGTCTCGTCGCTGGGGGTCGTCGGCTGCGGCACGATGGGCGGGGGCATCGCGATGAGCATCGCCAATGCGGGCCTGCCGGTGACGGTGCTCGAATCGTCGCCCGAGGCGCTCGACCGCGGCATGGCCATCATCCGCAAGAACTACGCGGCCACCGTATCGAAGGGGCGCTTGACGCAGGCGGACATGGATGCACGCCTGGCGCGCATCACGCCGACGCTGGACGACGGCGACCTGGGCGCCGCGGACGTGGTGATCGAGGCGGTGTTCGAGGAGCTGCCGCTCAAGAAGGAGGTCTTCGCCCGGCTCGACCGCGCGTGCAAGCCGGAGGCGATTCTGGCGACCAACACCTCGACGCTCGACGTCGACGCGATCGCCGCCGCCACGTCCCGGCCGGGGCAGGTCATCGGCACGCACTTCTTCAGCCCCGCGAACGTCATGAAGCTGATGGAGAACGTGCGCGGCGCCCGGACATCGCCCGAGACCATCGCCAGCGTCATGAAGCTGTCCAAGAAGCTGGGCAAGGTGGGCGTGCTCGTCGGCGTCTGCGACGGCTTCGTCGGCAACCGGATGCTCTACGCCTACCGCCGGCAGGCCGACTTCCTGCTGGAGGAAGGGGCGCTGCCGGAGCAGATCGACAAGGTGATTTACGACTTCGGGCTGCCGATGGGGCCGTACCAGATGGCCGACCTCGCCGGACTCGACGTGAGCTGGCGGGTGCGCAAGGCGCAGGCGCCGACGCGGCCGGCGCACCTGCGCTACTCGCCGATCGCGGACCGCATCTGCGAGCGGGGCCGCTACGGCCAGAAGACCGGCGCGGGCTGGTACCGCTACGAGGAGGGCAGCCGCGCCCCGATTCCCGATCCGGCCATCCACGAGCTCATTGCCGGGGTGTCCGAGGAGCTCGGCATCACCCGCCGGCCGATCGACGATGACGAGATCGTCCCGCGGTGTCTCTATCCGCTCGTCAACGAGGGCGCGAAGATTCTGAACGAGGGCCTCGCGCTGCGCGCCAGCGACATCGACGTCATCTGGATGCACGGCTACGGCTTTCCGCGCTACCGCGGCGGCCCGATGTTCTGGGCCGACCTGGTGGGGCTGCGGACCGTCTACGACACCATGAGCCGGCTGCACGACGAGCACGGCGAGTGGCTGCAGCCGGCGCCGCTGCTGAAGCGGCTCGCGGAGCAGGGCAAGGGATTCAAGGACGCGGGGAAGTGACGCGCCGCTTCATGATGCCCTGACGGCTGGAGGATCCAAGCGCAAGGACACGACGATGGCCGATTCCGCAACCGTTGCCGAGAGCGCGGAACGCGCCGCCGCGGCCGGTGCGACGGCGGATCTGATCGAGTACTACTTCGAGCAGGGTTGGACCGACGGTCTGCCGGTGGTCCCGCCGACGCCCGAGTCGGTGGCGGCGATGGTCGATGCGCTCGGCGGCGAGCCCGATTGCCTCGAAGCCCGCATCCCGCCGCGCTGGGGTGGCCTGACGCGCGAGGTGCTGGCGATCAACCTGGTGCTCGCCGGCTGCCGACCGGACTACGCGCCCGTGGTGCGGGCGGCGTTGCTGGCGCTCAGCAGCAGCCCCTTCAACCTTCACGGCGTGCAGGCGACGACCCACATGGCGGCGCCGCTGGTCGTGGTCAACGGCCCCATTCGCCAGGAAATCGGGCTCAACGCCGGTCCCAACGTTTTCGGATCCGGATTCCGGGCCAACGCCACCATCGGCCGCGCCATCCGTCTCGTGCTCCTCAACGTCGGCGGCGGCTGGCCGGGCGACCTCGACAAGAGCACGCTCGGACATCCCGGCAAGTACACGTTCTGCATCGCCGAGAACGAGGAGGCCAGCCCCTGGGCGCCGTACCACGTCGAGCACGGCTACCGGCCGGACGACAGCACCGTCTTCTGCATCGCCGCCGAGGGGCCGCACAGCGTGACCAACCACGTGGCCAACGATCCGGAGGGCATCCTCGACAGCATCGCGTCGGCGATGAGCACCATTGCGCACAACAACGCGGTCAGCAGCGGTTCGTGCGCCGTCGTCATCGGACCCGAGCACGCCGCGACGATTGCCGCGAAGCGGTGGACCCGGCAGGACGTGCGGCGCTACCTGTGGTCGGCGACGACCAATACCTTCGACGACATCAGCTTCGAGGGGCGCTACGGGAAGATCTACAACCGCAACCTGCCGCGGTGGTACCGGCGCGAGCCGGGGGCGCGGATTCCCATAGTGCCGTCGGCGGACGATATCCACCTGTTCGTAGCGGGCGGGGAAGCCGGCCGTTTCTCGGCGTTCCTGCCGGGGTGGGGGCACATGACGTCGCCGGTGCTGCGGGCCATCGACGGCAGGCCGCCGGCGACGGGGGAATGCGTCGACGGGACATGTGCGCTGTAGCGTTTGGCGAATGGAGAATGACGGTGGATGCACGTGACAAGAAGGCAGCTCCGGGTGGGCCGTTCCTGGCGCCGGCCAACACCGTTGTATCGAATGAACGACGCCTGCCGGACGGTCGGATCGTCTATGACCCGCGCGGAACGGTGACCGCCGAGCCGCGCGAGCCGGCGGCCCGCCTGGAGTCGCTTGACGGGTTGCGGCTCGGCGTGCTCGACAACACGAAGTGGAACGCGTCGAAGCTGCTGCGCCGCGTCGTTGCCGGCCTGGAGACCGGTCTGACGTTCGCCGAAGTGAACTTCTACGACAAGGAGAGCTTCTCCCGGCCGGGAGCGGTGGGCCTGCTCGACCGGATCGCAGCAGAGAACGACGCGGTGATCACCGCGATAGGCGATTGAGGGTCGTGCACGTCGTGCAGTTTGCACGACGCGGTCGCCCTGGAGGAGCGTGGAGTTCCCACCGCGGTCATCGTGACCGACGCGTTCCTGCACGAAGCCGACGTGCAGCGGTCGGCGCTCGGGGCGGAGCTTCTCGAACCGGTGGTTATCACCCACCCACTGAGCACCTTGACCGACGAGGAGATCGCCGGCCGAGGCAATGAGGCTGCGGCCGGGGTACGGCGGATTCTCATGGCAGCGACGGTATGATCCGCCCATGAACGTCGACCTCGCATACGGCCGCGGTCGCCTGTCGGTCGAGTTTCCGGACGACCGCACGACGGTTCTGGAGCCGTCCTACGTCGGCGGGTTGCCCGACGAGCAGGCGGCCGTCCGCCACGCGCTGCGCATGCCGTTGGGGACAGCCCCGCTCGCGTCGGCCGTCAAGGCCGACCAGACCGTCGCCATCTCGGTCTGCGACATCACGCGGCCGATGCCCAGCGAGACGCTGCTGCCGGTGCTGCTCGACGAGCTGGAGCACGTGCCCGACGAGCGAATCACCATCCTGATCGCGACCGGTACACACCGTCCGAACGACCGCGCCGAGCTGGTCGAGATGCTCGGCGAGCCGATAGTCGATCGCTATCCCATCGTGAACCACAGCGCTTTCGACGAAGACGGCCTCGTACACCTGGGCGAGGTGGAGCCGCGCGTGCCGGTCTGGTTGAACCGGCACTGGGTCGACGCCGACTTCCGCATCACGACCGGGTTCGTCGAGCCGCACTTCTTCGCTGGGTTCAGCGGCGGCCCGAAGCTGGTGGCGCCGGGGCTGGCCGGGTTCCGGACGACCATGCGGCTGCACGACGCGGAGATGATCGGCAGCCCGAACGCCCGCTGGGGCGTAACCGAGGGGAACCCGATTCACGAAGCCATACGCCGCATCGCGGAGCACGTAGGCGTGCACTTCAGCGTCGACGTGGCGATCAACCGCGACCGGCGGATCACCAGCGTCGCGGCGGGGGAGATCTTCGCCGTGCACCGGACGATGGCGGGTCGGGTGAAGCAGAGCGCCATGCAGGCATTCGACGCGCCGTTCGATGTCGTGGTGACGACCAACAGCGGCTATCCGCTCGACCAGAACCTGTATCAGAGCGTGAAGGGCATGTCGGCGGCGGCGCAGGTGGTCAGGCAGGGCGGGGCCATCGTCTGCGCCGCGGAGTGCGCCGACGGGCTGCCGTCGCACGGCGAGTACGGCGACATCCTGCGGGCCCGCGAGACGCCGGAGGCGCTGCTCGAGATGATCTGCGCACCGGGCCACAACCGGCACGATCAGTGGGAGGTACAGGTGCAGGCGCAGATCCAGCAACGCGCCGAGGTATTCCTGAAGACCGACGGCCTGGCGCCCGACGAGGTCCGGGCGGCGCACCTGACGCCTGTCGACGACGTCGCCGAGACGACGCGCGAGCAACTCGACCGGGCCGGTCCGGGCGCTCGAGTCTGCGTCCTGCCCGAGGGGCCGCAGACGATTCCCTATCTGGCCGGGTGAGATCTCCCTGGTCCTGCTTCAGCGCTGGGTTCAGAGGCGGTCTCCGCGGTCCGCGATCAGTACGTCGCTTCCGGCCGTGGACGGCCGATCTCCGAGCGGCGGAGGATTCAGCAGTTCGCCCTTCTGCGTGCTCGTGTGCCCTTCCGCAACGCAAGCGGAGACTCGTGCTTAGCCTGTTGGATTCCAAGCCGTCCTATGTGGTCTTGGCGAGTTTCTTCGCGTCAGTCTGCGCAGGCGGAGCGGGTCGGCAACGCGTCATTCCACTGGCAGGACTCAGGAAAGACACGAACACTCGCGCGGTGACGCCAGTGATGGATGTCAAGGCGTCATTGAATCGTCGCTTGGTAGCATATCTTCGCCAAGCCTGTTTGCTAGCTAAGCTACACAAGAAGCGGAAACACGGGGGGAGGCTATGGACGACCTGCTAGCAACCGCTATGTTGGCCCTTTGGGTTGTCGATGGCGTCGTGTTGCTCCACCTGGTCAGATACAACATGAGCCGGATATGGCAGCACGGCAGCCTGCGCTTTCTGACGGCATTTGACGGAACCGCGAGGGCCGGCGTTCTCGGCACGTTGCTGTGTTGCGAAGGCATCGTCTACGGCCTGCTCTTCTATCCGATACTAGACAATTTCGGGGGTCATTGCGTGGCCGCCGGAGCAACTCTTGCCGGCTTGCTCACGCTGCGCCGGGTCTGCATGAGCACATGGGAGACCGTGCTGAAGGAACCGGGTGTGGGTCCGACTCTGGAGAGCGACGCTCCCATCGAGGATCCGCGCCTAGCTACGGTCACGATGCGGGACGTGGCGGCGCGACTAGCGGGCCTCCTGCGCAACGTCGATACGTCGGTTCCATTGGTGATCGCCATTACCGGTGAGTGGGGCAGCGGGAAGACGTCGTTGATGCGCATGGTGACGCGGGAGGTGAGTGGTGCCGGATTTCCATGCGTGTGGTTCAACGCTTGGCATCACCAGCGCGAGACCCACCTATTCGCGACGGTGATGGAGGCGGTTCGCAACGAGGTCGAACGGTGGCCTTTCGGGCGCTATTTGGAAGTCCGACGGGATCTGAGCCTGATGCGCATCAGGCGGGCTAAGCTCCGGTTTCTGTCTCTGATTGGCGCCTTCGTCATCTTTCTCCTCTTCGGGATAGAAAGCATCATGTGCTCGCCGAGCGTCGGCTGGCCCGGGTTGGGGGCTTTGGCCTTGGCTGCGTATTCCATGCGGGACGGCTACAGGTCTTTCTTGAAAGTGTTCAGAGTCCCGCCGGCGAGTCTGCTGGCCGGCTCCGCGACCTGGTTCGGGTGGAGAGTCTTCAGCGACAAGCTCGGATTTCGGCACAGGTTCGGCAGCGCGTTCGGCGAGGTGTGCCAAGCCTTCGGGGATCGGCGTCTGGTCGTTTGCATCGACGACCTCGACCGGTGCGGGCCCGAACAGGTTGTGACGATTCTGGAAGCAGTGAATTTCTTGACGGCAAGCGGGGATTGCGTTGTCTTGTTGGGAATGGAGGAAGCACGTGTCAAGGCGGCGATTGAGCTCCATTGCGTCGATGAAGTCCGCCTGGACGAGAAGAACGGTCAGTCGTACTCGGACCGATACTTGGAGAAGCTGATTGGCCTGAGCGTGGTTGTTCCGCGCGTCACGGAACAAGAGCTGATGACGGTGAGGGGGTGACGAAGTGTACGGCGATGGATTCTGGTTGCTATTCGTGGTCGGGGGTGCAACGCTCGTGACAGGCGGCTTCGTCTTCTCGGGGTTGGTGGAACTGAGGAGGAGCCGGGCGGGGGAGCCAGGAACAGTCGCAGACACCGCGGAGTTTCGAGAACTGTTACGGGACTGGGAAGATGTCGTCTTGCGCGTGCGGGGGACGGTCCGCGAGGTGAAGCGATTTGCGAATCGGGCACGCTTTGTGACGTCCTTGCGGAAGGAAAACGAGCAGCTAATCAGGGAGGAGACGTTCGTGGGCTTCGTCGCGTTGGAGCAGTGTGGCCTGCTGGATGCGACGGCGCAGGGATTCGACTTTCCGAAGTGGCACGCGGAGGAGGCTTCGAAGGACTCGCTGCCGAGAGGGTGGTTGGAAACCGCGAAACCAGAGGACTGGGAACGCTACAGGAACACCATTACCGGCGGACGAGCGAGAACGACGGAGGGACATGGCGCGAGCGAAGACCCGGAGAGGGGGGGGCAGGATTCGTAGGCGGCCGGTAGGGAGCCCGAAGCAGCTCCCCACGTGGTCGAGCAGGACAGAATGTAGATGCGGAGATCCTTCGAGACGGGTGGAGTTCCGTCGTGGTTCCGTGAGGTGCGTAGCGGCGTCAAGGACGAAGAGGGTGTCTATGAGTCCAAATGGTATTCGTTTAGCGGGTCCGAGGCCAGGTGTCAAAGTTTTGACTTGTACAATTTTCGGAACTGTGGCATAACCTTGGCGTGAAAGCCGGGGACCGCAATTCGCCGGAGAACCTGCAGGCCGAGGTCGAACGGCTCCGCGCGGAATTGACGCGGCGAGAAGGCGACAGCAAGAAGCAGCGACGCGAGCATGATCGCCAGCAGCGGCAGATCGACGGCCTGCAACGTCAGAACGAGCGGCTGAAGCGAGAGAACGAGCACCTGAAGCGGCAATTGGCCGCCGCGCGCCGGGCGGGATTCCGACAAGCCGCCCCCTTCGCCAAAGACCGTCCGCAAGGACGCGGCGGGCGCCGCGGCCGGCGGGCCGGCGCGCGCTACGGCCGACAGGCGTGTCGGTCGCGCCCGGAACGGGTTGACCAGACCCTGGAAGCGCCAGTGCCGACGACGTGCCCCGACTGCGGCGGATCGGTCGAGGTGACCCACGTGGCGTCGCAGTATCAGGAAGAAATCCCCGAGGTGCGGCCGATCGTGCGCCGTTTCGAAATCGAAGTGGGTCACTGCTCACAGTGTCAGCGGCGAGTGCAGGGCCGCCACGCGCTACAGACATCGGATGCGCTGGGCGCGGCCAGCGCGCAACTCGGCCCCGGCGTCGTCGCGCTGGTCGTTGAGTTGCACACCGAGATGGGCGTACCGCTGGCGAAGGTCGCCCACGTGCTGCGAACCACGTTCGGCCTGCAGGTGACGCCGGGCGGCCTCGCTCACCTGCTGCATCGGGTGGCCCGCGACGCGGGGCCGACCTACACGGCGCTGTGCGAGCAGGTCCGCAACGCGCCGGTCGTCACGCCGGATGAAACTGGGTGGCGCGTCGGCGCACTCAGCCACTGGCTGTGGGCGTTGGTTACCCCGGAGACGACGGTCTACGCCATTTGCCCCGGCCGCGGGTTCGCCGATGCCACCACGGTTCTCGGGGCCGACTTCGACGGTGTGCTCGTGCGCGACGGGTGGGTGTCGTATCCCTGCTACCGCGCCGCGCTGCACCAAACGTGTCTGAATCACCTGCTCCAACGCTGCAAGGAACTGCGGGAGGATCATCCTCACAGTCTCTGGGCCGGCCAGGTGCAAGCGGTCTTGCAGACGGGCCTCGACGTGCGTGACCGCTGCAACGACGGCGAGTTGAGCGAGCACGGACTGGCATCACCTGGCCGAGGCGCTTGTGCGCGCGGGGGCGCGCCAGCCCGTCGTTGAGCTTGGTCAGGGCCGTCTCGAAGCGGACGGCGAAACGCTCGACGATGCCGCGTTCCTTCTCGGCCCGCTGCTCCGAGTAGCAGTACAGGCGCACCTCGTCGGGGTCGGTGGAGACCACCTTGTGCAGATGCACGGTCTGCTTGGATTGGGTCTGGATCGACACGGCGGCATCGGCGTCGAATTGCCGGCGGCGCTCGCGGCTGACGACCAGATAGCGGTAACCGTTGTCGCGCAGCCACGTGATGCAGTCGTCGGTGGCCACGCCGCGGTCCATGACGACGAGGGCGCCGGTTGGCGCCCGAAGCGCCTCGAGCATGCCGGCCAGCGTGCGGTGCTCCTTGACGTTGCCGGCGAAGACCTGCGAGCGGCGCATGAAGCCGCTGGCATCGAGCATCAGGCCCAGTGTCAGCAGCGGGCAGTCGCTGCGCTTCTCCTTCGAGTGCCCGCGCCTGGCCTGCGGCTGCTCGCCCGCCTCGCCTTCGAAATAGGTGTTGGTCAGGTCGTAGAGCGTCACCGTCGGCTGCAGGTCGAACAAGCCCATCGCACGGTGGAACAGATGCGCCTCGATCGCCTCGCGATGCTTTACCAGCGCGTCCGAGGCGCGGTAGAGCTGCATCGAGCTGACGGTCTCGAAGTCGACGCCGAGCAACTCGCCGAGGCCGCTGCGGGTTTGCAGCCAGCGGTGCGTCGCGCGCTCCGAGGCCGGCTGGGCCAAGCGTCCGACGACGGCGCCGGCCGCCGCGGTGCGCAACGCGCCGTTGACGCCCAACTCGGCCAGCAGCGCCGGCAGGTCCACTTGCTCCAGCGCCCACAGGCCGAGATGCTCGACGCCGACGCTGCGGGGCCGGACCAGGCGCAGCGAGTCGACGTCGACCGGCTGCACGTCGTTCGACTCGGCGGCCGGTCCCTGCACCGGCGTGCCGCGGGCGACCACCTGTGCCGCTATGCGTTGCGCTTCGTGCTCGACGGCGGTCGGGCAATCGGCCACCAGGGGCGTCTGGCCGGCCAGGATGTCGTCGATGCGGGAGCAGAGCAGCGGCCATTGCGCCTGGGCAATGTCGAAGTGGCGTCCGAGATTGAGCAGGGTGCGCTGGCGGACGGCGTTGCCGATGCGTTCGGAGTGGACGAGGCGATGCGAGAAGTAGGGCTGCCCGTCTTCGGTCCGCCGGGTTTGAGTACGCCGAATGAACATGCGCCCACGATAGCGGGTGCACGTTTCCGAAGCAATGTCTTTTTGACGATTATGGCACTACATTCTGCTCCGCCAACCACTGCTTCTTTAGACGGAAGGTTTCGAGGTCGAGCGCGCATAAGACACTGTTGACGTTGGAGTTATAGGTTTCGAGGGTGTTGGGTACTGGCTACATTTGCGGAGAGACTCCCAGTAGCTCGAAGCTGCGTTGCTGCCCAGGTGTCGGCTTGGTGAGCATGGTGAAGGTGGCGTCGCCGTCGACCACCCGCATGGTGTTGGCGGTCAGGGTGCCGAGGTCGGCGAGCAAGGTTCGGAAGCTGTGCACGGGGAGGTCGTCGGCGGTGCGTTTGCGGGCGGCCTTGGCGCGTGCTGCGGGCGAGCGCTTGGCCTTCTGGACCACCGAGGCGCGCTGTTGTTCGGCAGCGGCCGGGTCGTGGTCGTCGAACAGGAGCGGCTTGAGGGCCTGACGCATATGCCACTCGACGTAGTAGGCGAGCATGCACAACAGGACGTGAGCCCGCACCCGGTCGGCGCGGCGGTGGTGGATCGGCCGCACCTTCAGGTCGACGGTCTTCAGGAACCGAAAGGCGCGCTCGACCTTCGCCAGGTCCTTGTAGGCGCGCACGGTCTGGGTGGCATCGAACTGTTCGGGCTCGACGTTGGAACGGACGATGTAGAGCCCGTCGAGTTGCTGCTCGTCGGCGATCTTGTCTTGGTCGCGGCGAAAGGTGAAGGACTCGTCGGTGATGGTGGTGACGAAGTGCTTGGCGACCTTGTAGCGGTTGATGACCTTGCCGACGCGGATGCCGATGTCGGCCGCGCCGCGTAGCGGGTTGTTGCGGCGCCGGGTGGCGGCCACGATGGGTTCGAGTTCCTTCTCGGTGGCGGCCAGCAGTTCGTGTCGCTTGCGCTGCCGCTCGGCGGCGAGCAGGGGATTGCGACAGACGATGAGCCGCTCGCCGGGGAAATCCTCGCTGGTGACCTCGGCGAGGTCGCGTTGGTCGAACAGTGACGGGGTGACGGTGCCGGCACCGACCAGCTTGCGGATGGTCGGTGCGCGCAGCGTGGTGATCCAGCGCAGCCCGTCGCCGCCGGCGAGGTCTTCGCGGATGCGGGCCGCGGTCAGCATCCCGCGGTCGCCGACGAGCACCACGCGGTGGAGGCCGAATCGGGTGCGGATCTTGTCGACCTGCGCGGCGACGGTGTTGGGGTCGCTGGTCGAGCCTTCGAAGACCTCGACGGCGACCGGACACCCGGTGGCCGCACAGAGCAGACCGAAGACGATCTGGAGCGTGCCCTTCTTGCGGTCGCGGCTGTGGCCGCGCTGGGCGAGTTCGCAGTGCGTCCCCTCGACGTAGCTGGAGGTCAGGTCGTAGAGCACCAGGGTGTGTTCCTGGAGGTGGCGCTTGGCGAGGCGCTGCTCGATGGCTGTCTGGCGCTCGACGAGCCAGTCCATCGCGGCGTACAGCTCCTTCGGGTCGACGGTGCCGAGGTCGAGCATCTGCCCGAGCGTGGAGACGGCGCTTTCGGGCGTCAGGGCGCGGGCGGTGGCGAGCTTCGACTGCGCGTCGATGACGCGGGCGACGAGCAGTGCGAGGACGAGGTCGCGGAGGCGGCCGGGGCTTCGGGCGAGCAGGGCGGGGAGTCCGAGCTTGCGGACGGTGGCGAGCACGGCGGCGACGTGGCCGTGGGGTAGGCTTCGGAGGCAGGAGAAGGCGTCGTCGGGACTGACGAGTCGCTCGCCACGGAGGATGCGGCGCAGGGCGTTGATGGCGGCGGTGGGGAGCTTGGAGAGGTTGACGAGGGTTCGCTTCTTGACGCGGCCTCCGTCGCGGAAGGACTCTCGGAGGAGGATGGCGGGGGGAGAGGCGCGGTTGGGGACGCTCTCGATATACATGGATACCATTATCCAGATACGGAACATATATTACAAGGCATAAACAACCTACCGCCGTGCCATTACATGGCTACATTTCGCCGGATAATAGCCGCTAAAAACCCCGTAAAGCCTTTAGAATCTATGAGTTCAGGCCAGATGACCGCTGAAACTTCCGTTTAGGACAGTGATCAATACAAAGTCTTCAACTTCATCGGGGTAACAGTTTGTAATTCCATTCCCCGTGAAACTCATCGCGGACCAGCGCGAGTGCGTCCATCTCTTCCTTGGTCACCGTAACGCCCGTGGGATACTCCCCGGCATCGAGTTCGGCCCGGACCCGCAGCCCGGTTGCCGTCCGGACGTTCCCGATGCGGTCGACGATGGTCTCATACGTCGTCAGCGGGGTGCCGCGCCAGTTCGCCGTGATGTGACAGAAGAGCCGGTGCTCGATCTTGTTCCACTTGCTGGTGCCCGGTGGGAAATGACTCACCTCGATGGTCAGGCCGGTCTCGTCGGCCAACTGCTGAAGCTCATGCTTCCAGGCGCGAGACCGATACCCGTTGCTCCCGCCCGCATCGGCCGTGACGAACAGGGTCGTGGCGTCGGGGTAGGCACCGCAACCCATCTGATGCCACCAGTGGCGAATCGACGCCACCGCGAACGCCGGTGTGTCGTGGTCCCAGCCCACGCTCACCCAGGCTTCGTTGCGCGCCATGTCGTAGACGCCGTACGGAATCGCCTTGCCCTCGGCGTCGGTCGGGAAATCATGCACCAGCACCGCCGGTGGCGTACCCTTCGGCTGCCATTCCCGCCCGCCGTTCTTGAAGTTCCCGACCAGCTCCTTCTTCTTCGTGTCGACCGAGACCACCGGCTGGCCGGCGGTCAGATGCTTGTCCGCGGTCTGGTTGATGTACTCGAACTGCGCGTTGCGGTCCGGATGCGTGGCGCCTTCCTGACGCTTGCGCGGCGACTGCAGCCGGTAGCCCAGACGGTGCAGCAGCCGGCCCACAGTCGTCGAACTCACCCGCCACCCCTGCTCGGTCAGCGCCGCCGCCAGCTTCGCGCGACTCTTGCACGTCCAGCGCAACGGAGATGTCGGGTCGCCGCGCGTGAGCGGGTCCACCAGCGCTTCGAGCGCGGCCTGGATACCGGGTTGATCCTGCTGGATGCGGGGCCGTCCGCCTCCAGGGCGTCGGATGCGGTCCGTCGGCGACTCGTCGCGGGCAATCTCCCGGCGTCCCCTGCGAATCGTCTCCCGAGCCAGACCGGTAGCCGACGAAACCACCGCGTCGCCACCGTAGCCGATGGCGAGCGACTCGGCCGCCGCCCACCGCCGGCGACTACGCTCGTCTAACACCGGCGCGACCACGGCATACTTCGCAACCAGGGTCGCTTCCAGCTCGATGTCTCGCTTCATGCCTCCAGTATGGCCGGAAAGCCAGCAGGTGGCCAACTAGTTTAGGCCAGTGTCCTTAGTTTGACCTGCGAGATCGAGTAGCCAGGTTCTTCTTTGGACTCACTGCCGTAATTCCCTCCTGTAATGAACACGATGACGTCGCTTAGCTCGAATTCCCGGTACGCTCCAGATTCGAGTCGCTCATCCTTGGCGTATGGTACGGCGCCAGTCTCGTGGCGAACTGGCTCGTAGCCGAGTTCACGAACGAACCTTTCGATGTCAGAAAGGACCTGTCTGAGATCGTAGAAGGTTGAGCTGATGACGACTCGAGGACGCGCCATTCCGTTACTGTAGCAGAAGACGCGTCACGGGGACGGGTCGAGTGCATTTGGACCCCGCGGGGTAGAGCGGGACAAGGAGGCGGTGCTTATTGGGATGTGCTGCTGCGAAAGGTCCATCGTAGGGGGAAAGACTCCACGGTGGTTGAGGAATCGGCCAAGCTGGCGTGTCTGCGGACTTCACGTCGGTGCCGCGACCTTGAGGCCCGCCGTGGCGGTGGCGCCCTGGAGCCGTTGGTCGTAGGTGACGAGTACCTCGATGTCGTCGAGCGAAAGGGCCGTGGCGAGATGAATCGCATCGAGGCTTCGCAACGGATCCGGCTGCAGCCTTGCCGCATGCAGGAGGACCGGCTCGTCTACGGTCACTAGTGCGATACCCTCGAGCACATGTTCCGCGCGGTGCAACGTCGGCGGTGCAGCGCCATACGACCGGCGCATTGCGCGGAGTACCTCGACACGGGCGAGTGCGCTTGAGACCCGATTCTCGCGCACCGCCAAGTAGTGGCGAAGCGCTTGCGACTCGGGTTCCGTAACGACCAGCTTCACGATAGCCGAGGAGTCCAGATAGACCACGGGTCAGAGCCGGTCTTCACGGTCTGCGGCCAGCGCTTCGCTCGCCGCAGTGGACGGCTCGTCACTGAGCGGCGGAAGATCCAGCAGGTCTCGCTTCGGCATGCTGGCTCGTCCTTCGGCAACGAGCCTGGCGAGCGGAGACTCGTGCCCTGTGAGAGGGACCAGCAGAGCCACGGGGCGACCACGGTCGGTGACCTCGAATCGCTCACCGCGGTGAATACGACGGATATAGACGCTCAGGTTTTGCCGCAGTTCACGAATGCCGACCTTGAAGGTAGCACTGGCATCAGACATGATGACGCACATTGTAGCACATTGGCGCCGTTCCTGAACGGAGATCGACGCAGTGTGGTCTTCGGCTCATCCGGCGAAGGGAATCTGGACGCGGACCGATCCGAACGCCCGCGCGCGCGGACCGCGAGGCGCGTCAGGGTCATGGAATCAGTGCGACGATTCTGACCGGCGCGCCGGTGCCGCCCTCAATCTTGATCGGCAGCGCGGCCCACAGGAACCCGGTCGGCGGCAACGCGGACAGGTCCGCGACGTTCTCCAGGTTCGGCACCCGGGCCGCGGCGCCGATCTGGTGAGCGATGAAGTCGGTGGACTGGCCGTGGTCGGTGCGTGCCGCCGTGCTCGGCGGTCGCGAACGCTTTCGCGGCGTAGAAGTACCCGCCGGGCGCTTGTCCCTTCGGCGAGCGTGTCCAGCCGGAAGCCGTCCGCGTCGGTCGGCCAGTCGAGCGTGTCGTCGGCGTAGGCGTGGCTCAGGTCGACCATCCGCCAGCCGGCGACGGTCTCCGGTCCGGGAGGTGGAGGCGGGGGCTGCCCGTCGGGCGCGGCCGCGCACCCGGGGAGCTGCGCAGCGACCATCGTGCTGCTGACGAGCAGGAGGGCGATTGACGCCGTGCCGGGAAGTGTGAAACCGAATCTCATCGTGCTCATCGAGTACACCGTAGCGCGCAAGGAGCGGTCGATGGAGCAAACCGGTCCTGCGGCCCGGCATCCGGTAGATCGCGTATACGGCATACTCGGCAGGAGCGGCGGCACGTACGACTACATCGACGAGATCCGCGGACGATGAGTCGAGTCGATCTCGCCGGTGCCTGACCGAAGCTCACGAGCCGTCGCCGGCGCTCAGGCTGGCGACGTTGTTGTCCGGATTGCGGTCGATGAGCTTGGTGAACGGATCGATGCCCGCCAGCCGCGGCTCCTCGTCAACGACGATCTCGAACACGGTCTCGGCGGCGTCGATCTTCCGCTTCTCCAGGGCGAGCACCTTGCCGTCCGGCGAGGACCCCGGCTCCCGCTCCCCGAACACGGCGATGTCGATCCAGTCGTCGACCGGTATCTCCGTCTCGGCTCCCTCGCCGTCGGCGCGGAACTTCCGCGACTCCACCTGCAGGTTGACGACCCAGGTGCCGTCGGAGCTCCGTTCGTAGGTCGCCTCCACCAGGCGGTTGTCGTAGAGGGTGATGGTCTCGAAGAGGTCCTCGACGATCGACTCCATCCCGGCCGGCAGCGCCTCGCGCACGAACGACAGGAACTCGCGCGAGTAGGTATAGGGCGGTTCCTGGAAGCCCACCGCCTCGACATAGCGCTTCAATGCGGCGTTCAGCGCTTCCTCGCCGACGTGGTCGCGCAGGGCGTACATGACCAGGCTGCCCTTGCGGTAGTGGATGTAGCCCTGGTTCTCGACCAGCAGCAGCGGCAGCTCCTCTATCAGCTCGCCGCCGCGCGCGCTGAGGTAGCTGTCGAGCTCGTACTTGAGGAAGCGCCGCATCTGCTCGGGGCCGTACTCGCGCTCCATGATCATCAGGGCGGCGTACTGCGACATCGTCTCCGACATCACGGTCGCCCCCTGCACGTTCGCGCTGACCACCTGGTGCGCCCACCACTGGTGCGCCACCTCGTGGGCGGTAACGTAGAAGACGTAGTCGATCGCCTCTTCGTCGTCCTCGTCGAGCCGGGCGATGAAGCCGATCGATTCCGAGTAGGGGATGGTGTTGGGCAGCGACTGCGCGAAGCCCCTGTAGCGCGGGAACTCCACGATGCGCACCTGACGGTGCTGGTAGGGGGCGAACTCGCTGGTCAGGTAGTCGAGCGACTTCTTTACCGCGTCGATCATGCGGTCGACGTTGTAGCGGTGCGTACCGTGGTGGTAGACCTCGATGGCGACGTCGTTCCACCGGTCCCGCGCCACTTCCCAGTCGGCCGAGAGCCAGGCGACCAGACCCAGAATCGGCGCATCCATCTTGTAGTGGAAATAACGGCGGCCGTCCTCCGTCCATTCGCGCTGCAGGTAGCCGGGCGCCAGCGCGATCTGGTCGGGGCTGGTGGAGACGATGGTTTCGAAGTCGATCCAGTCCGATTCCGACGTGATGTAGTGGTTCTCGCGGGCCGCCGCGTCGTCGATGGACGGCATGCGCTGAATCGGGACGAGCCCGAGCCGGCGCCGGTCGTTCGGATCGTTCAGCTCCGCGCGCCGCGAGTACCCGATCCGGGGGAAGTAGGCGACGTTGTGAAAGAACGTCCCGTTGCGCACGACGCTGGTGTTCGATCCGTGGTTCACGAACCCGGGAGTCTCGATCGCGACGTCGAACGCCAGCTCCATCGAGTCGCCCGGCGCGAGCGGCGCGTCGAGGTCGTAGATCCGGTAGCCGAGCGGGTCGTCGAGCCGCAGCCGGAGCCCCGGCGCGTCTATGGATCGCACCGTCACCTGCGGGTTGACGCTCAGGTGCAGCTCGCCCACCGCAAACCCGGTCTTGTTGCGGAGGCTGTATCGGCCACGGATATCGACCGCCCGGCGCTCGGGATAGATGTCCACCTCGGCGTAGAGCGCGGTGACCTTCGGTTGGGGCAGGTCTTCGTACTGCTTGTACCGCTGTTCGTAGCGCGCCTGCCGTGCCTCGCGCATGTCGCCCGGGATGTACTCGTTGAGCACGTTGGTGTTGTAGAAGATGTAGCTGCCCGTGCCGACGAAGCCGAGCGCCAGCATCGCCAGCACGGAGCCTACCGGCCGCGTGAAGCGCTGCCGCGCCAGCCGTAGCCGATCCCGCAGGCTGCCCGCCACCCCGCGCACCCACAGCAGGTGGATCGCCACGGTCAGCATGCCGGCCGCGAACGCCCAGTAAACGGAAAACCAGACGAGCGGCTCGACGAAGTGGCCGAAGCCGTTCATGTCCGAATAGCGCGCGCTCGGCGCCTGGGCGTACTGATACAGGTTGTGATTGAAGTCCCACGCCGACAGCACCGGGCCGCTGAGGAAGTACAGGATCATCAGCAGGTATCCAGCGTACCGGTGGTTGGTCACCACCTGCAGAAACACGGCGAGAACGGCCGCGAGCGTGAAGGGAATGCCGGCCAGGACGAGCATGCCGCGCAGGTAGACGCCGATCTCGAAGGCGTAGTAGCCGCGCGAGGCCTGGATGCCCATGCCGGTGAGAATCGCCGTGCCCAGCATGGCCGCGACGACGATGGCGAGTGCCGCTACCTTCGCGCCCCACAGCACCCAGTTGGGAACGGGGAGCGCATCGATCACTTCGTGGATTCGTGCCGTTCGCTCGCGCCAGACCAGCTCCCCACTGTAGACGGTGACGATGACGAGTACGACGATGAGGAACGCGCCCTGCAGGATGTTGACCATCAGGTGGGTCACCGGATGGACGGCCGTGCCGAAGAGGCGATCGACCGCGAAGGAATTGCCGATCATGTTCAGCACGCCGAAGGCCAGGATGACGAGGAACCCTGTGCTGCGCAGCACGCCGGCGATCTCCATGCGGGCTCGATGTACGAACTGGCGGAGGCCGGAGATGGCCAGCGTCGGATGGGGAGCGACGGCGGGCAGCGTCGGCAGGACCGACCCGGCGGTCTCGGCCGCCTCCGATGCCTCCGGTCCGCCGGCGTTCGCCCGTGTCCGGCTGCGCCGCCAGGGCCAGCGCCAGCCGCCCCGGCGCTCGTCTACGGCGAACGAGAACCGCGCATAGGCGAACGCGAAGGCCAGGACCGCAAGGGCCAGCACGACGAGGCGGTTGGCGAGAAGGTCGCCGTCCAGCGGCAGCAGCATCGTGTTCCGCTCGGCGACGGTCCAGTAGCGGGTGGCGATGTCGAGAGCGCCGGCGCCGAACGGGTCGAGCATTGAGGCCAGGCGCTCGTTCTCGATGTCGGACAGCAGGCTGCCGGCGACGCCGTAGGCGACGAACATGCCGATCACGCCCGCGTAGGTCGCCACCAGGCTGCGCGTCAGGGTGGCCAGGGCGAACTGGATGCTGCCCATGAACAGCAGGTTCGGCACGATGAAGATCGCCAGTGCCTGAAGATACGGGGCGGCCCGGAACGGCCCGACCCGTTCCGGCTCCAGCCACGGCATCAGGCTCCCGAGCAGCACGCCGAGCACCACCGGCACGAAGACGGCGAGAGCGACGATGAACGCCCCGGCGAACCGGCCGATCAGGTAGTCGCGCTTGCGGATCGGCGTCGAGAAGAACAGCTCCTGCGTGCCCGTCTCCTGGTCGCGGAGCACCGAATTGGCCACGAACGCCGTGGTGGCGAAGACACCGATGATGCTCATCACGAGCAGCAGTCGCAGGATGACGAAAGGTGCGTTGCGGTCGACGTTGCCGATCGAGCCGCCGATGACGACGGCGTCGGTGGTAACGGCCAGGAACGTCGTCAGGAAGAAGAACGCGCCGGCCAGCAGGAATACCGGCTGCCGCAACTGGCAGCGCAGCTCGAAGCGGAGGATTTCGGCGAGCATGATGGGTTCTCGCGGGCTCAGACCAGGCGCGGGTGCCCCTACGCGGCGGCGCCGGCGCGCTTCAGCGTCGAGAAGTAGACGTCGGTCAGCTCGGTCCGGACGCGCTCGAACCCGTCGGCGGGACGCGCGTCCGCGTAGACGTGGATGACGGTCCGGCCGCCGGACAGGCGCGTCGAGATGACGTGGTGGTCACGCTCGTAGCCGGCCAGCTCGCCGCGTTCCACAATCCGGCTCCAGATGCGGCCGTCGAGCCGCTCGATGGCGCCGGCCGGGTCCCCCGTCAGCAGTACCTCGCCCTTCGAGATGATCGCCATCCGGCTGCAGAGGTCGCTGACGTCCTCGACGATGTGAGTTGACAGGATCACCACGATGTTCTCGCCAATCTGCGACAGCAGGTTGTGGAAGCGGAGCCGCTCGGTCGGATCCAGACCCGCGGTCGGCTCGTCGACGATGATCAGCTTCGGATCGCCGAGCAGCGCCTGCGCGATGCCGAAGCGCTGCTTCATGCCGCCCGAGAAGGTGTCGAGGCGCCGCTTGCGATCGTCCCACAGGTTGGTCTGCCGCAGCCGCGCGTCGACGGTCTCCTTCAACTCGTCCGGCGGAACGCCCTTGAGCACGGCCAGGTGGGTCATCATCGCCTGCGCCGACAGCCGCGGGTACACCCCGAACTCCTGAGGCAGATAGCCGAGCAGTCGGCGGACCTGGTCCTTCTCGCGCAGCACGTCGAGTTCACCGAGCGTCACGCTGCCGCCGTCCGGCTCCTGTAGCGTCGCGACGATCCGCATCAGCGTGCTCTTGCCGGCGCCGTTCGGCCCGAGAAGCCCGAACATGCCGGTTGGGATCTCCAGCGACACGTCGTTCAGCGCCCGCACGCCGTTGGGGTAGGTCTTCGACAGGTGCTCTACCGTCAGCACGCGATCCATGGTCGGTTTCCTGCTTTCGCGATTCGCATACCCACCGTCACGGCCTCGTCCGGACAACACTGGACGGGGCGTGGTGTCGACTCGGCGAGTACAGACGTGCCTCGAGCCGAAACGGTTCGGCGATTCCGCCTCTCCAGGTAGATTCTCGACGAGCTTCGAACCTGGTTCCTTGACGGTTCTCATCGAGTGCTTTCCGCCACGGCCGAGCACCCGCATTCCCGTTCTTGAGGTCGGGTCCATGATGGACCTAAAATGTGGCCATGCAATCCATAAGGGTGACCGAGCTCAAGGCTCACCTGAGCCGGTACCTGCGGCAGGCCTCCCGCGGCGAGCGGATAACCGTCAGTGACCGGGACGACCCGATTGCCGAGCTGGGGCCCGCTCGCGGGGCGCCGCTTTCCTGGCGTGACCGTCTGGTGCGCGAGGGTTGGCTCCGACCCGGGACTCAGGATTGGAGCGCTCTGAAGATCTCCGCCATCGAGCGGCACGTGGACATCCAATCCTCGCTCCGCGCCATCCGCGAGGATCCGGATGAAATACGTCGACGCAAGCGCAGTGCTCCGAGTCCTGTTCGTTGAGCCCGGGCCGTCCGTGCCGCTGCTGGCCGGCGAGCATGTCGTGTCCTCCCGACTCATCGAAGTCGAAGCGTTCCGGGCCGTCGATCGTGAGCGGCTGCTCGGCGGCCTGAGCGATGCCGAGACGGCCATCAAGCGCAAGGAGTTGACCGAGCTGCTTGCGATGACGGATCTCGCCCCCGTGGACGGCACGGTCATCGACCAGGCGAAGAGCTCGTTCGCGGTCAATCTCCGCGCGATCGATGCGATCCATGTGGCCACGGCGGAGTTGCTGGCCGCTGCTGCCGACGGGGAACCGCTGGAGTTCTGGACGCACGACGAACGTCAAGCCACCGCGGCCGTTTCGCGCGGACTCACCGTCCGCGGCGTCAGCCTCGGATAACGAGCCGCTGGATCCAAGCGTCAAGGCAAAGCGAAGACGAAGATGTTGTTGCCGCTGCTCGGCCGCAGCTCCGGGGTCATCGCGCTCCAGCGCGAGGCGTTGCCGCCGGTGCCGGTGCCCGCTACCACGTACTGCCGGCCGTCGACCGCATACGTCACCGGGAACCCGCTCACCGGGGATCCAAGGTTGACCTCCCAGAGCACCTCGCCGGTCTCGTCGTCGAGGGCGCGAAAGCGACCATTGATGTCTCCCACGAAGACCAGGCCGCCGGCGGTGGCCGCCAGCGACATCGTGGCCGCACGCTGCTCGTAGGTCCACGCCGTGACGCCGGTCTCGGCCGAGATGGCCCACACCGCGCCGAGCTGATCGGTGCCGGGCGCGAGCTCGTTGCGCATGCTGAGGCTGTAGAGCGACTGGCCGCCATCGTCGAGCGGGGCCATCCGCGCGCAGGCGTTGCGCAGCGGCATGTACATCATGTTCGTGCGCGGGCTGTAGGCCCCGGCCTCCCAGTCCTTGCCGCCCATCGCGGTGGGGCAGGTGAGGACCTCCTGCCCGAACCCGCCGAAGACCAGCTCGGGGTTCTCGGAGACCGCCCCGGTGGCGCCGTCGATGCTGCTGATCACGTTCTGCGCGACGGTGGGCGTCGCCCACAGGAACTCGCCGGTCGCGCGGTCGAGGGTGTACACCACGCCCGTCTTGCCGGGGATGCCGGTCATCACCCGGCGCTCCTCGCCCGGCTGCAGGCGCGGGTTGATCCAGCTCACCGCGGCCGGGTCCGGCCGCACCGCCGTGTCGACGAGCAGCCGCTCGAAGGGATGGTCGAGGTCCCAATGGTCATTGAGGTGCTGGTAATACCAGACAATTTCGCCGGTATCGGCGTCGAGGGCCAGCGTCGAGTTGTGGTAGAGGTGCCGGTTGTCGGCGCCGCCCACCATGAACTTCGGGGCCGGCGAGGTGACCGACGTGCCGATGAAGAGCAGGTTGAGCTCGGGGTCGTAGCTGGGCGCCATCCACGTCCCGACGTGGCGCCGCTCCGCGTCGGGCAGGCCGCCCCAGGTCTCGTCGCCCGGCTCGCCGGGACGCGGGATGGTGCGCCGCCGCCACAACTCTTCGCCGGTGTGCGGATCGTGCGCGGTGACGACACAGGCGTCGGGTCCGGCCGCGGGCATGCAGCTTCGCCCGGAGATGACCTTGCCGTCGGCGATGATCGGCCCCGTGCTCTGGTTCGCAGGGTGTGTCCGGTAGTCGAGCACCTGCGTCTCCCACACCAATTCGCCGGTCCTGGCGTCGAGCGCGAACACGAACTCGTCGACGCTGGTGTCGATGATCATCTCGTCGTAGATGGCCAGGTTGCGGTTCGTCGTGCACACCCCGGGCATGATGCGCTCGCAGGCGTCGTCGGGCAGCGGCCGCTGGTACTCCCAGAGCAGGTTCCCGGTGGCCGCGTCGATGGCCTGGATGACGTCGCTCGGGTTGGGCATGTAGAGGACGCCGTCGTAGACCAGCGGCGTGCCCTGCTGCCGTCCTCCGGCGCGCAACGCGCGGGACCAGACCAGGCGCAGGTCGCCGACGTTGGCGCGGTCGATCTCGTCGAGCGGGCTGTAGCCCCAGCCGTCGAGGGTACGGCGCCACATCGGCCAGTCGCCGGGCGCCGGCGCCTGCAGCATCGCGTCGGTAACCGGGACGAATTCGGAGTCTTCCTGCGCGTGCGCGGGCGTGGCGGCGACGCATGCTACGAGGGTCAGGACGGCGGTCACGAGTCGGCGGCGGGTAAGGTCGACTTGCGCGTGCATGCATTCCCTCCGGGCGCGGAGCCTGTTTCGGCGCCTCTCGCGTGTAACTCGGAAATCGCCGCGCGCGGCTGCGATTCCTGCCCATCCCAAGCCTGTCCGGGAGTCCATGCCTTTCTGCGGCACAGACTGCCGGCGGGTGGATTCCGCCTCAGGATACGTGCTGCCGCCGGTATCCGCCACCCCGGGCGTGGAGAGCGGTGGACCGTAACGGACTCACTTCAGCGTAGGACCCATTGAACGCCGGCGATGACGGTGACGGCGTTCAGGCCCAGATTCTCCCCGGCCGTGCCGGCGTTCGAGATGTGGTGGTTGCGCAGCTCCACGAGCAGCCCTGGCCCTCGCGGCGGTACCACGCGGACGCCGACCCCGTACACGAGCTGGTAGTTGAAGACACGGTCGATTTCCGGCACATCGAGCGACGTCCACAGCAGTCCCGCGATGCCGACCACGTACGGTGTCCACGATCGGTCGCGCCAAGCATGGTACCGGCCGCCCAGGCCGGCCACTCCGGCGCTGACGGCTCGGATCCGCTGTCCGTAGACCATGAGAGTCGCCTCGCCGTACAGCTCGAGATGGTCCGTGACGAACCGGCCGAGCTGCGGATGGAACGCCCCGAACCGAACGTCGCTCTCGGTCTTTCCGTAGCCGGGGACGCCATGCTTCCAGGCGTGACCCCAGCCGCCGGCCAGGCCGCGGGTCCAGTAGCCGGCCGCCAACCGGGGTTCCTCATCGGAGTCGGAGTCGGGGTCGGGGTCGCCGCGGCCTGCACCGTCGGCGGCCCCGGCGTGGGTGCAGGCCAGCAACAGAACGGCGACGACGAAGGAAGCATGCAGGAGGCGTCTCATCGACCGCCCACTCCTCGGGCGAGCCCGTAGACGACTGTAGCGGCAGAACGCATCCGTTGGGGTCTCTTCCCGCGGTTGCCGGCGTTTGGTCCGGACAAATGCCGGGCCGAAGCATCGTACGACAGCGGAACCGGCGTTCGGTGGGCTATGCTGTCAGCGACGGTGCAGCGCACCGTCACCGCGGGGCGCACGCGGCGTCCACGACGGCGCGCGTCGGAGGTGCTCGAAGTCGAACGTCGAAGCACACGAGAGGAGTCCACACATGTCCAAGCTCAGTCGGCTCGACCGGCGCACCTTCCTGCGCAGCACCGGCATGACCGCGGTGGCGGGCGCCGTCGGCAGCACGGTTCCCCTGGCGGCGGAAGCCGGAGGCGCGGCGCAGCCGCAGGGCGGCCGCTACGACTTCGATACCATCTACAGCCGCATCGGGACCGACTCGTCGAAGTGGGACGCGCAGATCGCCCGCTACGGCCGCGACAAGATCGAGGTCGGCATGGGCACCGCGGACCAGGACTTCCGGATTGCCCCGGCCATCACGCGGGCCCTGCGCGAGCGCGTCGGGCACGAGAACTTCGGCTACCTGTCGATCCCGGCCTCCTACAAGGAGTCGATCGTCGACTGGAACAAGCGGCGTTACGGGCTCGACATCGACCCCGACACGATTCGCCACGCCCCCGGCGTACACTCCGGCATCATCAGCACCCTGCGCGCCTTCTGTCCGCCCGGCAGCAAGGTGCTCATGCAGACGCCTGGCTACAACGGGTTCTACACCGACATCCGGGTCGTCGGCTGCGTCGCCGAGGAGAGCCCGTTGCGGCTCGTCAACGGCCGCTACCAGATGGACTTCGAGGATCTGGAGCGCCGCATCGACCACGATACGCACGCGTTCATCCTGTGCAACCCGCACAACCCCACCGGCAACGTCTGGTCGCGGGACGACCTGATGACGCTCGGCGAGATCTGCGCCCGCCGGCGCGTGGTGGTGCTCGCGGACGAAATCCACTGCGACTTCGTCACGAAGGGGCATGGCTACACGCCGTTCGCCTCGCTCGACGACGAGGCCATCGTCCGCAACAGCGTCACCTACAAGTCGGTGAGCAAGTCGTTCAACCTGTCGATGATGAAGTGCGCCTACCAGTTCTCGACCAACCCCGATTACCTGGATCGGATCGAGGGTGCGGGGCAGCACCGGCAGGCGATGAACACGCTGGGCATCGCCGCGGCCGAGGCGGCCTACAACGAGTGCGAGGAGTGGCTCGACCAGCTCCTGGAGTACATCGACGGGACGCTGGACTTCGTCGACGCGTACGTCCGCTCCCACGTGCCGGGCGTGGAAACCGTCAAGCCGGAGGGCACCTATCTGGCGTGGCTCGACGTCGGCAAGGCCATGGAAGCGGCCGGCATGCAGCGGGCGGCGGCAGCGGCCGAGGGGAACCCGACCCCGGAACAGGCGTTCCAGCGCTGGCTGGTGGACCATGCGCACATCCACCTGAATCCCGGTTCCAGCTACGGCCTGGGCGGCGCCGGCCGCATGCGGATGAACACCGCCACGTCGCGTCAACTGGTCGAGCGGGCGCTCGGCAACATGGCGCAGGCGCTGGCCGCCGTCTGAGATCGGCCACCGACGTCGACTGTTTGACCGGGCGTATGCGCGGCGGGCAACGGGTTCGGGCGCGGATGACGCTTTCCTGGGAGGTTCCGATGCGGAAGATGGGCATGGCGGTCGGCGTGACTTTCGTCTGTGGCGCGTTCCTGTTCGGCGCCGCTGTCGCGGCGGCGCAGGAGTCGGACGTGAGTCGCGTGGGTTCCTTCGAGCACCTCGACGCCCCCCGAATCGGGTTGCCCGAGGACGCGGGGGAGGCTCCCATGCGGGAGCTCTGCCCCGACGTCAGCGACATGTGCCAGCGGTACTGGGCGTACACGGGCTACTTCGTCCGCAACGCCACGATTCCCACGCGCCACCGCGAGCTGCTCATCCTGCGCACCGCCTGGCTGTCCCGCGGCGACTACATCTGGGGGCGGCACGACGTCATCGGGAGGGAAGCCGGGCTGACGGCGGAGGAGATCAGCCGCGTGACGGCCGGCCCGGAGGCGCCCGGTTGGGACGACTTCGAGCGCGCGCTGCTGGCGGCGGCGGACGAGCTCCACGGCAGCCGTTTCATCTCCGACTCGACGTGGAACGTGCTCGCCGAGCGCTACACGGACGACGAGCTCCGCCAGGTCGTGATGGTCGTCGGCAACTACACGCAGTTGGCGATGTTCCAGAACGCGCTGGGCGCGCAGCTTCCCCCCGGCGACGAGGGGTTGCCGGCGGCCGGCGGCCGCTAGGAGCTTGCGCCGCAGAACGCAGCGCAGCGAAGTGCTGAGGCGCAAGCTCGTGGAGCGGGGGGGATGGGCCGAAACGCCGAGCCAGCGAGGCGTTTCGGGGCGCTAGCAGATCCGGTCGCGGCCATCCACGGGTGTCGTTGGAGTCCGGCCGGCGGGCTTCTGGTGCCATGCCGCCACCCAGGCCGCGCCCAGCCGCGCCCAGGCGCTTGTGGCCTGCGCGGCCAGGAGGCTCGGTTGCAGGGCCCAGTGTGCGATCCGGGCCGAGCCTGTCTCCCGTCTGGTGTAGTCGATTGCCGTCTTCGAAGGCGACAGCACCGTCTCACCGGTCAGGACCTCCTGGCGATTCTGGTTGGTGCACACGGCCTTCAGGCGCACCCGGTTCCGGTCCGGCAGCCGCTCGACCACTTCCACCCGCGCCGTGATGCGGTCGCCGAAGTAGACCGGCCAGGTGAACACGACCTGCAGGCTGACGTAGACGCAGCCGGGTCCGGGAAGCTGGGTGCCCAGCACGGTGGAGATCAGACTGGCCGTCCACATGCCGGGCACGATGGGTTTCTCGAACCGGGTCGCGGCGGCGTAGGCGTGGTCCTGATGAATGGGGTTGTGGTCACCGACCGAGTCGATGAACTGGGCGACGTCCCCGGGGGTGGCGACCCGCGTCAGTTCCGCGGCGTCGCCGACGGCGATTTCCTGTATCGGGCGTCCTCGCATCCGTACCTCCATCCGTCGCCGGCCGCCGACGAGGGAGCCAGGACGCGGCGCGCATTGTACACGCAGGGCGACTACGCCGGGTCCTTCGGCTTCCTGGCGCCGCCCGCGGTCTTGCGGCGGGGCTGCCGGCGTGGGGGGGACGGGTCGGTCGTTGCCGGCGCCGCGGCCGCCGGGCGGTTTCCGAGGGCGTCGAGCTGGTCCGCCAGCGACTCGATGCGGTCTTCCAGATCCATCATCTGCCGCGAGAGGCCGATCACCTGTTCGCGGGACGGTAGTCCGAGCGACTCGAGCGCGGCCTTGGTGGAGCTCTCCGTCGCCTGCCGCGCCTTGGCCTGGACGCTCAGGAACTGGTCGAGCGTCTTGCCGAGAGCTTCCGCGAACGCCTCGGTGCCCATCACCTGCTCGAGGGCCCGGCTCCAGGCCGCGAGCCAGTCGTCCAGGAACCGCTTCCACTGGGCGAGCACGTCGGGATCGATCGGTCCGGCCCCCGGGAACGGGGACGCGCCCGGCGGGCCGAAGTTCGAGAACTGACGCCAGAACTGCGCCGGATCCGGCGGGTTGGGCACGTGGCCCTGGCTTGCCACCTGTTGCGCCGCCTTGATCCACGCCTCGGTGCCGGTCTCCATCTGCTTCCGCCACATCGCGAACAGATCGTCGGACGCCGAAGTGGGGTCTGCCATCGGAATCAATCCTCCAGGGCTCCTGCGCCTTTACCGCGCCGCGGACTCGTCCGATCGCGCTGCGAGCCAGTTGGCCACGTGCGGCCAGCAGTCGCGGGATGCGCTGCGCCCGGCGATGAGGGAGATATGGCCGCCGGGAAGCTCCATGTATTCCTTGTCCCGGCTTCCGACCAGATCGACGAGCGCCTGCACAGCGGCCGGCGGGGCGATGTTGTCTTCGCGGGCTCCGACGACCAGCAGGGGACAGGTGATGCCGTTGACGTCGACGGGCCGTCCGTTGACGCGCAGCGTGCCCTGCGCCAGACGATTCTCCTGGTAGAAGTCCCTGACCCATTGCCGGAAGAACTCGCCGGGAAACGGCACGTACTCCGAGCTCCACTGCCGGAGCGCCTTGTAGCCTTCCAGATAGCGGTCGTTCCAGGCGTTCCACCACAGGTTCAGGCCGGTGCTCATGTCCATGGTGGGACGGAGCAGCTTGAAGCCGAGCTGCACCATCTCGGCCGGCATCTGCCCGAGGGTGTCGACCAGCTTGTCGACGTTGAAGTAGCGGGCGTCGAGCCAGCAGCCGAACAGGCCGGCGTGCGCGAAGTCGATGGGGCCGGCGAGGTTGACGAGATTTCTCACCGGGAAGTCGGGGTGGCTGCCGAGAAAGCTGACCGCGAGGGGCGCGCCCATGCAGTAGCCGACGACCGAGCAGGAGTCGGCCTCCGCGTGGGCCAGCAGCTTCCGCCCCATGCGGGGCAGGATGCGGGTGGCGCAGTCGGCGAACGTCAGATGATCGTCCTCGGGACCGAAGACTCCCCAGTCGAGCAGGTAGAACGGAAAACCCTGCTCGACCATGTACTCGATGAAGCTGGCCCGGGGCAGCAGGTCGAAGACGGTGGGGCGGCTGATGCCCAGGTTGGGCACGAACAGCACCGGGGTGCCGTAGCGGACCGGGCCGTCGTAGCGGTACAGGCGCGCCTTGTGCTTGCGGTAGACCTCCCGGCGTGGGCTCTGCGCGACGACGGGCTCGTTGGACTCCGCCACGAGCTCGCCGATGTTGCGGACCCGCCGGACAGTGCGCTCGATCTCGGTCTCCCAGCCCGAACGGGGGCCTGGGCCGCCGGCGGTGGACTGCTCCGACATGACTCTACGCGGCGGTCTTGGCCGCCGGCTTCGCCTTTGCCGTGGTTCCGGTTCCCTGCGGCGCTGCACCGGCGGCGCGCTCGGTCCACGTCTGCGCCCACGCCAACTGGGCGGCGCCGATCTTCTCGACCGATTCCTGCCACACCGCGAACAGCTTCTGGTTTTCGTCGTCGATCGTGCCGAGCATCTTTGCCGGAACCGCCTTGCGAACCATGCCGAAGTAGCTTTCCCACAGCTCGCTCTGGGCCTCGGTCCAGCGGGTGCTCAGGGCCTGGGTCTGCGCGACCCAATCCAGCAGATCCCGGGGGATGGCGGGGACGGCCGACGCGCTGTCACCGAGGCTCTGCAGCATCGCCTTCTGCGTATCGAGGCCGTTCTTGACGGCGTCTTCCCAGGCGTCCACGGCCTTGCGCCAGGTCTCGGCCAACTGCGCCTGGCTGGCCTGCTGCTCCGCCGTCTCGGCCCAGATGCCCCAGAACTTCTTCTGTGTGTCCGTCAACGTCTGCAACATGTCGTCGGTCTGTTTGGTCCAGTTGATCATCGGGTCTCCTCGAGCCGCGCGGCTCCTCCGTCGAATGAGACCGATGGTAACAAGGAGTGTTAACTTTTGCAAGCACCCACGCAGGCAAGGGGTCAGTCCGAGTCGTTCACCTTCCGGAACGACTCGTACATCTCGATGAGTATCTCGCGCTGGCGGGCCGACAGGTAGGGATCGCGGCGCACCGCCTCGGCGACGTCTCCTGCCTCGCCGTCCGACGGATCGAGGATGCCGGCCTGTGCGTACAGCGTATCGGCGGAAAGCTCCAGCCCGTCGGCGAGCGCCTTGAGGACGAAGCTGCTCGGGTTCCGGTATCCGCGCTCGATCTGGCTGAGATAGGCGTTCGAGATGCCGCATGCGTCGGCGAGCTGGCGGACCGACAGATGTCCCAGCTCGCGCTGGCGGCGGATGAACTCGCCCAGGCCCGCATCGGGACCGGAGCGCTTAACAGCCATGCCTGTTGTCGCCCTCGCTACATTTCCAGGCCGCCGTTGACGGTGAGGACGGCGCCGGTGATGTACCCCGCCTCGTCTTCGAGCAGGAATCGCACGCAGCGGGCCACCTCCGAAGCCTGTCCCAGGCGGCCCACCGGGATTCGGCCGATCACCGTATCGAGGACCGACCTGGGGACCGAGGCGACCATCTCGGTCTCGATGAATCCGGGGGCGACGCAGTTGACGGTGATCCCCTTGCGGGCCACCTCGAGTGCGAGGCTCTTCGTGAAGCCGAACTGACCGGACTTCGAAGCGGCGTAGTTCGCCTGTCCGATGTTGCCGCTCTGGCCGATGACCGAGCTGATGTTGACGATGCGGCCGCTCTTGCGCTCGACCATGTGGTCGAGCACCGCCTTGATCATGTAGAACGTGCCGGAGAGGTTCACCCGGAGCACCGCGTGCCAGTCGTCGACGGACATCTTGCGTACCGTCTTGTCGACGTTGATGCCGGCGTTGTTGACCAGGAAGTCGATGCGCCCGTACCGGTCGAGCACCTCCCGGACCACCCGCTGGCAGGCCTCGGGCTCGGCGACGTTGCCCTGGTGCAACGAGATCGAGTGGCCCTCCGCCCGCAGACCGGCCGCGAGAGCTTCCGCCGTCTCCGTTCCCCGGTTGTAGCCGGCCGCGACATGAGCCCCGTCCTCGGCCAGCGACTTCGTGATGGCTGCGCCGATGCCCCGGCATCCACCGGTGACGACGGCGACCCTTCCTGTGAACATCCTGATTCCTCTATGCCGCTATGCCGCTATGCCGCTATGCCGCTATGCCGCTATGCCGCGGGTTTCTCGCGAACCGACGGGAAGGGTAACACGGTCGTCGCGGGACCCTGGCGAGCTGACCGGAATCTACCGCGAGAGCGCAAACTTCTCGATGCGGTAGCGAATCTGGTCCCGATTGAGTCCGAGCAGAGCGGCGGCCCGGGTCTGGTTCCAGCCGGTGCGTTCGAGGGCCTGCACGACCAGGTCGCGCTCGGTGGCCTCGAGGTTGGTTCCCGCCGGGGGCAGCGTCACGCCGGTGGGCAATTCGTCCCGTGGACGGAGCATCGGGAAGTCCCTTGCGGTCAGCCGGTTGCCCTCGCTCAACAGGACGGCGCGTTCGATCGCGTTCCGCAGCTCGCGCACGTTTCCGGGCCATGTGTGGCGCTGCAGCGCGTCGATTGCGTCCGCAGCGACATCCTGCACGTGCTTCCGGAACTCGCGGTTGAAGCCGTCGACGAAGAACCGGACGAGGACCGGGACGTCTTCGGTCCGGTCGCGCAGCGGCGGCAGCCTCACGGGCAGCACGTCGAGGCGATAGAAGAGATCTCCTTCCCCGTGCCGCTCTCGCCGGTGAGAAGCACGGTCGAGGCCGGGCTGGACGCGATCTTGCCGACAGGCGTTCGACGAGAGACCAGCGGATCAATCGCTCGTCATCGGCGATCAGGATCGTTGCCTTGTTCATGGCCGGCGGATTGCGGGCGCCGCGTGGCTTCCAATACGCGGAGCAGTCGGGCCGCGGTGGTCATTCGGCCGTACGGGCCGCGCGGGCGCTACGCGTGCCGGGCGCCTGGGCGCCGGGTGGCCGGTCGTGCCGGGCTCGTCTCGATTCGCGCAGCAGCCGGTGGCATTGCACGCAACTGGAAGTCAGCGTCATGTAGGCGCTCGAGACCTCGTCGATGTCGCGGGCGGAGGCCGCCCGGCCGAGGCTCCGCGCGGCTTCCTGAAACTCTCCCGCGTACCGAAGATACGGTGTCGTCGTCAGCGGCGTCCAGGTGGACTGCTCGCTGATGCGCAGCAGATCGCCCGCGTGGCGCTCGACGGCGGGGAAGCGCGCCAGGACGACCGCTTCGAACAGCCCTTGTGCGCGGTCCAGTTTCTGACGCATCAGGTTGGATAGATCCTGTTGGGCGGTCGCTGGAGCCGCGGCCAGCGCGAGCACCGCCAGCGCCGGGAGCGCCTTCCTGATTCCGTTGCGCGGTCGTGTGCATGTCTCCTGCATGTTTCGTCCACCCCTTCCCTGGGCAGAGGAGCCGGTGTCCGGACTCCTCGGTTGACCCTCGCTCGAGCCCGCGGGTTCGCCGCTATCGCCAGGAAGTCAATGCACGATCCGATCCAGTTCTGGACCGCGCCGCACGCCGCAGGGTAGCAGGGTTGTCCCGGGCGCGGTGGGGAGTCGGAGCCGCGCCCGACGGTTTCGGGCTAGCATGGAGCGCCGTCGATGTCGATCCGCTTCCATGCCTGCTCCCCCGGGATAACGAGCCCGTGAGTCACGTCGCCGGACGCGTGCCGCCGATCTTCGTGGCCGTCGAGCTCGACGACTACCTGGACGTGTCGCAGACGACGCTGCTGACCCTGAGCAACCGCGGACGGGTATCGCACATCAATCGGGCCGGCTGCGAGCTACTCGGCCGGGAAGAGGTCGACATCCTGGGCACGAGCTGGTTCGACACGTTCGTGCCGACTTCCGGCAGGAGCCGGATGCGCGATCTCTTCAGGCTGACCATGGCCGGCGACGAGGCGGCAGGTCACTTCGAGAGCCCCGTCGTCAGCCGCACCCGCGGCGAGCGGTTGGTAGCCTGGCACGCGGCGCCGATTCGACTGGCCGATGGCAGGGTGGCCGGCATGATCCTGTCGGGTCTGGACGTCACCGATCGGGAACACGGCAGGAAGACCCGCGAGCGACTCCTGAAGGAACTCGGCGACGTCAAGTTCGCGCTCGATCAGTCGGCGATTGTCGCCACAACCGACCTCGGCGGCGCCATTACCGCGGTCAACGACAAGTTCTGCGAGATCTCGAAGTACTCGCGGGAGGAGCTGGTCGGCAAGGACCATCGCATCGTCAATTCCGGGCACCACGGTGCGGATTTCTTCCGGGACCTGTGGAGCACGATCGCGGCGGGTCGAATCTGGCACGGCGAGATCCGCAATCGCGCCAGGGACGGGGCCATCTACTGGGTCGACACGACGATCGTGCCCTTCCTCGACGCGCAGGGGCGACCGTACCAGTACATGGCGATTCACTACGAGGTGACGGAACGCAAGGCGGCCGAGGCGCGCCTGCGCCAGCGGGAGACCCTGGCCCAGCTCGGACAGATGTCGGCGATGGTCGCGCACGAGGTCAAGAACCCGCTCGCGGGCATCAGCGGTGCGCTACAGGTCGTCGGATCGCGTCTGCCGGCGGACAGCCGCGATCGGAGGATTCTCGACGACATCGAGGATCGCATCGCCGCGTTGAACCGCATGTTGCAGGACCTGTTGACGTTCGCCAGTCCGAGAGAGCCCGCCAGCGCCCCCAGCGCTCTGCGCGCCGTCATCGGAGAGGCGGCGGCCGCCGTGCGCGGCGATCCCGCAATGGCCGGCATCGGGATCGCAATCCGGGGGGACGACCCCACGGTGCCGCTCGACCGGGAGCAGATGCACATCGTCTTTCTGAACGTGCTGCTGAACGCGGCCCAGGCGATGGGCCTCCGCGGAGAGATCGAGGTGGGCATCGAGACGGCGCCCGGAGAGTGCAGGATCGGCGTCGCGGATCGCGGGCCGGGCGTCGCGCCTGCTCTGCGCGAGAAGATGTTCCAGCCCTTCTTTTCCACGAAGAGCCGGGGGGCGGGCCTGGGCCTTCCCACGGCCCGGCGCATCGTCGAGTCGCACGGCGGCTCGCTGACCGCTCGACCACGGGAAGGCGGCGGGACGGTGCTGACGGTGACGCTGCCGCTGCGGGACGCGGTCGTTCCGGAAGTCTGAGCCTGTGCCCCGCATCCACGCGGGCGAGGGCGCGGCGCGATGTGAGGCGTCTATCTCCGCCGGAGGGGTGCGGATTTTTCCCCGCCTGGATGGGAGAAATCCGGCACCTGTTCCCGGCCGGCCTGCAATGGCAGCGCGTCCGCGCGCAGGCCCGAACCGGGAATCCGCCGCGCACGCCATGGCATGCGCCTTGCAGCCTTGATGACGCGGCGCTACGGGGAGGCCGGACGTCGAGAGACCCGCGGAGAGCTGGCGCTGCGCGTATCGGCAACCGGAACACCGTGTTCGGAGAAACCCCCGCAAACAGGCGAGGACACCATGGTCTCAACCACAGTAAGGCGACTGCTGTCGATCCTGACCGTGCTGGCAACCCTTGGACTCCTGGGGACGCCGGCGGCGCGCGCGCAACTCGACCGGAGCCGATGCGCCGACTGCCACTTCGCCAATCCCTATACCGAGCCGGCGCAGCAGCATCTGCACCGCTGGAGTCTGTCGCCGCATCAGCGCGCCGACGTGGGTTGCGACCGTTGTCATGGAGGCGACCCCGACACCTTCGAGTCATTGCAGGCCCATCGGGGCGTGCTCAGCAGCTTCAATCCTTCCAGCCCCGTCCATCGCACACAGCTTCCCGCCACGTGCGGTGCCTGCCACGTGGGTCCATACGTCAACTTCCAGGCCAGCCGGCACCATGAGCTGCTTGGCCAGGGCGACCGTCGTGTTCCAACCTGTTCGACGTGCCACGGCAGCGTTGATGGGCGCCTGTTGTCGCCGCAGGGACTCGAGCGTCAATGCGCCGAGTGCCACGGGCCGGACGGGATAGAGCCGCGCCCGGGTCGCGCCGCCGACGCGCGCCTGCTCCTGGAGGGCATCGCCAACGTGCGGGAGTCGCTGGAGGCGGCCGGCCGGCTGATCGAGCGTGTCCGCGATGGCGAGCGCAGACGGTCGCTCCAGGCGGCGTATCTGCAGGCCGAGATCCCGGTGATCGAGGCCCGCCGGGCAGGTCACCGCTTCGTCTTCGACCAGCTCGAAGAACGCCTGGACACGGCCCGGGAGCGCACCGCCGCCCTGCTGGGCGAGTTGGTGAACCCCGCGCCGTGAGGCGGCCTGCGGCCACCGCCCTCGCGGTGCGCTTGCCGGGGCGCGCGCCCTGCCCCTCGGAATGCGGGCCTCCGGACGGTACCGAACTTGCGTGGTAAGGTCCGCGGACACGGAATCGATCCAGCGGACATTGTGCCGACAGGGGGCGGCCGCCACGCCGATGCGTCATCCGGAACCGGACTCCGACAACGAACGCGGACGGTTCGCCGAGTTGCAGCAGCGTCTCGGTCCGCTCTTCAGGCGCGTTTTCGCCGATCGCCTCGCGCCGCGGACGGTCGTCGTCGTGCCGAGCCTCAGTCTCGACGCCGACATCATCGCCAAGGTCAAGGGCGTTGCGCACTACGAGGAACGCCTGCTGTGCCTGTTGCTGCTGCTGCGCATGCCTTATACGCGCATCGTCTATGCGACCAGCGTGCCGATACATGCCACGATCATCGACTACTACCTGCATCTGCTGGCCGGAGTCCCGCACAGCCACGCGCGGCAGCGCCTGACGCTCGTCGCCTGCGGCGAGTCGTCCCCGACCCCGCTGACAGCCAGGATCCTGGCCAATCGCTCCGTGTTGCGACGGCTGCGGGCGGCGGTCGGGGACCCCGCGCTGGCGCACCTCGTCTGCTTCAACGTGACGCCACTCGAGCGAACGTTGTCGGTTCGACTCGGCATCCCGCTCTACGGGTGCGATCCGGATCTTGAGGACCTCGGCTCGAAGAGCTCGTCGCGGCAGATCTTCAAGGCGGCGGGAGTGGCGCTGCCGGACGGGTTCGAAGCACTCAGGGACCGGCAGGACGTTGCCGCGGCGCTGGCTGCGCTGAAGAGGCACCAACCGTCCCTCGGGGCGGCCGTCGTCAAGCTGAACGACGGGTTCTCGGGCGAGGGGAACGCCCGCTTCCGTTTTCGGCCGCGCGACGCCGAGGCCGATTCGGAGGCGCGTATCGCCCGCCGGCTGCCGCGGGGGCTGCTGTTCGAGGCTACGGACCTGACCTGGGAGCTCTACGCGGACAAGCTCGCGCAGATGGGCGGCATCGTCGAGGCGTTCGTCACCGGCGACGAGGTGCGCTCGCCGTCGGTGCAGTGCCGGATCGATCCGCGACGCGTGGCAGAGGTCGTTTCGACGCACGAGCAGTTGCTCGGCGGCCGGTCCGGTCAGGTGTTCGTCGGGTGCGAGTTTCCGGCGGCGGATCCCTATCGCGGCGAGTTGCAGCGCGCCGGGGAGCGCGTTTCGGAGGTGCTTCGCGACCGCGGCGTGCTCGGACGCTTCGGGGTCGACTTCGTCGTCGTACGCGAGGGCGGCGGCTGGCAGGCGTACGCAATCGAGATCAACCTCCGCAAAGGCGGCACCACGCACCCGTTCCTGATGCTCGACTTCCTCACCGACGGCACGTACGACAGGGAAACCGGCCTGTATCGGACGTCCGCGGGGCGAACGCGGTACTACGTCGCGACCGACAACCTCCACGAGCAGCGCTACGTCGGCCTGAGCCCTGACGATCTCGTCGGAATTGCGGTGGAGCAGGAGCTGCATTTCCACGGGCCGAGCCAGGAGGGCGTCGTGTTTCATCTGATCGGGGCGCTGGAACCGCACGGCAAGCTCGGCATGGTCTGTATCGGCGCCGACCGTGAGAGGGCTCGCCGGTTCTACGCTCGAACCGTCGAGATCCTGGACTGGGAGGGAAGCGGACGCGCCCGGCGCGGGCGCGTCCGGCAGCGATCTACCGCGCCGCGCGCGACGTGACTCCGCGCACGCCGCGGGCCGCCCTCACGTTTCGACGTCGATGCGCGGCTCGACCGGCTTGCGGACCGAACGGTCCGACCGCGCCGTGGCACGCCGGTCGCCTGGCGCGCCGTGCGAGATATCCCCCACGGACCCGCGGACGATTCCGCAGCAACAGGGGGGGTGCGGGTCCGAGTGGCGGTCCGGAGTCCTCCGACGCAGGGCCCGGAGTGTCCTGCGTCCGGTGGCACGAAACGTGCACTCACAAGTCATCGATGACGGTCTTCTTTTTTCGGGGCGGTTGCGGTGTGCAGGCGCGGTGGCTCCTGCTTCTCCTGTGGGCTACGGCCATGCTGTTTGCGGCCGCGTGTGGCGGTCCGGATGCCCCTCCCGCGGTCTCCGCCTGCGTCGATTGCCATCGCGACACGACGCCCGGCGCCGTCGCGGACTGGGAGCTGAGCCGGCACAGCGCGACGGGCGTCGATTGCGCCCTGTGTCACGGGGACGAGCATCGCACGGCGGAGGACGTGGCCCTGGTCCGGACCGCGACGGTGGAAGTGTGCGCGGGTTGCCACCCGATACAGGCGGAACAGTTCGAGGGCGGCAAGCACGCGCTGGCCTGGGCCAGCATGAACGCGATGCCGACCACGCACTGGCTTCCCATGGCGCTCACCGAGGGCATGAAGGGCTGCGGCGGATGCCATCGCGTGGGCCTCAAGACCGAGGACGAGATCCGGCAGTTGAAGGCGGACGGCGTCATGTTCGGTCTGGCCTCGTGCGGCGCCTGCCACACGCGCCACCTGTTCTCGGTCGCCGAGGCGCGGGAACCGCAGGCGTGCCGGACGTGCCACATGGGAATCGACCACCCGCAGTGGGAGATGTACTCGTCGTCGAAGCACGGCGTGCGGCACCTCCTGAAGCAGAACGGCACGCTGCCGGAAGGGGCCGCGGCCCCCACCTGCCAGACGTGCCACATGCCGCAGGGAGACCACGGCGTGCGGACGGCCTGGGGGTTCCTGGGCGTGCGCCTGCCGTTGGCGGAGGACCCGGAATGGGCGGCCGACCAGACGGCCATTCTGCAGGCTCTCGGAGTGCTGGACCCCGCGGGGAATCCGACCCCGCGCCTGGACGTCGTGCGGCAGGCCGACGTCGCCCGGTTGACCCAGGAGGACTGGCAGCGCGAGCGGGACCGCATGATCGCGGTGTGCGAGGAGTGCCACTCGGGCAACTTCGTCCGCGCGGAGCTCGAGAAGGGCGACGACATGATCCGGGAGGCGGACCGCCTGCTGGCCGAGGCGATTCGCATCGTCGCCGCCCTCTACGCCGACGGGGTGTTGCGCAAGCCGGGCCACTACGCGTACGACTACCCGGACCTGCTGGCGTTCCACGACGCGCCGACCGTGATCGAGCAGCGGCTGTTCAGGATGCACCTGGAACATCGGATGCGGACCTTCCAGGGCGCGTTTCACAACAATCCCGACTATTCCCTGTGGTACGGCTGGAGCGAGATGGTGCAGGACCTGACGGAAATCAGGACGCTGGCGGGGGAGATGCGCGCGGGTCGCTGACCGGCGGCGCGAAACGTTGCCGATGACCGGCGCCACCATCGTCCTGAGCGTCCTGGCGATTGCGGCCCTCGCCCTGATCGGCGTGGTGGTCCGCCGTCCCGAGACGGCGGCCAGCGTCGGAGGTGCGGCCAGTGTCGGGGGCAAGGTGTTGGCGTTCGCAGCCCTCTTCGTGCTGCCCGCGCTCGTCCTGCTGGGCGGCGCCGTGCGGCACTACGAGCAGGCCCGGACGACGACGTTCTGCGTGTCCTGTCACCTGATGGAACCCTGGGAAGAGAGCCTGCACGTCGACGATTCGCGGTTCCTGGCCGCCGCGCACTATCAGAACCGGCGGGTCCCGGCCGACCGCGCCTGCTATACGTGCCATACCAACTACACCATGTTCGGCGACATAGACGACAAGGTGCGGGGCTTCAGACACGTGTGGCATACGGTCCTGGGGACCACCGCCGAACCCGTCGAGCTGTACGAGCCCTTCGACAACCGCGCCTGTCTGGCCTGCCATCTGGGCGCTCGCTCCTACGAGGAGCAGGCCGCCCACGCGCCGTATCTGGCCGACCTGCGGCAGGGCGCGCGATCCTGCGTCATGTGCCACAACCTGGTGCACGAGGTGGAGCACCTCGACCGGTTCCTGCGCTGGGAGGGGCCGTCATGAGTCGCCCGCCGGGGCTGTGCGACGGACTGGCGGGCCGCCTGCAGGTGTCCGGGGTCGCGATCTCGGCGGGGCTGGGGATCGAGCTCGCCACCCTGTTCTGGAATCATCCCGTGTCGTTCTTTCTGTTCCTCACGCTCGGCGCGGGTCTCGTGACCGCCGGGATGTTGTTCTACCTGTGGTCCATCGTGACCCGCGGCGGGTGAGCGAGCCCGCCCCGCAACGGAACGCACGCAACGAGGGTTGGCGCAGATGTCGCGGGAACCGGCCGTCTGCGGGCGGGCGCCGGGTAAGCAGCCAGGTCGCCGGTGTCGTCAACATAGGCTGTAGCGATGCTGGTTCCGCGCGTCGTGGCGGCGCTCAGTCTCCTTCTCGCGAGCAGCCAGCCCGCGACTGGCCTGCAGACGGCGCTGGGCCCCAGGCAGCCGGCGGCCACCATTGCAGGCACCGTTTCCGACGAGACCGGCGGCGTGATGTGGGCCGCCACCGTGCGCGTCTTCGCCGATGGATCCGCGGAGCCGGTACGGGAAACCACCACGGACCGCAACGGCCGCTTCAGCGTGGAGGTGCCCCCCGGCCCGTATCGCCTGCGGGTGTCGGCGCCCGCGTTTCAGGCCGTCGACCACCTGGTCGAGGCCGTCCCCGGTCTGGAGCCGCTGGCGGTGACCCTGGCCCTGGAGGGGCTGGAAGAGAGCGTCGACGTCGTCGACACCGCGGGGGAGTTCGCCGTGGACGCGCTGTCGACCCTGACGGCCACGACGCTGTCCGGGGACGACCTGCTGGGGCTGCCGGCCGACGAGGAAGACCTGGCGCTCTACCTGATGCTGCTGGCCGGCGCGGACTCCAGCGACGATTTCGAGGACGACGTAGCCGGCTTCATCATCGACGGGTTCGACGAGGGCCGGCTGCCGCGGCCGGAGGAGATCGCGCAGATCATCATCGATCCCACGCCGCTCCGGGCCGACGGCGGCGGCGAGGGGCCGCGCATCGAGATCATCACGCGCCCGGGAACCGGCCGCTGGCAGCGATCGGCGAGCTTCGACTTCTCCGACGAGGCGCTCGACGCCACGACGCCGGGCGAGCGCACGAAGCCGGCCCGCCAGACGCGGAACGTCGACCTCGACCTGCGCGGACCGGTCCTCCCCGGTCGCGTCGACCTGGACGTCGAGGCGTCGACCGACCGGCAGCAGCGCGCCGCCGACTCGCTCCGCGCCATCACGCCGGGTGGCAACGTGTTCGACGGCGTCGTCCGTCCGCGGAACGAGCACGAGCTGGAGCTCGATGCCGACATCGAGGTCGCCGCCAATCGCAGCATGGGGGTCCGCTTCGACTACGAGACGCGCCGCACCGAGAACAGCGGCGTGGGCGGCTTTACCCTGGCAGAGCGGGGCACGAACGACACGCGGCGGGACTGGTCGTTCCAGGTCAGCGAACGAAGGCTGGGAGAAGCGTTCGTCAACGACCTGCGGGTGCGGATGAGACGACGAGGATCGAGCGCGGCCCCGGTGTTCGACGGGGTGGCGATCGACGTCGCGGACGCCTTCAACCGCGGCGGCGGGACCCGACGGAACCGGGACGAGGAGACCCGTGTACAGGTGGAGGACCGGCTGCGCTGGCAGCGGCGGGGCTGGAGCTTCCAGGCCGGGTTCGAGGCCCGCTACGACCGCAACACCAGTGTGTCGGAGGACAACTACAACGGCACGTTCGACTTCGCCAGCCTGCACGACTACTGCGGCGCGACCGGTTTCGCCGGCGTCAACTGCGATCCGACGCGGCGCATCGTCGACGAGGCGCTCGCCCGCGGCCTCGTCCCGACCTACCTGAACGGCCGCGGCGAGATGGTCGCGATCACCGGGCTGCCGACCACCTTCACCCTGACGACGGGCAACGGCGAGCTGGACATCACCGAGCTGGGCGTCGAAGGCTACGTGCAGGCGGATCGGGAGTTCGGCGAGCGGGCGAGCCTGCGTCTGGGGCTGCGCTACGAAGCGACCAACTACTCGGTCGACTATCTGCGCGCCGATCCGACCGTCAACCTGCAGTACCGGCTCTTCGACGACACCATCGTCAGCCTCGGGTCGCAGGTGCGGTTTCGGGACTTCCGGGATCACGTGCGGCTGATCCGCAACGACGGGTCGACGTATCAGAAGCAGCTCTCCATTTCGTCGCCGTCGTTTCCGGATCCGTTTCAGGGGGGACGGGCCACCATCGACGAACGGCGCACCTCCCTGTACCGGCTCGATCCCGACTACCAGTCTCCCTACAGCTTCAATCCGCAGTTCAACCTGACGCAGCAACTGGCGGGCGGGCTGCGCTTGTCGGTGTCGTATCGGATGAGCTACGGGTATCGCCAGCAGCGCATCCGGAACATCAACGCGCCGTTTCCGGGCACGCCCCTGCCGCCGGAGATCCAGGTGCTGCCGCGCGACGTCCGGCGGGAGACGGTGGATCGGATGCGGCCGTTCTACCCCAACGTCGGCAACATCTACCGGATCGAATCGACGGGGAGGTCGGTGGGCCGGCGGCTCCGGGTCCGGCTCGAGCGCCGCCGAGCGATACAGGTGGCGGGGGTCGGCCTGTCGGGGAGCCTGAACTACAGCTACCGCGGCGGCGAGGACGACGACGACTTCAACAATCCGTACCTCCCGGCCTGGGGGCTCGCCCGGCGGCAGCACCGGGTGCAGTCGCAGTTCCGGGTCCGACTCCCGCGCGATGCCGGACTGCGGCACCCGTTGCTGAGGGCCCTCGCTCGCGCGACCTACGAGGGGACGGCCTTCAACTTCAATTTGCGTGCATACTCGGGCCGGCCGTACAGCATCCGTAGCGGACGCGACCTGAACGGCGACCAGTCGACGCGGGACCGGCCTCCCGGCGTGGCGCGCAACACCGAAACCGGTCCGGCGCGCATCAATCTGGACATGACGTTCACGAAGGAGTTCCGGGCGCGGGCGACGGGTTTCGCCCGGGAGGCCGGGGCCGGGGGCACGGAGCGGCTGGTCCGCTTCCAGGCGCGCTTCTACAACGTGTTCAACATCACGAACGTGCGCGGCTACAGCGGGGTGCTGTCATCGCCGCTGTTCGGGCAACCGACCGGGTTTCTGCGCGGCCGGACGGTGCGCCTGTCGATGCATGTCGACTTCTGACATCTCAATAGCGGACGACCCCGCACCAGAACATCGTCTCGCCCCGCGTGTCGACCTGCAGGGTGGACCTGTACGCCAGACGGCCGTCCGCCTGGATGTCGTACAGCGTCAGCGCGGCCGGCATGGTCACCAGACGGCCCTGATCTCGGACGTATCCCGGCTCCGGGCTCGTCGCGACCATGGACCGGCCGTCCGGCTGAAACGCCATCGTCCTGACGGCAATGCTGTGGCTGTCGATGGTCTGCACCAGGGTCGGCTCGCCGGTGGCAGGATCGACGGAGAACACCGCAATCGTGTTCTCCGTGCCGTTCGACACGGTTTCGCCCCGGAAGACCTCCGTTCCGCGGCCCCGGTTCGCAACGTACAGCGTCCGGCCGTCGGTCGGATGCATGCGGATCGACGACGTCGTCTGTCCGCCGCGATAGGCTTCCGGCGCGGCCAGCGTCGTGCTGACGAACAGGGGTTCCTCCGAGAGCGTGTCGTCCGGGCGGATGGCGTAGGTGTGCAGCAGGTTCTGCGTCTCCAGATCGACGTAGACCCAGCGGCCCGAGGGATGAAAGTCGGCGTGCCGCGCGCGGTACGCCAGCCCTCCGTTGGGGGCCACCGTCTGCTTGTTGGTCAACTGGCCGTTGTCGAAGCCGTACAGATAGAGGCCGCCCGGATCCTCCGTGTGGACGCCGGGCTCCGGCTCGTTGCCGCGCGTCGGCAGCACGACGGTGCGGTTCGAGGGCATGACGTACACGGAGTGCGCATAGAAGCCCGCGTCCAGGCTAGCCCGCTGCACGACCATGTCGCCGATCGAGCCGTCGGCGTTCAGCCGATGCACCGAAAGGGAGCTCGGAAAGCTGTACGCCGACAGCAGGTACTCGCCGCGCTGGTCGACGGTGATGTAGATGGGCCGGTGCGGCAGCTCCACGGCCCCGCCGAACGGTTGGAGATCTCCCGTCGAGTCCACCCGGAACGCGTTCAGGTAGTGATGCCGCACGCGGGCGGTCGACGTGCGCTGGTCGCTGCTGGCGATGTAGAAGTACCGGCCCGACGGGTGCTGCCACCCCTCCTGCACCTGTGCGGGGAGGATCAGCGGGCGCGGTTCCCGCACCAGGGAATCGCCGTCGCGGCGAATCCGGTAGAGCCGGGCGCCCACGCTGGCGTAGATGGCGCCCCGCGACTGGGACTGCGCGCCGGCCGTGCCGAGCGAGCCCGCGGCCACCCAGCCGGCCGTTGCCGCGAGCAGCGTGTTGAAGCGACGTCGACCGATCATGCGGGCACCTCCCGCGCCTCCCGGCGAGGCGCCTCACGACGGCGTTCCCCGGTTCGCAGTGAGCTGCGCGCCGCGGGCGTCCCGGCGGGCGCCCGCGGCGCGACCGCGCCTCAATTGCGCGCGGGAGGGAGCGCGAACACGTAGAGCGCGCTGCCGGCTCGCCGGAAGCGGTCGGGCGCATCCGGTTCCGTATCGTCGGTGACCTGCACGCTCCCCGCGCGCTGGCTGCCGATGATGGCGACATACTGCCGGCCGTCCGGCCCGAGGTAGGTGATCGGCGAGTTCCGGAAGCTGCTACCGGTCCGGAACGTCCAGACGATGTCCCCGGTCCGGGCATCGATCGCGCGCACCACACCTTCGTTGGGACCGCCCTGGAAGAGCAGATCCCCGCCGGTCGCCATGACCGGCGCGTTGTTGGCGGTCGTGAACTGAATCCGCCAGACGGTCTCGCCCGCCACCGGATCGTTGGCCTGCAGCTCGTTGACGACCTCCGCGTTGGGCGGGTCCGGGGCGTTGCCGCCGCGTTCGCGGAGCGTGTAGTCGTTCCCGGGCACGTAATCGCCTTCGACCATTCTCAGGCGATCGCAACTGTTCGAGGTCGGGGTGTAGAGCAGTCCGGTGCGCGGAGAAAACGCGTCGTTCTGCCAGTTCCGGGCGGCGATGCCGGGACACCAGCCGATGGCGATGTTCTCGGCGTCCGGCACGTACTTCTGCCGATCCTCGAGGTCGGTGAACATCATCTTCGTCATGTCGTAGCGCGGCCGGCCGGTTTCCATGTTCACGCCATCGAAGATGTCGTTGTAGACGAACATCCAGGGTTCGAGGAGCATTTCCCCCGTCGCCCGATCGAACACGTAGAAGAAGCCGTTGCGAGCCGGTCGTACCAGCGCCTTGCGCGTCTCGCCGTTGATCTCGAGGTCGACGAGGATGTTCGTGTTGGGCTCGTCCAGGTCCCACTGGTCCTGAGGGGTCATGTTGTAGGCCCAGATCAGCTCTCCGCTGTCGGCGTCGCGGGCCAGGATCGACGCGCAGTAGTTGTTGCGGTAGCCGGTCAGGCCCCCGTCCTCGTCCAGCTCGACCACGCCCCACTCCCGGCGGTAGTCCGGATTCCACGGGGCGCAGTTGCTCGTGCCGTAGTAGAAGATGTTCAGCTCCGCGTCGTACGTGAACCAGCCCCAGACGGAGCCGCCGCCGCGCCGCCAGGAGTCGCCGAACCAGGTGTCGAGGGCCGGGTTCGGGACCCGGTCGTCCGGATAGAAGGGCTCGAAGCGAGACCCGATGCCCACCTCGTTGTTCGGTCCCATGCTGTAGTACCGCCACCGGAACCGGCCGGTGTCGGTGCTGTACGCGGTGACGTGGCCGCGGACGCCGCGCTCGCCGCCGGCCACGCCGACGATGACCTTGTCGCCGACCACCAGCGGCATGCCGGGGACCGTCTCCCCGATCCCGATGTTCGCGTTCTCGGCCTGCCAGATCGCGTCTCCGGTCTCCGCATCGAGCGCGAACACCTGTCCGTCGAGGGTGGAGTAGAAGATCCGGCCGTCGTCATAGGTCAGGCCGCGGGTCTGCGCTCCGCAGCAGGCGCTCCTCTGGGTCGTTTCCGGGTCGGGGATCTCCGGCCGGAACTCCCACTTGATGGCCCCCTGCCGGACGAGGTCGAGCGCGTAGACGTAGTTCGGCTTCGGGGTGACGATGTACATCGTGTCGCCGATCACGAGCGGCGAGGCTTCGTAGGAATCGTGGATGCCGAGCTGCATCGTCCACGCCATCGCGAGCTGCTCGACGTTGTCGACGTTGATCTGATCCAACGGGCTGTAGTTCCAGCCCGCGTAGTTGGCATTCGGCATGACCCACTGCGCCGGGTCGCCCGCCGTGCCCTCCTGGGCGATGGCGGCCCCCGGCACGGCGGGAACGCACAGCAGCGACAGGAGCGGAATCGACATCCAGCCGCGCCGGTTGGTAGAAAGACTCATCGTGCACTCCTTGGCTCGGGGTACGTGCTTCCGGCTAAAAGGGGTAACCCGGCAGCCTGGGCGACCCGGGCTTCCAGTCCGGCAGCGGCGCCCATCCGTCGCGATTCGGCATCTCGACCTGCGGCAGGCTCTCGGCGTCGATCACCAGGTCCTCCGCGATGACGTCGTTCCTGAACAGGAGAAACGCCGTCAGCGCGTACACCTGGTCGGCGGTCAGCGTGCCTTCCTGGTAGAGCGGCATGCCGCGATTGATGTAGTCCCATACTGTCGTCGCATACGGCGAGCGGTAGGGCAGTATGCGCCCCGCGTCCCAGGGGTCGACGTCCCGCCCGGGTTCGGTCTTCACCAGCCGGGGAGCGCGCCGGGGTTCCCGGCCGCCTTCCAGATTCCTGCCGTGGCATCCCGCGCAACGGATCCGATAGATCCGCGCCCCTTCCGCGGCCGTGCCGCTCCCCGGCGGGAGCTCATCCCCCGTGGGGCCGACGGAGATGTCCCAGGCACGGATTTCCTCCGGGGTGGGGGTCCGCCCCACACCGTAGGTGGGTCCCTGCGCCAGCGCGGAGCCGCCCAGGAGCACCAGCAACGCGACGAGACTGCCTGCCGCCCGTGGCCGCGGATTGCTAAGCACGTGCATTGTGCACGCTCCCATCGCTGGCGATCCGCCACGGCTGGATCGTATTGTCGAGGCCCGGCACGCGGTAGGACGGATCCGGGGCCGCGTTGAAGTGCTCGGCGACCTGGGTCGGCAACGGCTGCATCTGGCCCACCTCGTCCGTGCAGCGCGACATGAGCTGCGTCTCCTGTCCGTCCCAGTTCCAGGCAAGGCGGAACCGCGTGTGCGCCATGCGGTGCGCGGTCCCCTGAATCTCGGCCTCCTGCCAGCTCCGGCCGGCGTCGGTGGACACCTCCACCCGGGTGATGGCGCCCCCGCCGGACCAGGCCAGGCCGGAGACCTCGTAGAATCCGCGGCCGGACAGCTTCTGCCCCCCGGAAGGAAAGGTGATGACCGACTTCGGCCCAATCTGGTAGCCCAACGCGGCCCGCACCGAGTCGCGGCGAAGGTGGCCGTAGTCGTTGTAGTTCATGTAGTACCGGTCCACCACCTTGATGCGCCGGAGGTACTTCGTGTTGAAGATGCCTTCGAAGCCGGGAATCAGCAGCCGTAGCGGGAATCCGTTCTGCGGACGCACCGCCTCGCCGTTCATGCCGTAGGCGACGATGCAGTCGTCCATGGCCTTCGCCAGCGGAAAGCTCGACGCGCCCTTCACGTTCTCCGTCCCTTCCGCGACGACCCAGGAGGCCCCGTCCTTCACGCCGGCCTCCTCGAGCAGCGTGGACAGGAGCACGCCCGTCCATTCGGCGCAACTGGTCATCCCGTGCGTTTCCTGCACGGTCTTGTGAGTGGCTCTCGCATTGTTCCCGGCGCACTCGATGAAGTGCAGGCGGGTCACCGACGGGAGGCGCTTCAGGTCCTCCATGGTGAAGACCAGCGGCCGGTCCACCAGGCCGTGGATCATGAGGCGATGCTCGCTGGGATCGATCTCCGGCATGAGGGAGCCGCGCGTCGTCCCCACGAAGTGGAGCGATGACGGCGTTATCGTCCCCACGGAATCCTGGAGCGGCGCCGCCACGTGAAACACGAGTCCGAAAGCGTCGGGCGACTCCCTGCCGCCCGGCGGATGCGGTATGCGTACCGAGGTCACGAAGGGGGAGCGCTCGCCATAGGCGATCATGTCCGCCTCGCCCCTGATGAAACGCTCCGGTTCCGGCGCCTGGCCGTGCGCCGGCTCCACCGCTCCCACGGTCAAACCACCCGCCAACGCGGCGCCGCCTCGCAGGAATTCCCGTCGATCAGGTCGTTTCACACCCATGGGTCTCTACTCCTTCGCAACTGAGGTCACCCGCAAATCGGCTGTCACAGTCGGCAGTATACGCCAATGACGGTTCTTTCCTCGCAGCGCCGAGTGCGGTCTCGCGCGAGGGGGTTTTCGCCGCTCGATGGGCGTTACGGTTGGCGGCAGCGCAAGACCGGGGCGATGGGAGGCACGGCCCGCGGGGTGATAGGCTTGAGTCGCGGCGCGTCAGGCGAAACGGGTCCTCACTTCGTGACCAACTGCGGCAAGTCTTCCGGTTTTGCTCGAGATCGCGAGTATCGGCTCGTCGCGACGGCGAGCCGCGAGGATGTCGCCGGCAACCGCATCGGCTGGCAATCGCCATCGGAGGGGCTGAGAGAGTGATGAGAAGAGGGAGTGTCGTGCTGTTCGTCTTGTGTCTGTTGCCCCCGAGTCTTGCATCCATGGCGCGCGCTCAGACTCACCGTGCCTCGGCCGCGGCAGAACGCGATGGGGCCGTGTCGACAGGAGGAACCGAACATGCCGCGCGGCCGCGGCCGGATGCCTGGCGCCAGTTGGGCGGCCCGAACCGCAACTTCCGCGTGGACTCGGCGACGGTTGCAACCGCGTGGGACGCGGACGGACCTGCCCGCTTGTGGAGCCGATCGCTCGGCGAAGGTTACTCGTCGATCCTTGCAGATGGCGACCTGCTCGTCACGATGTACCGCAAGGACGACGACGAGGTCATCATCGCGCTCGACGCCGCGACCGGCGCCACGCGCTGGCAGTATGCCTACCACACGCCGCTCGTGCACAACGGCTACTTCGACGTATGGCTGAACTCCTCCGGTCCCGGCCCGTACTCCACTCCGCTGATCGCCGGTGACACCGTCTTCGCTGTCGGCGTCGACGGCCGTTTCCATGCGCTCGACAAGCGGACGGGGGAGCTGCGGTGGGCGCAGGACCTGGTCGCGGCCTTCGACGTCGTGGAGTACAACGCGTTCGCGTCGAGTCCCATCGCGTACGGGCGGACCGTGATTCTGCCCCTGGGCGGCAGTGGTCACGGTGTGGTGGCACTCGATCGAGAGACTGGTGCGACCGTCTGGCGCAGCCCCGCTTTCGATCTCGGACCCGGCTCGCCGGTGCTCATAGAGGTCGACGGTCAGGACCAGCTCGTGGTGGTCGGACAGCAGGAGCTGGTGGGCCTCGACCCCCGCGATGGACGCCGCTTGTGGAGCCATTTGCACGCGAACGAGCTGGGTCTCAACATCAGCATGCCGGTATGGGGCGGCGACAACGCCCTGTTCGTCTCGTCCGGCTACGACGGCGGCAGCCGGCTGATCCGGCTGTCGAAGATCGCCGGCCGGACGACGTCCGAGGAGGTGTGGTTCAACAACCGGATGCGGGTGCACTTCGGCAACGCCCTGCGCGTCGGCGGACTCGTGCTCGCCAGCACGGGCGACTTCGGCCCGGCATTCGTGGCAGCGCTCGACGTCGAGACCGGAGCGGAGATGTGGCGCGAACGCACCTTCGCCCGGGCACAGATGCTGGATGCCGGCGGCCGCCTCGTCATCCTCGACGAGGACGGGGAGTTGGCCGTGGCATCGGTCACCCTGGATGGACTGCAGGTGCACTCGCGCGCGGCGGTGCTGACGTCGAACGCCTGGACCCCGCCCACCCTCGTGGGCAGCACGCTGTACGTGCGCGACCGGCACCATATCGTGGCCCTCGATCTCGACGACCCGAGCGCCGCGGCGGCCGAGCGCCGATGAGCCGGCGGGTCTCGGTGGTCGAAGTCCCTTGCCAAGCTGGTGGGAATGTGCCACGCTTCAGCGGCTAGTTTTATGAGATTTGCGCTGACTCCCTCGGCGTTCCGCCGAACTTGAAGCTCCAATACCTCAGCAAATCAGCTACATACGGCGCGCGGCCTCATGAGGAGGCGGAGCGCGTGGCCGTCGTCAACCTGACCGTGCATCGACGAGAGACATCGTCGGCGCGTTCACGGCCGGTTTCGGCCGATCACCCGCAGAGGAACTCGCATGGCATCTACGACCACCGGCACGATCAAGCGCATCACGGACAGGGGCTTCGGCTTCATCGCCGCGCCAGACGGCGTCGAGTACTTCTTCCACCAGTCCGCGTGCACGAGCACGCCATTCGACTCCATGCGCGAAGGCGATAGCGTGACGTTTACGCTCGGCCAGGGTCCGAAGGGTCCCCGCGCCGAGAACGTCACACCCGCGTAGCCCAGCCAGGGGTCTGCGCCGCAGCCGGGGCAGACTCCGGCAAGGCCATCGGGGTTCGCGAGTCTCCTCGCAGGCCGTGATCGGCGCCTTGAGCTGAACGCGACAATTTCCGGCTGCGAGGGCTCGGCCTCGCCGCCGGTGGTCCGGCCTTCCGGCTCCCGCGACAGGCGGCCGCGACCTCTCAGTCCTGGTCGGGTGGCCGGCGGGTGCGCTTGAGTTGTGCGCGGCGGCGCTTCTTCTCGGCCTGACGCCGCGTCGACGCCAGGCTCGGTCGCGTCGCCCGTCTCGTTTTCTCGGCGACCGTGGCCCGGCGCACGAGCGCTACCAGCCGCTCGAGCGCATCCTGGCGGTTTCGCTCGCGGGTACGGAACCGGTGGGCGTGGATGAGGATCTCGCCGTGCTTCGTCGCCCTCGCCCCCGCGATCTCGATGAGCCGGGCGCGGACCTCGTCCGGCAGCGATGGCGACCCGCGCGCATCGAAGCGAAGCTGGACCGCGGTCGCGAGCTTGTTGACGTTCTGCCCGCCAGGCCCTGGCGCTCGCACGAACTGCTCGCCAATCTCGTCCTCGGCGAGACTGATTCGATCGGTGACGAAGATCGCCATGGGCCCTCCGCGCCCGTTGCCGCACCGGGATGACGATCCGGCTGGCTACTTGAGCTTGGAGTAGTCGGCGGCGCTCATCATGAACACTTCGGCGCTGAGCGGCACTTCGTACTTGGCGCGCAGTGCGTGCCAGTCGGGGTCGTCCCGGAAGTCGGCGAACACCTGATCGCGATGGGCGCGGTCGCGGTAGGCCAGCATCCAGACCAACGTGTTGGGATTGTCCAGGCTCTGCCACGCCCAGACGATCTCGGCGCCGTGCTTCTCGAACAGCGCCACCTCGCCCTCGCGGAAGCGCCGGTGCAAGTTGTCGATGCCGCCCTTGCCGTCCATCTCCGGCTCGGCCGTGTACATGCGGATCTCGAAGCAGCGCGAGTTGGCGGCGACGTTCCTGGAGAATTCCATCGCGAGGTCGCCGGCCGGCCCGCAGGGCGGCGGCGGGTCGTCCTGGGCGAAGGCCAGGCCGCTGAACGCGAGGCTGATCACGACGGCGAACATTGTGGTTCTCATCTTCTGTCCCCTTCCCGAACGGTTACCGGTGTCCGTGCTGCGCGCGTACGGCATCCTAACACCGTCGTCCACGACAAGCTGCTCGGCGCGGCGTGGCCCCTTCGAGGCTCGCACCCGCATCCGCAACCAGGCGTGGCGTTCGCACCGAACGTAGCGGAACACCTGGAACTCTTGTGTTTTCAGCAGTTTATGGAATTGCAGCAGCGGCCGTGTACAGTTCCGTGCACAATTTGCGAATGGATTGAGCCGTACGAACTCAGCAGTCCGTGGACGGATAGGCCAGCATAGTAAGTTGGTGGTTCGCGCTAGCAACACCGGCATCCGGTAGCGACACTTCAGACTTGGCGACTGGCGTTCGAAGCCTGCATCTGGGTGGGCGTGGTCGGCAGCTATCCGAACAGAATCCAGCAGAGCGCTGCGCCGACCAGCGACATCGAGAGCCCCCACGCGAGGAGCGCGTTGAACAACGCGCGCGTGTTGGTGCCGGGGGCCGCCGCGGCGAGGAACAGGGCGCCCACGGTGGAGAGCGCCGACAGATCGACGAGCCCGCCGCCCACGGTGATCGACCACGCGAGGTGAACGTGCTCGACGGCGCCGATCTGCTGCGCGAGGTCCGGCACCATCGGCAGGAACGCCGGCATCACCACGCCGGACGTACTGCTGTACACCGATATCAGGCCGGTCCCGAAGGCCATCATCGGCACGATCGTCTCCGAGGTGGAGATGGCGGCCAGCCCGCTCGTGAACAAGTCCATGCCCTGGGTTCTCTGCATGATCGAGATCAGCACCGTCACCCCGGTGACCATCAGGATGACGCCCCAGGGCATGCGCCGAATGGCCTGCTGCTCATCGACGCTCCCGAGTAGGGTGAGCAACGCGGCGATGAAGACCGCCGTCAATCCCACGTGCGCATCGAAGCCGACGACCGCGACGATCAGCGCCGCAATGCCGGCGAGGGTCAACCAATGCCTGCGCTCGAAGTGTTCGACGTCCGGCTCCGCGGATCCGGCGTCTCCTCCGTGCCTGCGAAAGAGCTTCAGGCCCCCGAACAGCATGAAGCCGCCGATGCCCACGATCGAGTGGGCCAGCACGTTGTACCCGTAGGTCTGCCACTCGAGGCCGCCGAGGCCGATGCGCGCCATCACGTCGTTGGCGACGACGCCGCCAGGCGCGAACGGCGACAGCGTGCCCGCCAAGGCGCCATCGCCGCACATGATCGCCATCAGCAGCGGCGGTATGCCCACCCGCCCCGCGGCGGCCATGGCGGGCGCCGCCAGCAGGGCGCTGGCCGGCGTGCCGCCGGGACCGATCGTGGACACGACCACGCCGACCACGAAGAACATGACCGGCAACAGCCCCGCGTTCCCGCGGCAGAGCCGGACGGCCCGGCCGGTCAATCTGGACAGCGTGCCGTTGGTGTCGGCCATGCTGAACAGCAGCGTCACGCCCACGAGCGTGACCAGCAACGGCACGGGAAAGCCGGACAGGACGGTATTGACCGACATGCCGCCCAGGTACACCCCCACCAGCCAGGCCATGGCCAGCGACAGGATGCCGACATTGATCTTCGTGAGGACGCTCAGCGCGACGGCCAGGACAAGCGCCCCGACCGAGACCCACGCGAGCATCATTGTGCCACCGCCGCCGGAGCTGCACTCAGAACGCGGGAAAGCCGGCCCACGTCGGGCAGGTCCTCCAGCGCCTCGACCATACCGACGGTCTCGTCTATCGCCGACGGCGGCAGCACGAGCGACGCGCAGTCGCTGAACTTCTCGAGGAGCTCCTCCCGCGTGAACGGCAGGTCCGGCCCGCCCCGATAGCGTTCGTCCGCCTCCTCGACGAGCGTGCGGCCGTCGTCGAGATCCACCTCGACGGTGCTGCGGATCTTCTCCCAGCCCTGCGCCTCGATCTCGGGGTCGAGCACGCGCTCCACCTTCCGCATCATCGCCTGCATCGGCGCACTCCGGACGAACTCGTCGTTGAATTCGTGAATGCCCGCCTTCCGCCGGAGCGCGATGGCGCCCACCATGAACGCGGGACAGAACTTCGCCTCGAGCTCGTTGGTCGCAATGGGGTACCGCAGCGGATTGAGGATGTTGGACCCGGCGCGCACGCGAATGGCCACGATGCATTCCGGCTGCACGTCGTGCGCAATCACCAGTCGCCGCATGGCGTCCATTGTCGGATGCCCGAGCACGCCGCACGGGTACGGCTTGATCGACACCCCGGGCCACACGATCGCGTGCGGGTCGCCGAGCCTGCCGACGATCCGGCCGGCATCGAAGCCCTCGCCGTGACTGAAGGCCTGGAAGAAGCCCCACGGCGGATCGAGGGCGTCCCGGCCTCCCGTGAAGCCTCTCGCGGCAAGCTCGGCCGCGACCACCCCGTTCTGCGACGCGCGACCCACGTGCAGCGGCTTGGTCATCGACCCGAAGTTCACGCGGATGCCGGAGGCCGAGCTCGCGGCGATGGCGAGCGTGTGCGCGATCCTGTCGCCGTCGAGACCCAGCAGCCTGGCCGCGGCGACCGCCGCGCCGAACGTGCCGACGGTGCCGGACGAGTGGAAGCCCTTCCTGTAATGGCCGGGACTGATGGCCTCGGCGATCTTGCACTCGACCTCGAAGCCCGTGAGAAACGCCTCGAGGAACGCCTTGCCGGACGCCTGCCGCCGCTCGCCGATGGCCAGCGCAGCGACCATCGGCGGCACGGTCGGGTGGGTCAGCAACCCGAAGATGCGGTCGGCGCTGGTCGCCAGTTGCGTGTCGTCCCAGTCCAGCGCGTGGCCGCTCGTCCCGTTGAGCAGCGCCGCCGAGGACGCACCGGTCCGGAAAGGCTCGGGGCCGAACGCGGTGGACTCCGGCTTCGCGTCAACCGTTCGGACGTAGCCGCGCAGGATGCGGCCGGCGTCCTGCGTCGATCCGGCCAGCATGACGCCCAGGCCGTCGATGACGCAGCGCTTCGCGATCCGGACGGCCTCCTCCGGAAAATCCTGCCAGCGGGTCCGGCCGATGAAATCCACGACCGCGCTCGTCGCGCGCTGTTGGTCGCTCACGTTGCTCCCCTCGACGAATGCCGATTCTGGCCCGACAATCGCCGCCGGCGGCTCCGATTGCCGCCCAACCGGGCCTGACCAGCAGTCTACGCCGTTTCTGCGGCGCAGACTGCTGGTCGCGGTCGCGGTGATCCGCCACGCTGCCGCACGGGAGGGATGCCCGGCCACCCCGACGCGATGCAATGGGAGCTCGCCGGGTCGTGCCGGGGCTCCTTGGCTGGCGGGCTCGTCGATCTTTCGGCGCTCTCCACCGTGGGCGCCCTGTTCCTTGCGGCGGCCCCCTCCGGCGCCAACATGCGTGCGCTGTTCAACGCGCTTCTCGCGTGGGGGTCTCGATGTCCGTGGTCGGCGCAGGGCTCTGCTGGATTCTGTTCGGGTAGCGGCTACGCCGGGTCACGGCATGAAGCGGCCGCCGCTGACATGCAGCGTCTGGCCGGTGACATAGGGTTCGCCGGGGTCGGCTAGCGCGAGCACGGCGCGCGCGACCGCTGCGGGACTTCCGGCGGCATGGCCGGCGTCGTCGAGATAGGGAGGCCGCCTGCCGTCGGGCCGGAGGCCGGTGTCGATTGCGCCCGGGACGACGCAGTTGGCCCGGACCCGGCCCAGGCCCTCCTCGGCCAGCGCGCGGGTCAGGCCGATCAGGCCCGCCTTGGCCGTGATCACGTGGACGCGGCCGCGCTTCGGCCGGTGGGCGCTGAGGCCGCCGATGTTGACGATGGCGCCGTTCCGGTCCTGCGGCAAACGGCGGAACAGCTCCCGCGACGTCAGGAACGCCCCGGTCAGCGTCACGTCGAGGACCGCGGTCCAGGCGGCGCGCGTCGTCGTCTCCAGGGCGGCGTCGGGGCGTATCGCGGCGTTGTTGACCAGGATGGACACCGGTCCCAGCCGGGCGCCGATCTCATCGAAGCCGTGCAGGACGGCGGACTCGTCGTCGACGCGCACCAGCATGCCGCAGCGATCGTCCGCGCCACCGTCGATTGCGTCCAGAGCCTCTTCGAGCGCCGCCCGGTCCGACGCGCCCCAGATGCAGACCCGGGCGCCGGCGGCGCGGAGGGTCCGCGCGATCGCCAGGCCGATGTTCCGGCTGCCGCCGGTCACCAGGGCCACTTCCGCGCTCAGATCGGGGGATGGACTCATGTCGATGACCGCGTCCCGATGTTACCAAAGCAGGCTGAGGCCCATTGCCCTCGCCTCATCGGGCTTGCGACCGAGCCGGACCGAGGGGCCGGCCTGCTCGTGACAAGCAAGCGGAGCCTGCTGGTCGCCCAGGGCACGAAGTCGATTGCGCTCGACAGGATCGTGGATCCGGGATCGAGGGGAATCCGGGAGTTGCCGACGAACTCTGCGCTACCATGCCCGGACAGCCCATGAAGAAACGCCTGGATGGCCTCCCGGTTCTGCGGTCCTTGTCGCTCCGCCTCGGCTCGCTGGCGGTGATCGGCGCCTGGCACTGCATCGTTGGGCCGGCTCTCTGCCTCGCCGCTTCCCAACAGATTGTCTCGACAGATCCGGTCAGATCGGGCGTGGCGACGGCGGTCACCTCGGCCATTGTCATCGACGGGATGCTCGACGAGGCGCCGTGGCGTCAGGCGCCCAACATCGGCGATCTGGTCCAGAGAATCCCGGTGGCCGGCGCGGCGCCCACGGAGAGGACCGAAGTCACGCTGCTCTACGACGAGGAGAACCTCTATATCGGCGTCATGTGCTACGACTCGGAGCCCGACCGCGTGCTGGCGTCGCAGATGGCGCGGGACGCGGGCCTGAACGCGGATGACCGGCTGGGCATCGTGCTCGACACGTTCCGCGACCAGAGCAACGCCTTCCACTTCGCGACCAATCCCGCCGGTGCCATGGTCGACGGCCTGGTGTTTGCGAACGGGGAGACGAACGACGACTGGGACGGCATATGGATCGTGCAGACCGCGCGAACGGACGAAGGCTGGAGCGCGGAGTTCGCCATCCCGTTCAAGACCCTGAGCTTCCCGGCGGGCGAGACCGTCTGGGGCTTCAACATCAGTCGCACCATTCAGCGCAAACTTGAGGAGAACCGCTGGACGGGGGCGCGTTTTCAGACACAGTTCTTCCAGATCTCCGAAGCGGGCGAAATCACGAATCTCGAAGGCCTGGCGCAAGGTGTGGGCCTGGATGTCCGCCCGTTCATCGCGCGGCTCTGGCCGCGCCCGGAAACCGGCGGCGATACGGTCGTCGGCAAGCCGGGGCTGGACCTCTTCTACAACATCACCCCGAGTCTCAAGCTGTCCGTCACCGCGAACACCGACTTCGGTGAAACGGAAGTGGATGCGCGGCAGATCAATCTCACGCGTTTCTCCATCTTCTTTCCGGAGAAACGGACGTTCTTCCTGCAGGACGCCGGCGTCTTCAACTTCGCCACGACCGGCATCGATCCACCGGGCGGCATTCCCGGCACCGGGGCTGAGATATTTCCGTTCTTCAGCCGGAAGATCGGCCTGCTCGGCGGGCAGGAGGTGCCGATCGACTACGGCGCCAAGCTGACCGGGAGAGTCGGCCGCACCGAAGTCGGCATGCTCGACGTGCGCACCCGCGACGTGCCGAACGTGGACGCCAACAACCTGCTGGTCGGGCGCGTCAAGCAGAACTTCCTGGAGCAGTCGTACGTGGGCGCCATTCTCACGAGCGGCAATCCCGCTTCCGCGCTCTCGAGCAGCACCCTGGGAGTCGACGTTCGCCTGGCCACTTCGGACTTCCTGGGCAGCAATCAGAACCTGCTGTTCAACGCCTACGGCCTCACGAGCAACAACGAAGGCGTCACCGACGAGAACTCGTCCTACGGCTTCGGGGCGCACTATCCCAACGACAGGTTCGAGGCTCAGGTTCTCTGGCGGGAGATTCAGGAGAACTTCGATCCGGCGATCGGCTTCGTGCAGCGCAGCAACGTGCGGATGCTGCGGGTCGCCGGCAGCTTCAACCCGCGCCCGAGGCCGTCGACGGGCATTCAGCAGATGTTCCATGACGTCTTCTTCACGCGCTTCACCCGGCTCGACAACGGATTGGTCGAAAGCTGGGACATCTACGCCACCCTGGTCGACTGGCACCTGAACTCCGGCGACTCCCTGCACAGCCTGTTCGACCTGAACCCGACCTACGAACGCCTGTTCGAGCCGTTCGAGATTTCCCCGGGAGTCGTGCTTCCCCCGGGCGAGTACCGCTTCATGCCCATGCGGATCTTCTTCACCTCGGCGCAGAAGCGGCGGGTTCAGGGCAGCATCGGCCTGCGTTTCGGCAACTACTGGTCGGGCACCGCGAAGGAGATCCAGACCGGCCTCAGCTACAAGCTGCCTCCCAACTTCCTCATCAGCTTCAATGCCAACCAGACGTTCGCCAGCCTGCCGGAAGGGGATTTCATCGCCCGCATCTACAGCTCGCAGGTGAGCTATGCGGCTTCACCCTTCCTTTCGTTTTCCAACCTGATCCAGTTCGACAACCGATCCGGGAACCTCGGCCTCCAGAGCCGTGTGCACTGGACCATAGAGCCGGGAAACGAGATCTTCTTCGTATTCGGTCAGGGCTGGGTGCAGGACCTCGAGCGAGGCTACCGCGACTTCAGGCGGCAGGACTCGAGGCTGGCCACGAAACTCCAGTACACGTTCCGCTTCTGAGCAGGGCAGGCTCTATCATTGCGGTGGAGGTGAGCGATGCAGTTCCGACGCCATCTGTTGACGGTCGTACTCGGGATCGGGCTGAGCGGTTCTCCGGGTGCCGGCGAGCAGGCAACGCAGGAATCGGTGTCGCCGCCGCACGCGCATTCGCGCGTCACCCGGCTCGACATCACCAGCCGTGAGGCGGCCTTCGGCGGCCGGTCGTTCGGGGCCGTGGGCGCGTACGAGATTTTGCTCGGCACGGCCACGGCCGTCGCCGATCCGGACGCCCCGCTGAACGCCGGGATCGTGGATCTCGACAACTCTCCGCGCAATGCGGACGGGCTGGTCGAATACACGTTCGAGGTCGACATTCTCAAGCCGGTCGATATCACCAGGGGCAACGGTGTCCTGGTGTACGAGATCAACAACCGCGGCCGCAACATCGTCTTCGGCTACTTCCACGAGGCGGGGCGGGGTTACGCGGCCGAGAACGCCGGCAACGTATTCCTCATGAACCAGGGCTACACATACGTATCGAGCGGCTGGTTGGACGGCGCGCCGGGGACCGGCAACCCGCGTCCGGTGCTGGCGACGCTGCCGCTCGCCACGGACGACGGCCGGACGATTACCGGCACCTCGATGGAGGAGTGGCAGGACCCGGACAGCGCCGCGTTCGGCCGGCTGACGTATCCGGCGGTGACGCTCGACAAGACCGTCGCGACGCTCACGCATCGCCAGCTCCAGAACGACCCGCGTCAGACGGTTCCGGCGGACCAGTGGCACTACGTCGACGACAGGACGGTCGCCGTCACGACCCCCGCGGGAAGCGACGCGGGGACCATCTACGAGTTCGTGTACGAGGCCCGGAATCCAATCGTTCACGGCCTGGGTTTCGGGGCCATGCGCGATTTCGTATCGTTTGCGCGCTACAGCCCCGCCGACGATCGGGGCGTTCCCAACCCGCTCTTCGTGGACGGTGTGCCGGAGCTCGACCACGTTGTGGCCGTCGGTTCTTCGCAGAGCGGCCGGATGGCCAGGGACTTCGTCTACCAGGGTTTCAACGAGGATTCGGCGGGGCGGCGCGTCTTCGACGGCATGACGCCGTATGTCGCCGGCGCCCGTCGCACCTTCGTCAACGCCCGTTTCGCGCAGACGGGCCGCTATACGCGCCAGCACGAAGACCACAACTACCCGATGGACGAGTTCCCGTTTACGTTCGCGACGACGACCGATCCGCTGACGGGCAGGACCGACGGGTTGCTGGCCGCCTGCACGGCCTCGGGTACCTGCCCGAACATCATCCAGGTGGACGCCGACTCCGAGTACTACGGCGCCCATGCTTCCCTTATCGTCACCGATGCGACCGGCCAGGCGCTGGAGCTGCCGCCGAACGTGCGCTACTGGATGCTCGCGACGGCACATCTGCAGGGCGCCGCCGGGTGCCGCGACCCGGCCAACCCGGTGCAGCCGTGGCCGTACTACCGCGCGGCGTTAGACGCGATGGTGCAGTGGGTGCGGAACGGCGTCGAGCCACCGGCGACGCGCGCGCCGTCCGTGGCCGACGGCACGGCGGTGACGGTTGAAGAGCAGGGCGAGCAGTATCCGGCCATCCCGGATCGTCCGTACAACTCCACGATCAGCGAGCTCGGCGTGCGAGACTTCTCGGTCTGGCCGCCGAAGGAGAGCGAGGAGCGGTACCCGCTGTTCGTGCCGAAGCTGGACGCCGACGGCAACCTCGGGGCGGGCGTGCTGGTGCCGGAGGTCGCGGCCCCGCTCTCCACGATGGGCAAGGCGATTCGCGCGGCAGGCTTCGCCGAAGGTGACCTGTGCGGCGTGAACGGCTCCACGATTCCATTCCCGCGGACGAGGGATGAGCGGATGGAGCTGGGCGATTCGCGACTCTCCCTGGAAGAGCGCTACCCCGGCGGCGAGGCGGAGTACGTGCGGCGCTACGGTGAAGCGGCGGACGCACTGGTCGCCGAGCGCTATCTGCTGCCCGCCGACGCCGAGACACTCAAGGCGTCCGCCGCCGCCGCGTGGAGCGCGGCCATCGCCGCACCGGAAGACGACGTGCGGTAGAGCGCGTCGTTGGTTGGCGGCTGCCAGGAGCTTGCGCCGCAGGACGCAGCGGAGCGAAGTGAAGCGGCGAAAGCTCCTGGAGCGGGGGGGGATGGGCCGAGACGCCGAGCCAGCGAGGCGTTTCGGGGCGAGGGGCGCCTCGCCGTTCTCGGTGCGACGCGGGGCTTCACCACGGACTGCCAGTCGCAGGAGTCCATCAACCGGAAACCGGCCGATGCGCCCGGAGGAAGGACCGTATCTGGCGCACCGCCAGCGGAATCCGTTCCATGGGCTGCTTCCACGGGAACATGCTCACTTCGGACTGCGGCGCGAGCATCGCCGCCTCCATGGCGACGTCGTACGGATGCGCCGGGATATCGTCCGGCAGGATGAGGATCGGCGTCTGCAGCTCGCGTACGAAGTCTCGCGTCACGGTGAAGACGAAGTCCGCGTTGGCGAGGTACATCGTGTGCAAGAACCTGTCGACCATGTCCATCGTGATCTCGGACCGCCGCTCGACGAGCTCCGGGCCCCAACCCCGCATGTTGTTGTCGTAGAACAGGGTGGGATGCTCCGCGCTCCAGGCGCTGGGCTGCGCCAGCACGGCGGCGACGATCCGATCGGGAGCCCGCCGCAGCAGGTTCCAGATGAAAGGGCCGCCGATGCAGAAGCCGAGCACCATGAACTTGTCGATGCCCAGGTGATCCATCACGCCGAGATGGTCATCGGTATGCGCGTCCCAGGGCCGATCGACCTCGAGCGGACCCGAAGACTGGCCGCGGTTGGAGTTGCGCAGGTCCGCGGCGATGACGCGGTTCTCTCCCGCGAACTCCTCCAGCGGGTTGAAAGGATGCGTGGCCAGACCGGCGATCGCCGAGTTCAGACCCCCGCCGGGGATGATGAGCAGCGGGAAGCCGGAGCCGACCTCCTCATAGCGGAGGCGAACGCGACCATTCTCGTAGAAGGACATGGCCGCTCCGTCCTGGCCGGGCTGCTCTGCAAACCCCCGCGTGGCGGCCAACACGGTCGCCGCCGCGCCGGTCTTGATTATCTTGCGCCTGATCGGATCCACCATTGCGGCCCCCTTGCTGCCGGCCCCTCGTTCACCACGTGCCGATCCGTTTCGTCGGTCCGGCGGCGACTCCCTCCGGGTGCGGACGAACGCGCCCGAACCAGTGACTATCCGCGCCGGATGAGAAGAGCCGACCGCCGCCGCTCGTCCGCCGCGCCGACGAAAGGAGATCCGACTAGCGCGCCGAAACGCCTCACTGGCTCGGCGTTTCGGCCCATCCCCCCCGCTCCATGACCTTGCGCCTCCGCACTTCGCTTCGCTCCGTTCTGCGGCGCAAGCTCCTAGACGTCGCGAACTGCCGCGGCCATCGCCTCACACGCCTCCCGCAGTACCCGGCGAGACGAGGCCACGTTCATTCGCATGTGGCCTTCTCCGCCGCTTCCGTAGCTGGAGCCGGGATTCAGATAGACGCCCGACTGGTGGGTCAGCCAGTCCCGGAAGTACTCCTCGGCCGTGTCGTTTCCGTGCGACGCGGCCATTGCTTCGGCGCCGATGCGCTCCATGACCTTGCTGAAGTCCAGGAAGGTCATGAACGTGCCTTCGTTGCGCGTATAGCCCACGTCGGGCATGTGCTGCTTGACGTAGTTCTCGACGAGCGTGTGGTTGTCGTCCATGTACGCGTTGGCCTGGTCGAACCACTCGGCGCCGTCCCGATACGCCGCGGTGTTGGCCACTACGCCAAGCGTGCTGAGCTCCGCGCGGTGGTACTGGTTCACGCGCGCGAGCAGGGTGGGGCTCCTGGAGTAGTAGTAGGCGTTCTTCATCGCGGCCAGGTTGAAGGTCTTGCTGACGGCGTTGAAGGAAACGCTGTTGTTCACGACGGCTTCATCCGGCAGGCTCGCGAACGGCGTGTACTTGTGCCCGGCGCGGATGACGTCGGAGTGGATCTCGTCCGCCAGCACGACGACCTTGTGCTCGAGGGCCAGACGGCCGAGGCGGAGCAACTCCTCCTCCGTCCACACGTTGCCGGTCGGATTCTGCGGGTTGCAGACGATCGTCGCGCGGACGTCCGCGGTCATCTTCGATTCCAGGTCGTCCCAGTCGATCTCGTAGCGCCCGTTCCGGTAGAGCATCGGGCTGTCGACGGTATCCACCCGGGCGGCGCGGGCCATCGAGTAGAAGCCCGAATACGCCGGTGTGGTCAGGAGCACCTTGTTCCCGATGGGCACGAACGATCGCAGCGCCGCGATGATGCCCGGATAGACGCCGTCGGAGATGACGATGGAGGCGGGGTCCAAGTCCAGGCCGTGGCGTTCCCCATTCCACTTCAGGATGCCGTCTCGAAGCGGTTCGGTAGTGCTCAGGTAGCCCCAGTTGTGATGCTGGACTCTCTCCTGCAGCGCCTCGGTGATGCACGGCGCACATTCGAAGTCCATCGACGCCACACCCATGCCGTACTTGAACACACCCTCCGGATACCGGAGGGCCGGAGAGTCCCACCGGGAACAGTCGGTACCGACACGATTGTAGGGAGTGTCGAAGTCGTACTTGCCGTTCGGCAAGCGCGGGATGCTGGCCGAGCTCTGCGCCGCCGCCGGGCTCGTGCCGCCGACCAGGCCGCCGGTGGCACCGGCGATGGCGGTCGCGCCCGCGTTTCTCATGAAGGCTCTGCGATCGAGCCGGAAGATGCTTGACATCGTTGCCCCCTGCCATCACGTCACGGGTAGAGTTACGGCGTACGGCGTGGAACCGGCGTCGCAGCCCGGTCGCTGCCCCTCACACCAGGACCTTCTCGAACACCTCCATTGCCACACGTCGGGCAATCCTTCAGCCACCCCCGCCTGGGGCTCACGCCAGGACCTTCTTGAACACCTCCATTGCCACCGCCATCTCCTCTCGGCTGCCGATCGAGATTCGGCAATGCGTGGTATGCAACGGCGGAAAATCCCGGCCTACCAGCACCTTGCGCTCCAGGCACGCTTCGCGGAACTCCCGCGCGGGGCGTCCGATGTTGACGAAGATGTGGTTGGTGTTGGAGTCGGGCACGTCGAAGCCCATGTCGCGGAAGGCAGCGATGACGCCGTCGCGAATCTCGGCATTCTCCCGCACTTCCCAATCGATGTGTTCCGTGTCCTCGAACGCGGTGATCGCAGCTATCGCGCCCAGCATGTTGACGTCGCCCATGCCCCAGGCGTCGCGGATCCTGGCCAGGGTCTGCTCCTGGGCGAGGGCGTATCCGACACGCAAGCCCGCAATGCCATGGGCCTTCGAGAAGGAACGGGTGACGAACACGCGCTCGTCCTCCAGCGCCAGAGGCACTGCGGTCTCGATGCTGCCGGGTCGTGCGTAGTTGATGTAGGCCTCGTCGACGTGAATCATGGTGTCCGGTGATTCACGCAGCACGCGGCGCACGAAACGCTCGACGGCTCCGGGTCCGTGCACGGTGCCGGTGGGGTTGTTCGGATTGCAGAGATAGACCAGGCCCGCGCCGCGAGACGCCTCCGCCAGCGCCTCGAGATCGATGGCGAGCGAGCCGTCCAGAGCCACCTCGGTCGTCTTGGCCCCGATCCGCCGGGCGGTGCTCAAGCTGGTCGAGTAGGTGGGCATGGGGGTCACGAAGCCCTTGGTCGCAGAGCAGAATGCCCGCACCGAGCCCTGCAACAAGGGGGTGGAGCCAGTGGCGAGCTGCACGTTGTCGGTACCGACTTCGTAGTAGTCGGCGATGACCGTTCGCAGCTCGTTGACGTGATCCGGTGAATAGCCGCGGCCCATGCGCTTGTTGGTGTGGGCCTGAATGGCCTGGACGGTCTTCGGGCCAGGGCCGCGGGCACTCTCGTTCTGGTTGAGCTGGATGACGCCGCCATCATAGGTGCCGGACTTCGCGGCCTCACGAGTCTGGGCGCTGGCCCGCTTGCCGAACGGTGATGTGCCGGTCAGGGCACCCGCCGCGGTACCCAGCGCGATGGTTCCGACGAATCCACGGCGTGTCGTCTGCATTCGATTCCTCCCCGGGGAGCGATGGCGCCTGGTTCTTCCGCCGCTGGCCGGCGGTGAGCGCCTCGGCACTCGCGCAAGACGCCCCGTCTCGGTCGTGTCGGTCCGGATGCCAGCATTCTAATCCAACGCGGGCAGAAGGACGATGCCGCCGCTGGCGGCGGCGAAGGAACATTGGGCGCGCGCTCTTCGCCGCTCGTGAACGCGAAAGTCCCGGACTCGAGGCGGTTACCGGGACTGATAGGTCCGGCTGTAGCCCGTCCGGCCGTTGGTCATCGACCAACTGCGGCCGTCGGGGGCCACCGCCGCCTTGATCCAGTGCCCTTCGCAGTCTTCTTCCTCGGTCAAGTTGGCGGTCAGCGCCTCCTCGGTGTTGTTGGCGGCGTCGTCGGTCAGTGTTCGGTGCGACTGCCAGACGTCGCCGACTTCCGCCGTGCCCTGGACTACGGCCAGCGACTCCGGCGTTCCCCCCTTGCGGGGACCGTTGTTGACGACCGCCACCGTGGGCTGGAGCACGCCTGCAAGCTCGGGGCGGATGGCGCCGTAGCCCCCGTGGTGGGGAACCTGCCACAGGTCGACGACCCCCAGCCGGTTCTCGGGGCACGCCAGCGCGTGCTCGCGGTCCGGCGTCAGATCGCCGAGGTTGAGGAACTGGAATGCCCCGAGGGACAGCAGATAGCCCAGACTGTGGCCGTTCTCACCCATGTCGGGTTCGGGAGGCTCGACGCCCTCGCAGAGGGGGTTCGGCATCTGCGGCTCCAGGGTGTCGACGAGCTCCCGGTGCGCCGCCACGAACGTCAGCTCGAGGCGCTCGAGCGGCAGCTTGTCGCCGGGAACGATCGAGCGGCGCCGGTCGGCGGCGAGGCCGATGTACTCGTCCCACAGAGCCTCGCCGCGCGCGCTGCCCAGCTCGACGCTGTCGCCGTGGTCGACGATCCGGCCGATGGGGATCCGCTCGGCGAGGGCCGGCAGGCCGCCGACGTGGTCGCCGTGGAAGTGAGAGATCAGCAGGTAGTCGATGCGGTCGATACCCGCATCGTCCATGGCCGCCTGGATGCGCAGGGCGTCGCGGGCGTCAGCCCGCGGCCAGCCGGTGTCCATCAGCACCGACTCGCGGGCGGGGGTGACCACGAGGGTCGCCGCCCCGCCCTCGACATCGATCCAGTAGATGTCGAGGTTGGCCGGCTCCTGCGCGAGCCCGGTCAGGGGCAGGACGACGAGCATCGCGACGGCGAGGGCCGCGACAAGGCCGTCGGCCGGCCGGGCGGAAAGCGGGGTTGGACGCTGCATCATGGTGCCTCTCCGGCGTGGGAGCCGCGGCGAAGGGACTCCCGGCGCGCAAATATGGCGGTGGATGCCGGCGCCGTCACGGTCGGGAAGCGGGCATCCACCGCGTGTCTCGGGGTTCTGGCTCGTGTCAGCCTACTGTACTTGCCCGGGAAGCGGCAGACCGGCATCGCCGACTCCACGAGTGGACCGGACTGGTTCGCCGGCAGGGTAGGGAAGCCGCTGACGACGGGAAGAATTTACGATTGCCTCACCATAGACTGAGAAATACTAGCGGCACATTCATATGCCGCAACTTGACGCTGGTATACCATTAGGGGCATGTAAGCGGCAGGCACGACGGGCCATCCGTCTCGTTGATGTTCTGCGCGGGCGACAGCACTGAGATGGACGGCCTCAACTATGTGGTTCCGGCGGACCCAGCCGGTACCCCGCGGTAGACGAATACGATGTCGGATCTGTTGATCATGGGCGACGGGGTCGTTGGCAACCTCGCGGCCGCCTGGTTCAGGCGGCACATGCCCGCTCTCCGCGTTACCATCGTGGGACCGGCGGCTCGGAACCTCCCGGTCGTAGGGGAATCGCTGGTCGAGTTCAGCACGCAGTTCCTGCAAGAGATCGGTCTTGGACGGCACCTCGTCGAGGAACAGCTCCCGAAGTATGGCCTCACCTTCTATTACAAGCTGGATCCCGAAACTCCCACGGACCCGCGCTATGTCGTGGACGCCGTGCCCACCAATCCGCCACTGCCGTCCTTTCTCGTCAACCGGTTCAGTCTCGACGACGCCTTGCGGCGCCTCAATCGCTACAACGGCGTGAAGCACATCGACGGCAAGGTGACCGGGGTCGAGCTGAATCAGGACGCGTCGCATCGGGTCACCGCGCGGCGCAGCGACGGCACGGAACTGACATGCACGGCCCGGTGGGTGATAGACGCCACCGGGCGGCGCCGACTGCTGGCGCGGCAACTGGGTCTCGACGAGGGCGTCGCGCATCAGCGCAGCTCGTTCTGGCTCCGTCTCGCGGACTTCGACGCATCCATTCTCAATCGCATCGATGCCATGACGAACGGTAATCGCCGCCCCGATGCGTACTACGCCGCGCATCATTTTTTCGGACGGGGCAACTGGGTCTGGCTTCTTCCGGTGCGGGCCCGACATGCGGGGCGGATGATCAGCGTAGGGCTGACCTACCGACCGGACCTGTTCGGCGACCCGATGACTTCCGTGCCGGAATTCCTCGACCGTATGACGCGGGAGCACCCAATCCTGGCGGACTTCGTCCGGAGCGGACGCGTGATCGACACCAACCTGTACCGGAACTACATGTACCGCGCCCGGCGGAGGTACTCCTCCCAGGGATGGTTCCTGATCGGAGATGCCGCCGATACCGTGGATCCGCTGTACAGCACCGGTCTCGCGCTGGTGGCCGCGGCGATTCAACAGGTGGGTGTCATGATTCGTTGCGATCTGGATGGTCGGTTGACCGATGGGTTTGCCGCCGACCTGGACGAAGCCTACGCAGGGCTCCAGCGTTTGGCGGAAGAACAGGTCGCAAGACTGTACGACGTGATGGAGTCGGGCTACCAGTGCCGGTTGCGGATGCACCTCCAGGTCGTGACCTTCTTTCGCATGGCAATGCCGCTGTTGCTCAACGGATACCATACCGATGCCGTCGGGGCGGCCATGATGGCCCGCCTGGGTCGACCCGGGCATGGGCTGGCGCGGCAGTTGACCGACTTCGAGCCCCTCATCGCCAGAGCGGCTGCACGACGACCCGCGCGAACAGCCTGCGGGGACGTCAGGGTGCAGTCGACCTTCGCGATGAACAACTCCTGGTTCGAGCGGTGCCGCGACGAGGAGATCCCGCGCTCGTTGCGCCAGATGTTCTGGCATATGACCGCCGTGCGCCTCGGGCTGATGTGGATGGCCGGAGCAAGGTCGTGGCTCGACCCGGTGCAACTCGGCGGGTTGCTGCGATCGTCGAGCTGGGCGGCCGCGGTCGGCGTGCTCCGCGGATGCAGCCTGAAGCGGAGCAGGTTGGTTCGGTGGCTCTTCGCTCATGGCGGGGATGCGGCCGAGGCGGCAGGGCCGGCCGGGGTAGGGACGAGACGTACCGCATGACGACGGCCGTCCACCTGCCTCCACCGCGTATCGTGTCGCTTGCGACCGCGGTGCCGACCCACCGAATCTCCCAGTCGGAGGCCCTGGAGTTCTTCTACCGGTTCTTCGACGTCCCGCCGGGGCAGCGCAAGCGCCTGAAGAACGTCTACCTGAACGCCGAGATCGATACGCGGTACGCCACCGCGCCCGTGCATTGGTACGAGCAGGCCCAGGACTTCGAGCAGAAGAACAACCTGTACATCGACAACGCTGTGAGTCTGCTCAAGAAGGTTGCCGTCGAGAGTCTGGCGGCCGCGAGCCTCGAGTGCAGCGACATCGACATGATCGTTACCGTCTCGACGACCGGCATCGCCCTGCCGGCGCTCGATGCCCGTCTGATGGAGGAATTGCCATTCCGCCGCAACGTCCAGCGTCTGCCGCTGTTCGGCCTCGGATGCGCAGGCGGCGTGCTGGGACTGGCGCGCGCCGCCGCCTGTGCGCGCGGTCAGCCGGGCAGTCGCATCCTGTACCTGGTCGTCGAGCTCTGCACCCTCACGTTCTGCGGGAGCGATCGGACCACCGCGAACGTCATCGCCACGGCTCTTTTCGGCGACGGAGCCGCGGGCGCGGTCTTGTCCACGAGCGAGACGGGACCGGCTATCAGGGCCTGGGGTGAGCACACCTGGCCCCGCAGTCTCAACGTCATGGGCTGGCACATAACGCAGAACGGGCTGGAGTTGAGGCTGTCGCGCGGGGTTCCCGACATCGCCCGGAACCTCGTGCGGCCCGTCACGGACGAGTTCCTTGCCTCCGCCAGCCTGGAGCTGGCCGACATCGACGACTTCATCTGCCACCCGGGGGGCGCCAAGGTGCTGGATGCGCTGGAGGCCGCTTTCGATCTCCCGCCCCGCGGCCTCTCGTCGTCCCGTGCGATTCTGCGCGAATTCGGCAACATGTCGGCAGTCACCGTGATGTTCATCCTGAAGCGCGCTCTCGAGACATCGGCGTCGGCGAACGGCAACGAAGGGGCGGACGCCATGCGGGAACGGGCGCGGCGGTTTCTGATGACGGGCCTGGGCCCCGGGTTTTCGATTGGGTTCCTGGTGCTGGAGTCGGCCTGATGTCTCCGTTGTACGCCATCGTCGGGTTCCTGATCGTTCAGCGGCTGGCCGAACTGGCCTTCGCGCACCGCAACTACCGGACCCTCGCGGGGCAGGGCGCCATCGAGGTGGGCCGGAGTCACTACCCGGCGATGGTCGCGCTGCACGCCAGCTGGCTGCTGGCGTTGCTCGGGACGATTGAGCCGTCGGCGCCGGTATCGACGCCGCTACTGGTTGCGTTCATCCTGTTGCAGTGCGGGCGGTTCTGGGTGATAGCAACCTTGGGTTCCCGCTGGACGACCCGCGTGATGGTTCTGCCTGGCGCACGGCGTATTCGAAGCGGCCCGTACCGGTATGTCAATCATCCCAACTACCTGATCGTGATTGGCGAAATCGCCGTGACGCCAATGATGTTCGGTGCGTGGACCCTGGCCGTGGTGGCCTCGGCGTTGAATCTGCTGGTGCTTCGCATCCGGACCCGGGTCGAGAACACGGCCCTCGAGGCGGTCTACGGCGACTCCGAGCCGGCGCCGCCTGCAGGTCCTGCAGACAGTGAGGCCCGCCGGCGACTGGGAGACAGTGATGCTGCATTTCGCTGAGGAACTCCTGCTGTTTCTCCTGGACGAACAAAACGGCACGCTCCTGCCGATTACGGCGCGCACGGAGCGTCTGGCGCTTGCCGGCGCGGTGTTGATGGAGCTGCAACTGGCAGATCGCATCGATACCGATCTCGAGACGTTGACGCTGACGGATCCGACTCCGGTTGGCGACGATCTGCTCGATCCGACGCTGGCCGACATCGCGGCCGCCGAAGAGAAGCACGACGCGGTGTATTGGGTAGAGCGCACCGCCGAGCGAGGCCTCGAGATTCGCGAGCGGGCGATCGCCGGGCTGGTCGCGCGGGGCATTCTCGACAAGCCCGAAGACGATGGATTCCTGTCCCTGACACCAGAGGTGGCGCACGCGCGCCGCTATCCGTCGACGAACGGCACGACGCAGGAGGACATCAAGCTGCGCGTCATGCGCGTGCTGTTCAGCGACGACATTCCCGATCCCGCGGACATCGTCATCATCACCCTGATCGACGCCTGCGCCGTATGGCGGAAGGTGCTGTCGGCAGAGGAGTTGGCGAAAGCCCGCAAGCGGATCCAGCTCGTCAGTCGCCTGGATCTGATCGGCCAGGCGGTGGCCGCGCTCGTCAGGGTCGTAAGGCCGACGGCTCGCTCCGCGCGGGGCGGCGCCGGCGGTCCGCCGCTGGTTCGCGGCCTGCCGCTGGTGACCGCGCTCTCGCTCTGGCGCGACCCGCAGGCGTTCTTCCTGCAGCAGTACCAGCGGTTGGGGCCTGTTTTCAGAGTCACGTCGCTGGGGCGCAACTTCGTCGTCATGGCCGGGCAGGAAGCGAACCTGTTCATGTCTCGTTCGGAGCGCCTGCATCTGCACACGGCCGACATGTGGGACCCTCTGTGCGCGGAGTTGGGCGCCTCCCGCTTCGTACTGAACATGAACGGCAAGGACCACGTTCGGATGCGCCGCGAGATGAAGAGCGGACTCTCCCGCCTGCTCCTCGAGCGCCAGATCCCGGAGGCCGTGAGTGTCGTTCGGCGTCACTTGGCCGCGATGCCACGGAACACACCGTGCCCCGGCCTTCCTGCCATCCAGGGTCTGGTCGGAGAGATGACGGGCGTGGTCGTCGCCGGGTCGTCGGCCGAGGAGTACATCGACGACGTGCGCGTAGTCCTCAAGAAGCTGGTGACCCGCGGCTTCTTGCGCATACCCCGACTGCCGAAGACGCCTCGGCTCCGTCGCGCGCTCCGGCGCGTGGCGGAGTTGTCCGACAAGTTGTTGCTCGAACACCAGTTGCGCCCCGGCCGGCGCAGGGCCGACGCGATTGACGACATGCTGGAACTGCACCGCGCCGACCCGATGTTCCTCCCCGAGTGCGACCTGCCGCTCACGGCGCTGTTCCCGCTGTTCGGCGGCCTCGATACGGTAACGAGCGTCGGTGCCTGCATGCTCTACGTCGTGCTGAAGAACGCCGCGCTTCGGGAACGGGTGCAGGCCGAGGCGGATGCCCTGTTCGCCGGCGGTCCGCCGGACGGAGAGAAGGTGCGGGAGCTGGACGTCACGAACCGGATCATGTTGGAAGCGCTGCGCATGTACACGCCGGTCCCGGGAATACAGCGCAGGGTGACCACTTCGTTCGACTTCGCCGGACACCGGATTCAGGCGGGCGAGGATGTGATCTTCGCCTACCACGTCACTCACGACCTGCCGGAGCACTTTCCCGACCCGCAGCGGTTCGACATAGATCGCTACCTTCCGGGACGGGAGGAGCACAAGCAGCTCGGGGCGTACGCGCCCTTCGGCCTCGGGGTGCATCACTGCGCCGGCCGCGGGTTCGCGGAATCGCAGCTCCCCTTGATTGTGGCGACGCTCTTGCATGAGGCCGAAATCGAGCTCGTTCCGCCGACCTATGAACTGAAATCGGTCCGCTGGACTCTCTTTCCCTCTTTTCTTCCGGACAAGGGGTTCAAGTTCAGCATAGAGAGCCTGCGGCACTGAGCGTCCCGACGGCAGGCCGCATCTTCCCGGCATCGGAGTGCTCGGCGCCTCCGACGGCCGCGCTCCCACGACGCGCCCGGTGCCGGGAGCATGGCACCGCCCGCCGAGCCGACCACTTGCCCTTTGGGTGATTGACTTGGCGGCGCCAACGGGCGAGGCTTGTACGGGTTCGGTCGCCGGTTCTCGAGTTCTCGGGCGTGTCAAATGACGGATGCCGAATTGGAAGCGCGTGCGGCGGCTACAACACGGCGCGGGTCATCCTAGACGTTTGCTGCCAACCATCCACGAGTCATGGAGATCCTCGGGGTTCTCGTCTCGCTGCTGGGGCTGATGTACTTCGCCTACCGGGGCATCAACGTCCTGGTCCTGGCCCCGGTGATGGCGCTGCTCGCCTGCTCGTTCCACGCGGACGCCCCGCTGCTCGCGTCGTACACACAGGTCTTCATGCCCGCGCTGGGCGGCTACCTCCTCCAGTATTTTCCGGTCTTCCTGCTCGGCTCCATCTTCGGCAAGCTGATGAGCGACAGCGGCGCCGCGGCCGTCATCGGGCGGTTCGTGGCGTCCAGGCTGGGCGCCGAGCGCGGGGTGCTGGCGGTGATCGTGGCCTGCGCCGTGCTCACCTACGGCGGCGTCTCCCTGTTCGTCGTGGCGTTCAGCGTGTATCCGATCGCGGTGGAGCTGTTCAGGGCAGGGGAGATCCCGAAGCGGCTCATACCGGCCTCGATCGCGCTGGGCTCGTTCACCTTCACCATGTCGGGGCTCCCGGGCACGCCGGCCATCCAGAACGCCATTCCGATGCCCTTCTTCGGAACGACGGCGTTCGCCGCCCCGGGACTGGGCATGATCGGCGCCATCGTGATGTTCGGCGCGGGCTATCTGTGGCTCGACGGGCGGGCCCGCCGGATGCAGCGCCGCGGTGAGGGCTACGGGGAGCCGCTCGACGGCCCCGGGACCGCCGCGGGCACGGGTGAGGCTAGCGGCGCGCCGTCCGCGGCGGCCTTCGCCAAGGCCGTCACCCCGTTGGCCATGGTGCTGGTGATCAATCTGGTGTTGTCGAGGTGGGTGCTGCCCGCGCTGGACCACGGCTACCTGGCGGAGGCGAGATTCGGGGCCACCAGCCCCGCAGCGGTGCTGGGCCTATGGTCGCTGATCGCCGCCATCTTCGGCGCGATCCTGCTTCACCTGCTGTTGTACCGGAACCAGCTCCGGCACCCGGTCGGATCGATCAACGAGGGCACTTTCGGCAGCATGCTGCCCGTCTTCAACACCGCCTCGGAGGTGGGCTACGGCGCGACGATTGCCGCGCTCTCGTCGTTCGCCCGCATCCGGGACTCGCTGCTGGGTCTGGCCCCCGAGTACCCGTTGATCTCCGAGGCCGTCTCCATCAACATCCTCGCCGGCATCACCGGCTCGGCGTCGGGCGGCCTGAGCATCGCGCTGGACGCCCTCGCCGAGAGCTACCTGCAGTTGGCGGAGCTGGCGGGGATCTCTCCCGAGCTCCTGCATCGGGTCGCCACCATGGCCAGCGGCGGCTTCGACACGTTGCCGCACAACGGCGCGGTCATCACGCTGCTGGCCATCTGCCGACTGGACCATCGCCGGTCCTATCCCGACATCGCGGCGGTGGCGGTGGCCGGCCCGTTTGCCGCCACGTGCCTGGTCGTCCTGCTGGGGTCCATGTTCGGCAGCTTCTAGCTAGGAGCTTGCGCCGCAGAACGCAGCGAAGCGAAGTGCTGAGGCGGAAGGTCATGGAGCGGGGGGGATGGGCCGCAACGCCGAGCGAGCGAGGCGTTTCGGGGCGCTAGGAGCTTGCGCCGCAGAAAGCAACGAAGTGAGTTCTGCGGCGCAAGCTTCTGGGGCGGTGGGGGCTGGGGCCAGACACGAGGAAGCCTATTGGGCCTATTCGACCGAGGAGCAACGGAGTCCACGCGGGATGCATCGCCGTTCGAATGCAGCGGGGCTCTTGACACGGGCTGCCAGGGGCCCGTTCGCGCTGCTACTCTTTCCAAACTGGATTCCAAGGGCTGTCGTAGCCGTGGCAACGAGGGGCTTGTCGAACAGGCCCGGGACCAGAACAGTCTGTGGTAGCATTCGAGGTTACAGGTACTAGTTCCCGTTTTGGCTAACGCGTCGCCCATATGGCCGAACGAGGTAAAACGAGATGTTCAATAGGATCACCCCCGTGCCCGCTGCCGGCACCTCGAGCACACTGCCAACAACATCGCGCCGAGCCTTTGGACGACATCTTGGTCTATCGGCCGCCGGACTGGCCCTGGGGGGATGTTCCGCGTCCGAGCCCCCGGCCGACTCGACGCCCGCCGAGGCGGCAGTCGACCCGGGGTTCGTGCCGGCCCAGGATGCTGCATCACAGGCTGCCGTCACTCCTGACGCCGCCCTCGCGCTCCTTACCGACGGCAACGCGAGATTCGTCGCCGGGACTCCTGCCCGCCGCGACTACAGCGCTCAGATTCGAGCGACCGCGGCCGGGCAGTACCCGTTCGCTGTCGTGCTCGCGTGCATCGATTCTCGAGTCCCCATCGAGACGGTCTTCGATCAGGGGATCGGGGACATCTTTGCGGCCAGGGTCGCCGGCAACATCGTGAATACCGAGCTGCTCGGCAGCATGGAATTCGCCTGTCGACTCGCCGGGTCGAAGCTCGTGGTCGTCCTCGGACACACCTCGTGCGGCGCCGTGAAGGGGGCCATCAGCAGCGCCCGGCTCGGCAATCTCACGCAGCTCGTGCAGAAGATCGACCCAGCCGTGGAGGCGATCGAAGGCGAGCGCGATGTCGACAACGCCGACTACGTCGACGGGGTTGCCGAAGAGAACGTGCGTATGGTGATGGCGGAGATTCGCCGGGAGAGCTCCGTACTGGCTACGATGGAGGAGGAGCGAGAGATCCGAATCGTGGGCGCGATGTATGACGTCTCCACCGGCGTCGTGCGCTTCATCTGACTCCATGCTGCGCGTGTTCATCGGCGCCCTCGTTCTCGCCGCCGCGATGCTGTCGCCCGGTGCGGCCCGGGCGCAGACGCCGGTCGATTGGGACCAGCTCGGCGCCTGGTACATGCTGTTCTGGTCGACTCGCTTCGACGACTCGTCGGTGGGATTGCAGGGTGACGTGCAGCACCGCAACTGGGATGCGGGAACCGACCTGGAGCAGTTGCTGATCCGGGGTGGCCTGACCTACGCCCTGCCCGGGGCCCCGGTACTGGTAACCGGTGGCGTGGCGCACATCACGAGCGGCGCCTTCGGCGACAGCGACGAGACCAGCGCGGAGCGACGCCTGTATCAGGAGGCTTTGATTCGCCAGTCTTTGGGACCGGTCGTTTCTCTGCGCCACCGCTACCGGTACGAACAGCGTTGGGTCGACGGCCAGGACTTCCGGACACGGTTTCGCTACGCCCTGTTCGGCGATGTCGCGCTGAATGGACGAGGAACCGGAAACGGTTCCATTTACCTGGCGCTGTACAACGAGGTCTTCGTAAACGGGGAACTCGAAATCGGGCGGGGCAGGACTGCAGAGCGCTTCGACCGCAACCGGTTCTACACCGCACTTGGCTTCGGAGTCAGCGACCGGTCCCAAGTCCAGGCCGGCTACATGATCCAGACCGTGCCAGATGGCTCGAAAGGGCAGATCCAGATCAGTTTCCACACATCCTTCTGAATTCGTTGGCCGACCGCATGGCCACGGTTAACTTCACGAGGAGTGGCATCAACACGGGCGCTGCGCGCGCACGTTCATCGACGGCCTCAGCGCCGCACGCCCGGAACGTCCGCCACCGACATCAATAGTTGGGAAAGCTCCACTTGGCGGGACAGACGGTGCTTGTCGTAGATGTGCCGGAGGTGCCACTTGATCGTGGTCCGGCGCCGCCCGGTGGACAGGGCGATCTCGTCGATGGACTTGCCTTGCGCGTACAGCACCGCGACCAGACTCTCGGCCGGGGTGAGGCCGAGCAGTTGCCCCACCCGTGCCGGCTCGAGGTCCAGTCGCCATGCCGGGTCCATTACCAGCACGAGCGCGCCGATCCGGACCTGGGCCGACTCCGGCGCCTCGTCCTTCACCGGGTTGACGTGCAGCACCAGCCGCGGCAGCGAGTCCCTCCTGCCCAACCGCATCGAGGCGCCCTCTGCGGGACCGCCGATGGCTGGCAACACCCGCGCGAGCAGCCTCTGCAGAGTCTTGTCCTCCTCCGGCAGCGAGGCGCGCAGGTGGCCGCCCCGGTCGCACAGCCCGTCCGCGGCGAGCAGCAGTGCGCGGGCCCGATCGTTGACCGCCGCGATCCGTCCGCGCCGGTCGAGCTGGATGACGCCCCACCTGACGTTGTCGAGCAGCGCGAAGGGCGCCGCGCCTAGCGCCCGTGCATCCACCAATGCCTGCCTCACCCGCACGAACTGTCGAATAGGCGGCAACAGCCGTCCGATCGTTTCCACCCGCTCCGACGTCCATCCGTCCCTGTCGACGGGATCGGAGACGACGACGACGATGCCCATGCCGTCCGGCCCGTCAAGCCGCACGTTGAAGCCGTCGAGCGAGTCGATGTTGGGCAGCATCTCGTTGTAGACCAGCGAGGTCTTCCGTTCCTCCTCGCTGTACAGCGCGCGCACCGGGGTGATCCGGCTGTCGGGCAGCAGCAACAGGCGCCGCACGCGCTCGTCGCCGGGGTAGTAGACCGTGAAGTACTTCCGCTCGAGTTCCGTGTCGCGTTGTCCGCGGAAGCAGAACTGCGCGAAGAACACGTCGACATCGTCCGGCCGCGTCCCGTCGCCAAAGACCAGGCCGTTGCCCTTCGCCCCGCAAAGCTCGTCGATGAGCCCCGAGACCGCCGGCCAGCCGACATCGTCCAGCACGCACGCGTGCAGCGACGTCAGGACGCGTTCGAAGAGATCCTGGCTGCTCATGAGAGGTCCTGCCCCCGCATGTTCCCCGGGCGGCCCGTGCCACCCGTCACCCTGGCCGGCGGCGCCTTCTCCCGGTGCGACCGCAACGGACCCGCACCGCGTCCGCCCGCCGCTCATCCTAGGATGGCGATGGCCGTCTTGCAGCCCTCCTTTGGGAGGGGGTCCCCTGTCCGACGGGAGGGCGCGCCAGGTTACCTTCCCGGGCCATGCCGCCCGCGTGATTTTCCCATGCCACGCACAATCGTCTGCGCAACCCCCTCCTCGGGGATGGCGACAGAGGGTCCAGTCTTCCCCTAGCTTGGTTTTCGCACGTGAACGAACTACCCTCTGTCGCCTTGATGAAGCGGTTCCTGTCCCTGTGCGAGCACCACGGCTCGCAACATCTGGTGGTCAAGCTGGTCGCCGTGGGCCGCAGCACCGGTGTTTCGGGACTGCCTGAGAACGACGACTGGACGACGTGGGACGCTGGCCAGATGCGGGCCGCGGTCGAATATCTGGAGCACCGGCGCGTCCGATGAGCAAACTGTTGGCGAGCGCGAGGAACTGAGGGGTGTGGCCGGCTGGTCATGCCCTTCGGTTTCCAGCGACCGTTGACAGAAACTGGCGTGCGTCCGATCCGCTGCGCGCAACGTCCGGCTTGCGGAACGCCCCGCCGAGGCGACGGCGGCCGGCGGCAGCGTAGACCGGCGGGCAGACGGCACGACCGGCTTCTACAACAACTTGTGGCTCGACGGCGGCACGGCCTGGGACCCGAGCCGGCGCACGTCGCTGGTTGTCGACCCGCCGGACGGCCGGATCGAGTTCGACGGCGATGGTGCACCGCGGCGGCCAGCGCTTCGCCAGCACGGGAATCTCAGTTGGCGACCGACGCTTCCTCCACCAACGCGCCCGTAACGGCGCGCCGCCGCAGACGTCGTGTCAACGGAACTCCCACGCGCCTGTCAGGGCGCGCTACCGCACCGGACGCGAGTACCAGCCCGGCCAGACGGCTTTCCAGCGCCGGAACACCGCGATGAAGAGCGGGTTGGTCCAGATCAGGACGCGCCACAGCGGCCACTTGTCGAAGCGCCGGCAGGAGGGTCGCACGCGCGGCTCACGTATGAACCGGACCTTGCCGTGCTCCGCCCGCGCCAGCTTCCGGAGCGCGCGGTGGAAGTCGACGTCCTCACCGATCCAGGTCTTCTCGTCGTAGCCTCCGACCCGCTCGAAAGCGTCTTTGCGGCAGAACTGCGTCGCCCCCTGGACCATCCCCGTGAGGCGGCCGAGGATCCGCCAGGCACGCAGATAGAGCCGAACCGTGAGCCGTCGCGGCCGGTACTCGACGTCCACGCCGCCGCCGATGCACGACGGATCGCCCATCGCCTCGTGGATCACCTGGAGCAGCGTGGGCGACACCGCCACGTCCGCGTCGACGAAGACGAGCACATCTCTCGCGGCATGGCGCGCGCCAGTGTTGCGGGCCCGCGCAATGCCCTGCACCGGCTCGCGAACGACCGTCGCGCCCTCGTGCCGGGCGACGGCGGCGGTTTTGTCCGTGCTGTTGTTGTCGACGACGATCACCTCGACATCAACGTCCGTGTCGGAGTGTTCACGCAGATGGTCCGCGGCGGCCCGGACCGAGCCCAGCGCGGCAGCCAAGTAGGCCTCTTCGTTGAAGGCGGGAACGACGATCGAGGCCTTCACGGCAAACGCGACGCCTTGACGCGAATTCGGAACAGCGTCGCACCGATCACGCCGACAGCAACAAGGATCGTGTTCCGAACCCCCATCGACATGTCTCAACCTACCAGATTCGGGCGGGGTCGAGCCAGCGGTCGCGTAGCCGCCGTGCTTCCAGGGCTTCCGCAACGAGCACCCGGTAAACCATTGTCAACGCGAGGCTTACACTACACTCGGCACTTGTTCCCCTCGCTGCATCCCTCGTTTCGGATCGGGATGCCACCGGACCAGCAGCACCCTCGGAGAACGGATTGGGACCCGCGTAGTGCCCGATGCTGTCGATCGGCTCAACCGAGGGCCGTAGATTGTCGTCCGCCTCCGGCCCGGCGAAGTGGTGAGGTTGCCCCGATCCCGTGGACGGGTTAACGCTTGCGGGCTCACATCATGACACGTCCTGCCGACGATGCTTGATCGCGCCGGGCGATAGAATCATCGCAGGAGGCGACATGAGCGAAGCAGTCACCGCGAGTTCGCGGCATGACTCGGCTGAGCGCCGTCGGGCGACCTACCAGGACGTGCTTGATGCGCCCGACCATCGGGTCGCCGAGGTTGTTGACGGCGTGCTCCACACGAACCCGCGGCCGGCCATGCGCCACGCGCACGCCAGGTCGTCACTGGGCACGAAGATCGGCGGTCCATTCCACCACGACGCGGGTGGTCCCGGGGGCTGGTGGATCATCGACGAACCGGAGCTGCATCTGGGCGGCGACATCCTCGTACCCGACCTCGCCGGTTGGCGGCGGGAGCGGATGCCTGTCTTTCCCGACGCGCCGTACGCCACGCTGGCCCCCGACTGGGTGTGCGAAGTGCTCTCGCCTTCGACCCGCAAGCTCGACCTCCACGGCAAGCGCTCCGCCTATGGGCGCGAACAGGTGGGTCATCTGTGGCTCGTCGACCCCGCCGACCGCACCCTGGAGGCCTTCGAGCTGCGCGAGGGCGAATGGGTGCTGATCGCCACCGCGCAGGATGACGCTCCCGTCCGTATCCGACCCTTCGACGCCGTTACCTTCAGCCTCGGCGATCTCTGGCCGCCGACAGTCGCCCCGGCCGAATAGGTCGAGGGGCCCGCGCTCGGATCTGCCCATCGAGGGCTGGCGGCGCAGGTCCCAGCCAGCCGGCGCTCGGCGCGAGCGGACCGATTCGGCCGCCGCGCCGAACGCCTCGAAGTCGTCGAGCGACGCGGAGATCAGCACGCCGTTAACTCGCGCCGAGTTAGAGCGAGGACATCGACGAGCTGCACGAAGAGGTCAACCGGCTTGGCGCCGAGATTCGGTGTCTCGCCGAGCCGAACGAGTGTGAGTTCGGGCGACTGCGGTCCGAGATGCAGAGCAGTCGCTGAAGGTCCCGACGGCGCCGGGCGTCACAGGAAACGGAAAGGCGGGTGTCGTCGCCGAGACCGGCGGGGCCACCGACCCGCGTCGGTGGCCCCGCCGGTCAGGCTCTAGGAACAGCTGGACCCGGTTCGCTCCCCGCGAACCCACCCGGCCAGCATCTGCCACTCCGGGTCGTCACGGCTCTGCCAGCGTCGCGGACCGTTGTGCGTGTAAGCGCCGCCGCCGTCGGGATGAAGGGGCTTCAGCAGAAACCGACTCTGCTCAGGGTTGCCCGGCGTGATCACGCGGGTGATCAGCCGATAGGCTCGCTGGGCCTCTTCGTCGCTCCACTCGTCGCCACGTCCGGGAGCCGGTGCGAAGCCGATGAGCCCCCCGGAATGGCAGTTGCTGCAGCGGAGCTGCCCTTCGCGCGGATTCGCGAAGACGGGCTGAACGCACGCGCGAAAGAACTCGAAGTCGATCTCGGGTTCCGGCGGAGGGACGAAGGCGTCCTCCGGCATGCTTCGAATCCACTCGAGCAGCGCAACGTACTCTGGGTCGTCAGCGGAGCTCCAGTAGGTCCCCCCAGTGTGAGTCAGTCCGCCCGCGTCGGGTGACAGGGGCTTCAAGAGCAGCCGGCTGCTCTCGGGGTCGGCCGTGTTGATGAGCTGGCTCACCACCTCGAAGTTACGCATCGACTGCTCGCTGCTCCAGCCGGCATTGGAGTTCGGAGTCTCCAGACTGAAGCGCACGCTCGTCTGCCACGTGTGACACATCACGCACGACGCATAGCCTGAAGTCGTGCCCCCGCGGTCTTCCATGAAGACGCTCTCGACGGTGCCGCGATACGTCTCCAACTCGTCAGTGCTCAGGGTCTGGGCGGCGACCGGCGCGACAATGGCTGGCGTTAGCGCCACGGCCGCCACCGCAGCCAGACAGCAGATCAGCCCCAGGCAGACTCTCGTCATCATGACGCCTACTCCTCCTCCGACGACCGCATGTTGGTGCCCTTGGGATTCACGCGGTCGGGGGGCAGGATGACGGTGCTGATGCGGGCCGGCCGCGAACCGGTCGTGATGCTGGCGACCACCTCGAGCTTCTCCAGATCGACCGCCAGCGTCTGGTCAGTCCCGGACACCGCGACATACATGTATTTGCTGTCGGGTGTCGACGTCATCCAGTTGGCACTCGGGCCCACCTTGACGCCGCCGATGAACTCGAGGTCGGGCAGACTCCAGCCGTAGATGCGGCTGTCGAGCCGGCTCGAGGCCCACACGGCGGAACGATCCGCCAGCACCTCGAGACCGTGCATATCACCGGACTGTATCCCGTCGGCGTTCTTTTCCCACAAGGGCAGCTCGGGCGGCCACAGCATGTCGACGACCTCACGGCTCTCCCAGTCGACGACCCACACGGCGTTGATCCCGGTCGCCTGCGCGAAGATCCGTTTGGTCGACCCGTCATCGTTCGCCTCGAAGGCCATCGGTCGCACCTCGTGGTGCGTCCGGCCGTATTGCTCGTATCCACTCAGCCCGAGCGACCAGGCCACCGTGTCGGTCTCGGGGTCAATCACCTGGATCGTCGGATCATCCGGCCCGGCCTCGCCTCTGATACCGAGCACGATCCACCGTTCGTCAGGGGTCACGAAGACGTTGTGCACCGGATAGTGCACCTCGATACTCTTGACGGTCTCGTGCGTGTCGATGTCGATGACATCGACGAGCGCTGGCGCCGCCCGGTTCGGATCGACCTCGACCCCGGGGCCGAGTGGATTCGTCGACCGCCGCGCGATCCCCGCATAGATCTTCCGGTACTTCTTGTTGACCGCGACCTTGTTCGGTCGCTGCGACAGCTTGATCTGCTCGACCAGCTCGAGCGTCTTCGTGTCGAACACGTCGACCGTATGGTCCTGCTCGTTCGCGCAGTAGTAGTAGAGCGCGTCGGGATGCATCGTCAGGTTGTGCGGATTCGGACAACCTCTGATCAGCCCTACGACCTCGTTCAGCTCGGGGTCGATGACGTGCTGGATGGTGCCCGCGTTGTTGCTCTGCAGGATCCGCACGACCACCCCGTCGTAGGAATCGAGCTGGGGCACCGCCTGTGCCGCCGCGGACGAGGCGAGAAGCAGACTGGCGACGACGACCCAGAGTGCGCGGCCGAAGAGTGAACCTGTCATCTGAACCTCCGTGTCATGGCCCATGGCGCACCGGACCTGCTGCGCCGCACGACCGACCTGGTCCTGTCCGGACAGCCTATGATAGCGGAGACGGACGTCCGGCGTCTCTACGGCCCACGGTTCTGAACAGGACATCGCTCCGGATCTTTCCACCGATGGCTGGCCGGAGAAGTTCGCTCGGGCGATCGTTCTCCGGCCAGCCACCGAGCGCCATCCGAAGGCTCCCGGTGTTCCTACGGGCGCCATTCTCGTGGGCGTTCGCGTCAGCAGGTGCTGTCGGCCCGCATTGTACCGTGAGCGCAATGAGTTCAAGCGCAGGGTGTTGGGCACAGCGCTTCCGGAAGGTCCAGGTGAACGTGATCGAGGGCGAAGGGACGCGATGGAAGAAGGACTGTTCCTGCGGAGAATTCGGGAGGAGTTTCCCGACGTCACATGGACATCGCACCGGTACCTGACGAACGGCTGGGACCACGCCGCCCTGATCCTCGACGACACACTCGTCTTCCGCGCTCCCAAGGTCCCGGCCTACCGGGGCGCGCTCGCACAGGAGGCCAGGCTGCTCCGCCATCTTCGACCGAGAGTGAAGGTCGGCATTCCGGACTACACCCACAAGTCCGCCGACGGCTCGTTCGCCGGTTACCCGTTCCTCGCCGGCCGGGAGCTTGACGTCGGGGCGTTCCACCAGCTCTCGGGAACCGAACGGTCGTACGTCGGCGATCAGCTCGCCGCGTTTCTCACCGCGCTGCACGAAACCCCGAAGTCGGTCGCTCGAGCGTGCGGCGTATCCGAGCGGGAACCCGAGAAGGAGTCCGCCGACCTCGTGCGTGACATCGAGGCGCTCGTCCTCCCGCGCCTCTCACCGCCCGAAGTTCACGTCGTCCGAGCGTTCCTGACCGAACGGGCCGAGCTGGCATCCGCCCATCCGACCGCCCTCGTCCACGGCGACCTGGGCGGCGAGCACATCCTCTGGGACGCGGAGCACGCGCAGGTCAACATCATCGACTTCAGCGACCGCTCCATCGGCGACCCCGCCTTCGACTTCGCCGGATTGATGGGGTACGGGCACGAGTACGCCGCACGCGTTCTCGAGCGGTACCGCGGGCCGAAGGATGAAGGAACGCTGCGGCGGGCGAGGTTGTACTTCCGCCAGACGGCACTGGAGACGATGGCGCATGCGCTCCAGGGCTATCCGTGTACGTTCGAGGAAGGCTATGCGGAGTTCAGGGCGCGGTTCGAGCCGTGAGCGTTGCGGAACACCGGCTCCGCGTACGGTCACAGGCAATCTTGCCCGACAGACGGAGCGCAACATCCTGCAGGGGCGGCGATAGCGTCCGGGCGCACTCCGGTTACCGGCGGGCAGACCGGCGGCGGGCCGGCCTGCTGGTCGAACGCCACCTGATCGAGCCCGGGGCGGTGGCCCCCCGCTGGCGTAACGCCGGCGTTCAACGCCGGCGGGTGGTTGCCGGTCAACTCGCCAGGGCCGCGTAGACGGCGGCGGATGAGGAGACGTGGGGAGGCGCGGGCGGCAGGGCGCCGTCCGTTTTCGGCGGTGCGTTCCGTTCCTCGGCGACGACGGCCGGGTCGACACGCAGCACCGCATAGCCGGCGACGGCGCCGGCCCCGAAACCGGGCGTGAATACGCGGGTCGGGGTCGAGATCACGCCGTCGCGTACCGCGTCGTGGATCGCCAGCGGAATGCTTGCGGCCGACGTGTTGCCGACCCGGGCGATGTTGAAGTACATCCGGTCGCGGCCGATGCCCGCCTGCTCGGCCAGGTCGATCACCATCCGTTTGTTGGCCTGGTGCGGGACGATCAGGTCGATGGCGTCGATGAGGGTTCCCGGTCGGCCGTCGGGATGGGGCAGGGTCTGCAGCTCCCCGATCATCTGCTCCAGGTAACGTTTCACGAGCGCCTTGACCTCCGGGCCGTAGACGGTGATGTCGCAGCCGAACTCGGCGTTGGGCCAGATGATCGAGTTCACCTGACTCACGGGGCCGCTCGCGTAGGTCTGCAGCACGTCCACGTCGCCCGGCGCGTCCACCACGGCCGGGGCGACGACGAGGGCGGCGGCGCCGTCGCCGAAGATCATGCGCGAGGTGCGCACGCTGCCCACCTTGTCGGAGAACTTCTCGGCGCAGACGAGCAGGATCGGACGCCGGACTTCCTGCAGGATGCGAACGGCGTCCGCGAGGCCGTAGGGGAAGCCGGCGCAGGCCGCCACGAGGTCGACGGACGTGTGGGTCTGGAACATGCCGAGCTGTCCGGAGAGCCAAGTGGCCGCCGAGGGCAGGAGTCGGCTGTTGGTGCAGGTGCAGAAGAGGACCGCTCCCATCTCCTCCGGCGTCCGGCCAGCTTGTTCCAGCGCGCTCGTTGCCGCGTCGAGAGCGAGGTTCTCGAGACCGCCCTCGGTGTAGCACCGACTCTCGATGCCGGTCCTGGCGGCAATCTGCGCCGCGCTCATGGGCGACCAACTGGAGGACGAGTTGCGGATGATGTCGTCGTTCGTACACGAAATCTCGCCGCGGCGTACGGCGAGGGCCTCGATATGCGGCTGGACGAGGAACTGGGACCGTACCTGCAACGGCGCCAAGGGTGCGGTCGGCTGTTTCGGCGGCCGGGCCGGGGGGACTCGAGGACGGCGCGGCGCGCCGTTCTTCACGCGGCGGATGAAGTCCAGCACGTCCGGGGTGCGGGGGTGGTAGACGACCACGACGTCATCGCCCGTGAGGGCGTTCACCGGGACCAGCCGGGTGTCCGAGCGGTCCCACGGATACTGGTTGTGCAGCGTCATCGCCCAGCGGCGCAGGGCCTCGAGCTCGGGCACGCTCTCGTGGCAGTCGAGGATGTCCTCCACGCTGAAGCGGGGATGGTCCGGTTCGTACGACCCGATCTGGTACACGAGCTGGGAGCCGGTGGCGCCGGCCTCGGCGACGGTCGGCTTGATCGGCGGCAGGTCGGTTGCATGGTGCCGCTTGTGGCGAAACACGTCGAAGAGCATGCGGTACAGGTCGTCCTCGACCTCGGCCGACCACGCAGCGGGGAGTTGCCGGTAGCAGGACTCGACGGCCGCCACCTTGCGGTCCCCGTCCTCCCACGGGGTCAGCGCCGGGAGGAAGATGTCGTCGCGCCGCCGGGGCACGTCGCGCCAGCGGGTCGGCCGCTTGTCGTACATCGTGATCACGTATCGGTTCATCCAGAACAGGTGCAGTCCCAGATCGCGCAGCAGCTCGTAACGTTTGGCGTACCCGCCCGATTCCGCCCGCGCCGCGATCTCCGAACCGGTGGGCGCCTTGGCCTCGAAGTCGCGCCGCACGATGGCGGCAAGGTCATCGACGGTGTCGACGGACGAGAAGTCCGGTTCGGGAAAGAAGTTGGACGGGAAGACGAGTCGGCGGTGCGAGTTCACTACGAATGGCTTCATCGGGTTCCATCTCCGGACCTCGAGCGCGGTTTCCGGGGCGAGGCCGCGGCTTCACGGGCGCGAGGTTGGGGCAGGCCCGACGCTGGCGTCGTCGGGCGGGTGAACATCGAGCGTGTCAGCGCCGGCTGTCGACGTCGGCCAGGATTTCCTCGACCCAGATCCCCGCCTGAAGACGCTGCGCGGCAGCCGGTGCGTCGCAATCGGTCCACGGGCAGTCGCCGGCGTCGTACGGAGCCATGGCGTCGGTGGGTACGGTCGCCGGCGCGGGCAGAGCTACCTGGGCGTCCGGGAAAATACCATTGCGTGCGGCTGTCATCGGCGAGGGCCTCCAGGGCGGCGGTTGCCGGCGCGGGCGCCAGCATTCCAGTCGCTTTCAGGATAGGCCCACATCCGTTTCGCAGGCGTACGGGCGGCGTTAAATCTACGTAACACGACAAAGAGTCGGCGCCTGCCGGTTGGGAACGACAGGGCGGGTGGCGGTCAAGGGGTTCGGGGTTCCGGGCGCGAATTCGCGCCGGGACCGCTGCGTATACTACCTCGCGCTACCGCCCTGGACAGACTGAGCGGAGTAGACCGCATGCCGACACCGCAGACCAGCCAGCACAACCCACTCCGCATCGCCGCGGTGACCCCGGGCGACGGACACGGCCGGATCGGCATCACGTTGTGCCCCGGCAAGACCGATCCCCACGGGATGTCCGGCGCCTGGGCGCGGGATCTCGACACCGATCTCGATGCGATCCAGCGCTGGGGAGCGACCGCCGTGGTCACTCTGATCGAAGAGCACGAATTCGACCTGCTGGATGTGCACGGTCTCCCAGAGGGAGTCCGCGACCGGCACATGGAGTGGTGGCACCTGCCGATCGAGGACGGGAAGTCGCCGCCGGCACAGGGCTTCGAGGACAAGTGGGCGGTCGCAGGCGAGGCACTCCGGGACCGGCTGCGCCTGGGCTTCGACGTGCTCGTCCATTGTCGTGGGGGTCTGGGGCGCGCCGGAACCGTAGCCGCCCGCCTGCTGGTGGAGCTGGGTGCGCGCCCCGGCGACGCGATGCGCCGCGTGAGGGCCGTTCGGCCCGGAGCCATCCAGACCGAGGACCAGGAAGACCACGTGCGGCAGTGTGCGCGGCGCGTCCCTTCGATTCCGCTCCAGACCGCGGACGTGATCCGCGATCGGGCGCTGGGCGCTTTCCTGGGTCTCGCCGTGGGCGACGCGGTCGGCACCGCGCTCGAATTCTGCCCCCGCGACTCGCAGCCGCGGCTGGAGGGAATGGAAGGCGGCGGCCCGTTCGAGCTGCCGCCCGGCTACTGGACCGACGACACGGCCATGGCGCTGGCGCTGGCCGACAGCCTGGCGGCCTGCGAGGCGCTCGACGCCCGCGACCTGATGGACCGCTTCGTCAGGTGGTGGCAGGACGGAGACTACTCGTGCCGCGGGCACTGCTTCGATATCGGCAACACGACCCGCGCGGCGCTCGAACGGTACCTGCGGACCCGCGATCCGCTCGCCGGTTCCGCCGACCCCGGGAGCGCCGGCAACGGGTCGCTGATGCGGCTCGCTCCGGTCGCCATTCGCTTCCGGCAAGACCGACCGCGCCTCGCCGCCACCGCCGCCGAGCAGTCCCGGACGACCCACGGCGCGGAGGAAGCGGTAGATGCCTGCCGGGCGTTCGCGGAGCTGCTGGCCGACGTCATCGACGGGTCGCCGCGCGCCAAGGCCCTCGCCCCGAGACGACTCGAAGGTGCGGAAGCGATCACCCGGATCCTGGCCGGAAGCTGGCGCGGACGGCCGCGGAACAAGATTCGCTCCAGCGGCTATGTCGTCCACACCCTGGAAGCCGCCCTCTGGTCGGTCGCCCGCACCGGCGACTTCCGCAACGCCGTGCTGCTCGCGGCCAACCTGGCCGACGATGCCGACACGGTGGCGGCGGTGACGGGCCAGCTCGCCGGCGCCCTCTACGGCCTGCGCGGCATCCCCGAGACCTGGCTCAGCCGGCTGGCCTGGAAGGACCGGCTTTTGGAGGCGGCGCGGCGGCTGTTGCCAGCATCGCTCGCCGACGGCGAGGAGCGGGGCGCGTAGCCGAAGCGCGGCAACCCGACACCCCTACGAACTTTCACCGTGGATCGGGAACCCGCTGTACTGGCTGCGGCTGAAATGGTGGGGCTGGAAGCTGCGATGGGCGTTGACTGGCGGCGAGCGTCGACGGTGGGACAGCCCGCGCAAGGAGTGGCTCCCCTGGCCATGAACACCGGCGCGGGGGGCCGGATGACGAGTGTAGGATCTCTGGTCGCCATGTCCGCGAGTGTGCTGACCCTCCAGGAGCTCAAGGCCCACCTCTGGAACTGCGCCCAGATCCTGCGCGGCAGCGCCGTCGACCGGACGGACTGGAAGGGCTACATCCTCCCGCTCCTGTTCTTCAAGCGGATCAGCGACGTCTGGGACGAGGAGACGGCCGAGGCCAGGAAGGAATACGGCGACATCGACCTGGGCGTCTTTCCCGAGCTGCACCGCTTCAAGCTGCCGGAAGGGTGCCACTGGCGGGACGTCCGCGAGACGCCGGCAAGCGTCGGCGCCGCGCTGGCGCGGGCGATGCGGGCGATCGAACGGGCCAACCCCCACACCCTGGCGCGCGTCTTCGGCGCGGCCGACTGGGGCAACCGCGAGATGCTCGGCGACGAGTTGCTCAAGGACCTCATCGAGGGACTGTCCGTGGTGCCGCTCGGCAACACGGCGGTCGGGTCCGACATCCTCGGCGATGCCTACGAGTACCTGGTCGGCAAGTTCGCCGACATCACGCGGCGCAAGAAGGCGGGTGAGTTCTATACCCCGCGGAGCGTGGTGCGGATGATGGTCGGGCTGCTCGATCCGCAGGAGGGCGAGAGCATCTACGACCCGGCCTGCGGCACCGGCGGCATGCTGCTCGGCGCGATCGAGCATGTCGGGCGAGCCGGCGGCGACCCGCGGACCTTCTTCGGGCGCATCTTCGGCGAGGAGAAGAATCTGACCACGTCGTCCATCGCGCGCATGAACCTGGTGCTGCACGGCGTCGAGGACTTCCGGATCGAGCAGAACGACACGCTCCGCGACCCAGCCTTCACCGACACCTCCGGCGCCTTGGCGACGTTCGACTGCGTCATCGCCAACCCGCCTTTCTCGCTCAAGGAGTGGGGCCGCGAGGTGTGGGAGGCGGATCCGTGGGGCCGCGCCGCCTTCGGCCTGCCGCCGGCGAGCTACGGCGACTACGCCTGGGTTCAGCAGATGGTGGCGTCGATGGCGGAAGACTCGGGCCGGATGGCGGTGGTGCTGCCGCAGGGTGCGCTGTTCCGCAAGGGCGCGGAGGGCCGTATCCGGCGGGCGCTGCTGGAGCAGGACCTGATCGAGGCGGTGATCGGGCTCGCGCCCAACATCTTCTACGGCACGGGTCTCGCCCCGGCGGTGGTGACGCTGCGCCGCGCGAAGCGACGCAGCCGACGGCGGAAGGTGATCGTGATCGACGCATCGAGCCTGTTCCGCAAGGGCCGGGCGCAGAACTTCCTCGACCAGTCGCATGCCGAGCAGATCGTCAGGTGGGTGCGGCGTTTCCGGAACGTGGAGGACCGGGCCAAGGTCGTCTCGACGGAGGAGATCGAGCGCGAGGACTGGACGCTCAACATCTCCCGCTACGTGCTGCCGTCCGTCGGTGAGGACGTGCCTCCGCTGCCCGAGGCGTTGGCCGCTTTCAAGACGGCGTTGACGGAAGCCCGCGCCGCCGAGGATCACCTGCGACGCGTGCTGGTCGAGGATGGCTGGCTGGAGTGACTCAATCAGGCCGGGCAACGGCTGAACGAGGAGCACGGGAACGTGGCTGACGCGCATCCGCCCCCCGGACACTTGGGCCAGCAGGCGCTGGAGTCATACCTCTGGGGCGCGGCCAACCTCCTGCGGGGACTGATCGACGCCGGCGACTACAAGCAGTACGTCTTTCCGCTGCTCTTCTTCAAGCGCCTCTCGGACGTGTGGGACGAGGACTACCGGAACGCCTTCGAGGAAACCGGTGATCGCGGGTACGCGGAGGCGACTGCCAACGACCGGTTCATCATCCCGCCTGGCGCGCACTGGTCCGATGTCCGCCGTGCGGCGCGCGACGTGGGCCGCACGCTGCGGACCGCGTTCCGTGCCATCGAGACGGCCAACCCGGAGCGTCTCGTCGGCGTCTTCGGGAACGCGCCCTGGACCGACAAGGCGCAGATGCCGGACGTGACGCTCAAGAACCTGATCGAGCACTTCTCGAAGCACACGCTGAGCCTCGCCGCGGTGCCGGAGGACGAGCTGGGCAACGCCTACGAGTACCTCGTCAAGCAGTTCGCCGACGACAGCGGCCACACGGCGCAGGAGTTCTACACCAACCGGACACTGGTGCACCTGATGACCCAGATGCTCCGGCCGCGGCCGGGCGAGCGCATCTACGATCCGACGGCCGGCACCGGCGGCATGCTCATTTCCGCGCTGGCGGAGGCCCACCGTAGCGGCGGCGATGCTCGGACGCTCGGCCTCTACGGACAGGAGATCATCGGCACGACCGCGTCCATTGCGCGCATGAACCTCGTGCTGCACGGCGTCGAGGACTTCCGGATCGCGGTCGGCAACGCCCTGAGCGATCCTGCCTTCATCGAGCGCGACCGCCTGATGACGTTCGACGTGGTTCTCGCTAATCCGCCGTATTCCATCAAGACCTGGAACCGGGACGCGTGGCTCGACGACCCGTGGGGCCGCAACATCCTCGGGACACCGCCGCAGGGACGGGCCGACTACGCCTTCCTCCAGCACATTCTCCAGAGCCTCGACCGGAAGACCGGCCGATGCGCCATCCTCTTCCCGCACGGCGTCCTGTTCCGCCAGGAGGAGGCGGCGATGCGGCGCGGCCTAATAGAACGCGACCTCGTCGAGTGCGTGCTCGGCCTGGGGCCGAACCTGTTCTACAACTCGTCGATGGAGGCGTGCGTCGTGGTCTGCCGAACGCGGAAGCAGCCCGAGCGCCGCGGCAGGGTGCTGTTCATCGACGCAGTTCGCCAGATAGCGCGGGAGCGAGCGCAGAGCTTCCTGACGCCGGAGCATCAGAAGCGGATCCTGACGTCGTACGACGCGTTCACCGACGAGCCCGGATTCGCGGCCGTCGCGCCCAACGACGACGTGCTCGCCAACGACGGCAACCTGTCCATCCTCCGCTACGTCCCACGGATCGCTGACGCTGACACCGACACCCAGATTGGAGGCGATCTGCGGGAGGCGTGGACCGACTTCGATACCGGTAGTGAGGCGTTCTGGTCGGAGATAGAGGACGTGGTCGCGATGGTCGAGCGAATCGACACGGCGAGCCGAGCCGATGGGTAGCGTCCGGCTCAAGCCCGGCTGGACGCTGGTCGCCTTCGGGGATGTCGTCCGGCGCAGCACCGAACGGTCGTCAAACCCCGAGGCGGCCGGCGTCGATCGCTACGTCGGCCTGGAGCATCTGGACCCCGGTGAACTCGCGATTCGACGCTGGGGCGACGTGGGCGGCGGCACCACGTTCACGAGCGTCTTCCGGCCCGGTCACGTGCTGTTCGGGAAGCGCCGCGCCTATCTCCGCAAGGTCGCCGTCCCGGATTTCAGCGGCGTCTGTAGCGGGGACATCTACGTGCTGGAGTCGAGGGACAAGGACTACCTACTGCCGCAATTGCTGCCGTTCATCTGCCAGACCGATGCGTTCTTCGAGCACGCCATCGGCACATCGGCAGGGTCTCTGTCGCCGCGGACCAACTGGCAGAATCTCGCGACATACGAATTCGCGCTGCCGCCGCTCGACGAACAGCGCCGGCTTGCTATGCTGCTGGCCACCGTCGAAGTCTGTCGCGAATCGCTGCGACGTGCCTTGGACCACCTGCAGACAGTCGAGCACGCCTTTCTCTGGCGAGCCTTTGGCGAGTACGGCTCTTGCCCACGGGACGCGACGCTGGTGAGGCTATCCGACGCTGCAGAGGTTCGGCAGGGCTTGGCCAAGGGGCGCAGGGCCGACGCCGCCACCACGACAAGGCCTTACCTGCGGGTAGCGAATGTGGAGGACGGACGCCTGAATCTTCGAGAGGTGAAGGAGATTGTAGTCAGGAGAAGTGACGTCGACAGATACACGCTCAGACGCGGCGATGTCCTCATGACCGAGGGTGGCGATCTCGACAAGCTTGGCCGCGGTACTGTGTGGCAGGACGAGGTTCCGGGTTGTCTGCACCAGAATCACGTCTTCGCAGTGCGTACGGATTCCAGCCGGCTCGATCCTCAGTACCTCGCTGCAATCGCGCGCAGCCACTACGGCCGGTCTTTCTTCCTCCTGCATGCGAAGCGCACAAGCAATCTGGCCTCGGTAAACAAGGGGGAAGTCTCAAGTTTAGGGCTCCCAATGAGACCGTTGGCCGTTCAGCGCGCGTGGCTCTCGGACTATCAGCTGTTCACGACGAGCGCGGTTGCGATCCGCACAAGACGCGCAGTCCTGCTCATGATGAAGGAGGTGCTCCTTCGCGACCTCACGCCGCTCGACGAGGCAGCTCGACCCGCACAGTCGTGGTCGCCTGCACAGCACGGCGGCAGCGACATCTGATGGACTCGTTTAGCCGGTTGAGCACCTTCGGGCCCGACCCCTACGGTCGACCCTCGAAGGACCCGCGACGGCAGCGTGGCAGCTCCACGCCGAAGAGCGGCCACCGCTTGACCGATGATGGGTCGTTGCGTACGCTGAGCCGATGGCGCACCTGGACCGGATCACGATCGAGCCCGGAAAACGCAGCGGCAAGCCCTGCATCCGTGGCCTGCGCATGACGGTCTCCGACGTGCTCGACTACCTGGCGTCCGGCATGTCCGAGGACGACCTCCTCCGAGATTTCCCGGACCTGACCCGCGAAGACATCCGGGCCTGCCTCGCGTTCGCCGCCGATCGCGAGCGGCGACTGGTTGCGGTCGGCGGACGGTGAAGCTGCTCCTCGACCAGAATCTCTCGCCGCGGCTCTGCGACCGCCTTCGCGACATCTGGACCGAGGTCGTTCACGTTCGAGCGGTCGGTCTGGCGGCCGCGGACGACTCGGCCGTCTGGGCGTACGCGAGGCAGCACGGCTTCACCATCGTGTCGAAGGACAGCGACTTCAGCGGCCGTTCCTCCCTGTTCGGTGCGCCGCCCAAGGTCATCTGGCTGGCTCTCGGCAACTGTTCGACCTCCGAGATCGAACGGCGTTTGCGCGGCCACCGTCAGGAGATCGAGACGTTCGTCACCGAACCGGACACGACGCTGCTCGTGATCGAGCCCGGCCAGGGTACTGGCGCGACGTAGGGGCACGCCAATCAGGTTGCCAGCATGACGTTCACCGAGTCGAACACGGTCGAGGCTCTCGTCCGTGACATCCTCTGCGGCGGCATCACCCACCATACGGCGGTCGGACCCGGCCTCGCGCGGCGGCACGGCGCGCTCTCCGGCATCGGCTGGCACTACCTGGGCCCGCAGCACTTGCCGCGGCAGGCGCACGAGATCCTCGTCGAGGACCACGTGCGGGAGGCGCTGATCCGCCTCAACCCGGAGATCGCGGCGCAGCCGGACCGGGCCGACGACGTGCTGTACCGGCTGCGGGCCATCCTGATGGGCGTGCGGACGGACGGATTGGTCAAGGCGAATGAGGAGTTCGCGGCGTGGCTCGCAGGGGAGCGGTCGATGCCGTTCGGCGCGGACGGCGAGCACGTAACCTTGCGGCTCGTCGACCTGGAGGATGTCGAGAGGAACGAGTACATCGTCACCACCCAGTACACCGTTCGATCTGGTTCGAACGAGCGGCGCGCGGACTTGGTGCTGCTGGTGAACGGCCTGCCGCTGGTCGTCATCGAGGCGAAGACGCCCGTACGGTCGAGCCAGAGCTGGTTCGACGGCGCGACGCAGATCCACGACGACTACGAGCGCAAGGTGCCGGAGCTGTTCGTCCCGAACCTCTGTTCGGTCGCCACCGAGGGTAAGGGCCTGCGATACGGATCGATCGGTCTGCCGGTCAATCTCTGGGGACCCTGGCGAGCGGACGACGACGCAGGCACTCCGAAGCTCGAACGGGTCAAGCGGACCGTCTCGTCGATGCTCCGCCCGAGCACAGTTCTGGACCTGCTGGGCAGCTACATGGCGTATGCCACGGGCAAGGGGAAGCGGCGAGCCAAGATCGTCGCACGCTACCAGCAGGTCGAGGCGGCGAACCGCATTGTCGAGCGGGTCGTCGCCGGCCACCCCAAGAAGGGCCTGGTCTGGCACTTTCAGGGTTCCGGCAAGTCGCTCCTGATGCTGTTCGCGGCGCGCAAACTGCGGCTGCATCCGGCGTTGGGGAACCCGACGGTGATCATCGTGGTCGACCGCATCGACCTCGACACGCAGATATCCAGCACTTTCCACGCGGCCGACGCGCCGAACCTGGAGAAGGCCGACAGCCGGGCGGACCTCGAGCGGCTGCTCGCGCAGGACGCTCGCAAGATCATCATCACCACGATCTTCAAGTTCGGCGAAGTGGATGGTGCTCTGAACGACCGTCAGAACATCATCGTGCTGGTCGACGAGGCCCATCGTTCCCAGGAAGGGGACCTCGGGCGGAAGATGCGCCGGGCGCTCCCGAACGCGTTCCTGTTCGGATTGACCGGGACCCCGATCAATCGCGCCGACCGGAACACGTTCTTCGCCTTCGGCGCCGAGGAGGACGAATACGGCTACCTGAGCCGCTACGGCTTCGAGGAGTCGATTCGAGACGGCGCGACCAAGCCGCTGCACTTCGAGCCGCGGTTGCCGGAGCTGCACATCGACCGGGCCTCCATCGACGCCGAGTACCAGGAGTTGACCGGCGGCCTGAGCGATCTGGATCGGGAGCAACTCTCCAAGACCGCGGCCCGCACGGCGGTGCTGTTGAAGACGCCGGAACGAGTCGAGCGGATCTGCGCCGACATCGCGAAGCACTTCCAGGAGAAGGTGGCTCCCAACAGCTTCGGCGCGCAGGTGGTTACCTACGACCGCGAAGGCTGCCTGCTGTACAAGCAGGCGCTCGACCGGGTGCTGCCCGTGGAGATGTCCGATGTCGTCATGACCGTCAACAGCGGGGAGGACGAGTACGCCGCCTACCGCCGGGACCGGGACGCCGAGGAGCGGCTGCTCGACCGCTTCCGCGACCCGAACGACCCGCTCAAGTTGCTGATTGTCACGTCGAAGCTGCTGACGGGCTTCGATGCGCCCATCCTGCAGGCGATGTACCTGGACAAGCCGCTGCGTGACCACACGCTGCTACAGGCCATCTGCCGCACGAACCGGCCGTACGGCCAGTCCAAGACGCACGGGCTGATCGTCGACTACCTCGGCGTCTTCGACGACGTGGCCCAGGCGATCCAGTTCGACGAGGAGGGCATCACCCGCGTCGTCACGAACCTCAACCAGCTGGCCGCCGCGCTTCCCGCGGCGGTGCAGAAATGCCTGGCGTGGTTCTCCGGGGTGGACCGCACGGTCGCCGGCTACGAGGGACTGATCGCCGCGCAGGAGTGCCTTCCAGACAATGAGACGCGCGACCGATTCGCCGCCGACTACAGCTACCTCGCACGCCTCTGGGACGCGCTCTCTCCCGACCCGAGTCTCGAGCCGTACGAAGCCGACCACGCTTGGCTGGGCCAGGTGTACGAGTCGCTCAAGCCCTCGACGGGAACCGGCAAGCTCCTCTGGCATACGCTCGGCGCCAAGACGATCGACCTCATCCACCGGCACGTTCACGTCGAGGCGGTGCGCGATGACCTGGAGACGCTGGTGCTCGACGCCGACGTGCTGGATGCCGTGCTCGGCACGACGGACCCCGAGAAGAAGTCGAAGGAGATCGAGATCAGGGTCGCCCAGCGTCTCCGCAGACACCTGCACGACCCGCGCTTTCGCGCCCTTGGTGAGCGGCTGGAAGAGCTGCGACGGAAGCACGAGCAGGGACTGCTGGTCAGCATCGAGTTCCTGAAGTCGCTCCTCGAGCTGGCTCGCGACGTGGTCGAGGCAGAGCGGGCCGTCGAGCCGGCGACGCCCGAGGAACACGGCAAGACCGCCCTGACCGAGCTGTTCGAGCATGCCCGCGACGACCGGACGCCCATCATGGTCGAGCGGATCGTGAACGACATCGACGAGATCGTGCGGCATGTCCGCTTCGAGGGTTGGCAGACCACGTACGCCGGCGAGCGGGAAGTGAAGAAGGCGCTCCGGAAGACACTGTTCAAGTACCGCCTGCACCAGGACCAGGAACTGTTCGACCGGGCCTACGGCTACATTCGGCAGTACTATTGACGCTGCGGGAGCGATCCACGCACGCTGTTAGAGTGGGTAACAATTATTGGGTTTAATCCAGCCCTAAAATCCTGAGTGCCCGGTGCTCAGATGCGACCCCGGCCCTGATCTCGACGGGAATGCCTCGTCCTTGAAGGATCGACTCGACGATGTACGGCCTCTTACAATATGCGACGGCTGCTGCGGCCGTCAGAAACGGATCTTGCCGCTGTGTTGAAGCTCGGCGAGATCCCTGACTCTCCGATAGAGCGCGAATACCACCTTCATCAGCGAGAGCGGATTGTCTTTCGCTAGATTTAGAAACAGCGACACCTTTTCACACCAAGGGCTACGCGATGACCTGGATACGTTAGAGCCGAGTCTCACGCGGTCGTAATCGAAGTTCGTCACGTTGTCAGTGCAGTCTTTCCCGCCGTCGACATAGTCCAAGCCCATGTGTCCAAGAAGAGAGTTCGTCAGATTCCGAACGCGGATTTCACGCAGCATTTAATCGCTCTCATAGCTCTCTATCTACTGCCTGCGTTCAGGAACAACCTGGCAAGCCAGGGGCGACCCGACCGAGACGCCTCCATGACTTCCTGGAGAGTCCAAATTGCCAGATCAACCTCAGACTGCAGTCGAGAACTCTCACGGTGCGACCCGTCGAAGAGGCATCAATAGGCATGGAGCCATCGTGCCCGCCTGGCGTGATACGATGGCCGCGTTCTGTGTGGAATCGCGCGTCGCCACCGCGGTAGATCAGGGTCGACCGGCCTCTGCGCGTCGTGGCGACAATCGGGAGAGACACCAATGCGAACTGTCACCTTCGTCGTCGTGTGCGTCGCCTTGACCGTAGCCGTGGCTGTCCCGGACGTCGCCGCGCAAGCGACATCCAGTGCCGCCCTGCCGTCAGATCTCGGAGTCATCGACTTTCCGACCTCCGGCCCCGCCGATGCCCAGGTCCATTTTGTCCGCGGCGCGGCGATGCTCCATAGCTTCGGCCTCGAGGATGCGGCCCTGGAGTTCCGTCAGGCCCAGGCTCTGGCTCCGGACTTCGCCATGGCCTACTGGGGCGAGGCGATGAGTTACAACCACCCCCTCCAGCGCTTCCAGGAGTGGGACCTGCCGCGGCAGGCGCTCGAGCGGCTGGGGCCGACCCGGGAGGCCCGGTTGGCCAAGGCCCCGACCGAGCGCGAGAAGGGATTCGTCCGCGCCGTGGATGCCCTGTTTTTCGGCACAGGCGAGGAAACCGACCGCCGCGTCGCGTACGCGGACCAGATGGAGCGGCTTGCCGCCGCCTACCCCGACGATCAGGAGGTGCAAGCGTTCTACGCGCTGGCGCTGTTGGCCACCTCGAGCGACTATGGCTACGAGCCGTATCGCACGAACGTGAAGGCGGGCGCCATCGCGCTGCGGGTGTTCGACGACAATCCGGATCATCCGGGCGCCGCGCACTACATCATTCACGCCTTCGACGATCCGATTCACGCGGCGATCGCGCTGCCGGCGGCCACGCGCTTCGCCGCAATCGCGCCCGGTGTCGTGCACGCGCTGCACATGCCGTCGCACATCTTCATCCAGCTCGGGATGTGGGACGACGTCTCGTCGTCGAACGACGCCTCGTATGCGGCGGCGCTCGAGATGTTCGAGCGGCAGGAGACCTACGAATCGGACACGCAGCGGTACTTCAATGCCAGGAATCTGACGCATGCGCTTGACTGGGGCCAGTACGGCGACCTGCAGCGTGGTGACTATGCCAAGGCGTGGCAGGCGGTCGAGAACGGCGAGATGGTCATCGCCAATACCGAGGCGCCGATTGCCTTGCAGCGGGCAGCCATCACCCGGCCGCGGTACGTGATCGAGACCGAGCAATGGCAGGTCATCGAGGTGTCGCCACATGCCGCGGCGGGGGGACACTTGGCGAACGGCATCAGCGCCGTGCGGACCGGCGACCTGGCGGCGGCCGCCACGGCAGCCGCCGCGCTGGCGGCGTTGGACGGTGCCGTCGCGGCGATCGCGCATCACGAGGTCACGGCGCTCCTGCACACCGCGCGGGGCGACGCGGACGCCGCAGCGGCCTCGATGGACAAGGCGATCGAGCTGGCCGAGTCGCGGGGCGCGCCGCGCGGGGCGCCGGCCCCACTCAAGCCGGCGCACGAGCTGTATGGCGAGATCCTGCTCGAGCTGGGTCGGCCTGCTGAAGCCGTCGAACAGTTCAAGCGCTCGCTGCAGCGCACGCCGAACCGGTCGCTCTCGCTCCGCGGGCTCGCCCGCGCCGCCGCGGTCGCCGACGATGCGGACACTGCGCGCACGCAGTACGCGCAACTCGTGGCTCAGTGGCGCGGGGCGGAGGACGCGCCGACCGTCGAGGAGGCGCGGCAGTTCCTGAGGGACCACTAGCGGCGAGCGAGCGGAACGAGCTCCGCGCCATGGGCGCCACCGAGGTCGATGCCGGGTACGAACGCTTCGGCAATTCGCCGCGTCGGTGAACTGCTTGAAGAGGTCGTCGCGGGCTAGGAGTCTGCGCCGCAGAACGCAACGAAGTGAGTTCTGCGGCGTAGGATCCTAGGGCGGTAGGGGCTGGGGCCAAACACGGAGCCCTGCGACGGGTTTGGCGGCGCTAGGAGTCTGCGCCGCAGAACGCAGCGAAGTGAGTTCTGAGGCGCAGGCTCATGGAGCGGGGGGGGATGGGCCGAAACGCCAAGCTTGCGAGGCGTTTCGGGGCGCTAGCGATGACGCTGCCAGGTGGCGCGGCTCCCAACTCCGTCGTCACCCATCAGCGACAGCACCAGCGTGTCGCCGTCGTCCGCGAGGTCGTACGAGTAGCTCAGCGTCCTGCCCCGCACATCCGGTCGAGACCCGCCCTCGACCTCATGCTCGACGACTCTCCGAGTGACATTCACGTCATATCGGCCGTAGTAGGCCAGATAGCTCTCACGGCCTGAAAGCTGGACCGACACCCGGCCGCTGGCGTCATACGACAGCATCCCGTCGTTGAACGCCGGACCGTCCGCGGCCGCCCCACCGACCCGCTCGAACGACGAGAGGCCGAACGCGCCGACGAACCGGGCTATCTGCTCGGTGGCCCGCGCGCCGTTCAACATCAGCGTCATGCTCCGATTGCCTTCGTGACAGGCAAACTCGTAGATCGGCTCCCCGTTGTTGGTCAGAGGGTACTCCGCCGACCACGGCTCCGTGAACGAGTCCGGGTCGTAGACGGTGTACTCCTGATGCATCGTGGCCTGGTCGATCCGCGTCAGACGCTGCACCAGACGCATACCCGCCCCGGAACCCGCAAAGGTCCAGCGCGGGTCGAAGTTCGTCGATTCGATCACCAGGGTGTCGCCGTCCCAGGAGCCGCGCGAGGTCCCGGTCCACTGCTGGATGGCGCTGGACACCTGCGGCCGGTCGTCCAGCGGGACCGTGATCGTGGCGTTGATGAACTCGTAGTGGATGACCACATGATCCGGGGTCTGGAAGATCTGGGCCGGGAACGCACTCCCTCGGAGCGGCAGCATCCCGCCCACCAGGCAGCGTTCGTCCAGTGCCCGGTCCTCGGGGCCCTCCGGGATGCCGCTCATACGCCGACCTGGCATGCCCACCCGGTAGCGGCCTTCCTCGGTGCGTGGAATCCGCCCGTTCTCGGGTGAGACGACGAGCGACGTGCGCCCATCCAGCAGCGGATGGTCGTAGATGGACTGGTCGACCCCGCCATCCCCCAGCTCGAAGTCGGCGCTCAGGGCCCGAGCGAGCCTCTGGCGGATGCTGCTTCGCCGCGTGGCAAGAAACTCCGCCTCTTCTTCTTCCGTGAGACGAAGTCTGTCCTCGAATTCGGCCGGTCGCTCGAGGGGCGTCATCGTGGGAAGCGACCAGACCCCCTGGAGATCCGGCACGCCCCAGGGCGTACGGGGCGGGCCCGCCTCGTCGGTCGGCTGCGCCAGCGCCGAGTACGGAAGCGCCGCGAGGGCGCCGGCCAGCCCGAGGCATCGCAGGACGTACTGAGCCATGCTCATGGTCTCGTCTCCGCTTTCAGTCGCTGCAGCTCCTCCCGCGTCCGGAACTCCAGCTTCGCCACTTTCCCGGCCCCAAGGTAGCCCATGCCGATCTGGGTGCGGCCATTTACCGTCACCGCCTGCAGCCCGTGGGTCTTGGTCCCGATCGTCGGCAGGGAATAGCTGGTCCACTCTTCCGTGCTGGGATCGAACTTCGCGATCGAATCGCCATGCGTGAACGGCAGCCACACCATGCCGTCTTCGTCCACCGACGTCTCGTAGCAGTTCCCGTCCTCATGCTCGGGCGGAAAGGGATACATCTTTTCGAGGTCAGAGCGGCTGTCGAGCTTCAGCAGGCCGCCACCGTACCACGAGCAGCCCCAGAACGTGGTGCTCCGCGGATCGGCGCCTGGCTTGCGAATCGCCACGGCGCCCGGCCTCCCGTAGCCGTAGAACGTCAGGCGATCGGCGAAGACCGCCAGCTCCTCCGCGGTGAACAGGTCGCTCCTGTCGTTCACCGCTTCGGGTAGAGGCACGAACGTGGCCTGGCCGGTCTCGATGTCCGCCTTCATCAACCCGTCCCGCGGAATGGCGGTCGACCACCAGCCATTGCCGGCGCCATCGCCGGTCATCCCGTAGTTCGAGGCGTTCGGAACCGGGTTCTCGAAGAGCGTCCAGTCGCGGGTCCTCGTGTCGTAGCGCATCGCCTTCGCGTCGTTCGTCGCCCCCGCGGCCCAGATGCCACCTCGCCCGTCGCCGCCAATCCAGGGCCCCACGCGTGCCCCCTCGGGCGGGCGAATGATGGCCGCTTCGCCCGTCCGCGGGTTGATGCGCCCCAGCGCACCAATGTTGCTCATGTCGAACCACACGACCCCGGCGTCGTCCCGGATGATGTCGTGCGAATTCGCGGGGGGAGCGTCCGGTGTCTCCGACAGCACGAAGTTCGTCGCGTGCCCGGTCCGCCAGTCGTATCTGACGACGGTGCGGGTGATGTTGAACATGTCGGCCATCCACACGTTTCCATCGTCATCCAGCGTGGCGTTCATCGCGTGGTGCTTGGACTCGTCCATGAAATCGACAGGGCCGAGCGCCCAATCGGTGCTGCCATCGTTGAAGAACGGCAATCCGAAACCGGGCTCGGGCGCGTCGTATTCGCGGGCGATCATCAGCGTCGAGTCCCCCGTCGGACGACGGGGCGTAAACGTCATGGGCGACGGGCCAGGACCACGCACCTTCGCCAGCCACGCCGCCAGCTCATCCCGGAAGTGGACCATGATCGCGTTCGGCTGGCGACGGGCCGCGGCGGCCGGAGTGCCATACCGATACGGGTGCATCCGGCTCATCACGTCGATGATGTTCCGCCAGCCGGCCTCGTCGAATCGGCTGATTAGCGTGAAGTTCTGCGGATGACATCCCATACAGGCCGCCCGAAAGACCTCCTTCATCCGGAGGTCCTCACGGGTGCCGTCCGGCAGCGCCGCATACCATTGGCTCCCCGTCAGCTGATTGTGGAAGTCCGCGGTACGGGTGAGCGTGAAGTTCTGTCTGGCCCCGGCCTCGCTCAGCGCCACCTCCGCGCGGCCCGCCTCGAAGGCCTGGGCCTGCGCCCAGACCTTGTAGGGCCGTCCAGTCTCGAGGGGCGGGAAATGGTACTCGCCGTCACTGTCGGTGAACACGCTCGTGGTGACGTTCCGCCCCGGCGCCCGGGCAGACACGGTGACGCCCTCGAGCCTCTCGCCTGACATCGATGTGACGGTCCCCCACAGGGGACCGGCGGTCTCGCCGAACGACACGGGGTCGGCCACACTCGGCGACGAAAGCTCGACCAGCCGGTCCACCACCGGCGGGCGGAGCGTCTCGACTCTCTTGAGGTAGCCGATGATCGAGTCGATCTGCTCGGGCCGGAGGGCGTACCTGAACGCCGGCATCGTTGCTGAGCCTTCGGAGATGAGCCGTCGCACCGCGCGTTCGCGGTCCTCCCCTTCGACATTCGTCCTGGAGAGCGGCGGCCCGTAGGATGCCGCGTCGACGAGGCCTGCCCCGGCGCCTCTGGTGGTCGACATCGTCGAGTAGTGACAGGTGTTGCAGCGCTGCTTGAACAGAAACGCGCCCTGCCGTTCGCTCGCGCTCAACGACGACAGAAAGTGCGTGTCGGTGACGCCAAGCACCTGCGGCTCCATGCCCCATGCGGTGCGCATCCACTCTTCGACGTCGGCGGGCACGTCCGGCGGTTCTGCTGACGTGGCCGGCTGGGCCAGAACGCCGGACGGGGGGAACAGGAGCACACCGAGCACCACCAGCACGGACTTCATGGCCATGAATGTTCGGTCCTGAATCGAGTGCCGTCGTCTATCGCACCCGTTTGGCTCCTAGCCGCTGCTCGTCACCAACCAGCAGGGGTTCGAGGGGCATAAGCTGCTGCGAATCAGCAGATTATACCTGTCCCGCCGTGGAACGCGATCCGGAGAAGGTGAGCGGAGCCTGGGTGTTTCGCGGCACTCGGGTGCCGGTGTCAGCGCTGTTCGAGAATCTGCGGGACGGCGGCACGAGTACTGTTCGACCAAGGCACCCCGGCACCGTTGCGGGACCATTTGCCTGAGCACTCGGTGGACACGGCCTTCGAGCGAGGCTGGTCGAATCTTCGCAATAGGGAACTGCTCGATCCAGGGGCGCCGCCGGGATTGGATTGCGGCGGGTTGACCGCGGTCAGCGGGGAGATCCGATTGACCGCCGCGCGGAGATCCGATTGACCGCCGCGCGGAACTCGCCGGGGAACACGAACCAGGCGCCGGTGACGGCCCAGCCGGCGGTGAGCACGAGCGTCCAGATGCCCACCGCACCGTGCAGCTCCCAGGTCACCCGTCTCCATGGCCGCCGCCAGTCGACCGTGAAGCCGCGCCGCCATCCCGCCCGCCCCGGCCACCAGATGAACGGCCCGGTCAGGCACAGCAGGAGCAGGCAGAGCGCCCCGCTGCCATTGACCGCCCGGCCCGTCCGGCCTGCGAGCAGGTCGAAGTGCAGGTCCTGCAGCGTGCGTACCGCCGAGTGGTCGGGCAGCTCGCCCAGCACCGCGGCCGCGACCGGATCGATGAGCACGGTACGGAACCGGTCGCCGTCGGTCACGTACGCGAGATGGGTCGGCCGCACGGTGGTCGGCGCGTCGACGCCCGACAGCCGGCCGTTCGGGTACGCGTTGCGTACGCTTTCGAGGACGGTAGCGATGTCGCCTGCGGTCCGGCGTTACGCGCCGCGAGCAGCTCCGGGTGCGCGGCGCGCTGCAGGTGGATGCGAAAGACCAGCAGCCGTCGAGCCAGCGCAGGTAGTCGCCCATCCAGGCCCCTGGAACGAGTCGTTCGCGGTGTACGTCGAGGACCGGCACAACCTCGACCTGAAGGCGTTCTTCGACGAGCACTCGCCCCACGCCTACCAGGACATCACCGGCCGGATGGTCGAGACGATCCGCAAGGGCTACTGGGCGGCGGACGACGCGACCACCGAGCGGCTGCTCCGCGAGCATGTCGAGTGCGTCGCCACCCATGGCGTCGGCTGCTCCGAGCACACCTGCGGCAATCCCCGGCTGCTGCGCTACGTGCTGGAGCAGGGCGCCGTGATGAACATTCCGGGTCCGGCGCTCGAAGCCTACCGGGCGGCGATGGAAGCGGCGATCGGCGCCGACATCGAGGCCGCCGCGGCCGAGGCCGAGGAGTTCGTCCGGTGGAACGAATCGCGTCCGGCGCTGACGACGACGAACATCGAGGGGTTCCGCATGGAGGAGTCGGCCGACGCTGCCGAGCCGCTGCCCGCGCCGCCGGCCTCCGGGGCGGACGACGGCGTGTGGACCCGGCGGCGGCCGAACGGCTGAGCTTCGACGATGGAGCATCGTCCATCTATCCCGATCTCGCTTTCGGAGCCGGGCGAGCCGCCGTCACCTGGTGGGACACGCGCGACGGCGGAATGAAGGTGCTTTCCTCAGGAATTCTTCAGGCAGTCGTAAGGGAATCTTAAGGAAGCGTGGTCTCGGCGCTCACTAGACTCGATGCGTTGCGAGTCCGGGCACGGACCATGCTGCTCGATGCGCTGATTCGCTGGTCGTTGCACAACCGCCTGACGGTGCTCGCGGTGGCGGCCGCCTTCCTCGTCTGGGGCTCCTACGTAGCCGTACGAATGCCGGTCGACGTGCTGCCGGACCTTACCGCGCCGACGGTGACGGTGCTGGTCGAGGCGCAGGGGATGGCGCCGACCGATATGGAGGCGCTGGTCACCTTTCCCATCGAGGCGGCCCTGAACGGCGCGTCGGGCGTGCGGCGGGTGCGCTCGTCGACCGCGGTCGGCATCGCCGTCGTCTGGGTCGACTTCGACTGGGGCGCCGACGTTCTCCGCGCGCGGCAGACCGTGAGCGAGAGACTGGCAGCGGTGGCCGGGACGCTGCCGGACGATGCCGCCCCGCCGGTCATGGCCCCGCTGTCGTCGATCATGGGCGAGATCATGTTCGTCGCGCTCCAGTCGTCCGTGCATGCGCCGCTCGAGCTGCGCACGACGGCCGAGACGCTGGTGCGCCGGCGGGTGCTGGCGACGCCGGGCGTCGCACAGGTGACGGTCATCGGCGGCGAGCGCCGACAGTTCGAGGTGCTGGTCGATCCGGAGCGGCTGGCGGACTACGGCGTCGCCCTGAGCGCGGTCGAGGACGCGATGCGGCTCGCGAGCCGCAACACCTCGGCCGGGTTCCGCCGCACCGGCGGGCAGGAGTACCTGATTCAGGGGGCCGGCCGCGCACACGATGTCGAGGGAATCGGAGCGACGGTCATCACGACCCGCGAGATGCGACCGATCCGGGTGCGGGACGTGGCGGACGTGCGGATAGGGGAATCGCTCAAGCGGGGTGAAGGCTCCCGCAACGGGCGGCCGGCGGTGATTCTCGGCATCCATCGGCAGCCGGACGTCAACACGTTGGCGTTGACAGCCGATCTCGACCGTGCGCTCGACGAGATCGAGTCGGAGCTGCCGGTGGGGATGGAGCTCGATTCGCGCCTGTTCCGCCAGGCCGACTTCATCGAACTGGCCCTGGCGAACCTGAACGGCGCACTGCGTGACGGCACGCTGCTGGTGGTGCTCGTCACGCTGCTGTTCCTGGCCAATCTGCGAGCCGGCGCCATCACGCTGTTGGCGATACCACTGTCGCTGCTGGCCGCGGTGGTCGGCGTGCGCCTGGCGGGCCTGTCCATCAACAGCATGACCTTGGGGGGCATGGCCATCGCGGTGGGCGCGCTGGTGGACGACGCCATCGTCGACGTGGAGAACGTCGTCAGGCGGCTGCGGGAGAACGCGGCGCTGCCGGAGGCGGCGCGGCGCCCGGTGCTGGAAGTGGTCTATCGGGCCAGCCGGGAGATCCGGGCGTCGATCGTCTACGCGACGCTGATCGTAATGCTCGTGTTCCTGCCGTTGTTCTTTCTGGTCGGCGTTGAAGGGCGCCTGTTGCAGCCGCTCGGGCTCGCCTATCTGATCGCGCTGGGGGCGTCGCTGGTGGTGGCGCTGACGGTGACGCCGGCCCTGTGCTCGTATCTGCTGCCGGGAGCGCGGCGCATCCGGGAGGGTCGTGAGCCGGCGTTGGCGGCCGCCATGCGCCGCGGATACCGGCGTTTGCTGCCCGGCGTGCTGCGGCAGCCCGAGCTGGTGCTCGCCGCCGCCGGCCTGCTGTTCGCGGTCTCCCTGGCGACGGTTCCGAGGATGGGCCGTGCGTTCCTGCCGGCTTTCAACGAGGGAGCGCTGGTCATCAGCGCGGTGACGCTGCCGGGTACGAGCCTGGAGGAGTCCGATGCGCTGGGGAGCGCCATCGAACGCCTGCTGCTGGACGTGCCGGAGGTGGCCGCGACCGGGCGGCGGACGGGACGGGCGGAGCTGGACGAGCACGTCCAGGGGGTCGAGTCCGCCGAGATCGACGTGCGGCTGACGCCGGGCGGCCGGCCGCGGGACATCGTGCTGGAGGAGATCCGCGAGCGGCTGTCGCTGGTGCCGGGCACCAACATCACCATCGGGCAGCCGATCTCGCATCGCATCGATCACATGCTGTCGGGGGCGCGCGCCAACATCGCGGTCAAGATCTTCGGATCCGACCTGAACATGCTGCGCGGGCTGGGGGCGCAGAGTCTGGCGGCGATGCAGGGTGTCCCGGGGCTGGTGGACGTGGCGCTGGAGCCGCAGGCCGACATTCCGACCGTGCGGGTCGGCTTCAATCGGGCGGCGCTGGCCCGTCACGGCCTGCCGGCGGGACAGGCGGCGTCCACGCTGGAGACGGCTCTGCTCGGTCGCCGAGTGGGTCAGATCATCGACGGGCAACTGGCGGTGCCGCTGGTGCTGCGCTATGCCACGACCGACCTGGCCGACCTGGAAGCGATGCGGCAGACGCGCCTGGACATGCCGGCGGGCGCGCGGGTGCCGTTGGGCAGCCTGGCCGACATCGTGGAGGACCGCGGCCCGAACTTCATCGGACGAGAGAACGCGCAGCGGCGGATCATCGTGACCGCAAACGTGGCGGGGCGCGACCTGGGCAGCGTCGTGGCCGACGTGCGCGAGCGGGTGGCGGCGGGGGTGACCCTGCCGGAGGGCTACCGCGTGGAGTACGGCGGTCAGTTCGAAGCGGAAGAGGAAGCCGAACGTCTGCTGCTGGGGCTGGGCGTCGGGGCGGTGGCGGGCATCTTCTTGATCCTCTATAGCGCGTTTCGGTCGACGCGGGACGCTGCGATCATCATGCTGAACCTGCCGCTGGCGCTGATCGGCGGCGTGGCGGGCGTCTTCCTGGGTGGCGGGGTGCTTTCCATCGCGGCGCTGATCGGATTCATCGCGCTGTTCGGCATCGCCACGCGCAACGGGATCATGCTGGTGTCGCGCATCCGGCGACTGCGCGAGGAAGAAAGGGATCTCGACTTGCGCGATGCGGTCATCCGCGGCTCGGTGGATCGTCTGGTGCCGATCGTGATGACGGCGTTGTCGACCGGGTTGGCGTTGCTGCCGGTGGCGCTGCGGTTCGGGGTGCCGGGCAGCGAGATTCAGGCGCCGCTGGCGCTGGTCATCGTCTGCGGGCTGTTCTCGTCGACGGCGCTGAACATGTTCGTCGTGCCCGCGGTGGTCCTGCGGTCGGGGGCCGCGCCTCGCGCTTAGCCCAATGAACGCGGCGGTCGAATACCTCGAGCAACTGCGCATCCGATGACCGGTTCCGGGAGCTGTATTAGGATTCCTGCCGGGCAGGCGTTGAGGGGGACTATGCGACGATAACACCCGAGCGAGTGCAACTCGGGCGCTATTTGTTCTACGACACGCGGCTGTCGGGGAACGGGACGCAGTCCTGCGCCGCGTGCCACATACAGGCACTCGCGTTCACGGATGGCCGCTCGCGCGCCGTCGGTTCAACCGGAGACCAACACCCGCGCAGTTCCATGTCGCTCGTCAACGTGGCGTACCGCGACGCGCTGACGTGGGCGAATCCGACGCTGCGGTCGCTGGAAGAGCAAGTGCTCGTGCCGATGTTCGGAACCGATCTGGTCGAGCTCGGCCTTGCGGGACACGCGACGCGCGTCTAATGGCGCGCTTGCGGCCTCACCGATCTACCAGCGTCTCTTCGCGGCCGCCTTTCCGCAACCAGCAACAGCGGACGATGATGCGGAACGCGTGGAGCGGCTGATCACGACAGAGAACGTGGCGCTGGAGTGCTCCGTAGCCCTCTCGGCGGCGTTCCCTGCCGCTTCAGGGAAGTCGGAGAACTCGTATACCGGGAGCCCGAGCTCGATCAGCGGGGGTTTCTCTGAAATCGCCCTGAAGTTTCGGGAGGGCCGGGTGGTTCGACGGCACAGCCTGCGTGCGGCCGTAGTCTGACGTGTTGCTGAAGAGGACTTCAGCAACTCTTGAGTTGTTTCGGCTCGGCGCTCGCCGTACGGTTCCCGCATATCGGCTTCCGCCAATCCACTAACCGGAAAGGAGCTTACAGTGCGCCGGCCGAGGCGCATGTAGCACTACGGTCGCGATCTGACGCTGACCGGTGAAGGCACTCACGTCGTCCCTTCCCGATAAGCGGACGCAAGTCGTTCAGGCGGTCGCCTACCTACTGGCGTACAGGGCTCAAGGCAGTTATAGCGCGCATTTATAAGGTTAGGGAAAGCATATGCCATATTTAGCGTGGTAGATGTAACATTATAATCTCCGCAGGTAATGGGTAGGTTCGCGCCCGACGCGGGCTTCGAGGACCGGCCGCTACGGCGGGCCGGGCCAAGGGAGCGTGCGCCGACAGCGAGGAGGAGCGGACAAATGGCCGACGACGACGGACCGCGGCGCGAGATCGAGAGGCTGCGCGAGCGCATCTCCCTGCTGAGCGCCGCGAGCGTGCGCATCAGCTCCAGCCTCGACGTCGGGACCGTGCTGCGCGAAATCGTCGAGAGCGCCCGCGCTCTGACCGGCGCCCGCTACGGCGCCATCACCACCATCGACGACGCCGGCAAGCTCCAGGACTTCGTCGCGTCGGGCTTCGCGCCGGACGAGTACCGGCAGATGATCGAGTGGGCCGACGGGCCGGGGTTCTTCGAACACTTGCGCGACCTCGAGGCACCCCTGCGGCGGGCGGACTTCGCCGCCTACGTCCATTCGCTCGGCTACACCCCGGTCCCGATCCTCTCAAGGAGCCTGCAGGCCACCCCGTTGCGCCATCGGGGCCAGCGACTCGGCACATTCTGTTTGAGCGAGAAGGAGGGCGCCGGGGAGTTCACGAGCGAGGACGAGGAGTTGCTGGTGCTGTTCACCTCGCAGGCGGCGACGGCGATCGCCAACGCCCGCGCGCATCGCGACGAGCAGCGGGCCCGCGCCCGCCTCGAGGCGCTGGTGGACACCTCGCCGGTCGGCGTCGCCGTGTTCGACGCGCCGACCGGCCGGCTGGTGTCGATCAACCGCGAGACGAAGCGGATCGGGGAGAGCCTGCACACGCCGGGCGAGCCGCCGGAGCAACTGCTGGAAGTGATGCGGTGCCGGCTCGCGGACGGGCGCGAGGTCACCTTCGAAGAGCTTCGGCTCGTACAGGAGTTGACCAGCGCTACGACGATGCGCGCCGAGGAGATCGAGCTGTCGGTTCCCGACGGGCGGCGCCTCACCACGCTGATAAACGTGACGCCGATCGAGGCGGACGGCGAGGTCGAGTCGGTGGTGGTGACGATCCAGGATTTGGCGCCGCTACGGGAGCTGGAGCGGCAACGGACGGAGTTCGTGAGCCTGGTCAGCCACGAGCTGCGCGCGCCGCTCACCTCCATCAAGGGCTCGACCGCCAGGTTGCTCGACGAGCCGCGCGAGCTGGACCGGGCCGAGATGCGCGAGTTCCACCGGATCATCGACGAGCAGGCCGAGCACATGTACGGCCTCATCGGCGACCTTCTCGATGCGGGGCGCATCGAGACCGGCACGCTGTCGGTCTCGCCGGAGCCCTCGGAGGTGGCGCGCCTGGTGGAGCGGGCGCGGAACACGTTCCTCGGCAGCGGGGGCCGGCACACGGTGCTCGTCGACCTTCCTTCCGCACTGCCCCCGGTGATGGCCGACCGGCGGCGCATCGTGCAGGTGCTGAACAACCTGTTCGCCAACGCGGCCCGGCACGCTCCGGAGTCGTCGCCCATCCGCGTGGCGGCGGTGCGCGACGGCGTGCACGTGGCGGTCTCGGTGGCCGACGAAGGCAGCGGCCTCGCGCCGGAACAGCTTCCGCACCTGTTCCGCAAGTATGCCGGCGTCGCCGCCGGCAAGAGAGCGCGGGGGCTCGGCGGCGGGCTGGGTCTGGCCATCTGCAAGGGTGTGGTCGAGGCCCACGGTGGACGCATCTGGGCGGAGAGCGCCGGCCTCGGCCAGGGCACGCGGTTCACGTTCACGATTCCGGTGAGCGATGCAGCCCGCACGGCGGACGCCCCCGCCGCCGGCGAGTCGCACGCGGCGGACGACGAGCCCGACGCGGACCGTATCCTGGTGGTGGACGACGACCCGCAGACCCTGCGCCACGTGCGCGACACGCTCTCACAGGCCGGCTACGCGGCAGTGGTGACCGGCGACCCTCGCAAGCTGTCGCACATCATTCGCGAGAAGCGGCCCCGCCTGGTCCTGCTCGACCTCATGCTGCCCGAGACCGACGGCATCGAGCTGCTGGAGCGCGTCCCCGAGCTGGCGGACCTGCCGGTCATCTTTCTCTCCGTCTACGGGCGCGACGAGACGGTCGCCAGGGCCCTGGAAGCGGGCGCCGCCGATTACATCGTCAAGCCCTTCTCGCCGACCGAGCTGATTGCGCGCATCCGGGCCGAGTTGCGCAGGCGCGCCGAGCCCGACGCTTTCGTGCTCGGGGACCTGGTCATCCGTTACGAGGAGCGCCGGGTGAGCGTAGCCGGGCACGAGGTGGAGCTGACTGCTACCGAGTTCGACTTGCTGCGCGTGCTTTCGCTCAACGCGGGGCGGGTCTTGACGTACGAAGCGTTGCTGCGCCAGGTCTGGACCCGGCGCAAGGGCGGCAACAACAAGCTCGTGCGGGTCTTTGTCAAGCAGATCCGCCGGAAGCTGGGTGACGATGCGGAACACCCAGCCTACATTTTCACGGAACGCGGCGTCGGATACCGCATTCCCAGCCAGGGCCGTTCGACGTCCGACAGCTCCTCGTAGAGAATCGTCTCGGCGGAATTGGCCGAGCCCTGCGCGCCCGGCATGGAGCAGCCGTTGCTCTACTGGTACCCCGTCATCTCTCCCGGCGGCATGGCCCTCTATTACGGGCGACGCGTTTCCGGCGTGGAAGGGAAGCCTGTTCATCGGCGGGATGTCCACCACCCAACTGCAACGCATCGTCCTCAACCACGGGGACTGCCGGTGCGTCACATTCCGCTGCTGACCGAGCTCAACCAGCGAATCCGCGACGTGAAGCAGGGACCGGATGGCCTGCTGTACGTGACGACGGACCACGAGGCAGGGGCGGTGCTGAGAATCGAGCCGGTCGAAAGCGCAGCCGCGAACTGAGGACGGCGGACGCTGCTCCGCAAGGCGAAAGTCGCTCTCGACGGTGCTGGAGCCCCGCGCGGCCGATGCAGCCCGGCGACTTCGATCGGGCCGCGGTGCTGTACCGGCAGTGCCGCCGTCGGGGCGAGACCGTTCGCGTTCTCATGGACTGTCCCATCGGCGCGTTGGCCGTCCGGGCCGACCTGCCTGTCCTGCACCGCGATGGTGACTTCGACGCCCTCGCACGGTACACGCCGCTACGCGTCGATGTGACCTGACGCTTCGATCTACCTGCTAGCCGATTGACGCGACGGCCGACCAGAACTGACGGTGCCGGTGATGGGCGGCGGCGGCCGGGACCGATCCGACGAGGAACTCCAACGCCGGCGGCGACCTGGACCCGGTCAACAAAGTGCGGCCGCTCGAATGGTCCAGAAGTCCGGTGTTGCTGGCCGCGGCCGGCGATCGCGCCGCTGCTGGATGGCGCCGGACGCGGCGGTGGCGCAGGACAGGGCGTTATTCGGTCCTCAATGGGCTCCTGGACGGGGACGAGCGCAAGCCCCGCCTGGGGCGGCGACCACGATGTCGGTCACGGTGCCGTCGCAGAACCGAGAGCGTCGGCCATCTGACGCTGGGCTCAGCCCGCATCCTCGGAAGATCCCTAGGCGTCGCCGACGCCAGTTCGTGCCTACACTAAGTACTGGTGATGGTGTTCGACGCTCCGCGTGTCCTCCCTGCGAACGGTCGTGCGGATCTTCTCACGCTCCAAGGTCGACCTCGCCCAGGGAACGGAGCGCTCTACCGACCGGGCCGACCGCCGAAGGAGTCGCTGCAATGAAGGAACCGGAAGATGTCCCTCAAGTACGCTCTTGCAATCGCGATATTGCTGCTACGCGTGGCTGACGTGGCGGCGGGACAGGACGAGCGGCAGTGGATCGTATTCGGCCACGATTCTGCGTCCGACCTCGCAGCGGCCCTCGCCGACTCTGCAACACTGACGCGGAATCAGATTCGCGACTTCCGTCTGCTTAGCCCGGTTGACGACCGAGCCATCGCACGATACTTTCCCGAGCTCGAGAAGCCACTGCACCGAGCGTTTCACAACAAGGGACGGTGCGGCGGCTATACGCTTCATCGGTCGCTTGCTGCTGCCATGATCGAGGCGGGCAATCCCTTCTATTCGGAAGCGTACTTGAATCGCTCCGGGGTGTCGCCCGCTGCGATTGACCAGCAGGCCCACGTTGCGCCTGCCCTCGCGTTGGTCGATGCCGGACGAATCATCGACACGATCGAATGGCTGCAAGGGATGGGCACCCGCTACTACCGCAGCAACGCGGGCCGTAACGCCTCTGTTGGGCTACAGGCGCGTTGGGAAGGCTACGGCAGCGGGCGAAGCGACTTTTCGGTCACGCGCTTCGAGCACCCGTGGGAGCAGGACTCGGTCATTGCCTCCATCGAGGGTACGGTAATCCCGAACGAAATCGTGCTGATCGGGGGCCACCTCGACTCGATCAACGCGTCGAATCAGTCGGACGCCCCCGGGGCCGACGACAACGCGTCCGGTATTGCGGTGGTGTCGGAGGTCCTGCGCGTAATGCTTGCTTCGGACTTCCGTCCGCGGCGAACGCTGCAGTTCATGGCCTACGCGGCCGAAGAGGTCGGCTTGCGCGGTTCCCGCGCTATTGCGCGGGAATACGACCTGGCCGGGAAAAACGTCGTGGGGGCAATGCAACTGGACATGACGGGTTTTTCGGGGTCTCCCCGTGACCTGTATTTCGTCACCGACTACGTGAGCACTGACTTGACGAACTTCCTGAAACGTCTCATCGGCGAGTACAACGGTCCCGGTTCTCACGAGATTACTTTCGGCGACACGGCCTGCGGCTACGCGTGCTCGGACCATGCCGCGTGGACGGAGGTGGGTGTTCCCGCCGTACATCCCTTCGAGACGCGTGCCGGGGAGCACAATGCCGCGCTCCATACCGCCAACGATCGCCTCGGGAGGATTGATACTACCGGCCAAAAGCAGGCTCTGTTCGCCAAGCTGGGAATCGAGTTCATGATGGAAGTGTCAAAAGCCGACCAGGCTCACTGAACGATGGGTATCAACGCTCGTCCGGTTTCGATGTCTATCGGCTGCGCGATGTGGGCTCTCACGACAAGGCAATCTCTCGCCTGGAGACCGCCGATGCGGCGGCCCTGGCACAACTCAACAAGGGGATGACGCTTGAGGACTTCGATATGCGCCCGGAGATCACCTTGCCGTCGGCGATGATCGGTCCGGAGCTGTGCAGGGCCGAGATCTCCATGTAGTCGAAGATCTCCGTCTCCCAGGCGAGCTCGCCCGTCTCGGCGTCGAGTCCGAAGACGTACACGTCGTCGCTGGTGTTGAGGATGAAGCGGTCGTAGATGGCGATGTTCCGGTTGATGGCGGCGTTCGCCCCCACGTGGTTGTACAGATCGTCGGGCAGGTCGCAGCGGTGTCATCGTGTCCGCGGGTCCGCATTGTGCTGCTCCTCCTCTTCACGGTTGTTGACCTCATCCTGGCTGGCTGGGGTGCCAGGCGGTGAAACGTCCCCGACGTTCCCGAGTAACCGTGCCGACCGCGATGTACTGCCTGCCGTCGACCGCATCGATCGCTTCGATCTACGCCAGCTTCAGGGCCAGCAGCCGCGAACCGACTGAAATCGACTGCGTTCGATGTCGCGACCGCTGCGCCGTCCGCGAGGGCGGCCGCCCCGACCATGGAGACGCCGGAAGAGACGAATGGACGCGTTCCTCCCCGCACGTCTCAGAAGTAGCGCAGCCAGACGAGATCCCTGCGCCTCCGCTTCCAACGGGCGAATCCACGGGTCGGAAAGTAGAGCGGTACCGACAGCGCGGCAGCCAGGAGCCACAGAGTTCCGACGTTCGGCACGCTCAGGTACTCGCCCTGATTCGGTCCGTACAGGGCATGGGCGACGAGGTAACCCGCCTTCAGCACGTACAGGTGGAGAACGTAGAAGAACATCGGAGCCGCCCCGAAGGTCGCGATCGCTGCGGTGATGCGCCGGTCCTCGGTCGCTTCGAACAGCGCCAGCAGAACCGCCCCGGCCCCCAGCGTCGCCAGCAGGAACAGCAGCGACGGCGGGTACTTGGTGAGGGACAGGAAGCTCATCAGCGTCGTCAGCGCGTCGGGGGCGACGAACCAGGGAGCATCGCCGTAGACGTTCAGCCAGCGGATCGCCACGAAGCCGGCGAGCAGGGCGGCGCCCAGCGTCAGCAGACGACGCACCGTCGTTCCCTCCGAGCGGATGCGCGCGAACCACGGCCCCGTCGCGAAGCCGAGGACGATGACCCCGATCCACGGGAGGACGGGATAGCTCGTTCGCGCCGTGACGCCGGCGCCGAGCTCGATGATGTCGCGCTGGTGCAGGATGGCCCAGGGAACGAAGAACGGGGACTCGCCGCTGAGGACGACGCCGTCGAGCAGGTTGTGCCCCGCGACCAGCAGCAGCCCCACCGCGAACTGCCAGGGCCGGCTCAGGTGCCGCAGCCCCGCGAGCGCGATCATGCAGATACCGATGCACCAGATCACCTGCAGGAAGAACCTCGACGGAGGAAACTCCGCGGTCCAGGCGAACCCGACGACGGTGAGCTCGAGCAGCACGAGGAACGCGCCGCGCTCGAGCAGGAACATGGACGTCTCCCGCCGCGTGTGGGACGAGCCGTGGAACCAGGCGCCGAGCCCGGTCAGGGCGATGAAGACCGGCGCGCAGATGTGGCTCAGCGAACGGGTGAGGAACAGCCCGGGCGGCGTGGTCATGACGTCCACCGGATCGCCGACCTGCGCGTGCAGATAGACCGTCTCGCGCACGTGGTCCACCAGCATGAGCAGCATGACGAGCCCCCGCAGGGCGTCGATGCTTCCGACTCGCCGTCCGGTCATGGGGCATTCTCGCATCACCGGGACGCCGAGCGAGATCGTCCTCGATGAGCCGGCGGCCGACCGTCTGGCCGATGGCCTTCGGGCCAACGACAGCCGCCCCGCCCTTGACTGTGTCGGGGAGCATCTGGTCTAGCGAGGCCTCCGGCACGGTGGCCGACCAGACCGGCGGCGTGTTGGCCCTGCCGCTGCCCGCCGTCGCGAACGACGTTCTCGCCGCGCGCCTGACGGTCGAGGACCGCTACGCCCGGGGCGCGACCACCAACGTGGTCACCGGCGACGACGACGTGCAGCGGACGGACGAGCGGACGATCCGGGGGCAGCTCTCGCTCCGCCCGCGGGCCGACGACCGCGTCCGGTTCGACTTGACATGGCTGCGCAACGACTCCGACACGAACCCGTTCGCCCTCGTCGTCGCCAACGAGGCCGCGGGAGTGACCTCGGAGGACCGCCAGCAGCCCTGGAACCGGCCGGACCAGTACCCGTCGACCCTCGATTTCGTGAACTTCGAGACCCACGTCGCCCTCGACGACCGTTGGGCGATCGACGCCATCACCGGCTACAGCCGATTCGACCTGACGCAGAAGTTCGACGCGGACCTGTCGTCGTTCGACTTCCTCAACGTCGACGCCGCGGGGCACGACGGCATCGTCAGCCAGGAGATCCGCGCGGCGTACCGGGGCGAGTCGGTGGACGGCCTGATCGGCCTCTTCTACTCCGAGGGCGACTACTCCTTCGGGTTCCGCGGCTCGGGCATCTTCCCGGACGGCATGGGGGGCGTCGCGCCCTTCAACCGCGAGACCCGCCTGCTGGAGGAGGTCGATTAGCTCGGCGTGTTCGGACGCGCGGAGTGGACCGTGAGCGACCGCGTGCTCCTGACGGGAGGCGTGCGGCTGAACCGCGAGACGCGGCGGAACGACAACTTCGCCGACAACAACGGGCTGACGAGCGACCTGAACGCCGAGAAGACCTTCAGCCAGGTGCTGCCCTCCGGGTCGTTCGCCTACAGCCTGACCCCCAGCACGTCGCTCGGGGCCTCGTACGCCCGCGGGTACAAGGCGGGAGGCTTCGCGTTCGCGGTCTTCCTCGGCGTGGCGGAGGCGTACGGAGAGGAGTTCACCGACAACTACGAGCTGTTCGTCCGCCATCGGACGGCCGACGGCCGACGGCCGGCTGACGCTCAACGCGAACGTCTTCACCATCGACTGGCGGGAGCAGCAGATCCCGTACACGGCCGAAGGCGGCTTCCCTGGATTCGACGCGCTCATCGCCAACGCGGGGAGGTCGGCGTTGCGCGGGGTCGAGGTCGAGTCGGAGTACTACGTGAGCAGCGCGCTGAACGTGTTCGCCTCGCTCGGCGTCACCGACTCGGAGTTCATCGACTTCGTGCTCGACGGCACCGATCTCGCCGGCCGGGCCTTTCCCCAGTCGCCATCCTGGAACGGCGCCGTCGGGCTCGGCTGGCGCGACCCGCGCGGCTGGTTCGCCAGCGGGACGTTCAGCTACACGGACGACGCCTACACCGAGATCGCGGCGCCTCTCTTCACCCAGGTCTCGAGCCGCAGCCTCCTGGGCGCCGTGTCGGCTACGGCAGATCGGGATGGTCAGTCTATCTGTGGGGCGCCAATCTGCTCGACGACCAGTACGAGCTGGCGCTGTTCGACGGGCGGCTGTTCGGGTTGCCGGGAGTCTACGGACGGATGGCCGACCCGCGCGCCGTCGGGGCCGGCGTCGACTTCGACTGGTAGCGGTACCTGGAGCACGTCATGACCAACGCTATCGAAGGCCTGCGGGTCGACCGGTTGACGAAGACCTACCCGGGCGGCATCCGCGCCCTCGACAAGGTCGACCTGACCGTCGGGCCGGGTCTCTACGGTCTGCTCGGCCCGAACGGCGCCGGCAAGAGCACCCTCATGCGGACCCTGGCCACACTGCAGAAGCCGGACAGCGGGACGATCACGCTCGACGGGGTCGACGCCCTCGCCGACCCCGACTACGTGCGGCGGCGGCTGGGGTACCTGCCGCAGCACATCGGCACCTACCCGACCGTCACCGGGCGGCAGCTCCTGGAGCGGTTCGCCTGGCTGAAGGGCAGGACCGACGCGTCCGAGCGGCGGCGCGAGGTCGCGCAGCTCCTCGAGCGGGTGAACCTCCGGGCCGACGCGGACCGCGCCGTCGCCACCTATTCCGGAGGCATGCTGCGCCGCTTCGGCATCGCGCTGGCCCTCGCCGGCGACCCGCGCCTGCTCATCGTCGACGAGCCGACGGCGGGTCTCGACCCGGCGGAGCGCAGCCGCTTCCACCGGGTGCTGGCCGACATCGCGGCCGACAACATCGTGCTGCTCTCGACCCACATCGTCGACGACGTCGAGAGCCTCTGCGAGCGGCTCTCGATTCTCGCCGCCGGGCGCATCGTCGCCGAGGGCACCCCCGCCGCCCTGACCGAGCCGCTCGAAGGCCGCCTGTGGTCGCGCGTCGTGCCGCGCGGCGAGCCGCTGCCGGACGCCGCGCTGCACGTCTCGGCGACGCCGTGCGGCGCGCTGGTGGTCGTCGAGGCGCCCGTCACGCCAAGCGAGATATGGGCCCCCCACGCACCGCGGCTGGAGGACGTCTATCACGCGGCGATCGCGCGCGCGGGGGTCCGGGACGAGGAGGTGATGGCATGACGACCCTGCGCTTCGCCGCCAGCGAGGCCTGGTACGAGTTCCGCGCCGGCTGCCAGGGGCCGCTCATCCCCATCGCGTTCCCCGGGCTGATCGCCTACCTGATGCTGGTGCTGCTGAACGCGGACTACCTGCGCGACCTCGGGGCGACCGACGTGCCGCGCAACAGCCCGCACCTTGTCTACCTGATGGTCAGCGGGCAGGCGGTCTGGCTGCTCTTCGTCTGGGCCTGGCTCTTCGCGCAGGTCGTGGTGCGCGACCGCACGGCCGGCCTGCACGAGGTGGTGCTGTCGGCGCCGGTCTCGCTGCCCGCTCTCCTCGCCGGCCGCTACGTCGGCGCGCTGGGCCTCGCCTGCGTGCTGTCCCTGGCGACGGGGATCGGGTTCGTGCTGGTCCCTCCCCTCGGCGCGCTCGGCGTGTTCCCTCCCGACGCGGTCGGGCCGCAGCCCCTCTTCGCGATCGGCCACTCGCTGCTGATCCTGACCCTGCCGTCGGCGGCCGGGCTCGGCGCGCTGTTCGTGTGCGCGGCGATCCGGACGCGCGCGCTGGCCGGGCCGTTCGCCTGCGCGGCGGCGCTGATGCTGATCTGGATGGTCGCCATGGTGGTGGTGCGCGGCGGCGACGCGAACCCCGCGCTCGCGTCGCTCCTCGACCCGTCCGCGTTCGCCGAGGCGGAGGAGCAGGCCAACGCCTGGACGCCGCGCGAGAAGGCGGTGGGCGTTCTGCAGATGACGGCCCCGCTCGTGGCCAACCGGCTCTTCTGGACGCTGCCGCCGCTGCTGCTCCTGGGCATCGTGCTGCGCCGGGTGGAGCGTGAGCGGCTGGCCCTGGAACCGGCGCCCGCGGTGCGGGCAGCGGACCGCGCCGGGGGAGAGACGAGAGCCGAGCCGGCGGGTTCCGGCGTTCCTCCGCTCGGCGCGCCCGTGCGGCCGTCGTGGCTCGGCGCCACCTGGAGCGAGGCAGCGTGGCACTTCGCCCTCTCCTTCCGCGGGTGGGGGACGCCGCTCGCGATGCTCGTTCTGGCCGCCATGGGCGTGGGCGGCTCGTTCGTCCACATCATCCTGCATGCCGACGGCCCTTTCCTCCCGCGCCCCGATCTCATCGAGCCGTTGTTGATCGAGTTCTACTACCTCGTGATCGTGTTCATGGTGGCCGGATTCGTCGGCGTCATGGCTCGCCGGGACGACCGCGCCGGCTTCGGCGAGATCGCCGACGCCACCCCCGCGCCGCTGGGCAGCCGCGTGGCGGGCCGCGCCCTCGCCGCGGCTGCCGTGACCGTGGTGTTCGGCCTGACGCCGGTGCTCGCGGTGTGGATCGTGACGGTCTTCGCGACTCCCGACGCCTTCAGCCTGTCGGATCCGACCCTCTATTTCGGGTTGTTGCTCGCACCGCCCATGCTGGAGCTGTGTGCGCTGGTGCTGCTGGCCCACGCGCTGATCCGCCACACGGGTGCGGCGCACGCGGTGGGCGTCATCTGTGCGTTCTTCATCGTGGTCAAACATGAGCTGGGCGTCACCAGCTACCCGCCGGCTGAGGTCGGCGTGCCGCCGAGCATCACGCTGTCGGAGTTCTCCGGGTGGGCGCCGTGGCTGGGCTATGTGCTGACGGCCGACCTTTT